>JAZSIM010000024.1:0-4402 GCA_045533835.1 Acutalibacteraceae bacterium
CTTCGCTCTAATAATATAATCAAGGGCGAAGACCTTCCGAAACATTTGCCGAAAGGCAAATATATCACTCATTCCGAAGGAATGAATATCACCCGTCGCAGACGGATATCACCGACAACAAAGTTGTCGATATCACTATCATAATTTAGCAGCCAAAGGCGGCTAAATTATGATTTATCGGAGGAGAAAAATATGACAAAGTTAAAAGAAATGTTATCCTGGGGCAAGAATATTGACCCGAAAACACCGCTGGAATTACAGCGCAACGTCACTCTCATTGAGTACATAAGCATCTGCCTTGCACGAATCGGCTCGATTCTTGTAAGCACACTCAGCGGTCTTGCCAGCACCTTTGCCTACGAGGTGTACTACGGCTCCATCAATGTGGGCAGTGACGAAATTGCCGACATCAACGCAGTTCAGACAACAATCACCACGGTGCTTTCGTACGCTGTGGGTCTTATTGTTGCAATTGTTGCCCACAAATGGAAATCCAAGTGGGGCAGATACCGTCAGTGGTATCTCATCTGCCTTGTTCCCGTGTTCACTCTTACAATTCTCAACTACGTTGTACCCACGGATTTCGATAAGCAGGGTATGATTCTCTTCAAGTACATTCTTGCTATCCTTTCAACCTTCTTCAACGCCTTCAACGGACTCGGCGGTAACATTCCTCAGGTTATCTCCCCCAACTTCAAGGAGAAGAAGCTGATTACCACAGCCTGGCAGTTCGCCTACTACCTCGGCTACGGCGGTGCTTATCTCTACACCTTCATTTTCGGTGAATTCAGCGACAACAAGCGTGCTATGTATATGTCCCTTGCAGTTGTTGCAGCCCTGATTACGGCAATAGGCAACACAATGTGCGCACTCTTCTGCCGTGAAAGAATCGAGCTTCCGAAGAAGGAAAAGGTTAAGATTACGGGCGCTCTTTTCTCCCTTTTCAAGTACAGAAACTACCGTGCATATTACTACATTCAGTGGGTAAACATCCTTGCCATGCTCGGCAAGATGTCCACCTTCCTTGCAGCCATCACCGTAGGCTCCTCCAAGAATCTTCTTCTTACGCTTCCCACGGCTGTCGGCACCGTTGTAGGTATTGCAATCTGTACCAGAATTTCAAAGAAATTCGAGCCCACGAAGATTCTTAAGTTCTGCGGTATTTACTCCATTACCGTGGCTGCAATTATCTTCGCCATAGTTTTCGCTTCCCGTGAATTCGGAATTCTCTTCTATATCTTCTACTTCCTCTTCGGTATCGGTGTCGGTCTTCAGGAGCTTTCAAACTCCCACTTCAACGTTGAATTCAACGACTATCTCGAGTGGCAGACGGGTGAAAGACTTGAGGCTATCCACGGCACAATCCCCGGCTGGATAAACAACGTGCTCAACTATTTAAGAGAGCTTCTTATCCCCTATATGCTCTTCTGGATAGGCTATGAATCCTCCAACATCGATAACCTGCTTGAAACCATGAAGGCAAAGGATACCTATTGGGACACCTGCCTGTGGCTCCTTGCATTCTTAGTATTCGGCTACGCTCTCGCAAACCTCCTCAAGGCTGTTGTTCTTAAGTTCGCCTACGATATAGAGGGCGAAAAGAAGACAAAAATGTACGAGGAATTAGCCGTAATGCGTGAAGAAAGACGTGCAGAAAACCTGAAGGCAGAATAATTCCGGACAAGAAATCGATGCGTAGGGGAGGGGTCTCCCCTCCCGTTCAAATGTGTTCTTTTTTTACAAAAAAAATTACAGAAGATACGAGGCGGGCGGGGCAACCCCGCCCCTACCCTGAGCAGGAAATTAAACCGTAGGGGAGGGGTCTCCCCTCCCGTTCAATCGGGTTCTTGCTTTTTACAAAAAAATTACAGAAGCTGAGAAGCGGGCGGGGCAACCCCGCCCTTTTTATGTTTTTGTTATTACAAAAATATACAATTTCGGGAGGGGGAACCCCTCCCCTACCCTAACAAAAATCACCTGCCGGATTACTTCGGCAGGTGTATTTTTATGTGCTTTATGCAGTTTTATTTCTTCTTGATTTTGTTGAGCTTCTTGTTGATTGCGAGGAGCTCCTCCTTGGTGAAGATGCCCTTTGCCATCATACATACGCGCTTGATGGAGAAGCCCATAAGCATACCGATGGTGGTTTTGTTGATCATACCCTTTGAAACCTTCATGCCCTCGGTATCGAAGCCTGCGACCTCAGCCTTGCCGCCCTGAGCCTTCTTTGCCTTCATTTTCTTTATGAGTCCGAGAACGGTGCTTATAAGGACAGCTTTACCCTTTGCGGTTGCCCAGATGTCACCCAAGGGATCGTTGATTGAGAGATAGCCGTCGGGAGCGTCAATCTCAAACCAGTTGATAACCGCGCCCTCCTCCTTAAGGATGTAGTCGGGGTTGGGCTCACTTACCTTTCTGATAACTGCTTCGTCGGAAAGCTCACCCGCAACAGCCTTAAGGGTGGTTTCACCCGCATTCTTCACGGTGAAGTAGAAGAAGGGATACTTACCTTTCTTCTGCTTACCTACTGAAACGCCGTTTGCAAAAAGCTCAACCTCATCGCAGTTGGAGTAAACGGTGACTCTTGTTTCGTCCTCAACACGGTCAATATATCTCTTGGAGCAGATATGCACCATTTTTTCGGGGTTGAGCCATGCCTTATAGGCATAGAAGGAGTCCTTCTTATACTTTCTGTCGAAGGTGACAAGACCCTTGTGGTTCATGCCGTCCTCACCGCCCTCGCTTCTGGCATCGGCTGCGAAGTCGAACATATTCCATACGTGGGTAGCCCACAGATAAGGACGTTCAATAATCTGCTTTATAAGCTCCTCGTGATAGAAGGACTGATATTCCTCCGTATAGTCACCCTGAGTGGGCTTTGAGGTGTGCCAGTTGAGAGCCTCACAGCCGTATTCGCTGATACCGATGCAGCGATTCGGGTACTTCTTGTGGAAATCGTCAAACCAGGGACCGTTCATATCGGTGGTACCGCCGTACCAGCCGAAGTAGTGGTTATAGGAAATAAGGTCGGGCATCTGAACGTATTCGCTGTCAATTTCAGCCATTGTAACGGCAGCCACAACCGTAGGACGGGTTTTATCCATCTTATGGCAGAGGTCATTGAGCATACGGTGGTTTTTAAGCAGGCTTTCGTCAGCCGCACCGCCCATTGAAATTTCGTTGGAAAGACCCCATACAAAAATTGAGGGATGGTTATAGTTCTGAGTTATAAGCTCGGTCATCTGTGACATGGTGTTGTCGATACCGTTCTTCATATGCTTTGAAATATAGGGAATCTCAGCCCAGAGAACAAGACCCTTTTCGTCGCAGAGGTCATAGAAGACCTGAGAATGCTGATAATGAGCAAGACGGATTGTGGTGGCACCTACCTCAAGGATAAGGTCGATGTCCTCCCTGTGATGCTCGGGAAGAAGAGCATTACCGATACCGGGGCGGTCCTGATGGCGGGACACACCGCGAAGAGGATAGCTTCTGCCGTTAAGGAAGAAGCCCTTTTCGGGGTCAACGGAGAAGGTACGGCAGCCGAAGCGTGCTGTTACTCTGTCCTTTTCCTCACCGTCGGCAATGAGAACTGCCTCTGCCGTGTAAAGGTAGGGATCAGCGATACCGTCCCAGAGGTGAACTGTGTCAAATTCAAATTCTGCCTCGGGATTCTTGCCCTTTTCAGTCTTTTCGGCAATTTTGTTACCCTCGGCATCGAAGACAGAGAATCTTACCTCGCCCTCGCAGAAGGCTTCAACCTCAATTTCCCACTTGTCCCCGTCCTTTTCGGGAGTAACCTTGATACCGGGAGTGCCGTAGTAGTCAAGGTCAAAATGCTCCTTATTGACGGAGATAAGGTTTACATCTCTGTAAATACCGCCGTAGAAGGTGAAGTCTGCCATCTGGGGATACACCGTCTCGTTGGGAGCGTTGTCCACCACCACTGCGATCTCGGTGTTTTCCGTGAGTGCTTCGGTGATGTTCACTCTCCAGGTGGAGTAGCCGCCGTGATGCTCTGCCAGCTGCTTGCCGTTTACATACACCTGAGCAGAGGAGTTGGCACCCCGGAACTCCAGATAATACAGGTCGGAAGCAGGCAGCTCAGACTTTTTCAGGGTCTTGACATACAGGCAGGCACCACGGAAGTAGTCGTTGCCACCGTCGAAGCCGTCCTCGGCATTCCAGGTGTGGGGCAGGTTGACAGTGACACCCTCCCGGCAGGTGATGTCGGTGGTGTCCTTGGCAAACAGCCAGTTTTCGTTCAGATTCAATACAGTTCTCATTCAGTTTTCTCCTTACTGTGGGGTTGATATGGGGGTCAATGTCACCCTACCGGAAGACGGACAGGGTGACATCGAATGTTATTCGGTGGTGTCGCGGCCCAGCTCCTTGTTCATCT
>JAZSIM010000090.1:0-18983 GCA_045533835.1 Acutalibacteraceae bacterium
TTCCTTGAGGCTTTCTCCGAATGAGCCTGAGAAGATTGAAGGCTCCGTTGAAGCATCATAAGTGAACTGTCCGGGCTCTGCACAGACCTCGACTACCTTGCCCTGCTCGACGATGATCATACACTGACCGTCTGCGACAACGATACCCGAGCCCGATGTGATAACATTATCACTGCCCTTTGTGTTCGAGCTTCTGCCCGATACATTCTTCTGTCCTTTTACTACAAGTACATCGTCGCTTATGGAATCGCAGGTAAAAAATTCTTTCCATTGATCGGACAAAACGCCTCCGAGTGCCCCGATTCCGGCTTTAATAAGTCCCATAATTATTTCTCCTTTCAGAATCTTTTTTATAAATGCTTATTACTTCTTCTGTGATTACCTTACAATAAGTCTGCCGGAAATTTCTCGGTCAAGATTCTGATGACTTGAAAGATATTCATCAAAAATACTGCTGCAGGAGGTTGCAACTACCAATGGCTTTCCGTTGCGCAAAACATCATCAAGCGAAATTGAAAAGAATTCTTCAAAGTTATTAAAATGGAATCTCTGAAGACCTATTTTATATATTTTTTGTTCATGGACTGCTTCACCGTTAAAGTCAAAGCGGATAAATGTATGTGTTGCTCTGTCGTACTCGATACTTACACCCTCTGAAAGCTGATAAAACTCACAATGAGCACCTTCCCATACTTCATCACGAACCATATGTTTAATCATTCGTTTTAATTGTGCGCCTGTAACCTTGAGCATATAAACAGAATCATCATACGGGAAGCATTCGCAGAGGTCTGAAAAAAGAACAATCGGTCCCAGCTGATCGCTTCTCACACTGCCTGAGCCCAAAAGCATAATATCAAGTCCGAGAGACTCACGCAACATATCAGCAAACAAGCCGCCGAGAGCTGTTTCCTGAGTTCTGCACGGATGCGTAAGAGTTTTTTTGAATCTGGTGACAAGCCTGCTGTACTTTTCATCCGTCTGCTGTTTATAGTGTCTGAGTATGTTTTCGAGATCATCATCCCTCGGGCAATGCTCTGCATTAATAGGAACCGTCTGCCAGTCAAAACTGTCAATACAGTTATTATCCGTATCAACCATAATATCAAATCTGCCTATTTGATCCGTACCGGTGCCTGCCTGAACAATAACTATATTATTAACAACAGCAGGCTCATCAATATAAGTATGCGAATGTCCGCCGATAATAATATCAACACCCCAGGCAGGATCAAGAACTGCAGCCAGTTTTTTGTCTTCCTCAAAGCCTATATGAGTCAGCAGAACAGTAAAGTCAATGTCTATAGCATTGTAGGAATTGCAGATATTACCGACTTCTGTTGCAGCCTCGTTAATATCAACGAATGAACCGATAATGCCGTCATTTTTTGTCTGAGAAAGAACCTCTTCAGTAATAAGACCGATGAACAGAATTTTCATCCCGTCAATTTCAGCTATATAATGTGACTTGAACAGTCTTGCACCGTTTGTTTTAATATGCAGGTTTGCGTTAATAATAGGAAACTTCGCACATTTTTCAATAAAAAGAAGATGCGCAACACCGTAATCGGTTTCGTGATTACCGATAGTAACCACATCAGGCGAGAGCATATTCATTATCTCAATTGTTGAAACACCCTGAAATTCCGAGTCGATGACCGATCCTCTGAACATATCGCCTGCAACGCAGTAAATAGTATTCTTTTCTTCGTTTCTTACCTTGTTGACATACCCCGAAAGCATCGACACACCGCCCACAAGGCTGTTGTCAATTTCTTCAGTCAGAAAATCACCGTGTAAATCGTTTGAATGTAAAATCGTAAGCTTTTTTATGTTTTTCATATCAGTTCACTTCATTTCCTGTACATTTTTTGCAGCATAGTCCTCCTTGAAGGTCCACTCCGTATACTGTACATTCTTCACAAACCATATTTCCGCAGATTTCACATTTATTAAGCTCAAGACGTACTTCATTGTTTGCACGTTCATAAGCCTTTCCGTGGTCATTTGCGTAAATGATTGCTCTTGCTTCCCGTTCATCATTACTTAAAAACTTTTTATCTTTGAAACCTGAAACAAATTCGTGAACATCTGTTTTTATCGGTTTACCGCAACAATCGCAATAAAACTCAAACTCAAATTGTTTTATTGTTGATTTGTCGGCAAATCTTTTTGTTACAGCTTTCAGCATTTTTAACTACCTCCTTATTTAAGTACTTACAACATAATTTTAATAGTTAAAAACTGTTAAAATAAGTAGCCCTGAAGGTTACTTTCCTTAAAAGAAGGCTACCTTTAGGGCTACCATGTCAAAAAACGAACTTTTCATTTGTGCATTTTATATAAACAAATAAAAAAACAATTTAACACATAAATTGACATAAAATTCAAATTATGCTATATTATGATATATAAAGTTATGGAGTTAAACTATGAAGCTTGATATAAAAAACTTAAGCTTTCCTGAGCAGGTTAAAACAGTTCGCATTCTTTTACAGCTGACACAGACTGAGCTTGCAAATGAAATCGGCATTTCCTATGCAACCGTCAGCCGTTGGGAACGAGAAAACAGAACACCGCATCTTGCAATGGTGGGCAAATTCTATTCATTCTGTATGCGAAGCGGAATAGAAATCAAGGCAGCAAAGGAGGAATAATATGACTACACTTTACGGTATTATTTTTGTTATTTCTCTTTTGATGATTGCGACATATTTTTTTATTGACAGAAAGCGCGATATCTGGCTACTGCTTCTTTTTGTTTGTGTGGCAGTATGTGATTTAGGCTATTTTCTTCTCTCTGTATCAAAAAATCTTGATTTTGCCTTATGGGCAAACAGAATTGCGTACCTCGGATGCATATTCCTGCCGTTTTCTATTCTTATGATGATTATGAATCTGTCAAGATTTGCCTTTCCAAAATGGTTACCACGCATATTAATCGGTATCAATATGATAATGTTTTTCATTGCTTCAAGTGGCGGATGGTTACCGATTTATTATAAAAACGTTTCTTTTGAAATCATAAACGGGGTCGGTACTCTTGTTAAAGATTACGGTCCTTTACATAACTTTTATAAAATCTTTCTGTTTGCTTACTTTTCTGCAATGATTGCAATTATCGTATACACAGCAGTAAAAAAAACGGTTATATCAATAAAGCATTCTGTTTTTCTTGCCTTTGTTGTTATCGGTAACATTGTAATATGGCTTATTGAAAACACAATAAAAGCAGGATTTGAGTTTATGTCCGTATCTTATATCATTACCGAAGGGTTGATATTATTCCTTTACGGCATTTTACAGGATTACGGTCTTGCAGATACTCAAGGAATTTCTTCTGAAGCTGTTGTAATTCAACCCGAAACAGAACAAGCTGCTTCTGACGAACAAACAGCAAATATCAGGTATTTTGAGCAAAATCAGATTGATGTTATTTTTGAAAACTGGGATGATATCCGTTCTCTTTCTCAACGCGAAAAAGAGGTTTTAACTCTCATTATGCAGAACAAAAAGCGAAAAGATATTGCCGATGAGCTTTTTGTAACAGAAAGCACAATCAAAAAACATACATCAAGCATTTTCAAAAAGCTTAACATCAACAACCGTTCCGAATTATTTGAAAACGCAAAAAATTACTTAAACAGCAAAATAGTGTAGTGAAAAACCACTACACTATTTCTTTTTTATGTGAAAAACCATCTCATTTTCTACAATTTTACTTGCCTGTGAATGAATGTAAAATATGCTTGCACCCACTCAATTTACTTATCCTCTTTCAGCTGCTTAGTGATATCTTCAGCTTCTTTCATTTGCGCCACAAGTGTGTCTGACATCTGTTGTCCCCGGTAGTCAATATCAGCGAGCTACTGCCACAGTTTGCCTTCTGCTAGTAGTGTGGCGAACAGTACTTTCTTGTGTTCGGAAGATACTCTTTATGTAACAAAAAGGCAAAGAGAGCGGTCCGCGTCCTGAGAGGCAGCGAGGCGCAGAAAAATAAAAATAAGGCGCATATCAATGTCCTGCAAGCGGGTGAGGCGACATATATTATGAGCAATGCGAATAACAAGGTTCCGGGTACACGCCAGAAATCTATGATTTCGTCAGCGGGCCGGGTTTTATGTTTTTCTTGGTTGAGTGGATTCGGATAACCAACATTCAGTTTTCTGATTGTAATGTAAGAATTTTATTGAATTCAAATCAAAACTGTAATATACTTGAATTGCAGGTAAGTTTTATATTTCGAAAAAAATCATACAGCAAAAGGCGGTTGATTTGTTTGAAAAGAATTGATTTTTATAAAGAATACTATCACAATACTAACCGTATGTTTTCCGACCACATAATATGGACACAAGAAGATGAAGAGCCCACACGCCAAAAGGGACAGATATACATATCAAAATCAAAAAGAAAATTTGAGATTATCCTGCAGTATGTGGCGTTAATAGTTGTAATTGTCGGTCTTATAACAGGACATTACAGACACTGCATTACAGGTCTTATATGCTTTTTGCTCACATTCGCGATAACAGATTTTTCAATCATAAAAATCGAAGCGCTTTATCATATTTTTAACAGAAGCAACACATATTCTTTACTTTTATATCAGGCCTTTTGTGATAACACCGAGGAATTCCGGAAATTGCTTCTGTCACAGACAAAAACGCAGGTTAAAGGTATTGGCCGTGATAATGACAAAAAGCTGAGTGTCCGTTACCGCGTAATAATGAAAAATAATAAGGACGACGTTTTTATAATAATAAAACCTAAAAAAATTATGGTAAAAACAGATACAGACACTTTCGTATTGAATGATGTTTCTTTGTCATTTGAAGAAATAACTTACAGAATTGCAGAAATTCTGAATTCAATATAAATACTGAGCCATAATAAATTACCCGTGAAATCTTTTCGGATTTCACGGGATTTTTTATATACGCTTTTTATTTATTATCACCTGTCATTTTTTCCTGCTTGACCTTGTGGTCGATGATATGGCGGGAGGCGAGCTCCTTCTGTATATCATCAACGGATATGCCCATATTCACCATAAGCACCATGGTGTGATACATAAGGTCGGCAATTTCATAGACGGTTTCAGCCTTATCGTCAGCCTTGCCTGCAATGATTACCTCTGTACATTCCTCGCCGATTTTCTTGAGAATCTTATCCGTGCCCTTGCTGAAAAGGTAGGTTGTGTAGGAGCCCTCGGGCATATCGTTTTTTCTGCCCTCAAGAAGCTCATAGAGTCCGTTTACGGTAAACTCGTGTTTTTCGTCACTCTGATAAACTTCCTTTGTGAAGCAGGAATCCGTACCCGTATGGCAGGCGGGACCGTCCTTTTCAACAACAACCACAAGAGCATCGTTATCGCAGTCTGCTGTAATTGAAACAATGTGCTGATAATTTCCGCTGGTTTCACCTTTAAGCCATAATTCATTTCTTGAACGGCTGTAGAAGCAGGTAAGCCCCCTTTCAAGAGAAATTTCAAGACTTTCGCGGTTCATATAGGCAAGGGTCAGCACCTTCTTTGTCCAGGCATCAACCACAATTGCGGGGATAAGTCCCTTTTCATCAAATTTAAGTTCATTTATATCAAGCATTTTTATATCCTCACTCTGATATCATTCTTTTTAAGCTCAGCCTTTAAGTCAGCTATTGCAATTTCACCGAAATGGAAAACTGATGCGGCAAGACCTGCATCAACTCTGGGAACCCTTTTAAAAAGCTCAACAAAGTCATTCATACATCCGGCACCGCCCGATGCAATTACGGGAACATTTACGGCATTGCAAACGGCTTCAAGCATTTCTATATCAAAGCCTTTTTTCACACCGTCCGTATCAATGGAATTTAGCACTACCTCACCTGCACCCATATCAACACAGCGCTTTATCCATTCAATTGCCTCAAGGTCAGTCTGCTCTCTTCCGCCCTTTGAAAAAACTCGGAACACACCGTCAACACGCTTTACATCAGCAGAAATTACCACACACTGGCTGCCGTAAAGACGGGCTGCTTCTCTTATGAGCTCCGGATTTCTTATGGCACCCGAATTTACACTTACCTTATCGGCACCCGATTTTAACACTCTGTCAAAATCTGCTACGGTATTTATTCCTCCGCCAACGGTAAGAGGAATGAACACGGTGGAGGCTACCCTCTGCAGAATATCCGTAAACAACTGTCTGCCCTCTGCCGAGGCTGTTAAATCGTAAAAAACAAGCTCGTCCGCACCGCAGTCGCTGTAAAATGAGGCAAGCTCTACGGGGTCGTTAACATCGGAAAGCGACTTGAAATTTACACCCTTCACTACCCTGCCGTCCTTCACGTCAAGGCAGGGAATAATTCTTTTAGTTATCATATTTTCTCCTTTACCGGGCAAGCACGATTGCTTCCTCAAGGTCAATTGCACCGATATAATAAGCCTTACCGACAATGGCACCGTAAAGCTTCATTTCCCTTAAAGCCTTTATGTCTTCAAGGGAGCTGACTCCGCCCGAAGCCACGATATCTATACTGAATTTTTGGGACAGGCTCTTATAAAGCTCACGGTTTGTGCCCTGCATTGCACCGTCCTTTGAGATATCGGTACAGATAATTGTTTTTACACCGATTTTTTCCATATCGGCAAAGAAATCCTCGCAGGTAATCTGTGATTTTTCCACCCAGCCCTTAATTGCAACGAAGCCGTCCTTAATGTCGGCACCTACGGCAATTTTTTCACCATAATTTTCTACTGCCCACAAAAGAAACTCGCGGTCAGTAACGGCTGCAGTACCTAAAATAACACGGGAAATACCTGCATCAATATACTTCCTGAGAGTTTCACGGCTTCTGATACCGCCGCCGATTTCTGCCTTAAGCCCTGTTTCCTTTACAATTTTCTCTACAACGGACAAGTTGGGAGTTGTGCCGTCCTTTGCCCCCTCAAGATCAACAAGGTGAATAAACTGAGCTCCCTTATTCCTGAAATCCTGCGCAATTTCAACGGGGTTTTCGGAATAGACGGTCATCTGCGCATAGTCCCCCTTATAAAGGCGCACCGCTTTTTTATCATATAAATCTATTGCAGGTAAAATTATCATAATATATCCCCTGCCTTACAGAAATTCTCAAGAATTTTAAGTCCAGTTTTTCCGCTTTTTTCGGGATGGAACTGACAGCCGAAAACGTTTTCATATTCAACGGATGCAGGGAAAACAACGTCATATTCGGAAAATGCGGAAACGTAATTTCTGTCGCATTCGGCATAATATGAATGGACAAAATAAACGAATTCACCGCCGGAAAAATCCTTATATAAGGGCGATTCTTTATTGAGCGTCAGCTGATTCCACCCGATTTCGGGAATTTTAAGGGACTTATCAATTTTCCCCTCAAAGGGAACTATGTCACCGGGGATAAGCCCAAGGCCCTCGTGACAGCCGAATTCAAAGCTTCTTTCAAAAAGCAGCTGCATACCAAGACAAATCCCCAGAAGAGGCTTACCCTCCTTAACCTGAGAGATAACAACCTCGCTAAGGCCCGTATCCCTGAGCTTTTTTGCGGCATCCTCGAAGGCACCTACACCGGGAAGAAGAATTTTATCTGCTCCTTTTATTATTTTTTCATCCGAGGTAAACACAGCATCCGCACCGATTGCCTTAAAGGATGAACGAAGGGAAAAGAGATTTCCCACACCGTAATCTACAATTGCTATCATAATTAAACCAACATTCCTTTAGTGGAAGGAATTTCGTCCTTGTATTTTTCGTCTATTGCCGTGGCTTCATTCATAATTCTTCCGAATGCCTTGAAAATGCCTTCAATTATGTGATGGGAATTTTTGCCTGAAAGCATCTTAATGTGAAGGGTAACACCTGCTTTTCTGACAAAAGCAAGGAAAAACTCCTCAATAAGCTCTGTGTCAAAATCCCCTACCTTCTGAGTGGGAATCTGGGCGTCGTAAGAAAGAAAGCTTCTGCCCGAAACGTCAATAGCTTCAAGTATCAGTGCTTCATCCATGGGAAGAATAATGTCGGCATATCTTTTTATACCCTTCATATCAGAAAGGGCGTCGGAGAAGGCAGCGCCGAGAGCGATACCGATATCCTCTGCCGAGTGGTGATAGTCAACCTCTGTGTCACCCTTACAGGAAACTGTCAGATCAAATCTGCCGTGTCTTGCAAAAAGGGTCAGCATATGATCAAGAAAGCCGCAGCCCGTTTTTACGCTGCTGTCACCTTTTCCGTCCAGAGAGAGCTTTAATTCAATATCTGTTTCGGCAGTTTTTCTTATAACCTCAGCCGTTCTCATGCTTCTTCCTCCTTTATGATTTCAATAAGCCTTTCAATAAGAATTTCCATCTGAGCCCTTGTGCCTATGGTAATTCTGTTATGGTCCTTTATTCTTTCGGACGTAAAGTGTCTTACAAGAACACCCTTATCCTTGAGCTTCAGGTAAATTCTCTCACCGCTTATTTTTTCGTGCCTTGCGAAAATGAAGTTTGCCTTTGAGGGAATTACCGTAAAGCCGATTTTCTGAAGCTCACTCACCGTAAACTCACGGTTTTCTTCAATAATTCTGCAATTTTTATCGTAATATTCCTGCTCCTCGAGTGCCTTTATACCCATAAGCTGAGTAAGGCTGTTAATATTGTAGGGATTTGTGGAATACTTGATTTTCTCGAGGTCCTTTATAATCTCCTCGTTTGCAAAGGCAAAGCCCAGTCTTGCGCCTGCCATTGAGCGGGATTTTGAGAAGGTCTGCACAACGAGAAGATTGTCATATTTTTTTACTAAATCCGTTACGCTGTCCCCTCCGAAATCAACGTAAGCCTCGTCTATAAGCACAACGTTATCGGGATTTGTCGCTATGATTTTTTCAATTTCCTCTCTTGTCAGCACCTTACCCGTGGGAGCATTAGGATTTGCGATAACAACCATTTTTCCGCAGTCAACATACTTTTCCGCATCAATTGAGAAATCGTCCTCAAGAGGAATAATTTCTGCATTTACGTTATATAAATCTGCAAAAACGGGATAAAAGCCGTAAGAAATATCGGGGAATGCGGCTCCGTTTTCACGGGCAAATGCCATAAATGCAAAATTCAGTATATCATCAGAGCCGTTTGCCACAAAAACATTTTTCGGCTCAAGAGAATAGCTTTCGGCAAGCCTTGCTTTCAGAAGCTTGCTTTCAGGGTCACAGTAAAGACAAAGCTTTTCTATTCTTTCATCCGTTACCGCTGCAATTACTCCGGGAGAGGGCGGAAACGGAGATTCATTTGTGTTGAGCTTTACATATTTTTTATCCTGAGGCTGTTCGCCGGGAACATATTCCTTAAGAGATGAATATAAATTACTTAAAAATCTGCTCATTTTATCTCCTCAAATCTGACGGTGGCACTCTTTGCATGTGCTTCAAGACCTTCCTTGTTTGCAAAATATGCAATGTCCTTATAAACCTCGGAAAGTGCGTCCTTTGTATAGTAGGTAAACTGTGTTTTCTTCACGAAATCGTCAACTGACAAGGGGCTTGAGAATCTTGCAGTACCGCTTGTGGGAAGGGTGTGGTTGGGACCTGCAAAATAATCACCCAATGCCTCGGGACAATATCTTCCCATAAAAATACTGCCTGCATTCTTAATTGAATCAAGATATTCGAAGGGGTCGTCAAGGCATAATTCAAGATGCTCAGGAGCTATCTCATTTGCTATCTTAATGCCCGTTTCGATATCGGGAGCGACAATGATTTTGCCGTTATTGTCAATTGACGTTCTTGCTATTTCCTCTCTCTGCAGAAGAGGAATCTGTCTTTCAAGCTCGGCACATACATTTTCCGCTAATTCCATTGATTCGGTAACAAGCACGGCACTGGCATTCTTATCATGCTCTGCCTGTGAAAGAAGGTCAGCCGCCACGTATGAGGGATTTGAGTTTTTATCTGCAATAACAAGAATTTCACTGGGACCTGCTATCATGTCAATTGAAACCATACCGTAAACCTGACGCTTTGCTTCCGCAACAAAGGCATTGCCGGGGCCTACGATTTTATCAACCTTTGAAACGGTTTCGGTGCCGTATGCAAGAGCGGCAATTGCCTGAGCGCCGCCAACCTTGAAAATACGGTCAACACCTGCTATTTTTGCGGCGGCTAAGATTACGGGATTTATCTTACCGTCAGCCGAGGGAGGTGTACAGATACAGATTTCCTTGCAGCCTGCAATTTTTGCAGGGATGGAATCCATAAGCACCGTTGAGGGGTATGCAGCCGTACCGCCCGGCACGTAAAGACCTGCCTTTTCAATGGGAATTACCTTCTGTCCGATTACAACACCCGTTTTGTCGGTATTCACAACAAAGCTGTTTCTCTTCTGCAGAGTATGAAATTCTCTTATATTCTCTGCAGCCTTTTCGATTATTCTTATAAATTCGGGCTCGACGGAATTGAACGCCTCTTCAATTTCCTCGCTTGTGACCTCAAGGGATGAAAGCTTTGCCTTATCGAACTTTTCACAGTATTTGTAAAGTGCCTTGTCGCCGTTTGCCTTTACGTCCTCTATAATGTCGGCAACTATTCCCGAAACGTCGCCCGTAGGATTTGCACGGTCAAAAATCTCGTCATTATTAAGTGCCGAATACTCGTATATTTTAATCATTGCTCTTCCTCACATATTCTTCCATTGCATTTTTGATTTCATTGATTTTGTCTGTTTTGAATGTATAGCTTGCCTTGTTTGAAATAAGCCTTGCGCTTATGGGAACTATTGTTTCAAAGGGTACAAGTCCGTTTTCAAGAAGTGTCTTACCCGTTTCGACAATATCGACAATAACGTCGGAAAGTCCCAGAATGGGCGCAAGCTCTATTGAGCCGTTAAGGTGAATGATGTCGATATCACGGCACATTGAAGCATAATAAGCAGAGGCAATATTTGAGAATTTCGTGGCAACCTTAAGTGTTTTGGATTTATCGTCACGGAAGCTCTCGGGAGCGGCTACCGCCATACGGCACACACCCATTTTAAGATCAGAAAGCTCGTACACATCAGGCTCGTATTCCAGAAGGATATCCTTGCCTGCAACACCGATATCGGCGGCTCCTCTTTCAACGTAAATTGCAACGTCAGAGGGCTTTACCCAGAAAAATCTTATTTTCTTTTCGGGATTTTCAAAGGTAAGCTTTCTGTTGTTTTCCTTTATTGCAGGACATTCGAAGCCTGCTTTTTCAAATATATCATAAACCTTTTCTCCAAGCCTGCCCTTTGGCAGGGCAACATTTATCCAATCCATTATAAGCCCTCCGCAGTCAGCACACGGCGGAATCTTAAGTCCGTCGGTACTGCTTTTACCACACAGACGCTTTCTCCCGTGCTTCTGATTTTTTCTGCAGACTTAAGAATATCTGCAGGACTGTCATCTTCATTTATAAGCAGAACAGTATCAACGTCGTACTCGTCTGCCTTTTCACCAAAGCGCTCAAAGGAGTCAAGATATACGGCAAAGCCTACTGCTCCGCCCTTGCTTCCGAGCTTCTTCATAAGCTTATCATACTGGCCGCCCGAGAGCACACTCTGAGGAATTCCGTTTATGTAGCCCTTGAAAACAATACCGCTGTAATAGCCCGCATCACTTGCAGGAGAGAAATTTATAACGATTTTGCCCCCGGTTTCTTCATTCTCGCAGGAGGTCACAATATCTCTGAATTCACCGAAAAGCTTTTTGCACACGCTTCCCGTTACAAAGGGAGCTACAGCGGCAGAAAAGGCTGAAAAATCGGGGAAATTCCGGCAAAGTACAGAAATCAGCTGAGCCTGAGTGTCGGTTATTTTTTCTGCCTTCACAAGCGCATCCGCAAGACCCGAGCTTTTGATTTTAACAGCCTCAAGCACCTCGCTTAATGCATCTTTTTCTATTCCGTTTGAGGTTAAAAGCTCTGACAGAAGCGAGGCATGTGCAATTTCAAGCCTGAAATTGCCGTCCGTAAGCTCAAGGCTTTTTATTGCAAGATAAAGGACCTCAGCAGTTTCATATATACCGATATCACCGATACATTCAAGACCCGTCTGCATAATCTCCTTGAATCTGCCCGTTGCGCCCGATACACGGTAAACATTTTCGTTATAATACATTTTATGTATTCCCTCAATGCTTTTACCGAGGTTGGTTATAATTGAAAGAGTAACGTCGGGCTTTAAGGCAAGAAGCTTTCCGTTTGTGTCGGTAAAGGTAATAACTCTGTCAGAAATAAGAAAATCCTTGTTTTTTACGTAAAGGTCATATTCCTCAAACTTGCTCATTTTATACTGCGTATATCCGAAATCCGAATAAAGTGAGCGCAGACCGAAAACGGCAAGCTCTTCATTTTTAAGTAATGCTTCGTTTATCATTTTTCTTCCCCGTTATTAATTCTTGATAAGACGGTGCTGTAGCCCCCGTCCCCGTATTTTATGCACTTTGCAACTCTGCATATGGTAGCCGTGCTTGTGCCGACAGATTTTGAAATGTCATTATAGTTATTTCCGTTCAGCAGCTGCTTTGCAACCTCAAGACGCTGGATAAATGCCTCAAGCTCCTGCATTGTACAGATATCACTGAAGAATGCTGCGCACTCCTCTTCTGTTTCAAGGCTCAGCACCGCTTTATAAAGCTCGCTTGCGCGTAATGAAAATTCGTTATTCATAAGCTTCACTCTTTTTACAAATTTTTCACCATTTTAGCATACTAAAGTGTTGAAGTCAATTATAAAAATGTATTTATATATCAAACTAATTAATAATTGATTTTATTATTTTTTATGCTATTATTAAAGCATAAAACTACGGAGAAAATCTATGGACAGCTTTTTTATCGACCACATAAGGGACCTTTCAAAAAGAAGCGAGGACAAGTGTATTTTTACATTTTCTAACTTTCTGAACGGTGAAGAAATAAACGAACTGAATACAAACAGACATACGCTCACCCATTTTGAGCTTTTCGGAGGAGCACCGGGTACGGAAAGGCAGATGGCACGCTTCGGGGACGAGAACGAGCTTTATTACAGCGAGGACTTCCCTGTTGACTGCATAAAAATCGAGCCTCTGAGCATAAAATTTGCCGAAGCACTCACCCACCGTGACGTTCTCGGCTCAATAATGAACCTGTCAATAGAAAGGGAGCACATCGGCGACATTGTAATTAAGGACAGCACCGTTTTTGTTTTTGTGACAAGAAAAATGAGTGATTTTATTTGCGAAAATCTCACTCGCATAAAACACACATCCGTTAAATGCGAAAAGAGCGAATTTATTGAAACAGACAGCCTTTTTACGCTTGAGGAAAAAGATATAATATCATCCTCTCTTCGTGCAGACTGTGTGATTGCGGCGGTTTATAATCTTTCAAGAAGCACCGCGGACAGTCTTTTTGACGGCAAAAAGGTATTTCTCAATTCCGCACTTCTCGAAAATTCCTCAAAGCAGTTAAAGCCCGGGGATACCGTATCCGTCAGAGGCTTCGGAAAATTTATATTCCGTGATGAGATATCCGCAACAAAAAAAGGCAGATTGAAGCTTAAAATTGATATATATAAGTAATCAGCCGAGATACGTATCAAGAAGCATCATAACAACAAAGCCTGCGGCAAAGAAGCAAAGGGATACATCGGCAGTTTTCCTGTCGGTAAAATTCACGGAAAGCTCGCGCATAACCACGTAAAACATAGCTCCTGCGGCAAAGCACAGAGAAAAAGGCAGAAGGGCATAAACAAAGCCCGATATAAATAACGTAACAACAGCGGCGGCAAGCTCTGCGATACCCGACACGGTGCCAAGGAGAAATGCCGTTTTTCTTTTCTTCCCCCTTACCTTCAGAGGAAGGGAAATAATTGCCCCCTCCGGAATATTCTGCATAGCGATACCGAGCGACAGCGTAAGTGCACCTGCAGTACCGATAACGGAATGTCCGGCAAGCAGTCCCGCATATACAACTCCTACTGCCATCCCCTCGGGGATATTATGAAGCGATACGGCAAGAAGCAGCATATTTCCCGCCATATCCTTATATGACAAATATTTTTTCAGAAGCTTATCCGACATAACAAAGAATATTATCCCCGAAAAAAAACCGATACTGCAGGAAAGCTTTGAAAGTCCGCCTTGTGAATCCCCCTGATTTACGGCAGGAAGAATAAGACTGAAGAATGAAGCGGCACACATAATTCCCGCCGCAAGACTGTCAAGCACCGACATAAGCCGCCGTGTGGGAGTGTGCCTTGTAAAGAATACAAAAGCACTTCCGATAACAGTTCCGAGAAAAGGATAGAGAATTCCTCTCACAGTCAGAAATATCAAAACAAATCACCTCCGAAATATTGCTCTCATTTTCATATTATCGGACAAATGTAATTTGTTGACAAAAAAATCATAAGGTCAGCAGGATATCTGCTGACCTTAATTTATTATTCTGCTTCGTATAATTTAATAAGCTTCTTTGCAATTTTGTAAACGTCGCCGCAGCCGAGAGTGATTACAAGGTCACCGGGCTTTACGTTATCGTAAAGATATTGTGCTATTGTGTCAAAGCTTTCGAACCAGACGGATCCCTCGATTTTTGAAGCAAGCTGCTCGGTGTGGATATCATAGGTATTGATTTCACGGGAGCCCATAATCTCCGTAAGCACTACCTTGTCTGCAATTTTAAGGACCTCAGCAAAATCATCAAGAAGCATATAGGTTCTTGAGAAGGTAAAGGGCTGGAAAACTGCCCATACGTTACTGTACTCCATCTTCATAGCGGCCTCAAGGGTTACCTTAAGCTCTGCAGGATGGTGCGCATAGTCGTCTGCAACAGTTATGCCGTTAAATTCACCGAGAATCTCAAAGCGTCTGCCGGCTCCTCCGAAGGAGGCGATTGCTTCAATTGCCTTTTCCATATCCGCACCGAGATAAGAAGCGGTTGAAAGAGCGGCAATGGCATTGATTATATTATGCTCACCGGGGACAAGAAGATTAACTCTTCCGAGGTTTTCACCCTTGTAAATCAAATCGAAGCAAGGGAATGCTCCGCGGTTATAGGAAATATTTTCGGGATACCAGTCATTATCAGAGGAGAAGCCGAAGGTGATGAGCTTCTTCTCGCCTGCCTGAGCCACCGCAATACGTGATTTTTCATCGTCACCGTTATAAATTACGGCGTCCCTTGCAAGAGAACAGAATTTTCCGAAAGCGGCAATAAGATTATCCATAGTCTTGAAAAACTCAAGATGGTCCGCATCAATGTTCAGAAGAAGTGCAACAGAGGGAGAAAGGTCAAGGAAGGTGTTTGCAAATTCACAAGCCTCACAAACGAGAAGATCCTCGGTACCTACTCTGCCGTTAGCACCGATAAGGGGAAGCTTTCCTCCGATAACAGCAGATGTATCAACGTCACACTTGAGAAGCACGTGGGTAAGCATTGAGGTAGCGGTGGTTTTGCCGTGAGTTCCGCATACACCTACGCAGGAACCGAATTTTCTTGTGATTGCACCGAAAAGCTTTGAGCGCTCAAAGGTGGGAACACCCATTTCACGGGCAGCAACAAGCTCGGGGTTATCGGGAAGAAGAGCGGCAGTAAATACAACCATTTCTGCATCGCCTATGTTTTCAGCCTTCTGACCGAGAACTACGGGAATACCGAGATTTCTTATTCTCTGTAAGGTATCCGTTTCGTTATTGTCGGAACCTGATAGCTGATAGCCCTTGGAATGTAAGATTTCGGCAAGAGGACACATACCCGCTCCGCCGATACCGATAAAATGAATTCTTTTAACGGTTTCAAGCAATTTATCTATATCAAACAAAGTTTTCACCTTTTCTTAATATCAGAATGAGTTTTAACTAATATATAATATTAATATTCCCTTTAAATGTCAATAGAGTTACGGAAATATAAGGCTTTGCGACTGACATTTTTTTGCAAAATTTTCGTATTTGAATAAAACACTTGCGTAACTGAAGCCCTTAGTGCATAATATTCTCATAAATCAAAAAGGAAACGGGGTTATTGTATGAAATTTGATATAAATAATTATTCTGTAAAGCTTACCTGCGAAAACGGAATAAGTGACGCAAGGGCTGAAATTATACCTTGCCGCAAGGGACTTGAATTATATCTTGAAGCAAAGGAAGCCTTGCCCGAATTTATTGAGATTCACTGGACTGCACCCGTAAGGGATGATATCTTCATTCTCGGTGACGTATGGGAAAGAAGCTACGGCGACCTTGAATTCAAGCGTCTTCCCGATAATGACAGATATATGCCCTGGTATTTTTTTGCAACGGACAAGAAAACATCCTTCTGCTTCGGCGTAAAAACTCTCTGTAATTCATTTGTCAGCTTCCGTTACACCAAAGACGGAATTACGGCACTTGTTGACGTCAGAAACGGCGGTAGCGGTGTGCATCTCGGCGGAAGAAGGCTTCTTGCGGCAACCTTTATTTATGAGGAATATGACAATGCGGAAATACTCACAAATATACACGGTTTCTGCAAAAAAATGTGTCCCTCTCCCCGTCTTCCGAAGGAGAAAATCTACGGCGGAAACAACTGGTATTATGCCTATGGGGATAGCTGCTACGAGCAGATTATTTCAGATGCACGTCTTCAGGCAGACCTGGCAAAAGGCATAGATAATCCTCCCTTTGAGGTTGTTGACGACTGCTGGTCAGTTAATGACACGGAGGGTCCCTGGTATCCCAATGAAAAATTCGGTGATATGAAAAAGTTAGCGACCGAAATAAAGGCAATGGGAGTGCGCCCCGGTATATGGCTTCGTCCTCTTCACAATAAGGATACGGCAATAACACCTGAAATGAGAATTCTCCGTGAGGGTGAAAGACTGTACCTTGACCCCACCCATCCCGATGTTCAGAATTACATAAGGGCTGACATCGAAAGAATAAAAGAATGGGGCTACGAGCTTATAAAGCACGATTTCTCAACCGTTGACCTCTTCGGTGATTACGGAAGCCGTCTTACCGCAACAATCACAAATTATAAGAACTGGCATTTTTATGATAAAACAAAGACAAATGCCGAAATTGTCCTTGACTTCTATAAGCTTCTTCGAGAGGCGGCAGGTGAAATGCTGATAATCGGCTGTAATACCGTGTCGCACTTAGGTGCAGGAATTTTCGAGCTTGCAAGAACCGGTGACGACACCAGCGCCCGTGAATGGGAAAGAACACCTAAATACGGCGTAAACTCCCTTGCCTTCAGAGTGGCACAGAATGAGGCATTTTATATGGTGGATGCAGACTGCGTGGGTATTCTCAATGACAAAACACCCTGGGAGAAAAACAGACAGTGGCTGCAGCTTCTCTCTTACTCCAACACTCCCCTTTTCGTTTCCTGTACGGATGAAATTCCCGAGGAATGTAAAGAGGATTTAAGAGAAGCCTACAGGGTCTTTAACCGTGAAGAGCCCCACGAATTCGAGCCGCTTAATTTATACGAAGAAAAAGTCCCCGCAAAGTGGAAAATCGACGGCAGAATTGTGGAATACGATTGGAAATAAGTTATATAACATTTCCCAACGGCCCGCAAAAATAAATTTCCCTTGTAGGGGCGGCAACAAAGTACGGTAGGGGCGGGGTTTTCCCGCCCGTTCAAAAAAGTTGCAATTTTTCACAAATAAAAGTTACAGAAGTTATGTGACGGGCGGGGCAACCCCGCCCCTACGATATAAACCTCAACGGCACAGCCTTATTTAAAGATTCTATTTGCATTTTATTATCTGAAAAAAGTTAAGAGAGAAGCCCGCACGGACTTCTCTCTTTTTCGTTTATTTATTTCGTTTTTTCAGTTCTTCAAGACCAACGGCGGCACGAAGAATAAGTCTTGCATCGGTTGCTGTAATCTGACCGTCGCCATCCGCGTCGGCAGACTTTTTCTGACCATCGCTCAGCGTTTCAAGACCTACAGCCGCACGAAGTGCAAGTCTTGCATCTGCTGCGGTAATCTGTCCGTCATTGTCTATATCTCCGATATTTGTAAGCATCGGAATTTCCGTGTGACCTGAAATATACTTCTTACAATCGTTACAGTAAACTCCTTCCGTATAACCGACCTTGTCGAAAGTTGCAGGAGTTGCAGGCACCGTCTTTGTATTTACGTGGTTTGAGGGATTTATTGCGTTTTCCTTGTGACCGCTGATGTATTTCTGACAATCATTGCAATAAACACCTGAGGTGTAGCCGACCTTTGTACAGGTTGCCTTTACCTCTGCAACATTCTTTGTATTCACGTGATTTGAAGCATTGACACCGAGGCTTTCTGTTTTCTTATGAGCAGAATTATACTGACAGGTGTAGGTCTTCACTTCGCTTACCTTACAGGTAGCTGTTGTTGTGATTGTACCGTTATCCCACTTATGAGCATTTGTATCAACAGGGATTTCAGTATGACCTGAAATGTACTTCTGACAATCATTGCAGTAAACACCGGCTGTGTAGCCCTTTGTGGTGCAGGTTGCCTTTAATTCTGCAACATTCTTGGTATTCACGTGATTTGAAGCATTAACACCGAGATTTTCAGTCTTCTTGTGAGCAGAATTGTGCTGACAGGTATAGGTCTTCACTCCGCTTACCTTACAGGTTGCTATGGTTGTGACTGTACCATTGTCCCACTTGTGAGCATTTGTATCAACAGGGATTTCAGTATGACCTGAAATGTAGCTTTCACAATCGTTACAGTAAACACCTGCGGTATAGCCGACTGAAGAACAAGTAGCGGAAACGGCCTCAGTTCCCTTGGTATCAACATGATTGGAAGCATTTATGCCGAGATTCTCTGTATATGTATGCTTTGAATTGTACTGACAGGTGTAGGTCTTCACACCTATTACCTTGCAGGTCGCAGTTGTTGTGATTGCACCGTTATCCCACTTGTGAGCGTTGGCATCAATGCCGATTTCCGTGTGTCCTGAAACATAGCTTTCACAATCGTTACAGAAAACACCTGCAGTATAGCCGACTGAAG
>JAZSIM010000007.1:0-79195 GCA_045533835.1 Acutalibacteraceae bacterium
CACTCAACAAGGAAGCCATTGAACGCTTTATAGAAGTAACTCACGAAACATATAAAAAGTACTGTGCCGAGGACTTCGGCGAAACTCTGCCTGCTATTTTCACGGATGAGCCGCAGTTTATAAGAAAAAAAGTGCTCGAAAATTCATTTGATGAAATGGATGTTGCAATGCCCTGGACAGACTCAATTCCCGAAAGCTATTCAGAGCGTTTCGGTGCAGATATCTTTGCAACTCTTCCCGAGATTTTCTGGGATCTTCCCGACGGCAAAATCTCACTGCACCGCTACCGCTACCACGACCACATCTCCGAGGTCTTTGCTTCAAGCTTTGCAGACACTATAGGCGGCTGGTGCAGAGAAAACGGTATTGCTCTCACAGGACATATGATGGAAGAACCCACGCTTCATTCACAGACAGCCGCAATAGGTGATGCAATGCGCTCATACAGAGGCTTCGATTTACCCGGTATTGACTTACTTTGCAACTCTCACGAATTCACAACCGCAAAGCAAGCACAATCTGCCGCACATCAGTTCGGTTATGAGGGTGTTCTCTCCGAGCTTTACGGTGTAACGGGTTGGGATGCAGATTTCAGAACATATAAGCATCAGGGCGACTGGCAGGCAGCTTTAGGTATAACCGTCAGAGTACCGCATCTTTCCTGGTATGCAATGGGCGGTGAAGCAAAGCGTGACTATCCCGCTTCAATTCACTATCAGTCCCCCTGGTATAAAAAATATAACCTTATTGAAGACCACTTTGCCCGTGTAAATACTGCTCTGACAAGAGGTAAGCCCGTTGTCAGAGTAGGTGTGATTCATCCCGTTGAAAGCTTCTGGCTTCACTGGGGACCCAACGATAAATCCGCAGTTTTCAGAGAAAGCCTTGACGACCGCTTCCATAACGTTACGGAATGGCTTCTTGAGGGAAGCGTTGACTTCAACTTCATTTCCGAATCCCTCTTCCCCTCTCTCTGCGAAAAGGGCTGTGCACCTCTTAAGGTCGGTCAGATGGAATACGATGCAATCATTGTTCCCGGCTGCGAAACCCTCAGAAGCACAACAGTTGAAAGACTTAAGGCTTTCCTTGCAGACGGCGGTAAGCTTATATTCATGGGCGATGCCCCCGCACTTGTTGATGCTGTGCCCTCAGAAGATGGCAAAAAGCTTTTCGCAGAAAGCGATTGCATAGACTTCTCACGTGCTTCTCTGCTTACGGCTCTTGAAGACTCAAGAACACTTACAATACGTTATGCAGACGGCAGACTTACAGATAAATATATGTATCAGCTCCGTGAGGACAATGACTGCCGCTGGCTGTTTATCTGTAATTCAAGAGAGCCCGGAAACAAGCATGTTGATCAGGGTGAAAATCTGCAGATTATTGTAAACGGTATATATACGCCCGAAATCTACAACACGGAAAACGGCAGCACCGCTCCCGTAAAGGCTGAATACAGAGAAGGAAAAACAATCATAAGATGCATCCTTTTCGGCTATGATTCACTGCTTCTGAAGCTTACAGAGGGTGAATCCTCCTGCGAGGCTTCTCAGTACGTACCCGAAAGAGTAAAGGAAGCTATGGGCGGTCTTTATGATTACGAGCTTTCAGAGGACAACGTTCTGCTTCTCGATATGGCTCAATGGAAGCTGGATGACGATAAGGACTTCTCCGAAAAGGAAGAAATTCTCCGTCTGGATAATCTGGTAAGAGAAAGACTGGGCATCAGGGAAAGAGGCGGCCACGTTGTTCAGCCCTGGGTGCTCGGCAAAAGACCCAAGCCTCACAGCGTAACACTCCGCTACGTCATCAACAGCGAAATCGACTACAGCGGTGCTGTTCTTGCACTTGAGGATGCCGACGCAGCAAGGATAAGCTTCAACGGAAACCAGGTAACTGAAGCGCTTCCCGGCTACTACGTTGATATTTCAATCGGCAAAATGCTCTTAGGCGATATCAGAAAGGGTGAAAATGTTCTTGAAATCACTCTTCCCTTCGGTGAAACGGCAAACCTTGAGAGCGTATTTATCTTAGGTAAGTTCGGTGTAAGAGTAACAGGCTGTGAAGCAGTTATTACCGCGCTTCCCGAAAAAATAGCCTTCGGCTCACTTCTCAGTCAGGGACTTCCCTTCTACGGCGGTGCCGTAACCTATAAGATGAAGGCACTCTCAGAGGGCGGCAGACTGAACGTCACCGCAAGTGACTATATGGGAGCGCTTATTGAAGTAAGCGTTGACGGCACGGAAGCAGGAAACATCATTTATCCTCCCTACACCGTTGAGGTAAACGGTCTTCCGGACGGTGAGCATCAGGTTGACATAAAGCTTTACACCCACCGCTACAACACCTTCGGTCCCCTTCACCTTGTAAATGTAAAGGAATCCTGGCACGGCCCCGGAGCATGGAGAAGCGAGGGCATCAACTGGAGCTATGAATACGTATTCAGAACAACAGGTATTCTCAAAACTCCCGGTATAAAATAATTTTCCGCACAACATAATAAGACAGCTTTTGCAGAGGAACTCCGCTATTATTTAAGCGGAGTTCTTTTTTTGGAGGAAATTTTATGCAGACAGCAATTTCGGACAAGACCCTTACGGTTTATCTGCAGGGGGAAATAGACCACCACACCGCGGCAGCTATCAGGAATCAGACAGATTCTCGGATACTCCGTCACGCACCCGAGGAGCTGATTCTTGATTTTTCGGGTGTCAGCTTCATGGATTCGTCAGGCGTGGGGCTGGTCATAGGAAGATATAAATTAGCTCTTTCAAGAAACTGCCGTACCGTTGTTACGGGGCTCAGGGAAAGAGATAAAAGGATACTGATGCTCTCGGGGCTTCAGAATAAAATAGAATTCAGGTGATATTATGGCAAGGATAATTAACGATTTTAAGATGAACATTCCCTCAAAATCAGTAAACGAGGGCTTTTTAAGGGCTGTCATTTCCGCCTTTTCAGCCCTTTGCGATCCTACGATTGAAGAAATCAACGACATAAAAACCGCTGTCAGCGAGGCAGTAACAAACGCAATCGTTCACGGCTACAGGGAAAAGCAGGGCAGGATTTACATAGATGCCACGGTACTGCCCGACAACATATTAAGAATAAAAATAAAGGACAAGGGTGAGGGCATAGAGGACGTGCAAAAGGCAATGGAGCCTCTTTTTACCACAGCAGGGGATGACCGCTCGGGACTCGGCTTTACCGTAATGGAAAGCTTCTGCGACAAGGTAAGGGTAAAATCCCAAAAGGGAAAGGGCACCGTTGTCACACTCACAAAAAAAATTACGGGAAAGTGCGAATAATGGGAGAATGTGCAAACAATACTCTCGTAACCGAAAACCTCGGGCTTGTTCACTCCTGTGCCAACCGCTTCAGAGGCTCGGGCGTGGAATATGACGATCTTTTTCAGGCAGGCTGCGTAGGGCTTATCAAGGCGGCTGCCGGTTTTGACCCATCACTGGGCTATCGCTTTTCAACCTATGCCGTGCCTGCTATTTTAGGAGAAATTAAAAGGATTTTCCGTGACGGCGGTGCAGTAAAAATAGGACGCTCGGCAAAGGAAAAGGCAAGAAATCTTTTTGCTATCAAGGAAGAGCTGTCCGTGACCCTCGGAAGAGAGCCCACCGTAACGGAAATTGCAGATAAGGCGAATCTCGATGTAAGTGAAACCGCATCCCTTTTGTGTGCCTGTATGCCCGTTATCTCTCTTACCTGCGACGAGGACGAAGGACAGACAGATATTCCCGTTGAATCTGAGGAGGAAAGGCTGTCCTCACACATAGATCTGATGAATTCTCTTGATGCTCTTGACGAAACGGAGCGTCTTCTTATTGAATACCGCTATTTCAAAGGGCTTACCCAGACTGTCACCGCAAAAAAAATGGGGCTTTCACAGGTACAGGTATCCCGTAAGGAAAAGGCAATTCTGCTGAAATTAAGAAAAATGCTTTCTTGACAATATACCTTAATTATGGTACTCTTTCTTCTTGGAAATCATGAAGGATTAAGGTATAAATATATGAAAAAATCACAGTTAAAGGGCATAGCTATGCTCTTTCTGACCGCATTTATATGGGGCTCATCCTTTGTTTCACAGTCCCTCGGTATGCAGTCTGTGGAGGCATTCACCTTCAACGGCATAAGAACGCTTTTCGGTGCAGCTACGCTTCTGCCCTTTATTATAATCACCGATCTTGTAAAAATAAAAAAATCGGGGCATCCCGAAAAACAAAGGATAAAGGCGGAAACAAAGAAAGTACTTATAGGCGGTACCGCTATGGGTATAGCCCTTTGCATTGCAAGCAATCTTCAGCAGTTTGCTTTCTCTTACCCCGACCATTCACCCGGCAAAATTGCATTCATAACCGCTTTTTATATGTTCTTTGTGCCCCTTATCGGATTATTTCTTAAAAAGAAGGTATCCCCCGTCACCTGGCTTTGCGTCATTATAGGCACGGTAGGACTTTACTTCCTTTGTGCTAAGGGCACGGGCTTTTCGGGAATTTCACCAAGCGACCTTTTCTCCCTCGCCTGTGCGGTATTCTACGCAGTACAAATTCTTATAATAGAAAAGGTAGCTGCTGACACTGACCCCGTAAAGCTTTCCTGCACACAGTTCATTGTTTCGGGCACAATCACATGTATTCTTATGTTTATTTTTGAAACACCTACTGTTTCGGGTATAAATCAGAGCATGCTTCCCCTGCTTTATTCGGGCATTATGAGCTGCGGTCTTGCCTATACCTTCCAGGTTATAGGGCAGAAATACACGGAATCCACCGTAGCTTCAATCATAATGTGCCTTGAATCGGTCTTCGGCGTGCTTTGCAGCGCGGTAATGCTCAAGCAGATGCTCACAGCAAATGAAATTCTCGGCTGTGTGATAATGCTTGCCGCTATAGTGCTTTCACAGTTTGCGGATACAATAGAGGCAAAGCTCAGAAGAAAAAAGACATAAAAATTTCCCGATTTTCGGTTTTTACACAGATTTTTGGGGTTCTGCAGACTTAATACCTGCAGAACCCCTTGCTTTATATAGTTTTATACGGTCTTAGCTTCTTTACATCACCTTATGCTCAGAAATATCTTATAAGGGAAACTACCTTGCCGAGAACAATAACCTCATCGGAGATTATGGGTGCATACTCATCATTTTCAGGCTGAAGACGGAAATGACCGTTTTCCTTGTAAAAACGCTTTACTGTAGCCTCGTCCTCTAAAAGGGCAACAACAATATCACCGTTGTCCGCTACGGGAGTTTTTTCGGCAATAATGATATCCCCGCTTAAAATTCCGCACTTTATCATACTGTCGCCCCTTACTCTTAAGGCGAAAAGAGGCTTGTCGGACACATCTCCTCCTGAAAAAGGAACATATCCCTCAATTGCTTCAACAGCAAGAATAGGCATACCTGCGGTGACGGTGCCGAGAAGAGGCACCTGAGTTACATTATTTTCCTGTCCTCTGACACGGATTGAACGCTTGAGCATAGGATCTCTTTCAATATAGCCTGCTGCCTCAAGTGCGTCAAGATTACTCTGCACGGAAGAGGTGGATTTAAGCCCTACTGCGGCACAGATTTCCCTGACCGTGGGAGGCACACCGTTCTGTGAGCGCTCTGCAAGAAATTCGTATATTTTTTTCTGTGTATTATTGAGTTCCTTCATATTTACCTCCGGAAAATATTACTGCAAGAGTAGTATAGCACAAATGTTCAGAAAAAGCAAACATTTGTTTTGATTTTTTTAAAATTTTTTCCGAATATTTATCTGTTTTTCAGGACAAAATGACTTCAGGAGGTAATTTATATGATAAATGACAATATTAAAGCAAATTTCAAAAGGATGTTAAAGCGCAACGGGCTGTATTTTGCAGCAGGACTTGTGCTTCTTGCAACAGCCATAGCGGGAATTACCGCAACCGGCACAAAGAAGCCTGAAGTCCGTGAAAATACCACAAGCAGATTTGAAAGCATTATAATTCCTGAAGTTACCACAAGGCATAATACCGGTAATTCCGTAGAAATCAACATTGACGAATTCACCACGCTTCCCTCGGATGAGCCATCAACAGCAGCGGTTTTCGATAACAACACCCCTGCTCTTGAGGAAACAACCGAAGCGAAAACGGTTATCTTCTACTCTCCCCTTTCCTTGTCCGTCACAAAGGATTACAGCATGGGAATTCCCGTTTTTTCACAGACAATGAAGGATTACAGAACACACAACGGTGTGGATTTTGCGGGGATACGCGGTGAAAATGTAAAAACTACAGGTGAAGGCACCGTGATTTCGGTGACTAAGGATGCAATATGGGGAAACACCGTGACAATTGACCATCATAACGGTATAACGTCCTCTGTTTCAGGTCTTGCCGACGAGGCTCTTATCAGCACGGGAACCGAGGTTTATACAGGCACAATCATCGGAACTGTCGGTGAAATTCCTGTTGAAAGCGCGGATAATCCCCACGTACACCTTGAAATGCGTGTGAACGGACAGCTTGTTGATCCTCTGGAAATCCTCGGCCTTTCGGGAGAAGAATAAAAAAACTTACGATTTATCAACCCCTTCTCCCCGCGCTTGGGGGAATCGGTGTTTCTTGATATAAGCAAATACTCACAATGCGAGCAATTTTCTATATATAGAAAACGGGTGGGGAAAACCCCGCCCGTTCAGCAGCTTTACATATAAATTACTGCATTGCAAGACCCTTGCTCTTTAGGTAGGTCTTTGCTGAATACTGCTTTCTCTTGCTTGAGAAAATATACTGAATAAAGGATCTGGGAGCCTTTGTTACGGAAAGCTCCGAAAGGATTCTCGGATCAAGAGGAGTGGGATCCTTTACGTTAATTGTAATACCTGCCGCCTCGGCTCTTGCCTTCTGATAGAAGCCTTCATCGGGAAGCACAATGATGTTCTCCGTGCCCTTCCACTTTTCAGGGAATGAAGGATCCTTTGCCGCACTTTCCTTTACAAAAAGCTGGAAGAAGGGGAACTTCTGGATATAAAGGGAATTAATGAATTCATCAAGCTGTGTATTGTCGGAAAGATCGGCAAGTATACTGAAAAGAGGAATTGTTGCAGCATCGTTTCTTGTAATATACATCTGAGGGAAACGAAGATCTTTGAATGTATTGTTTATCTTGTCACGTCTGTCCTTTGTAAGAAGCGCGGAAATGCTCTCATATTTTCCGCGGAGCTTTTCAAGAGCTTCATCCGTGAGATACCAGAAATATCTGTAGAATCTGTTTGTGAGCTCCTCAAAATAAACGGTCAGAATTTCCTGAATGGTATATTCGTCACCGTCCACAGAGCCTGTTTCCTCTTCGATAATGCTTCTTATATCAAAATAAGCCTGCTCGTAAACACCGATAAGTGTATCAAGATTTTCTTCGGTAGGCTCTCCCTTTTCGGGGAAGCCGTCAGCATAAATGCCGTTTCTCTTGGCATAGATAGCCCCTGCCGTGCCCGTCATTTTCGCATCGCAACCGAAAAGAAGCTTTGTGATAAGAGCGGCATTGTAAAATACGGGAGTTGCGGGAAACTCAATAGAATAAAGGTCAAAAAACTTCTTTCTGTATACTCTGCCGTCAACGTCAAGCGTATTGAGAAGCGCTCTGTCAAAGCGGTCTACCCTGGGCACGGTTGCAAGCATATCCATCCAGGTATCGTAATAAGGCTCATTTTCACCCGATACATAATATCTGGGGGTGATGATATCAGCCTTTGTATCATCGGCGGCCTTAAGCACGCTTTCAATTGTTTCGGGAGCTATGTAGTCACCGCTGTCAATGAAATAGACAAGCTCGCCCTTTGCCTGCTTTACACCGAAATTACGTGCTTCGGGAATAAGGCAATGGGGAATTTCAAAGGAAACAAAGCCTACGTATTCGTCGCAGTATTCCTTGATTACGGCCTTCGCCTTTTCATCACAGCCCGTGTCTACGATAATAACGTCAAATTCCTCCGTTGACTGCTGCACAAGTCCTTCAAGTGTATATTTAAGCTTTTCGTCATCATTAAAAGCTGTAACGATAACAGTTAATGTAGCCATAAATTTCTCCGTTCAGTTAAAATATTCTCTTATAATCCCTTTTGCCCTTATAAGGTCATCAGGGTATGTAATTTTGATATTAAAGGTTTCTCCCTTTACAAGAAAAACCTTCTCTCCGTGGTACGTAAAAACAGAACAGCCGTCTGTCATCAGCTCAAATACGTCACGGGGTGTATTTTCTATTAGGCTGTAAAGCTTTAGGGCATCAAAGCTCTGAGGGGTCTGTGCGTGAAAAAGCTTGCTTCTGTCAGGCACGGAGTCAATAAATTTTCCGTCCGCGCTCAGAAGCATTGTATCAACCGCAGGTATTGCCGTATTGCAAGCACCGTATTTTTCGGCGGCAGCAATATTTTCCTCAATAATTCTGTCGTTTATAAAGGGGCGCACGGCATCGTGTGTCAGCACAACACTTCCCTCAAGAAAGCCCTTTTCCTTCATAAAAGCAAGAACACCGAAAAGCGTATCGCCTCTTGTCTTTCCGCCCTTTATGACGAAAATCTCCGTAGCGGTGCTCACGTGCTTACGTATCAGCTCCTCTGTATAAGAAACAAAATCCTCCGCCACGCTGACAATGCACTTATCAATTCTCCCCGAAGAAAGAAAAGCATTGATGCTTCTTATAATAACGGGAACACCTTCAATTTCAAGAAACTGCTTAGGCACGGCGGTACCCATTCTAAGTCCGCTTCCGCCTGCAAGAATTGCGGCAATATTCACACATTCACTTCCCTTTTGAAGCTTTCTTAATATTTTATCATATTATATATATTCACACAAGCCTTATTTACTGCTTTCAATCTTTTCTTTTGTCCAAGTGTCAATATGAGCCTTGAGATCTTTAAGATACGGAGAAAACTCCACGTTTTCCTGACCGTAGGTAAGCTGTAAATCATATTCAAGGGGAAGCCAGGATGAAATATCGCTTTCATTGTGCTGAATTACAGCCTCAAGCTTATCAAGTGCCTTATAAAGCTTTGCCTCCTCGGTCTGAAGCTCCTCCATTTCGGAAAGAAGCGCGGAAAACTGAAGCCGCTGAAATTCGGGAAAACCATCAATCCACTGACAGAAGCTCGCTTTTTCTTCCTCGCGGTCGGAGGCCGTCTTCTTAAAGGTTGCAATATCCCCCGTAAAGGCTTCACCGAGATCGTGAATAATACACATTTTTAGCACCTTTGTAATATCGGCATCGGGAAATTCCTCCTCCAGAAGCATAGCAATAAGCGTCAGCCGCCAGCTGTGCTCTGCAACGCTTTCCCGTCTTCCGCTTGAGGTATCGCTGTGGCGGGTAACGCACTTGAGCTTTTCCGCAACACTTAATATTTCAAGTAATTCCTGAGGTTTCATTTCTTCTCTCCAAAATAAATTATTTATCCTGATTTGCCGAAAATACGTCGGCGACCTCACTGATTGTTATAAATGCTCCACTGTCAATTTCATGAACAAGCTCCTTAAGCTTTACAACCTGAAAGCGGTTTACAATAAAATAAATCATCGTTTTAGGTGTGTTTGAATATCCGCCCATAACCTCTATTTTTGTGGCCCCCGTTTCAAAAGCATGCATAAGCTCTTCGCAGATAACATCAGGCTGAGATGTAATAATCATAGCACATTTTGCACGGTCGAAGCCCTCAACAAGAAAGTCCACGGTTTTAAGTGCAGCAGCGTAAGCAACAATCGAATAAAGCGGGAGAATCCAGCTGTTTATGATAAGTCCCGCAATGATATAAAGAATAATATTATAAATCATTACAAAGCTGCCAACTGTAATTCCCAGCTTTTTTGAAAAAATTACAGCCATAACTTCTATTCCGTCAATCGCCCCGCCGTAACGAATAACAAGACCGCTTCCGATACCTGAAATAAGACCTCCGAACAAGGCACATAAAAGAAGGTCTGTTCCGGCAAGAGGCGAAGCAAAATTCACATCAACGGGAAGCACATCAGTAATAAGCCAGGCACCGAGAGAATACATTCCGACTGCGTATATAGAATAAACGGTAAAGGTGATACCCTGCTTTTTAAGACCGTAAATAAACAAAGGAACATTCAGGATAATAAGAAACACTGAAAGTGTAAGATTTTCCGGGGTTATCTGAGCAAGAAGCACCGATGTGCCGGATATTCCGCTGTCATAAAGCCTGACAGGAGTCAGAAAGCACACAACTCCCACGGAATTTATGAGCCCTGCAAGAGTCAGCAGTATAAAATTCTTTATTTTTAACTTTTTCAGTTCATTGATATAAGCCCTTACAAGCAATTTGAATTTCACAGTATTCCTCCGGGAAAGTATAATAAAATCGACTCCCCGATGCAAACTTTTCAGGTCTGTATCGGGGATAAAAAATTACTCTGCCTTATTCTTTGAAATTGCAAGAATTTCAATTTCAGACTTCTGTTTTGCACCGTCGAAGGTTACGATATCGCCGACCTTCTTACCGAGAAGCGCCTTGCCGATGGGAGAAGTATCCGAAAGCTTCTTAAGAAGAACGTCATCAACAAGCGAGGAAACAATCTGATAGGTTACTGTTTCGTTGTAGGTCTTGTCAAGAATTGTAACGTAAAGACCTAACTGAACGGTTTCTGTTGTAAGAATGGTTTCGTCAATGATTACTGCGTTCTTGAGCTGATTCTCAAGCTCTGCAATACGCTGATTGATTTTTACCTCTTCAGCCTTGGCAGCATCATATTCGCTGTTTTCGGAAAGGTCACCCTGATCCTTTGCGTCCTTGATCGCAATTATGTTAAGTTTGTCAAGCTCATAGAGATTTTTAAGCTCGGCCTTAAGCTTGTCATAGTCTTTCTGAGTAAGCTGGAAGCTCATTTTCACTCATTTCCTTTCAATATCATATACTGTTTGATTTTATTCAAATTTTAGCGTTTTGTCAAGCATTTTCTGTCGGATCGGTAGCATCAACGATGCCGCCGTCGGGCTTTTCCTGAGGAAGCTCACCCTTACTCGCTGCAATTATATCCTTGATATTCTGAACAATGCTTGCAATACCCTCATTGGAAACACCGTCACCCTTGAAGCCGTTTACGATATCAAATATTGAAGAAATGAAATCGGAAACACCGCCCGTCACATCATCAAGAGATGGTAATTGCGGTCCGTCTTCACCGTCGGGATTTTCGGGGTCGTCAGGATTTTCGGAATCGTCGGGATTTTCGGGGTTCTCGGGGATTTCGGGGATTTCTACATCACCGGGCGGCTCGGGAAGCTCCTCCTCGGGAGGAGTTATGACCACAATCTTTATGGTTTCACCGTCAGGCACCTCCGAGAAGGGCTCTTCAAGACCTACCGTCATACGAAGAATATCTCTGGCATCAGCTGCACTTACAAAGCCGTCAAAATTAACGTCTGCATATATAAGGTCAGCATCATTTCTGATTTTTTCAAGACCTATGCTGTATCTGAGTGCCTTTCTTGAATCCTTTGCATCAAGCATACCGTTATTATCGATATCACCGAAGAATCTGGGGTTCCAGTCAAAATCTGACAGTCTTATATGAACATCGTACTGAATGAACATAACGGTATCCTTAAGAACATCTCTTGCGGTAACCTCAGGGTTGCCCGTACCCTGCAGAATGGGGTTTGCAATAGCAAGGCCGATATCCATAAGATCAATATTGGTATATACGGAGAATATTCTCAGCATATCATAAAAGGAGATTGAGAAGGTATAGGAAATCTTCTGCTCGTACATTATAAGCTGATTATTTCCGTCAAAATCTGCCTGAACATAAGCATCATGATATACGAAGTTATCAAATTTAAGGTCATCAAGAGGATCGTTTTTATCGTCAAATTCATCCGAGCCGATAAGAACGGGATTGATGGCTCCCGAAGGCAGGTCAAAAACCTTATTAAGGGAGGACTCCTTTACGTCTTCAATATCACAGTCCTCAAACACAAAACGGATTTTAGTGGAATTATTCTCAGGGTTGAGGATGTCTGTTTTTTCTTCCGCAAACAATGTGAATTCATCTTCAGCAGTAAGAGCGGAAACATAATCCTTGCCGTCTACGGGAAGAAGGGATCCAGTATCAATTCCCTTATATATCTCCTTGACAGTGTCATTTGAACCCGTATCTGTCATAACAGCAAGGAAATTGTTCACAATACCCTTTTCAGGGTTAAAGAAAGCATCTATAAGAATACCGAGATATTTTCTTGCATCATCGGATATATCCGCTGCTGTCTTTGAGCCGATAACAAGATTGTTCCTGTCCTTGCTCATTTCGGCCTTTTTATAGTAGGTAAAAGAAGGCTTTTCTTTTTTTATTGCATTGACTGCATCGTTGAAGGTATTAAGATACTGAAGTGTCTGTTCTTCGTCAATAATCTGTGCGGCAAAAACCGTGCCGAACATTGAAAAAACCATCAAGGAAGAAAGAATAACTGCAAGTATGCTCTTTAATAAGGTGCCGGATTTTTTCATTTTTATACCGCCTTTCAGGTACGCTGTCTGCCAGCAGAAATACGGAGGCTCTGCAGTGAATCAAAGCTTTTCTCACAGACAGTCAGTGTAAAGAGTATAACACATTTATTTTTCGGTAACAATTTTAATTTATTGGTAAAATGTCAATTATTTTACTATTTTGAGCTTGCTCATAACAAGTGCCCCGACAACAGCAGCAACGATTGTTACGAAAAGGAGTGTGCTTACACCGAAGGTAGGCATAATAAGAAGAATAATAATACCTACAAGAACGGGGAATATTGATATCTTCCAGTGCTTCTTGAGATATGATGCACCGAGCGCACCGAAGAGAGCAGCGGAAACATAGGAGAATGCGGGCTTTAAGGTTTCGCTGTTTCTGAGATCATCAAGCACAGGAGAGAAAAGAATAACACCGACAGCAATAATAAGTGTTGTTGTTATAGCGGAAGCACCTACTGCAATTGTGGAGATGATTTCGCCTTCCTCGCTGTTTGACTTTACCTTAGCCTGCTCCATAGCATTGAGAGCACAGGGAAGCTTGAGATTTGTGATGTTACCCGTAACAAAGCTCAGATATGCACCGCCTGCACCGAGCATGGGAGTAAAGGTAATAACCTCAATGATTGAGGTTACCCAATAAAGAGGAACCAGCTTGAGAAGTGCCTCGAAAACAAAGTTTGCCTCAGGCCATGCATTATAGTATACGCTGATTGAAATAGGGAGAGAGAAAAGCACGAGAAGTGCGCCGATTGACCATACTCTGCCCCAGATGTGCACGGAATCAAAATAATCCTTCTGTTTTTTTACTTTAGCCATTTTTTCTTACCCCCACCATGTAAACGAAGTAATTGTTTCGGGCAACCACATATTGAGAAGAACTGCCACGGCCATAGCGCCGAAAATACTTAAGGGAGTTGCAAAGAGCTCCATCTTCTTAAGCTTCAGCTTCTGGCAGAAGGTTTCAAACACAAGATAAATGACAATGGCACTTACAAGAGTCACAATTGACATAAAGCCGGCGTCGGAGGAGCCGTCGGAGGACTTACCGTTGATGGACTGAGCCACGAAAGCGGAAATGATACCGATGAAAGCGGATGCAGAAATAACGTCTGCAATATTTGAGCTTTTTTCGCTCTTTGCCGTAGCTTTGCTTATCTTCTTGATAATGAACTTACCGATGAAGGTAACAAGAAGAAGTCCGAAGCAGATACCCGTTGTCATAACCCATGCAATAGCGGCAAAATCAGCTTCATTTGCAACCTCAGTATTGATATTGCTGCCGAGAACGTCAAGCATTGTTTCCGCTGCAGTTGTTTCATAAAGAAGATTTCCCACAACACTGAGTCTTATCCAGGGAAGAACGATACCCAGGGAAGAAGCGAGAACAACAACGGTTGCAAGAATTGAAATTGCGGGAGCAACGGAGAAAAGAGCACTTGAAATAACGGTATTTTTAAGCTGCTCGGTGGTCATACCGATTTCCTTGCCGCGCTTCCAGGCCTTAGCCATAAAGAAAAGAGATTCGACAACGACAAATCCGATGATTATCGCTGCCATGGTCAGCATTAACGGACTCTCTTTGAAGTCCTGAAAATCAAACATAACAATACCTCCGGGGTTATTTTTATACAGAATTATTATATATTATAAAAGCCATAAGTCAAGGCTTATATAATTCAGGCGTTAAAATTCTTGACCACCATTTTAAGTGTATCCGCAATAAACTTGTGGGTAAGAGGACCCATTGAGTTTGTTTCGTGGTAGTGATTCTCATCGAAACGGTCGCGTGTGGAATTAAGATAGGGCTGTGTGGGATGAAGAACGAAATCGTTTTTCGGAACACAGTAGCCTGCCATGTCATTCGTTACGCCGAATGCAATCATCTCGTGATCCCCTGCAATATCTGCAAGAGGCTCTGCGTTTACCTCAGGTGAAAGACCCGTTGTGGAATTTTCCTTGTCCATAAATCCTCCGTAAACCGTTGAAACGAAGTTTTCACCGGGAAGCAGAAGGATCTTCTGACCGCCTATTGTCATATAGGTAATTTCGGTTTTCATTGCAACTCCGAGAGAGCTTGCATTTGAGGGGAAAGCCTTGAAGCTCATAGTACCTCTCATGGCAAGAAGAAGAAGCACGTTATTGTCAACGGGAAGATAGAACTGCTGACAGATAAACTTTATCTCGGGAGAAAGCTCCTTTTCGTTTTCAATTTCAAAGGATTTTTCAGCGTAATACTTTGCCTGATTCTTTATCTCCTCAACCCTGTCCTCAAGCCGGAAATCCTTTGCATCCATACCGCCTATGGCTCCGATACCGAAAATAACATCGGCACCCTTTTCTGCCTTTATCTGCTCACGCATAAAGTAAGGATATTCACCCGAAAGCATACGGTTGCCGCCGCCGAGAGAATTGGGATGAGCACCGATATTCATTACCCAGATTTCGGATGAGCCGTCATCGGGCGTAAATCTCAGCCTTGTGAGATACTCGTGCTTTTCAGGGAGGCGTCTGCCTGTTGAAAGACCGCCCTCAATTGACACTCTTCCGGTAAAGAATCTGCCGGGCTTTCTGTTCTTATAAGCCTCAACACTGACCTCAACGGCCTTTCTGAAAAGCATTTCCATATATTCGGGCACCTTGCCGTCGGAGGGAATGCTTACAAGATTGGCCTTACCCCAGTAACCGAGTGTATCAACACCCGAATGTGAATGTGTACAGCTGAAATTCACAGCCTTACAGCCCTTCATTTCGGGACGGGAGAGAATCATTTTTCTGATTTTATTTACTTCGATATTGGTAAGACCGACAATATCGGCACTTATCCATATGATACCCTCCTCGTTTCCGCAGTCAACCCACACCGCGTGTATGTAAACGGGAGAAAGAATACCCTCCATTTTATGACCCGAGCCGTGGCCGGCTATCCAGTAGGTTCTGTCAAGCGAAAGGTCGGGCATAATCTCTGCTCTTGCAAAGCCTGCACGGTACTTTTCACCTGCAATTACAACGGGCTTTTCCTCGGGGATGGGGTAAGCGGTTCCGGTTTTCTGAATTTTCTTTCCGAAATTTTTTGTAATTTTTATAATGCCCTTTGAGGCCAGATCCATAATATCCATTTTTTCTTCTCCTTATTCAGCGTAACGGTCTATTTTCCCGTCCTCGTCAAGAACAGCCATTATCATATAAAGCCTCGGAATGTGGAAGGGTCCCTTGAAAATATTGCCCTTAAGTGTTGTGGAAACAGTATTATCATAATGAAGATAGCCGTACCACTCACCATTTTCACTGTCAAGGAAATACTTTTCGCAGTACTCTCTGAAGTCCTCATAAAGCTTCAGATACTTTTCTTCCCCGAAAAGCATATAAGCCATTCTGAAGGCAATCATAGCCTCACACTGGGGCCACCAGAGCTTCATATCCCATTCAAGCTGCACGGGAGGCTTGCCGGAAAGATCGGTAAATGCAATAATGCCGCCGTATCTTTTGTCAACACCGAGAGGCAGGGTGATATCAATAATTCTCTTGCCTGCTTCAACTGCTTCCTTGTTATCGGTAAGCAGACCTTCAAGCATTATGAACCAAGCAGCCTCAAGGGAGTGACCGGGATTCACGATTCTGCCGGAGGGTGAATCAACAAACTTACCATCCTTTGTAACGCTTTCCAGAAGTGCCTTTTCCTGAAGGTAACCGCCGTGAAGAATTTCGTCCAGGCATTCCTTTGCAATCTTATCGTATTCGTCCCTTTTGCAGGAATTCATACTTCTCATAACCTGAGCGGTTGAAAGCATAATCATTGCAGGTGAAAGTGCCTTTGTGCCGAGATTCTCGGGATTGAGCTTGGGAGGATTCTTTCTTACTCCCGTAAAGCACTCATAAGCTACGGTAAAATACTGCTCTGCACTTTTCAGCACCTCTTCCCTGCCCGTAGCCTTGTAAAGCTCCGCACAGCCGATAGCCGCAAAGGTTTCGGAGAAGTAATATCTTCTTTTCTGCAATTCTCTGCCGTCAGCAGTTACCGTAAAGAACATTCTGCCGTCAGTATCGGTGCACTTGGGAAGAAAGCCGTAAATACACTCTGCAGCCTTAAGATAGGCAGGATCCTTTTCAATTACGTTATATGCCTTGGAGAATACCCATAAGGCTCTGCCCTGAAACCATACACTCTTTTCCGTACCGTAGATTTCACCCTTTTCATCAAGTTGTGTAAAAATACCGCCGTTTTCATAGTCTATGGCATTCCTGAGCCAGAAGGGTAAAATGTTTTCTGTAAGAACTTTTCTGTAACTCATAATAAAATCCTTTCCTGTTATTCTGTGATTATATTGTTAATATCCGCATATTCCGCATATTCTGCGGCATTTTTCACATTTGAATCAACGAAAGCATAGAGGATGTATGCTTCCTTTTTTTCTCCGAGCGCATTTACAGCAAGGGCACCGGCATCAAGAATAAATGCAAGAGGCATTTCCTCAACGTATCTGAGAATTTCTGAGTTTTCAAGATGTATTGCGTACTGACTGTCCTGTCTTATATCAAGACAGAAGGATATACAGTCCGTTCCGAGAAGTGTACCGCCGTATCTGTCATCGGGCAGCGTACAGATTTCCGTAAAAGCAGTAATATCGCAATTAAGAATAAGCTTATCTGTCCCTACGGCAGCTGCGGCTTTATTTATAAACTCCTTAAGTACGGCGTTTTTTGTGTCACCTTCCTCAAAGGAGAGATAAACGGGAGCAGAAAGATAAAACTCTGAGGGGAAGCACACGTTATCAAGCATAACGGCAGAAAAGCCGGAATTTACTGCACTTTTCATAATATTTATCAGGTAATCGTGCGCTGCGTCGGAATACGGGTCAAGCCACATGTTCCCTGCACTGTCCGAAAAGAGCGTTCCTGAGGATGTGAGCACCTCCATACCCGCCAGAGATGATGAGGCAACGCTGTCCTTGAAGCAGCTTATATATGCAAAGCAGCGTATTCCGAGCGATGAAAGCTCTTTAATTTTCTCCCGGCCGCCGTCAATTTTTTTATCGGCGGATGCACCGACAAAGGCACCTGTATCAAAATAAACATAGCCGTACTCACTTTTGAATTCAGCCAGCAAGGAATCGGCACCGTTTTTTTTCAGCTTTGCGGCAATTTCTTCTGCAGTATTACTGCGGAAATCCTCTGCGGATATAAATTTCATATTCATTTTCTGCTCTTCTCCGAGGACGGGATCGGGAACATCCGCATCGGGATCGCGAAGAGAAAGCAGGACACCCGTTTTCAGAGCAACAAGAGTAAAAACAAAAACAAAAACAAATAAAAGTGAAACAGTAATTTTTGCTTTAGGAGTCATTTTTTCCTTTACGGGAACATTCTCCCTGAAGCCGTCAGGACTGACAACAGATGGATATTCCGAGGAAAAACGGTAATAAGCCTTCGTTCTGAAGGTTTCTGGAGCCTTTTTCTCCGAAGCGGCTCTGACTCTCTTCTTAAAAAGGGCATTGCGGTTCTTCTCGCGGGCAAGCTTTTCCTTTTCAAGCCGTTCACGGTAACGTGCAAGTCTGCCGTTTTTTCTTTCAGGACGGGAAATATTCGGATTTTCTGTTATCATTTTTTTCTTTTTCATTAAAGTTCACCTTTATAATCACAGAAAAATCAGTATGTCTTTCCAATAATTTTGCATTGCAGACAACCTCGGGACTGAATAAAATATACATAGAAGCATTTGGCGGAGGTTATCTATGAATTTTCTTATAAAAAACGAATACCGCACGGAAATCATACTGTCATCCCGTGAGCTGGGAGATTACGGTATTACATATGAGGAAATAGATTACGGAAATATAGAAACAAGAAGACTGCTGTGGGCATTGCAGGGTGAGGTGCAGAAAAGATACGGCTACACAATACCGCTGTCAGGCAGGGTGCTCATTGAAGTAATAAAGGAGAGGGAGGACCGTGTAAAAATATGCTTTTCGTCACTTTCCGAAAAATCTGAGGACGAAGGCTCTCTGAAGCAGCTTGTGAAAAACAATGCCTGTCCGGTCATTGCAGAATTTTCCGACCTTGAGGATATGCTTTCTGCGTCATCTCTTCTTAATCCCGGCATAAAAAGCAGTCTTTATGAAAAAAACGGAAAATACAGAATTCTTTTCTCACCCTTACAGGAAGAAAAGGAGGTACTCATATTCTGTCTTTGCGAGTTTTCTGAAATTTTTGAAAGCTCACCGACTGAAGCCGCAAGGTGCAGCGAGGCCTGGAATCTGCTGGCCGTCAACAATGCGGTATGCCGTTTACACGGGCTTTTTTAAAAGCTCAACGGCTTCCTTCTTGTTGCCCTTGAAAACAAAGCTTCCTGCAACAAGCACATCTGCGCCTGCTTTTTTTACAAGGGGAGCCGTGTCAGCTGCAATTCCGCCGTCAACCTGAATTGCCATAGGAATTCCCAGTCTTTCGCATTCACGGCGCACAGCTTCAATTTTCGGAAGCTGATTTTCCATAAAGCTCTGTCCGCCGAATCCCGGCTCAACGGTCATAACAAGCACCATGTCAAGGTCCTTAAGATAAGGGAATACCGCCTCCCCCGGGGTTGCGGGCTTCAGAGCAATGCCGGCCTTCATACCGAGGCTCTTTATAAGCGCTACGGTATCCGAGGGATTGCTGTCCGATTCCAGATGAAAGGTAATCATATCAGCCCCTGCACCGTGAAAATCAGTGATATACTTATAGGGGTCGCTTATCATAAGATGCACGTCAAAAACAGCAGGCGTACATTTTCTGAGTGATTTTATAACGGGCGCACCGAGGGTGATATTGGGCACGAAATGTCCGTCCATAACGTCAATATGAATCATTTCCGCACCTGCCTCATAACATGCGGCAGCCTCTTCGCCGAGTTTTGAAAAATCACTTGCAAGCAATGAGGGCGATATTTTTATCATACTTTCACCTTATTTCTTTTTTATCAATTAAGTATATCACAAAAAGCCGTGATATGCAATATTATTTATTTTTAATTATTACAGATAAAATTTTCTTTATTAAGACAATTTTAAGGATAAAAAGCTACGATAAAGCAGGCTGAAAAACAAAGCCTTGATTTTCTTGATGCATTGTGCTATAATAAACCGAAAATACGTTTATACGTACTCGTACATTTCAGAAGGGAAATTTACAATGAAAAAAATGCCTCTTGCTATCTTTTTAATTATACTTGTCGTTTTTGTTTTTGCCGGCTGCTTAAGCTTTTCAGGTACAATTTCAACGTCCACAACAGAGCCTGAAGAAGATATAAGCTTTGACTCTCAGGAAAACACAACCTCAGTTGTTGTTATTCCCGGGAACCAGGAGGACCAGACATCCGCCGGTGTAACACCTGAAAACACCACAGCTCTTTCTCCTGAGCTTACTACAGCTCCCTCAAATGAAACACCTATTCAGAATCAGCCCCCCGCATCAAGCGAATATGATATTCTCAAGGGCGACTCCTTCCATATGGTAGGTACAATGGTCGATAAAACAGGCTTGGATGCTCCCATGGAGATTGCAATCACTCCTGACAGCATCTATATGCTTTCAGATTTCAGCGGCGTGCCTATGGGAATGCTCATCAAGAACAATAAGGTTTATATGATTTACCCCGATAAGAAGGCTTACCTTGAGCTTTCCGATTCACTTATGAGCATGGCAGGTCTTGACATTTCAGAGCTTACAAATTCAGACACCATCAACTTCGGCTCCTACGGCAACCTTTCAGAGGCTGACTCCGTAACAGAGGTTACTCATAACGGCAGAGTATGTCAGGTTTATCACTTCAAGGTTGAATCAGGTGAATCAAGAGTTTATCTTGACGGCACAAAGCTTGTACGCCTTTCATCCTATGACAAGAACGGCAAGTTCCTTACCGCTACCGATATCACAACAATCTCAGGCAGCGTTCCTGCAGACAAGTCCGCTCCCCCCTCAAGCTTCAAGGCATATAAGGGTATGACGGGTCTGTTCTCCTTTATGACTCTTCTTGAAGGTGTAATTGAATAATATGAAAAAGGTTGCATTGGTAACGGGCGGTGCAAAAGGAATCGGCGCCGCGATAGTAAAAAAGCTGTGCAAGGACGGTTACTCTGTTGCAATCAACTACAACAAATCTGAGCAAAGGGCCTTATCTCTTTGCTCTTTTTGTGCATCTGAGGGCTTTACGGCTTTACCCGTAAGGTGTGACGTTTCGTCCTCCTCAGAGGTTGAGAAAATGTTTACGGAGATTGAGGAAAAGCTCGGCACCGTAGAGGTGCTTGTAAACAATGCCGGCATTTCCATCTGGGGACTTTTCGATACCGTAACGGATGAGCAATGGGCAGAGATAATCGGCACAAACCTTACGGGTACGTTCAACTGCACCCGAAGAGCCGTTCCCGCTATGCTTAAAAACAAATACGGCAGGATAATAAACATTTCCTCCGTATGGGGTCAGGAGGGCGCCTCCTGCGAAGCTGCTTATTCCGCATCAAAGGCAGGTGTCATCGGTCTTACGAAGGCCCTGGCAAAGGAATATGCACCATCGGGAATTACGGTTAACTGCATTTGTCCGGGTGTAATTGATACGGATATGATGAGCCGTTTTTCAGATGAAGAAAAGGCAGAGATATGCGAAGATATTCCTGCAGGCAGAATGGGCTCACCCGAAGAGGTGGCAGAGGCCGTTTCATTTTTTGCAAGCGAAAATTCCTCCTACGTAACGGGTCAGATACTCGGCGTAAACGGCGGTATGATCTGACATATACTGAATTTCTATAAGGAGCTTACAGGCTTTCATCCTGTAAGCTTTTTTTGTACAGTTGTCCGTGCTCACGCATTTATCATCCGTATTACATTGACATATATTTTTTAAAGAGTATAATTTACATATACAGAAGCTTTTTATAAGCTCTTAAACGGAGGGTCTGTTATGAAAAAGAAAATTATTGCACTTACACTTTCTGTTCTTGTGCTTTTCAGCGTTATTCAGGTAACGGCAATGGCCCGAATCACGGGAGATATTGATGCAAACGGAAAAACGGAGGCTGCAGATGCAAGATTGGCACTGCGTGCAGCCGTCGGTCTTTATGTGCTTTCCGAGGCTGAAAAAATTGCGGCTGACGTTGATCTGAACAAAACGGTGGATGCTACCGATGCCCGTCTTATTCTGAGAGCTGCGGTAGGTCTTGAAAAGCTTCCCGATGTCCCCGACAGCAACGGAGCTCCTGTTTCCCCCGAATATGATATTCTCAAGAGCGGCTCCTTACGCATAAAAGGTACAATGGTCGATAAAACCGGAGTAGACACACCCATGGAGATTGCTGTCACCCCCGAAAGCATATATATGCTTTCTGATTTCGGCGGTATTGATATGGGTATGCTTATAAAAGGAAAAAAGGTTTATATGATCTGTCCCGATAAAAAGGCTTATCTTGAGATGTCCGAGGCAATTATGAATATGGCAGGTATGGACATTTCAGATCTTACAGCTTCAGACGCAATCGACTTCAGCATCTACGGTGACCTTTCCGAGGCTGATTCCGTAACAGAGGTTACCCACAACGGCAGAGTATGTCAGGTTTACCGCTTTAAGCTTGCTTCGGAAGAATCAAGAGTTTATCTTGACGGCACTAAGCTTGTCCGTCTTGCCTCTTACGACAATAACGGCAAATTCCTTGCTGCTATCGATATTACGGAAATTTCTGGCAATATTCCCGCAGGTATGATTTCTCCCCCCTCTGACTACAAGGCATATAAGGGAGTGACAGGTATGCTTTCCTTTATGAGTCTTCTTGAAGGCTGACCTTAATAACACAAAATGCTTGCGACCTAAAACTGTGTATAAAAAAACAACAGACAGAAGCACCGGCATATACCGGACCTCTGTCTGTTTTTTTATTCAGTTTATTTCTTTTTCTCTCAGGATTCCCTTATAAAGACCGTCAATGCAGCAGCCCTTCGGGATGTAGCCTCTGCTTTCATAATAAGCCTCAAGCACCTTGTTATCGTCTGCGCTGTCAAGCCTGAAAACGTCCTTTTCGCATATACGGGCATACTCCTCCGCAAAATCGAGAAATATTTTTCCCGTTCCCTTTTTATCGATACGGGAGCAGAAATTATGGAGATAAAGAGCTTTCTTCGTGTGATAATCCTCAATATGCTCCCAGCGGTCATCCTCATTTTTCAGCACCGCAGCAGAAACTATTTCACCCGTTGAAATTTCCTCAAGCACGAAAACCTCACCTGCTCTGCGGTGTTCCTCGTAATAGGAAACAGGATAAACCTCATCGTAAAAGGTGTTGTTCCATTGATCAATTCCGACCTCATCCATCCACTTCATACGGCTGAGAATTATTGAAAACATAACGGGGATTTCATCTTCCCGTATCCTTCTGAAAACGTAGCCCCGGTGCCTTTCCGTGAGCCTTACAATACGGCTTACGGAATTGAGTACCGCCTTTTTGTCAGCACTCCAAAGCGGGGACACAAGAGTTTTTTTATTACCGTCACCCGTAAGTCTGTGTACCGCAACCTCATCGGGAATAAGAGGAATAAGGGACATTAATATTTCAAGGTACTGAGCCTTACTGAGCGTCTGAAATGCTCCCTTTTCATACTCAGAAATCAGACGGCTGTCAGCCGGCACGTGAAGAAGCTGCAGCTTTACGCCGTCGGTCTTGCTGTCCAACGCAAAAAGCAGGGTGTTTTTCATATCCTCTGCCGTTTCAAAGGGCAGTCCGAGAATAATGTGTGTTATAACGTAAATGCCGACACCGTGAAGCCTTTTTACGGCATCCTTATACTCCTCATTTTCATAGCATCTTCCGATATAGGAGATGCTTTCTTTTTTTGAGGTCTGAAGCCCCAGCTCCACCCATACGGGCTTGATTTTATTAAGCTCTCCGAGAAGCCTTACCGTTTCATCGGGAAGACAGTCGGGACGGGTTGCAACGGATAATACGTCAACCTCGGGATGCATCACGGCATCCGTGAATATCCTCCGAAGCCTTTCAGTCGGCGCATAGGTAGAGGTAAAGCTCTGGAAATACGCAATATATCCCCCGTCCTTATTTTTAGAGGACACGCGTTTTTTTGCATTTTCAAGCTGAACACTTATATCATTTCCCGATTCGGCAAAATCACCCGAGCCCGAGGCAGAACAGAAAATGCAGCCGCCCGTCCCCTTTGTCCCGTCACGGTTAGGGCAGGTAAAGCCGCCGTCAAGAGATAATTTATAAAGCTTTTTGCCGAATTTTTCACGGCAATAATCGTTCATTGTTTTCATTTATGGTAGCTTTCCCCTGCGTTTATCTTGTAGCCTCTGTAAATCTGCTCAAGAAGCATAATTCTTGCAAGGCGGTGAGGAAAGGTCATTTTTGACATTGAAAGGCGGACGCTTGTCCTTGCCTTTACCCTTTCGGAAAGTCCGTAAGAGCCGCCGATGATAAACACAATATGTGATGTTCCCGAAAGTGCCGTGTCGGCAAGCAGCCTTGCCATATCCTCGGAGGAATAAAGCTTCCCCTCTATGCAAAGAGAAACAACCTTTGCCGACTGAGGAATTTTCTTAAGAATCTCCTCAGCCTCTTTTTCCAGCACGGTATTTATTTCATTTTCGGAGGGGCTTTCGGGGAGTACCCCCGCCTTTATCTCAATCACGTTTATCTTTGCAAAGGCCTTCAGCCGCTTGAGATATTCATCCGACGCCATTTCAAAAAAAGCATCCTTGAGCTTTCCTACGGATATTATAGTTACTGTCTGCATATTACCTCTTAAAAAACTATATATTTTCCCATACTGCCCACGGGTGCAACATCCAGAGTATAATCCCTGTTAAGCTCTGCACCCATACGCTTAAGATATGAATTTGTACAGGAGAAGGCTCTGTCGGGAGTATTGTTTTCACGGCTTAAGTGTCCCAGGACAAAACGGCGCACCCCTGCCTCAAGAAGCTCACCGACCGTTTCTGCACAGACGTTATTTGAAAGATGCCCGTGTTCCGAGCGTATACGAGCCTTGAGAAATGCGGTATACGGGCCGAATTCCAGAAGAGTTTCATCATAATTCGACTCAATAAGCACCAGATCGCAGCCGCTGAGCTTTCTGATAATCTCAGCTGTCATTTTGCCCGTATCGGTACAGATTCCCACGGTTTTGCCGGGAAGCTCTATTTTATATCCGCAGCTTTCCTTGGCATCGTGAGAGGTATGGAAATACGAAATATGCATATCGCCTATAGTGACACCCTCGGGCATAATTTTTTCATAGGGGAATTTTCCGTCAATAATACCCTTGCCAAAAAGCCCCGACAGGGTACCGCCCGTAGCATATACGGGAATATTTTTTTTCGTGGCAAAAACACGAAGACCGCTCACGTGGTCATCGTGCTCATGTGTTACAAAAACAGCCTTCACGGCATCAGGTGAAATGCCCGACTGCTCCATTGAAAGAAGAAGCTGCTTATTATTAGTACCTGCATCAATTAAAATTCCCGATGATGCCGTACCGACATAACAGGAATTACCTCCGGAGGAGGAGCATAAAGTTGAAAATCTTGCCATTTTATTTACTTTCTTATATTCAGAATGTTTTCTTTTCAGTTGTGTAGAACCAGATTTCGCCCTTGCGTCTGGGATTATAGAAATTGAAGCCGCCCTCAAGCCCCGTTGAATCTCCCCTCTTTTTGTCGCCCGTTACTGGATTTTCAAAGAGATACTTTGTATCGGGAATAATGTGGGGATACACAACAATGCTGTTGCTTTCTGCGTTTTCCGTTCGGATAACCTCAATAAAGCCGCATCCGTTTTCCTCATTATGGAACTGCACGGCATACCATCCGCTTTCCGGGTCGGACAGCTGATAATAATCGCTGTTCAGCTCATATTCAGCCGCTTTTCTCCATACGGGCACCATTTTTCTTGCACAGTCAAAAATCTTATTGCTGTCATCATAATCAAGACACGCAGTAAGAGCAGGCGTCATAGCACACAGATATGAAAATTCATCAAGATTTCTGTTTTTGTGCATTCTCGTATCACGGCTTTTGGCGTGGGCTCTGAAATAAGGAATCCAGGAGAACATTTCATAATAATGGAAAACCCTCTGAGAAGGATAATCAATATGCATATCCGTGTACTGCATAGGCACACTTCTTCTCATCATATCCATTTCATTACGGGTTCCGCCTGCGGCACAGTTATCAATTACAAGACCGGGATTGCGAAGACGAAGCTCGTCATAAAGCCTTAAAAGCGCCTGCATATGCAGATTTTCTCTTGCACCGGTTCTGTTTTCATCCTCGTTTTCGGAGAAATATCTGTCAGGGGTAAAATTAAAGTCCTGTCTGTATATATCAATCCCCCCTGCCTTTATGTGCTTATCAAGAAGATTAAGCACAAAATCAAAGCATTCGGGATCTGAGTAGTCAAGGAGTCTGCATTTTTCCTCCTCACCCTCATCATTATGTGCCTTAAGACACCATTCGGGATGAAGGAAATCAAGCCTTGAGCCCTCCATAACTCTTTCGGGCTCAAACCATACAAGAAGATCTATACCGTTATCATGAAGACAGTCGGAAATCGGTCTGAAGCCGTCAGGGAGCTGCTCGGGATTAGGCACCCAGTCCCCCACGTTCCACCAGCTGTGATCGCAGGGATACCAGCCTGCATCTATCCACCAGGCATCGGGCTTCAGGTTCTTTTTTATGTATACTTCAATTGCTTCAAGCTGATTTTCTGTGGTAATACCCTCAAATTCTGCGTAGCCGCCGATTCCGTGGGTATGCAAAAACATTACAGGCTTGATTTTTTCACCGTTCTTTCCCACGGGAAGAATATGCTTAAGGAAAAATCTTCTCCAGAGATTTGTAGCCTTTGCCTCATCATTATCAGAAAAAAGCACCGTGATATTAGGGGTACGCATTGTTTCCCCGGGATATAAAACCGTATTGAAGCTTGCCTGGGTAAGAGTAAAGCGGACTCCGCCCTCTGCGGGAGCAAACACCATTTTCCATTTTCCGGGAAAGCCAACGCCCATTTTTACGGTATACTCATCGAATTTTACCGTCATAAAGGGAGAGGCACCGTCTGCACCGCGGCAGAAATCCGGAGCTACGGTTATTTCTTCCGTAATTTCTCTTTCGGGGAATCGCTTGAAAACACCGTCATTTCTTGTGTCACCGCTGCCCGAAACAAGACGGGGCGAGGTACCCCTGAGCACGGCAGAAATACCGAAATCCGAAAGACGCTCGGACTCGTTCCTTGCAAAGCTTGTCATTTCGGCACCCCATTCAACAACGGGAAAATCCGAATAGAGAGTTTCACGGACGTTCAGAATCAGTCCCTTTGAAGCAACAGCCGTAATTTCCGTAACCTTGACGGCAGAATCCGTCACAAAGCTTCTCACGGAAGGCTTCTTATCGGAATCTATTCCCGTTTCCCTCATACCGTCAAAGGCAAATGTGACGGGAGCATCTGCGGGAGTGGAAAAGCCCAGCATTTTATCTCTTAATAACATCAGATTTTTCATTTACTCATCTCTTTATTGCAAATTTTTCACATTAAAGCTTGCTTCCGCTCTTTGCTCCGCCGGTTTTGCTTCCCTTGGCACCCTTGGAGCCCTTTGCTGCAAAGTTTCTTAAGATATCAGATTCAAAGGAGAATTCAATTGCCTCTTCCTCTCTGCTTCTTCTGAGAGCCAACTGAATCATTGCATCAAGCACAACGGAGTATTTTACACCGAGAGGCGCCCAGAGATAGAAGGAAAGAGAGCCGGGAATGGTGTTTATCTCGTTAAGATAAACCTTATTTGTTGACTTGTCAATCATGAAGTCGATACGTGAAAGACCGTTGCAGCCAAGCACCGTATATGCTTTTACTGCAAGGGATCGGATATATGCTCTTGTTTCCTCGGTCATATTGGGAGGAATAAGACGGGAAAGGCTTGCCATTCCTGCTGCTGCCTTGGCAGGTCTTGAAAGATTTATTCGGGACAGCCTGGCGCCGTCAAATCTTGTAAGCTCGGTAGAATAATCATATTCAACGACACCCTCACCCTTTCTTACGTATCTGCCGTCGGGGCTTACAACAATTGAGCTGTCATTCTTAAGAGCATTTTCAATGCAGAGAGGATTATTCACTATTTCGTCAATACCCTCCTTGAATGCTCTGGCCTCCTCCTCGCTAACCTTACCCTTCTGGTACTTTGCGGTATAGTCAAGGATTTTACCGAAGCTGATGGGCTGCTCAAGCTCCGAGGCCTCTGCAGTTTCGGTATTACCGATAACAGAGCAGTTGATTTCCACAAGATCGGTAATTGCCTTTTCAACAAGTACTACCGTTGCATATCTGAATGCATCCTCAAGAGAGTTATATAATTCCTCTCTGTTTTCCGCAAGACTTATGCCGACGGAGGATCCGAGATTTACGGGCTTTACAACAACGGGATAGCCGATTTTCTCCTCACAGCGGTCAAGCACCGTGTCAGGATCGGAAAAATCAGAGGAAATAAATCTTACACAGTCAAGCACAGGAATACCGTTGTCCTTGAGAACTGTTTTCATAACGTATTTATCCATTCCTACTGCGGAAGCCGTAACGTCACAGCCGACATAGGGCACGCCCGTAAGCTTCAAATAGCCCTGCAGGGTACCGTCCTCAACATTTGTTCCGTGCACAATAGGGAATGCCACATCGATATCGGAAATCACGTTACTGCCCGTCTTTCTGAAGGGGTAACGCATAAGCTGAACTCTTCCCTCATTATTCATAAGGGTACAGCGTGTGCTTTTCTTTATAAGCGCGGGAATATTTGAGTATTCTTCAATACAGGAGCACTCAAATCCCGTATAGAATTCATTTTCTTTTGTAATATAAACGGGGATAACCTCATATTTATCGGCAGGAATTGACGCAATTGCCTGCAATGCGGAAATAACCGAAACCTCGTGCTCAACGCTTTTTCCGCCGAAAAATACACCGACTCTGATTTTCATTGCAATACCCCCTCTTAATAATTGTCGGGAAGATCATTCTCAAGGAGAATAATCTTCTTTTTGTCTGTTTTCATGCTGTAAAGATGCTTCATAGCCTCTGTGAATTCTTCAAAGCAGAGAAGCTTCTCAGAAGGATAATCCTTGCTTTCTATACCCTCTCTTATAGCCTCGGTCTGCTTTTTGCCGATAAGGACAATCATGTCACAGCAGGAGGCGGCAAACTCACCGAATTCACGGTTGAGCTGATACTCCTCTTTACCGAGCTCTACCATACCGGGAGTTACGAGAATTCTTTCACCGTCCATCTGCGAAAGAGTGGACAAAGCAGCTCTGCAGCCCGCAGGATTGGAGTTGAATGCATCGTCAATAATAGTTACCTCACCGCGGTTTACAATCTGCATACGGTGGGGTACCGCATCAATACGTCTTACATATCTCTTCATTTCGCCCAAAGGCATACCGAAGCCGTTTGCAGCAGCAATTGCACCCGTTATATTAATAACGTTGTGATGGCCCAAAAGCTTTGTATCAAAGGGATATACCTCTCCGTCGGGAGCCTTTACCTTAAAGGAAGTGCCTTTTGATGTTACCTTTTCATCAAAGGCATAATAATCACAGTCGGGAGTTGTACCGTAGGTGATAAAGGGTCTTTTCGGGAGATTCTTTCTTATTGTTTCATTATCAAAATTAACGTAAAGCCTTCCGTCCTCCGGCAGAGAATCAGCCAGCTCATATTTTGTCTTTATGATATTTTCCTTGGAGCCGAAGGATTCAAGATGCTGCTCACCGAGAGCGGTGATAATTCCGTGCTTCGGATGAACGATATCGCAGAGCTCCTTTATATCACCTACCCACTTTGCGCCCATTTCGCAAAGGAAAATCTTGTGAACGGCTTTAAGTGACTTTCTTATGGTTATAACTATTCCCATAGGCGTGTTGAAGCTTGAGGGAGTAACAAGCGTATCCGTCCACGCTCTGAGAATTGTATAAAGATAGAACTTCACGCTGGTCTTACCGTAAGAGCCCGTGATACCTATTGTTTCAAGCTCCGGCATAAGCTTTAACATTCTTTTGGCATCGTTAAGATAATATCTGTTGACTGCCGTCTCGACGGGCTTGTTGATTGCGTTTGCAAGGACGATGCTTAAAGGGGCAAGAGCCGCAATAAGACCGAGAATCATAAATGCAATATTCTTTCTTTCAGTGGTAAGTGCATACACTGCACCGCCGAATGCCGCAGCAATAAGAATGCAGGTTGTAGCAAACATTCTTTTTACACGGGGAGTATAAACAAGAGGCTTTTTCTGAGGACGGTTTCTGTTCTCTACGGCAATAGCTGCTACCGCAACAAGAAGCGCTGCGGCAGAAAATCCCATGAGTGCGTTATGGGTTATAAGCCCCGTAAAGGAAAGGGCGAAAGCTATGTATTCCACCGCATATCTTCCGAGGTTTTTGCGCAGCCAGCCCATGTGCGTTGAAAAACGGTAGCCGTTAAGCTGAAACATATGCATATTGAACAGCAGGCTCTTGAAAACCGAATAGATTCCCATAAGAGTTACCGCACCGAATAAAATCTGTAAATAGGGTACCATATTGCGCCTCCGAAATTAAAGCTCAAGATAAGATTCAAGAATAGCCTCAAAAACTACCGGGTTTTCAAGGAAGGAATAATGTCCGACACCTTCAATTCTGGCAAGACCGGCTTCGGGAATAAGCTGCTCCATTTTCTCAGCATCCGTTATCGGCGTTGCAGTATCAAGAGTACCCCAAATCAGAAGGGTTTCCTGAGTAATTGAGGGAAGAAGATGTGAAAGGTCTTCGTTTACCACATTTACGAGCACCTCTCTCATAAGAGGAGTTGCTGCCTTGTAGTCGGCAGAGCCGACCATTGACTGGAAGAAATTAAGAAGTTTCGGAGAAAAAGAAAGAAGCTTTTTGCCCGTTTTCATTATTTTTTCTTTTTTAAGCTGCTCGTCGTTCTTTTCGGGGCGGATGCCTGCGGAATCCACAAGAATAAGCCGGGTAACAATAAAGGGCAGATTTTTTCTGTTTACAAGCTTTATTATTACTCTTCCGCCGAAGGAGTGGCCTAAAAGAATAACCTTTTTAAGTCCCAGCTTTTTTATAAATTCTATTACAAAATCCGTATAATCATCCACAGTCCACGCCTTGAACGGCTCAGGAGTTTCACCGAAGCCCGGCATATCGGGTGCCACCGTATAAAACTTTTCGGAAACAAGCTTTGCAGAATTTTCGAAAAGCTTTATATTCGAGCCCCATCCGTGAAGCATAACTACAGCTTCATCGGAGGAAGACTCACCCATTGTGAAATAATTTACGTTGATATCTCCGATTAAAATATTCATATCTCCCAAAATCCTCTCAAAAAAAACATTTCTCTTAACAGTGTATTCGCAGATAATTTTTCTGTGATTATTCTTCGGTTACAAGAGAAGAAATATCAAGAGGTGTAGAATCAGCCCAGAGCTTTTCAAGATTATAATACTCTCTCTGATCCTGTAAGAATACGTGAATAACTACGTCATAATAGTCAAGAAGAATCCAGCCCGTAGCCTTTCCTTCAATCTGACGGGGCTCAATGCCCTGAAGTCCCAGCCGGTACTCAACCTCATCTGCAAGTGCTCTTACCTGCGTATTGGATGTACCTGCGGCAATTACGAAATAGTCGGCAACAATGGTAAGAGAGCCGACCTCGAGAGCCGAAATTTCAACAGCCTTTTTGCTGTCCAATGCCTTTACAGCAATTTCAAGTGTCTTATTCATATAAATTTCCTTTCATCATTTCTGTGATAAATGAACGATTATTTCGTTGTAGCAAGCTATTGTATCGGGATGAATCGGCTTACATTCACGGGCAAGCTCCTCTATAGTGAAGCGAAGCCCCTCCTCCATTGCATATTCAAGAGAAATTTCTGCCCTTCTGCGCATATCCTCTACACCGTTATAATTGCGGTCAACGGATATAAAATCCGCAATAAAGAGGATTTTCTCGAGAAGTCCCATATTCTCTCTGCCCGTGGTATGGTATCGTACCGCGGTGATTATTTCCTCGGAGAAACCGTATTCCTTACGGAGATACCGTGCGCCTGCCATTGCATGCCAGAGCTTTGGTGCCCTTTTTTCCACATCGGAAAGAGCAATACCTTCTTTTTCAAAAAATGCAAGGTATTCTTCTTTTGAAAGCTCCTTAAGCACATCGTGGGCAAGTCCCGCAGTTATTGCAGCTTCTTGATCATAACCGTATTTTTCTGCAAGATATCCCGCGCTTTCCGCCACACCCAAGGAGTGAATATATCTGAAATCGGAAAGCCTTTCTCTGATATCTTTTAACAGAGCGTCATTTTTATTCATTCTTATAAAGTCCCTCTTTTTGTATATAGGCAAATACGTCCTTGTCGACGTATTCAGATACATCATCTCCGACAGACAGCCTTTTCCTTAAAAAGGTTGAGCTGACCTCAAAGGCATCGAAATCAAAAATCATACATTCCCCGTAAGGACGAAGCTTTTCATCTGCGAATACGCTGAGCGTTTCCGTTTCGGTACAGCTTTCCCGCGACACGGAAACAAGCGTAACTCCCGAGAGGATATCACGGTATCTGTACCATCTGTCAAAGGACAGAAGCTGGTCTGAGCCGATGAGAAGATAAATTTTTTCATCGGGATAAAGCTCCTTCACCGCGGCTACGGTGTCAACCGTATAGCTTTTACCTCCTCTCCTGATTTCAATATCCGAAATTTCGAATATATCCTCGGGAAAGGCAAGACGGCACATTGCGAGCCTCTGCTCTTCATCTGCCCCCGTGCTTTTTTTGAAGGGAGAAAGCCCTGCGGGGATAATAAGCATTTTTCTGAGCTGCAGCCGTTCTGCCACAAAAAGCGCCAGCTTTTTATGCCCCTTGTGTACGGGGTCGAAGCTTCCGCCGAATATACATATTCCGCCTGCCGTCATTTTACTTTCTTGGCGGGAAGACGCTTATCTCTGCCCTTTTTATCCTCAAAAGGTGACTTTTTCTTCTTTTTGCCCTCAATCTTTGCAAGTCTTTTTCTTGCCTTTACGGGATTTTCCTTTTTATTGGGAGTATGCTTGGGCTTGTCCTCGTGAAGCTCCTTGCTGTAGCGGTACAAAACGATAACACCGCCGATAACCTGTACAACCTCGCTGCCCGTCTTGGCGGCAATTTCTTCCGCTGCCTCACGGGGAGTAAGAGGTGATGTTTCCGTAAGCACGCGGAGCTTTATAAGCTCTCTTGTGCGAAGCGCTCCGTCAGTCTGTTCAATAAGAGTATCTGAGATGCCGCCTTTTCCTACCTGAAAAAGCACGTCGAGTGTATTTGCCTGACCTCTGAGGGCGGCTCTTTCTTTACTGGTCATAAATTTACCTCTTTATATAATTTCGGAAAGTTTTTCTTTAAGTGCACGAAGGGAATTTCCTCTGTGGCTTATTGCATCCTTTTCCTCGGCAGAAAGCTGTGCAAAGGTTTTGTCCCCTACGTAGAAAATAGGATCAAAGCCGAAGCCGTTTTCACCCGCAGGGATATAACCGATTTTTCCCTCGCACTTGCCCGTTACGGTATATTCTCTGCCGTCGGGGAATACCACTGCGGCACAGCTTACGAAGCGTGCGGTTCTTTTTTCGTCCGCAACACCCTCAAGCTCCTTTACAAGGTGTGCCATTTTCTCGGGATAAGGAGTGTCCTCTCCCATATATCTTGCTGAATATACACCGGGTCTGCCGTCAAGGGCATCAACCATAAGTCCCGAGTCATCCGCAATACAGGGCATGCCGGATTCCTTACAGCCGGAGCGTGCCTTAAGAAGTGCGTTTTCCGCAAAGGTTTCACCGGTTTCCTCAACATCGGAAAGCTCGATTCCCTTTTCGTAATCAAGAAATACGTTTATACCGAGAGGAGAGAGAATTCTGTGAAGCTCCTCACGTTTTTTCATATTATGAGTGGCGATTAAAAAATCCAAACAGTCCACCCCTCTTCTTTTTCTTGTTTTCTTCTTCCTCACGTGCCTTGCGCTGAGCCTCTGCCTTTTCGGCCGCAAGACGCTGAGCCTCTGCCTTTTCGGCCGCAAGACGCTGAGCCTCTGCCTTTTCAGCCGCAATACGCTGAGCCTCTGCCTTTTCGGCCGCAATGCGCTCTGCCTCTGCCTTTTCGGCCGCAATGCGCTCTGCCTCTGCCTTTTCGGCTGCAAGACGCTCTGCCTCTGCCTTTTCGGCCGCAAGACGCTGAGCCTCTGCCTTTTCGGCTGCAAGACGCTCTGCCTCTGCCTTTTCGGCCGCAATGCGCTGAGCCTCTGCCTTTTCGGCTGCAATACGCTCCTCTTCAAGCCTTAAAGCTTCAATTCTCTTCTGTTCCTCAAGGTCTTCGCCTTCAGCGCTGCTGTCTTCTTCTGCTTCGGATGCTTCTTCAGATGTGTTTTCACAAGCTGTGTCTGCTGTGCCGTAAGCTTCTTCATCAGCTTCTTCTCCGATTTTCTGAGAGTTGACGTCTTCCTGTCCCTCAGAAGCTCCGTTTTCGCTGTCTGCACCAGCTTCTCCTTCGGTGTCGGCAATTTTCCCGAAGACTTCTGTAAGTAAAGCTTCAAAAGCTTCGGAGCTGTCTTCATTGTCTTCTTTCGGAGTGTAGTTAATGTAGTCTTCAGAGTTAACAAGTTCACTTAAGGAATCCCCTTCCGTATCAAGATCTTTTTCACTTGCCGTTTCAAATAAGCTCTTTGCGAATGCCGAGGGTGAGAAGGGCTGAAGGTCATCAATACCCTCGCCTACACCGATGAACTTAACGGGAAGCTTGAGGTCGTTCTTTATGGACATTACAACACCGCCTCTTGCGGTACCGTCAAGCTTTGTAAGAACAATACCCGTAAGCTCTGCTACATTCATAAATTCCTTTGCCTGGTTAACGGCATTCTGTCCCGTTGTGGCATCAAGCACAAGAAGCACCTCACGGTCAGCATAAGGAAGCTCCTTATCGCAGACACGGTAAATCTTTGCAAGCTCGTCCATAAGATTTTTCTTATTGTGGAGTCTGCCTGCGGTATCGCAGATGATAATATCGCAATCTCTTGCAATACCTGCCTGAATCGTATCGTATACTACTGCAGCAGGGTCGGCACCCTCCTTGTGCTTTATGATATCAACGCCTGCTCTCTGAGCCCACACGTCAAGCTGGTCAATAGCAGCGGCACGGAAGGTATCTGCAGCACCGAGAATAACCTTTTTGCCCTGTGCCTTGTACATAGCCGCCATCTTACCGATGGACGTGGTCTTACCTGCACCGTTGACACCGATTACAAGGATAACAGAGGGAATTGTAACAAGTCCCATATCCTCACCGCCGTCAAGAAGCTGAGCAATAATACTCTGAAGCTCCTTCTTCACCTCTGCGGTGCTCTTGATTTTTTCACTCTTTACGCGGGAGCGGAGCTCCTCAACAACCTGCACGGCGGTATTTACACCGACGTCGGACATAACAAGTATTTCTTCAAGCTCAATGAAAAGATCATCCTCAAAGGAATCAAATGCATCAAGCATTTCATCAATGGCTCCTGCCATTTTATTTCTGGTTTTACCCAGACCAAAGTTTATTTTACTGAAAATTCCCATTTTTTATCTCCTGATTTATTCTTCAAGCTTCAGCTTTTCAACCATTTCGGCGGTTTTTAGCTCAAGGAGCTTTGATACGCCGTGCTCCTGCATTGTGACACCGTAAAGCATATCTGCTTCTTCCATTGTGCCTCGTCTGTGTGTAATAAGAATGAACTGAGTTTCTTCGGTCATCATTCTTACGTACTGGGCGTATCTCAGCACGTTTACATCGTCAAGGGCTGCCTCAACCTCATCAAAAATGCAGAATGGAGAGGGTCTTACCTTAAGTATTGCAAACAAGAGGGCTATTGCCGTAAGTCCCTTTTCACCGCCGGAAAGAAGCGACAGCGATTTTACGTTCTTTCCGGGGGGCTGTGCCTTGATTTCAATGTTACATTCAAGTATATCGTTTTCATCCTCAAGAACAAGCTCTGCCGAGCCGCCTCCGAAGAGCGTTGTGAAGGTTTCCTTGAAGCCGTTATTGATTGCCTCAAAACGGTCCCTGAACTGCTCTGCCATTTTTGAGGTAAGCTCCTCAATCATTTTAAGCAGCTCTTTTTTGGACTTTTCAACGTCATTTACCTGCCCTGAAAGGAATTCGTAACGGGAGGAAACCTCCTTGTATTCCTCGATAGCGGCAACGTTTACGGAGCCGAGTGCCTTTATCTGGCCTTTAAGCTCAGAAAGCCTTTTCTGTGCCTTGGGTACGGATTCTATTTCGGGACATATCTCCTCTGCCTCACGGCGGGTCAGCTGATATTCCTCATAAAGCTTTCTTTCAATATCCTGCTGCTCCTTTTCAAGATATGTCTTCTTTTCCTCAAGGCGGATAAGCTCACCGCTTATCTTTTCTCTTTCCTCTGCCTTTGTTTTTTCAAGGGCACGGTTATCGCTGACACTCCTTTCAAGCTCGTCACGCTTTTTTATAAGGGCTCTTATTTCATCCTCATTTTCACGGATTCCGCTTCTTATTCCGGCGGCTGCTTCCCTTGTTTTAAGAGCTTCGGCAGTCAGCTCGTCATTCTTCTCACCGAGAGCCTTTATTTCATTCTTAAGGCTTTCCTTTCTTTCTGCGGCATCCTCTATGCGCTTTTTAAGAGAAGAAACAGTTTCCTTCTTTGCTTCAGCCTCCTTAACAAAGGAAACTATACGCATATTGACGTCGGAAATTTCGGAGTTGAGCCTTTCTCTCTCTAAAAGAAGAGAATCTCTGCCGCCGGTAAGACGGGTAAGCTCTTCCTCCTTCTCCTTTTTATCGGCAAGAAGCTTTTCCTTCTGAGCTTCACACTTCTGTGCGGTTTCCGCAAGTGAAAGCTCTCTTGCAACAAGACCTGCTTTTTCATTTTCTGCAGATTCTATATCTTTTCTTATATCGGAAATTCTTCTTTCAAGTCCCGATATGAAGCTTTCAAGCTGCAATTTATTTTCCTGAGCCCTTAAAAGCTCACCTCTGCTTCCCTCAAGGTCTGCCTTGAATTTTGCGGAATTTTCTGCGGCCTCCTTAAGCAGCGAATAGCTTGTATTAACCTTTTCTGCCAGGGCATCGCACTCTGTCTTCAGCTTTTCGATTTCCGTTCTTCTGGCAAGGAAACCTGCGTTGGAAATCTTCGAGCCGCCCGTCATTGAGCCGCCGGCATTTATAACCTGACCGTCAAGAGTAACAATTTTGAATTTGTAGTTATATTTCTTTGCAAGGGCTATTGCACAGTCAAGATCCTCACAGACTGCTATTCTGCCGAGAAGAGATTTTATGATTTCGGCATACTTTTCATCGGCATCAACAAGCCTGTATGCAAGGTTTATGAAGCCGAAGTGATCTTCAAGACCGCTCTCTTCAAGAATTCTGCCCTTTATTGCGTTAAGAGGAAGGAAGGTTGCACGGCCGCCGTGGGAGCTTTTCAGCATATTGATAGCTTTCTTTGCATCATTTTCGGTATCTGTTACGATATCCTGTATGGCGTTGCCGAGAGCCGTTTCAACTGCGGTCTGATATTTTTCCTTAACCTCAATAAGACTTGAAAGCGTACCGTGAATACCCGTAAGCGTTCCTCTTGAATACTCCTTGAGAACTGCCTTTACGCTTCCCTGGTAGCCCTCCATATTCTTTTCCGTATCCTGCAGGAATTTAAGGCGGGATTCGGCAGAAAGAAGCTGAAGCTTTGTATCGTCATTATCCTTTTTACGGCTTTCGAGCTTTTCCTCCGCCTTTTTAAGACGGATTTCGTAGCCTGCGAGAGCATTTACAAGGCCTTCACATTCCTCTGCAGCAGAATTAAGACTAGCCTTAGCATTATCTCTCTCTTTTTCGAGAAGAGCAATGTTTTCATTCCGTGTGCAGATATCGGCATCAAGTGTACTGAGTCTGATTTTTATTTCGTTTGTTGATGAAAGTGCCGAAGCAATTGCAGTTTCTGTTTTTGAAATCTCAAGAGCAAGAACGGATAAGCAGTCATTGATACGGTTATATTCATCCGCATAGGTTTCGTCATTCTTTTTAAGTCCCGAAAGCTTTTCGGAAAGCTCAGTAAGTGTAACGTTTTCCTTTTTTACGGCTTCCTCCGTTGCTTTTATAAGAAGCTCGGTGCTTTCAATCTCCTTAAGAATATCCGTATCGGCAGTTTTTTCAGCCTCAAGGTCACGCTCGATTCTGTCTATTGTGTCAAGATTATGCTGAACGGAATTTTCAAGAACAACAGCCTGATTGTCAAGCGCCGATGCCTGCTCCTCAAGACGGGAACGGGAGTTTCTTATGCTCTCCATACGGATATTGATATCCCTTGTACCCTCTGTTGCCGAATCTATTTCCTGAGAAATTCTCTGTAAGGCCTCACCTGCATCCTCATACTGAGCACGGGCAACCTCAATTCTGTGGCTCTGCTCTCTTATAAGTCCCTGGGATTTGCTGAGGATATTCACCCAGAGTCCTATTTCGAGCTCCTTCTTCTCCCCTGCATATAAAAGGAACTGCTGTGCCTTTATGCTCTGCTTTTCAAGGGGTCCTATACGGGACTGCAATTCGCTTACTATGTCACGGAGTCTTACAAGATTCTCCTCCGCCTGGTCAAGACGCTTTATTGCATCGCCCCTGCGGTAACGGTAAGCGGAAATTCCCGCAGCCTCTTCAAGCATATCACGGCGGTTTTCACTTTTTGCGGATACCATTTCCTCTATTCTGCCCTGACCGACCATTGAATAGCCGTCACGTCCGAGTCCCGTATCCATAAACAGCTCGTGCACGTCCTTGAGTCTTACGGTTGAACCGTTGATAAGATATGCACTGTCACCCGAGCGGTAATATCTTCTTGTGACGGAAACCTCTTTCTCGGGATTACTCAGAGCACCGTCGGAGTTATCAAGCTTTAAAGTAACCTCTGCAAAGCCCTGCGGACGGCGGTCCTTTGTACCGCTGAAAATAACGTCCTCCATCTTTGAGCCTCTGAGCGACTTTGTTGACTGCTCACCGAGAACCCAGCGGACCGCATCGGCAATATTACTCTTACCCGAGCCGTTAGGACCGACGACAGCGGTAACACCCTTGCCGAAGTCAAGAACTATCTTATCGGGAAAGGATTTGAAGCCCTGCATTTCCAATGCTTTAAGATACATCTTTTTTTCCTCTCATATATAATAAAATCACTTAATTATTATAACATCATATCGGGAGAGCGTTTCAACTCCCGTAATCTTTATATTCTTGCCCGTTTTCCTGAAAAATTCCGCATTCCGCCGCTGCTGTCCCAGAGCCTTTGAAATCTCCTTCGGGTGCACACCGAGGGTATAATCACCATCGGGCAGCAAAGATATTTTTTCAGCAATCAGGTCCTTATATATTTCTCCCTCAACCAGCTCTCTGAAGGCAGGATGGTATGCTCCTGCAACAAAGCCGTCTTCAACATTTCCTCCCGAATGAAGTCCGAGCCGGATAACCCTTATGTTATTATCCCTGAACATAAGAAGAAGCCTTGAACACAGCTTTATTGAGTCTTCAAGTGTCGGAGGAGTGTATTTCCCTTCTCTGTAAAGCGTTTCGAGCTTAGTATTTTCAAGCACCGTCGTAGGGTAAATTCTTACAGTATCAGGCTTTAGCTCAATGAATTTACGGGCAGTATAAATATCAGTTTCATCGTCGGAGCCGTAAAGCCCCGTCATCATCTGAAGTCCGAGGGAAAAACCGTATTTCCTTATGAGCCTGCATGCATTTTCAGTATCCCCGGGGGTGTGGCCTCTTTCGTTTTTTATAAGCACCTCTTCCGACATACTCTGAGCGCCGAGCTCTATTGCCGTAACTCCGTATTTCTTAAGAATTCCGAGAACCTCTTCATCTATACGGTCGGGACGGGTGGAGATCCTTATTCCGGAAAAATACGTTCCGACATAAGGCCTTGCCGTTTCAAGGAAGGAAATCATCTTTTCCCTTTCAATAGCGGTAAATGATCCACCGAAAAATGCAATTTCACTGTCAGAGATGTTATAATTCCCGTTTTTTGCAATATCACAGGCCTTTACGATATCCTCGTTTTTCAGCGGCTCGCACCTTCCCGATATGGTTTTCTGATTACAGAAAATACAGGAGTTGGGACATCCCAGATGCGGCACGAAAAGCGAAACGTTTACGTGCTTCATTCTTTTATACCCATAAGCTCGAGAGCTTCCCTTGCAGCTGACTGCTCAGCCTTTTTCTTGGAATGTCCCTTGCCCGTTCCGATGCAGTTGGAGTTAAGATAAACCTCTACGGTAAACTCTTTATTGTGATCGGGACCGCTTTCTGCAACAAGGCGGTAGGTCAGATGCTCGTCGGGATTCTTCTGAATTACCTCCTGAAGCATGGTTTTATAGTCAGTAGCCTTTGCGGTATCGGTAGTACTGGTGGAAACGAAGCGAAGCACGAATTTCTTTGCCTCCTCCATTCCGCCGTCAAGATAGATTGCGGCAATAACCGATTCAAAGGCATCGGAAAGAATGGAGGGACGCTCTCTTCCTCCCGTCATATTTTCACCCTTGCCGAGAAGTATGTATTCACCGAGATTTATCTCGTTTGCAAAAACCGCGAGAGATTTTTCACATACGGCATTTGCTCGGAGCTTTGTAAGCTCACCCTCGGGACGGTCCTTAAGTGTTGAAAAAAGGTATTCCGCAGTTATAAAGCCGAGCACGGAATCGCCTAAGAACTCGAGCCTTTCGTTATCATGTCTTCCCTGCCTTTCATTTGCATAGGAGGAATGGGAAAGGGCAAGCTGTAAAAGCTCTTTATTTCTGAAATTGTAGCCTAACTTTTTTTCAAGCTCTTTCATTCTGAACCTCTCAAATTTCGCGGGACTGCATATATTCCTTAAGGGAATTTATTGCGATATCGCAGATTTTGGCATATCTTTCGTGCTTGTCCCTTATTCTTTCGCCCAGCGGCGGCAGCAGTCCTATTGCCGCGCCCATAGGCTGATAATTCTTTGTTTCGGTGTTTTCCACGTATCTTGAAAGTGCACCGAGCATTGTATTTTCGGGAAGAAGAAGCATTTCCTCACCCTTGAAGCGCTTTACTGCGTTTATACCTGCAATAATGCCTGCTGCGGCAGATTCCATATATCCCTCAACGCCCGTAATCTGACCTGCAAAGAAGATATCGGGATGCTCCTTCAGATTGAAGCAGGACGTAAGCACCTTCGGGGAATTAAGGAAGGAATTTCTGTGCATAACACCGTAGCGCACAAACTGAGCATCGTGCAGGGCAGGTATCATTGAAAACACTCTTTTCTGCTCACCGAACTTAAGATTTGTCTGAAAACCGACAAGGTTATAAAGTGTGCCTGCCTTGTTTTCCTTTCTGAGCTGTAATACTGCCCAGGGGCGGTGTCCCGTCTTGGGGTCCGTAAGTCCTACAGGCTTCATAGGACCGAAGCGGATGGTGTTTTCCCCTCTTTTTGCCATTATTTCTATGGGCATACAGCCCTCATATATTTCTTTGTTCTTCTCAAACTCGTGAAGAATAACGCTTTCGGCAGAGATAAGCTCACGGTGGAAGGCCTCATACTCCTCCTTGTTCATAGGACAGTTTATGTAGTCATCCTCTCCGCCCTTGTCATAACGGGACTGGGTGAATGCCTTCTCCATATCAATGCTGTCTGCCGATACTATGGGAGCCGCCGCATCGTAAAAGCTCAGATTCTCTCCGCAGAGCCTTTTTATATCCTCACTTATACTGTCGGAGGCAAGAGGACCTGCCGCTACTATAACAATTCCCTCACGGGGGATTGACATCATTTCCTCTCTTACGATTTCTATAAGAGGCTCATTTTCAACTGCCCTTGTGACCATAGCGGAAAACTCATCACGGTTTACGGCAAGCGCACCGCCCGCAGGCACTGCAGTTGCCTTGGCACATTTCACGGTAATGCTGCCGAGCAGCTCCATTTCATTCTTGAGAAGACCTGCGGCTGAATCGGGACGTGCCGCCTTGAAGGAATTCGAGCACACAAGCTCACAGAAATTTTCACTTTTATGGGCAGGTGAAAACTTTACGGGCTTCATTTCGTAAAGACGGCACTTTATGCCTGCTCTTGCTATCTGCATTGCCGCCTCACAGCCGGCAAAGCCTGCCCCTATAACGGTAATATAATCAGTCTTCATCTTTCTCCTGTTTCTTTCCGCCTTTTCTTTCAAAGCCGCATTTTTCGTCAAGACATTTCACAACATTTCCTCTTGAACGGAAAAGCGTTTTGCCGCAATCGGGACAGCTTTCCTTTGTAGGTGTATCCCAGGTCATAAAGGTACAGGCGGGGAAGCCCGAGCAGCCGAAGAATGTGTGTCCCTTCTTTGATTTCTTGCTTATGACGGTATTTCCGCATACGGGGCAGCTGCCCTGTGTTTCCTGTACGAAGGGCTTTGTGAATTTACACTCGGGATAGCCGGGGCAGGCAAAGAACTTGCCGAATCTGCCAACCTTGACAATAAGGTTTCTTCCGCACTTTTCGCAGGGAATATCCGTTTTATCCTCCTCAAGGCTTATCTTGACGCCCTCCATTGAGCTTTTTGCCTTTTTAAGGGTATCCTCAAATTCATCGTAGAAGCCGTGAAGCATTTTTATATAGTCATATCCGCCCTCTTCAATCTTATCAAGATCGGCCTCCATACCGGCAGTAAACTTTGTATTAACAATCTTGGGGAACTTCTCCTTAAGAAGATTCACGATTGCGGTACCGAGCTCTGTGGGAGCAAGAAGCTTCTTTGATTCTCTTACAACGTAGTCACGGTCGAGAATTATGGAAAGAATTGAAGCATAAGTGCTGGGTCTTCCGACACCGGTTTCCTCAAGCATCTTGATAAGAGAAGCCTCGGAGAAGCGGAGAGGCGGCTGAGTAAAGTGCTGCTCGTCCTTGATTTCCTTTACCTTAAGTACGGCTCCTTCTGTAAGCTCGGGAAGAACAGAGGTGCTCTCCTCCTCGTCGGAATTGTTATCATAAAGCACGCTGTAGCCGTCAAAGCGGACTGTGTAGCCCGATGCATTGAACACGCAGTATTCCTCTGAATTTCCCTCTTTTGCCGCAATGATTTCAGCCTTTGTGGTATCCTGAACGCAGTTTGCCATAAGAGAAGCCATAAAGCGGCACCAGATGAGGTTGTATATTTTATACTGCTCTGATGTAAGCGAAGACCTTGCCTTATCGGGAGTAAGCTCTACAAGAGAAGGTCTTATAGCCTCGTGACCGTCCTGTGCGCCCTCTCTGGTTTTGAAATAACGGGGCTTTTCGGGAAGATATTTCTCTCCGTAATTCTCTTTTATAAACTGATTGCCGAGAGCTCTTGATTCCTCGGAAATACGAAGGGAATCCGTTCTCATATAGGTAATAAGACCCACGGAGCCGATGCCCTCAATTTCAACGCCCTCATAAAGCTCCTGTGCTACCTTCATCGTACGCTTTGCGGTAAAGCCAAGGCGCTTTGAGGCCTCCTGCTGAAGAGTTGATGTAATAAAGGGTGGCGAGGGCTGCTTCTTTCTGATACCCTTCTTGACCTTACCCACAGTAAATACGGCACCGTCAAGCTTTCTGAGAATCTTTTCCGTGCCCTCCTTGTCGGAAAGCTTTATTTTACCCGTTTCATCACCCCAGAAGCCTGCCTTGAAGCTCTTCTTTGAGGGGGGTGCCTGAAGAAGTGCGTCAATTGTCCAGTACTCCTCGGGAACAAACTTTTTGATTTCCTCTTCTCTGTCAACAATAAGACGAAGCGCTACACTCTGCACACGTCCGGCAGACAGACCTCGTCTTATCTTCTGAGAAATGAAGGGAGAAAGCCTGTAGCCTACGAGGCGGTCAAGAATTCTTCTTGCCTGCTGTGCGTTTACAAGATCAATGTCAATTTTTGAAGGATTGTTTATTCCGTTTTCAACGCTCTTTTTGTTGATTTCATTGAATTTCACACGGTTAAGCTTATTCGTATCAAGCCCTAAAAGCGTTGCAAGATGCCAGGAAATGGCTTCACCCTCACGGTCAGGGTCAGTTGCGAGATAAACCTCTTCACTTTTCTTTGCAAGGGTACTGAGCTCCTCGATAAGCTTCTCCTTTCCCTTGATAATGGTGTAATCGGGCTCGAAATCGCGGCTGACGTCAACGCTCAGCTTATTTGCATGTAAATCTCTGATGTGACCCATTGAGGCTTTTACCTCAAAGCCGGGTCCGAGATATTTTTTGATGGTTTTTGCCTTTGCAGGCGACTCAACAATTACAAGTTTTGACATATATATTAATCTTCCTTTGGAAAAAATTAGTTATCAGATTACTTCGACAACAGCACCGGGCAGATTTCTTATGAGCCCGAAAATTTCAAGCTCTGCCACAGCCGTCAGTACTGCTCTTACGGGAAGCCCCGTAACGTCAACAAGGTTATTTACGTCCGTTTTGCCGTTAAGAAGCACAGAGTAAATTTTTTTCGCGTCCCCGCTTACAAAGTCGGGCACATCCTTTTCGGTTTTCTCTTCCTTTGCGGAAGGAGGGCTTTTCTTTTGCACGGTATTTTTTACGGAAGGCTCCGCCGTTACGGCCGGCTCTTCGTCCCCGGCCTTATCCTGCTTTTTCAGCGAAAAGGCTTCCTGCGGGACATTATCCGCCTCAATGGGTCTGTTACAGTAGCCTTCGTTGAAATTTCTGCCGAACTCTTCTCTAAGGGGGTATGCAATATCTCCCGCACAGTTGAAAATGTAAGCACCCTCGGAAATAAGCTTTTTACAGCCGTCTGAGGGTAAAAGCCTTTCGGACATCGCATAAACACGGCGCTTCTGCTTTTTTGCGGCAGCCGCAGTTATAAGCGAGCCGCTTTTTTCACCGGCATAGGCTACAAGCACCGCCGAGCTCATTCCCGATATAAGACGGTTTCTTTCGGGGAAGGTAAATCTTGAAGGAGCTTCGCCCGGCAGCATTTCCGTGATATACACACCGTTTCTGCAGACCTCGTTATAAAAATCCCCCAGACGGTCCGTATATGCATTTCCCAGGCCGCAGCCGAGCACACCCACGGTTACACCGCCTGCGGCAATTGCTCCCTTATGTGCGGCGGTATCAACGCCGAGCGCCGCACCGCTGACAATAACTGCACCCGATTTTGCGAGATTATAGGCGGCAGAATAAGAAAGGGCAAGAGCCTCGTCGGGCGCCTTTCTTGAGCCTACCATTGCAACCTTCACGCCTTCTCTCAGCACCTCCTTATCACCCTGATAAAAAAGCACAAGAGGATAATCCCCGATTTCAAGAAGTTTCTGAGGATACAAGGGAGATTCAAAGGTGATTGCATCTCCGCCTAAGTCCTTTGCGGTTTCAATTGCATCAAAGGCATCAAACAGGCTGAAGGACGAAAGTCTTTCCTTTGTAAAGCTTCTGAGAAGACCGTCGGTATCGCCGTCACCTGTCACGACCTCGTAAAGCCTTTCAAAGCTGCCGTAGTGATCCAGTGCCTTTTTCGCTTTTTTACTGTCGCCGAAAAGACCCTGATACCACATAATGTAGTGTATTCTTTTATACATTCCCTCACCTGTCCTTCATAAACTCCCATATAAGCACGGTAGCCGCAGCCGAAGCATTGAGGGATTCTGCCTTGCCCTTCATGGGAATGGTTATTCTGTGAGTTGAAAGTGAAAGAGTTTCTTCGCTGATGCCGCTGCCCTCATTGCCGATTATCAGTACACAGCCGCCGTCCTTCGGCACTGCTGTAACGTCCGCTGCAGAAGCGTCAACAACACTTGCGAATATTTTCATTTTGTTATTTCTGCACTCCGAAAGAATGCTTACGGGACTGTCCGTTCTTATTACGGGGAAGCGCAGAAGCGCACCCATTGAAGCACGCAGAGCCTTGGGAGAATAGATGTCACAGCCCGAATTCACTATAATTCCGTCTGCTCCCATAGCCTCTGCCGTACGGACTATTGCACCCATATTGTCGGGATTCTGCACGTTATCTGTAAAAACATACATTCCGCTGCAGTTTATTTCACGGAAAATGCCGGGCTGCCGGCAGACCGCAAAAAAGCCCTGGGAATTTTTGGTATCAGAAAGCTTTTCGGCAACACTTTCAGGAATGAGAAACGAATTTTCCGATTTTCCGGAAAGAAGCTCAAATTCGGAAAAATATTTTTTCCTTGCCTTTTCCGTAACAAAAAATTGCTTTATTGCAACACCGTTCAAAGCGGCATCCTTGCAAAGACGGGCTCCTTCAAGAAGGAAAAGCCCCGTGCTTTTTCGTTCCCGAAGCTCCTTAAGGGCTGCCGCCGCCTTGACGGCAGGATTGTTTCTTGAGGTTATTTCTTCCATAGTTACCCCACGGTTATATCCGATAAAATATTTTTAAGCATAAGAAGAAGGGCTATAAGCATAGCGGGCATAAGGAAATATACCGCCGCAGCCTTGCCTTTCTTCACGTTCACCCTTGAGGGATAAAGCTTCATCATACGGGGATTTTTCCAGGCATATCCGGAAAGAGCCACCACTCCGATGATAATTATTCCGTAGGTGAATATTGCCGAGAAAACAAGATTTGTTCCGTCCGCAAGTCCCGTTCTTGCCCAGGAGAATATAACGGACAGGAAATTATTGAGAAAATGAATTATGATACCCGTCCACAGCGAATCTGTCACGATTGCGGCATAGCCGAGAGCCACACCGGCAATAATTGCAAAGGGCATCTGCATGAGATTGCCGTGAACAAGACCGAACATAATGCCGGAGATTATAATCGCGAACCAATCGCCGTATCTGCGAAGAGGCTGCATTATAACTCCCCTGAAGGCAAATTCCTCAAAAACTGCAGGAAAAACCGCCATATACATAACGGTACAGATAAGCTGAAAAGCATTTTCGGGGAGCGGATCCTGCCTCGTAAGCGCCATATCGTATGAATACGAGCTTATTCCGAAGGAGGAGAAAAAGGTCATCATCCAGGACACGGCAATATTTCCTATATAGCACACACCGAGTCCTGCGGGAATAAGAAAGCCGATGCCCGAATTCCTGCGGGGTGCCCCCAGGGGAAGCGTAAGCCCCGTAGCCTTTTTAATGAAAATATAAGCAAGAAGGAACGGCAGAGCAACACCTAAAAGTGTGTATGTCATACCGAATACGGCTTCCGCAGTCGGATTTTGAGTATAAAGGGTATAAAGCGTTTCGTTCATTCCGAGTATTGTGCCGAAAACGGTACCGAAAATTTCAAAAAGTATAATCGCACCGGCCGCCGCAATTGAAGCAAGCGACAACACAAGCACCTTTTTTTCTGTAAAAAACTCGGCTGTCTTTTTCATCAGCGCAACAATTTTATCCCTCAGCGTGGGCTTTTTGCCGTAAGGCGTCTGCCCTCCGTAGGGGTACTGATTCCCGTAAGGACCCTGACCGCCGTAAGGGTACTGATTCCCGTAAGGATATCCGTTATTCCGGGTGGCAGGTTCACGGGGATTTCCCTCTCCGTTTTCACGGGAAGGGGGTATATCGGCTTTGTTTTGCCTCGGATTCTCCCGTTCGGGAGAGCTTCCGTAAGGAGAAAGGTTATCTGTCAAAGAAATCACTTCCGATTAAAATTTATCTTCCGCAGCAATGCTTGTATTTCTTACCGCTTCCGCAGGGACAGGGATCGTTTCTGCCGATCTTTGCACCCTTTGTTACGGGCTTTTTCTTTTCCTCTGCTTCACCGCCGCCGGAAGATGAGGTTACCTTGATTACCTGCTGACGCTTAACGTCCTCCTCGGAGCGGACTCTTCTTGTGAAGAGCATCTGCACCGTATCCTCACGGATTGAGGCAGACATTTCGTCAAACATATCGTAGGTCATCTGTCTGAATGCCACAACGGGATCCTGATTTGCATAAGCACGAAGAGAAATACCGCGCTTGAGCTGATCCATGGCGTCAATATGATCAATCCACTTCATATCAACATTTCTGAGAAGTGCATACTGCTGCAGCTGCTTCACAACATCCTCACCGTGCTCAGCAGTAAGCTCCTCAAGACGGGCTTCGCAAAGAGATACAAGGTGCTCCTTGATATCCGAAGCGCTGTCAAAGCCTGAAAGCCCCTTACCCTCAAGAAGCCAGGAGTACTTGGAAACAAGCCCTACCGTATTCCACTTATCGGAGGATACGGAATCTGAGCAGAAAAGATCAACATTATCGCTGATGCTTTCCTTTATCATCTTACGGATTGTTGCATCCATATCCTCACCGTCAAGGACACGGTCGCGCTGCTCGTATATAAGAGCTCTCTGCTTGTTGATAACGTCATCATAGCTTATTGTATGCTTACGTGCAGCAAAGTGATTTGATTCAACACGCTTCTGTGCATTTTCAATTGCAGAGGAGAACATATTTGCTTCAAGAGCAAGGTTTTCATCACGGAACATCTTCATAATTCTTTCGAATCTGTCACCGCCGAAAACTCTTAAAAGATCGTCATCAGCAGCAAGGTAGAATCGGCTTTCACCGGGGTCACCCTGACGGCCCGCACGGCCTCTTAACTGATTGTCTATTCGTCTTGCCTCGTGGCGCACGGTACCGATGATAAAAAGACCGCCTGCGGCTCTTACCTTTTCGGCATCTGCTTTCAGCTCCTGAGAATATTTTTCCTGAAGCTCCGAGAAAACTCTTCTTGCTTCAAGGATTTCCTCATTATCCGTATCCGAGAAGCCTGTAGCCTCTGAAATGAGCTCGTCAATAAAGCCCATTTTCTTCATTTCGTTCTTTGCCATGTGCTCGGCATTACCGCCGAGGATAATATCTGTGCCTCGTCCTGCCATATTTGTAGCAATTGTAACGGCGCCGGGCTTACCTGCCTGAGCAACGATTTCTGCTTCTCTTGCGTGCTGCTTTGCATTGAGAACCTCGTGCTTGATGCCGTTTCTTTTTAGAACTGAGGAAAGAGCCTCAGACTTATCAATGCTGACTGTACCGACAAGAACGGGCTGTCCCTTTGCGTGACACTCCTTTATCTGCTCGATAACGGCGGCAAACTTCTTCTGCTCGTTAACGTACATAACATCGGGGTGGTCTTTTCTTATCATAGGCTTGTTTGTGGGGATTTCAACAATATCAAGGGCATAAATCTCCTTGAATTCCTCACTTTCCGTCATAGCAGTACCGGTCATACCGGAAAGCTTCTTATAAAGGCGGAAATAGTTCTGAAGGGTTACCGTAGCAAGCGTTTTGTTCTCCTTGCCGAGCTTTACACCTTCCTTTACCTCAATAGCCTGATGAAGACCCTCGCTGTAGCGTCTTCCGTGCATTACACGTCCCGTGAATTCATCAACGATAAGCACCTGACCGTCAACCACGACATAGTTTACGTCGCGCTGCATAACACCTCTTGCCTTGATTGCCTGATTGATGTGGTGGAGAAGCTGCATATTTTCGGCATCCATAAGATTTTCGACACCGAAATGTCCCTCCGCTTTTTTGATACCGTTCTTTGTAAGAGTAGCTGTTCTTGCCTTTTCGTCAACGATATAATCAAACTCACCTGCAATATCATCAAGACTGGTTCTTGACTGAACGTCGGTGATTCTGTGAACGGAAAGCTTCTTTGCAAAATCATCCGCTCTCTGATATTCGTCAGAGGAAACGCTGCCTGCACCCGAAATAATAAGAGGAGTTCTGGCCTCGTCAATGAGAATTGAGTCAACCTCGTCCACGATTGCAAAGATGTGGCCTCTCTGGGATTTATTTTCCCTGTAAAGCGCCATATTATCACGAAGATAGTCAAAGCCCATTTCGGTGCTGGTACCGTAGGTGATATCACAGCGGTATGCCGCCTTCTTTTCCTCGGGGTCCTGCATATTGTAAACAAGACCGACGGAAAGCCCCATAAAACGGAAAACCTTTCCCATCCACTCGGAGTCACGGCGTGCAAGGTATTCGTTTACTGTTACAACGTGAACACCCTTGCCCGTAAGTGCGTTAAGATAAGCAGGGAGAGTTGCAACAAGCGTTTTACCTTCACCCGTTCTCATTTCGGCAATTCTGCCCTGATGCAGGACAATACCGCCGATAACCTGTACGGGGAAATGCTTCATTTTGAGAACACGCCAGGATGCCTCGCGGCAGGCGGCAAATGCCTCGGGGAGGATATCGTCAAGGCTCTCGCCGTTTTCAAGTCTTTCCTTGAAATAAGGAGTTTTTGCCTTCAACTGTTCATCCGTAAGGGCGGAATATTCATTCTCAAGCTGAAGCACCTTATCCGCAACAGCGCGAACCTTTTTTACCTCTCTTGATGAATAATCGCCGAAGATTTTTTTGAGAAATGACATCTGATTCTTCCTTTCGCGTCACCGCTCGGTGACAGTATCTATGTTATTGTTCTTTTGAGAATTTACAAAACGTATTCAGAGGACAGTCTGCACAAAGGGGACGTCTTGCATCGCACAGCGCCCTTCCGTGAAGCACCGCACGGTGGCAGAAATCGTTGCTCTCCTCCGGCGGAAGCAGCTCTTTAAGGGCAAGCTCCACCTTCAGCGGATCCTTCGTTTCAACAAGTCCTAATCTGTTTGAAATTCTTATAAGGTGTGTATCTGCCACAACTGCAGGCTTGCCGTACACGTCCCCGACAATAAGATTTGCCGTTTTTCTTCCCACACCGGGAAGCGTTGTCAGCTCCTCTATAGTATCGGGCACTCTGCCGCCGAAGCGGCTCAGCACGTCATTTGCAATACCCACAATATCCTTTGCTTTCTGACGGAAAAAGCCGCAGGAGTGAATAAGCTCCTCCACGTCATGCACATCAGCCTGTGCAAAGGCTTCAATTGTCGGATACTTACCGAACAGCGCAGGTGTCACGAGGTTTACTCTTGCATCCGTACACTGGGCGGAAAGCCTTGTGGCAACAAGAAGCTGAAAGGGGTCTGCCGCCTCAAGAGAGCATACAGCCTCAGGATAAAGCTTTTTAAACTCATCCGCCGCTCTGATTGCAATCTCCTTTTTTGTCATCCCTTTCATCCTCTCTGTATATTTTTTAATAGTATATACCCGCGCAGGTTAAAAATCAAGGTAAAAAATACAAATAATAAATTATATTATATGTGATTTTTTTATTAATTCTGACAATGTACCATTTACGGGACATTACGAAAAAAAACAGAAATTCCCTGTTTACAACCGGAGTTTTCTCTGCTATAATACACCTGAACTACCGAACATTTGTTCGTTTTGTCTTCAGGAGATGTATTTTATGCGTATAATTTTACATTCTGACCTTAACAACTGCTACGCATCAATTGAGAGCATAAGCCACCCCGAATACAGGGAAATCCCCATTGCCGTGGGCGGCGATCCCGAAAAAAGGCACGGCATAATTTTAGCAAAAAATGAAATTGCAAAGAGGTACGGAGTAAAAACCGGGGAGCCCTTATGGCAGGCACAGAAGAAGTGTCCGTCGCTGAAAATACTGCCCCCGAATTTCCCTCTTTACCAGAAATACTGCAACAAGGCAAGGGAAATTTACTGTGAATACACAGATCTTGTGGAGGCATTCGGCCCCGATGAAGCCTGGCTTGACGTTACAGGCAGCACGGAGCTTTTCGGTTCCGGAGAGGTAATTGCAGAAGAGATAAGACACCGCATAAAAACAGAGTTGGGCCTTACGGTATCAATAGGAGTATCCTATAACAAGGTGTTTGCAAAATTCGGAAGCGACTACAAAAAGCCCGATGCGATAACGGTTATTACCCCGGAAAATTACAGGGAAATCGTATGGAAGGCACCTGTGGGAGATCTGCTTTTTGTGGGTCCCTCAACAGTAAGGGAGCTTAACAGACGCTGTATCTATACCGTAGAGGAGGCAGTAAGGCTGGGACGTGAAAGGCTTATGCAGATATTCGGCAAAAACGGAGAAAGGCTGTATATTTATGCAATGGGCATGGATACAGCTCCCGTTATGAACATAGAAGAAGCGCTGCCGATAAAAAGCATAGGAAACTCCACAACCCCGCCGAGGGATCTTGAAAATTTTGAGGATGCGAAAATCCTGCTCTATATCCTCTCCGAAAGCGTAGCAAAAAGACTGAGAAGCCACTCACTGTTATGCACGGGTGTTCAGCTTCACATAAGAACAGCAGAGCTTATAACACTCGAAAGACAAAAAAAGCTTAAATTTCCCACGAGCATCTCCGAAAATATCTGCAAGGAGGGACTGGAGCTTCTGAAAATATATGATGCCTACCCCTTAAGAAGCATCGGGATACGGGCAATTGATCTGATTCCCGACTCATCACCGAGGCAGACGACAATGTTTGTCGACGAGGTGAAGGAAGGCAAGAAGGAAAGCCTTGAGCTGACGGTCGACAGGATACGGAACAAGTACGGTAAGGAAAGCATCGTCCGTTCCGTCATTCTGGCAGACAGCGTATTGAGTCAGTCAAACAAGCCGAGAGTTGAGCCGCCCGCCTTTTATACGCACTAAATACAAAATTGCCCTTGAAAACATTCTTTTATTGAGATAAAATATACCTTGGTGATTTTATGAGAATAATCATTGATGCCGACGCCTGTCCCGTTACAGACATCACGCTTCAGCTTGCAGAGGAAAGAGGAATACCCTGCACAATTGTCTGCGATAACGCCCATTACATTGTGCGCGACACAGCAGAAACAATTGTGGTTGACAAGGGTGCAGATTCCGCTGACCTTAAAATTGCGAACACCGTATCCCGCGGAGATATCGTTGTCACGCAGGATTACGGTCTTGCAGCGCTGATACTGGGAAAGGGCGGCAGGGCAATCAATCAGAACGGGCTGATTTTTACTGATGAAAATATCGAAAATTTGCTCTATTCAAGATATATAAATAAAAAGATACGTCTTTCGGGCGGCAGAACAAAGGGTCCGCACGGACGCACTCCCGAAAATGACAGAGCTTTTTTAATCAACCTATTAAGGCTGTTGGAGGAATAATTATGTCAGTCAAAGGTATATCAAAGGAATATAAGCTCAGAAAAGCGGTTCCCGTATGGGAAAAAGGACAGGAGCTCACAAAAAATCTCTCCCTTGTATTCAGAGCTGTAATCGATGGAAATGAAGAGATAACACTCAGCATTGCTTCCCATTCAAGATATCAGATTTTTGTTGACGGTGTATTTTATGCTGCAGGCCCCGCAAGAGCAGGACACGGCTTCTACAGAGTCAGCGATTACACCTTAAAAAACGAGCTTTCGGACAAAAAAACCGTAATTTCAATCATTGCGGCAGGCTATAACGTAAACAGCTTTTATCTCCTGGATAAGCCCTCCTTCCTTGCTGCGGAAATCACAAGAAACGGTGAGATTTTATACGCAACGGGCAGCGATAAGGAATTCGAGGCATCAAGATATGCGTCCCGTATCAGCAAAACTCCCCGTTATTCCTTCCAGCGTCCCTTCACCGAGGCATACATACTTGATGCTTATTACGACCTCTTTATGACCGACCCCGACACTCAGCTTCAGCAGATAGAAATTACACCTACGGAAGAGAAATGCTTCATTGACAGAAATCTGCCCTTCTGCCTTTACACCGAAAGAAAGGTAAAGGAAATTGTTTCAAAGGGTATCCTTATTCCGGACAAGGACAGAAAATACTTTAAGGACAGAAGCCTTATCGGCATTGACGAAACACTTAAGGGCTTCCCCGAAAAGGAGCTTGACACCTCCCCCGTAAACGAGCTTTATGCCTACAAAACCCAGATTATGGAGGACGGCGGCTACGGTATGGAAAGCGTTTCCCTCGGCATCAACTGCTGCTGCATTTATGATATGGGCAGAAACAACACGGGCTACATCCGTCTTTCTCTCACAGCCGAGCATGACACCGTAATTTATGCTGTTTTCAATGAAATTCTTCCCGACGGCAAGTGCCCCGATCCCGGCAAGGATGCCTGCGAAAACGTTGTCAAATGGGCAATTCAGGGCGGAAGAACCTATGATATCGTATCCTTCGAGCCCTACACCTTCCGTTATATCCAGATTATCTCAATGTATGCACCCACACTCGTTACGAACGTATCCCTTTATGAGGAATGCTACCCCGAAAATCTTGTGATAAACACAAAAAATATGCCCACAGAGAATTTGCAGAAGATTTATGACGCTGCAGTTGAAACCTTCCGTCAGAATTCAACGGATATCTTCATGGACTGCCCCTCACGAGAAAGAGCAGGCTGGCTTTGCGACAGCTTCTTTACCTCCCGTGTTGAAAAAGAGCTTACGGGTGAGAGCTTTGTTGACCATAACTTTATAGAAAACTTCCTTCTTCCCAAAAGGTTTGAGTGTATCCCGGAGGGCATGCTTCCTATGTGCTACCCCTCCGACCATTATGACGGAACGTATATTCACAATTGGGCATTCTGGTTCGTTCTGCAGTTAAAGGGCTACCTTGAGCGCTCGGGCGACCGTGAGCTTGTTGATGCCGCCAAAAAGAGAGTTTATGAGCTTCTTGAGTTTACAAAGAAATACGAAAATGCAGACGGTCTTCTTCAGAATATCGACAGCTGGATTTTCGTTGAATGGTCGAAGGCAAACGATTTTGTGCGTGACGTAAATTATCCCTCAAATATGCTTTACACCAAGGTTCTTGATGCCGTAGCGGAGCTTTACGGGGATGACGCGCTTCACGAAAAAGCGACTGCACTCAGAAAGATAATCGCAGAAAAAGCATTTGACGGTGAATTCTTCATTGACAACGCTGTACTCAATGAAAATAATATCCCCGTAAACACAGAGAATCATACGGAAACCTGCCAGTATTACGCATTTTTCTCGGGCACGGCAACAAAGGAAAGCCACCCCGGGCTTTACGAAAAGATGTTTACGGTATTCGGCCCGGACAGAGATCCCGAAAAAACCTATCCCGACGTTCCCGTATCAAATGCATTTATCGGAAATTATCTCCGTCTTTTCATTCTCTTTGAAGACGGACAACACGATAAGCTGCTGAAGGAAATTGAAAGCTTTTTCCTGCCTATGGCAGAAAAGACAGGCACACTCTGGGAAAACATGACAGACTATGCCTCCTGCTGCCACGGCTTTGCAAGCCATGTTGCTTACTGGCTCAATCACATTGTAAAATAATAACAATTGACATTTTTCTTCTTTTTTGTTATTATAACATTTGTATTATTTTGTTTATTATTTTGGTGATTTTATGAAAGCTTTTAAGAAAATTGTTATCACAGCGCTTATTTCCTGTCTTCTTCTTGTTCCCCTTGCGGGTACGGCACAAGCAGCAGCCCTGTTTGACCCCGACAGCTTCAATTCAATCCTCAGCTTTTTCGGCATTGATACAAGCGATCCCGAAAGCATTCAGAATGCAATTGATGAAATAAGAGAAGGCGGTCTTTCGGGAATTATGAATATTCTCGGCATTAACGTGGCGGATATCCTTGACGAGCTCGAGGCTTATCTCGGTGCTATGACGCCCCCCACTCTGCCGACGTTGCCTCAGGAAACCACAACACAGGAGCCCGAAACCACAACTGAGGAGCCGACAACCGAGGCACCCACCACTGCGGCACCTCCCCCTCCCGTTTACACGCCCACATATCCCTCCTACACATATCCTACCATGCCTTCCACAACTCAGCCTCCCGCAGAAACCACAACCTTCCAGTTCATTCCTCCCGAGCAGATTTATACAGAAGCATTCACAACAACCGTTTTCAAGCCCATTGTTGAAGACAATGTTTCATCAATAAAGGATGACACGAACCCCGTAAAGACTGCTATCGGTGTTCTTCTTCTGTTAGGCTCAGGCATCGGTGTTATTATTGTTGTTTTAGCGCTCAAGAGAAACAGAATATAAAATGCAGAACTTAAAAGCATCGGAACATATTGAATATATTGACGGCAGCCTCAAGCTCGTAGTATCCGACAGCCATACCTTTGGTACGGATGCCTTGCTTCTGGCTGCCTTTTCCGCACCGAAAAGAAAAAATACCGTCTGCGATTTCGGCACGGGCTGCGGAATTATCCCCTTTTACTGGCTGCGTGAAGGGGTTGAAAGGGTACACGCCGTTGAAATTCAGCCTCTTGCCTGCGACCAGCTTACAAGAAGCATTGAAATGAATTCCCTGGGTGAAAGATTTTTTCTTCTGAATTCCGATTTAAGGGAGCTGAAGGGAAAGCTTGATGCAGGTATTTTTGATCTTGTTACAATGAATCCCCCGTATACCGCAGAGGGACACGGCATTATAAGTAAAGCCGCCGCCGACAAAATTGCACGTCACGAAACAAGCCTTGAGCTGACTGACGTCTTTCTTGCTGCCTCCCGTCTTCTGAAATTCGGAGGAAGAATGTGCATCTGCCTTCGCCCCGAAAGGCTTACTGAGGCCATGCTGGGAATGAGAGAAGCAAAAATAGAGCCGAAGCGTCTTCGTTTCGTATCTCAGCGTAACGGAAAAGCCCCCTGGCTTTTTCTTCTTGAAGGAAAAAAGGGCAGAAATCCGGGGCTTATCGTTGAAAAGGAGCTTCACATAGAAAATCCTGACGGAACACCGAGCGATGAAATGAAAAGGATTATCGGCAGCTACAAAAAGGATTGATATTATGGAATCGTTTATCCCCGTCTTTTTTATCCTTTTTGCGGTACTGATGACACAGAAAAGGCACAATCTGCAGCTACAGCTGATGAAACTGCGCAAAAGAAGAAAGGAATATAAAGAAATGGACAATTCCGCACTTTTAAGATATGTCGGCAAGGACTGTATCATACAGGCAAACGGTTATATCGCAGGGCTTGTCGGAAAGGTTATCGAGGTTTCTGACAGCTGGATAACCGTTGAAGATAAAAAAGGTAAGCTTACCACCTTTAACTGTGATTACATCAGCAGTATAAAGGAGAAATAAAATGGCAGGAGAATTATACGTAGTAGGTACCCCCATAGGAAATCTGGGTGACCTTTCCCCGAGAGCTGTTGAAACCCTGCGCACCGTGGATTTTATCGCGGCAGAGGACACAAGGGTTTCCGTAAAGCTTCTCAACTACTTTGATATAAAGAACAGGCTTATAGCATATCACGAGCACAACCGTGCGGAAAAGGGTCCTTCAATTGTTGAAAGAATCCTCGCAGGAGAAAGCTGTGCGCTTGTAACGGATGCGGGCATGCCTGCAATTTCCGACCCCGGTCAGGACCTTGTCCGTCTTTGCCACGAAAGCGGAATAAAGGTAAATACAGTCCCCGGCCCCAGTGCAATCATAACCGCCCTTGCACTTTCAGGGCTTGAGGTTTCCCGTTTTACCTTTGAAGGCTTTCTGACAGGCAACAAGCCCAAAAGACGGGAGCATCTTGAGGAAATCAAGACAGAGAGAAAAACAATGGTTTTCTATGAAGCCCCCCATAAGCTTGCGGCTACTCTTCACGACCTGCACACCGCTCTCGGCGACAGAAGAATAGCCCTCGTCAAGGAGCTTACAAAGATTCACGAAAGCATTGAATTCGGCTCCCTCTCGGAGCTTGACGGAAAATATGACGGAGTGAAGCTCAAGGGTGAATACGTTATAATAATAGAAGCAAAAACCGAAGCGGAAATAGCCTCCGAAGCCGAGGAAGCCGACCCCGTAGAGCTTGCAAAAGCCTATATAGCCGAAGGACTCAGCATAAACGAGGCAGCAAAAAAAGCCGCCAAGGAAACAAACACCAAAAAAAGTGAAATCTACAGACAATTAGTATAAACGGAGAGAAAAATGGACATCAGAGAAAAACTTTGCAAAGAATTTCCGGTAAAGCCGGATCACATGGGAAACATCATCACGCTTATCGATGACGGCAATACAATCCCCTTTATTGCCCGTTACCGTAAGGAAATGCACGGAAGCTGCGACGATCAGCTTCTCCGTGAAATTGCTGACAGATTACAGTATTTAAGAAACCTCGAAAAGAAAAAAGAGGACTACATTGCTCACATTGAAGAGCTCGGCAAAATGACCGAGGAGCTCCGTGCGGATATTCTTGCCGCAGAAACTCTTGCCGTACTTGAGGACCTTTACCGTCCCTACAAGCAGAAGAGAAGAACAAGAGCTACCATCGCAAAGGAAAAGGGACTTGAGCCCTTAGCCCTCGAAATTCTCGCACAGGAAAAAACCGACGGTACAATTGAAGAAATGGCACAGGCTTATGTAAATGAGGAAAAGGATGTACCCGACGTTGCCGCAGCATTACAGGGAGCAAACGATATCATTGCAGAAATTATGTCCGACTCCCCCGAGATAAGACACGATCTTAAGGAAATGATTTCCGCAAAGGGTATTATCCGCTCAAAGGCAAAGACCGAGGAGGACAGCGTATACTCAATGTATTACGATTACTCCGAGGCTGTTTCGAAAATCCCCAGCCACAGAATTCTTGCTCTTAACCGCGGTGAAAACGAGGATTTTCTCAAGGTAAGCCTTGAGATTGAAAGCTTTGCGGCAATGGGCATATTCTACCGCTATTTTGTAAAAGCAGGCAGCATCACAACACAGTTTGTGAAGGAAGCCGCTCTTGACAGCTGGGAAAGACTTGTTTTCCCCTCAGTTGAAAGAGAAATCAGAAATATGCTGACAGAAAAGGCTGACGAGCAGGCAATAAAAATGTTCGGACAGAACTTAAAGCCTCTTCTTATGCAGCCTCCCATAAAAAATAAGCGTGTTCTTGCAGTTGACCCTGCCTACAGAACAGGCTGTAAAATTGCTGTTGTAGACGAAAACGGCAAGGTGCTCTCAACGGGTGTTATTTACCCCACTCCCCCTCAGAACAAAAAGGAGGAGGCGGCAGAGAAGGTACACACCCTCATAAGAAAATTCGGAGTAAACTGCATCTCAATCGGCAACGGCACGGCTTCAAAGGAAGCGGAAATCTTCGTTGCGGATACAATAAAGCAGTATGGCGGCAAGGTAAGCTATATGGTGGTAAATGAGGCAGGCGCTTCCGTTTATTCCGCATCCAAGCTCGGTGCGCAGGAATTCCCCGAGTTTGACGTATCCCTCCGTTCCGCAGTATCTATAGCAAGAAGACTGCAGGATCCCCTTTCAGAGCTTGTTAAAATCGACCCCAAGTCCATAGGTGTAGGTCAGTATCAGCATGATCTTCCCCAGGCAAGACTTGAGGAATCCCTTACGGGCGTCGTTGAGGACTGCGTAAACTCCGTTGGTGTTGACCTCAATACAGCATCCCCCTCACTTCTTAAATATGTTGCAGGTATCACTGCTGCAACAGCAAAGAATATTGTAGCATACCGTGACGAAAACGGTGCCTTTGCTTCACGTGCAGGTCTTAAGAAGGTCAAGGGCTTAGGCCCCAAGGCTTACGAGCAGTGCGCAGGCTTCCTCCGTATCCCCGGAGGCAAGGAAACGCTTGACAACACGGCAGTACATCCCGAATCCTATGAGGCAGCAAAGAAGCTGCTCGGGCTCCTCGGAATTGACAGCAAAAGGATTTCCACAGACGGAATCAGCGACATTGAAGAAAAGCTTGAGGCATACGGAAAGGTTAAGGCCGCAGAGGAAATCGGCGTGGGTATTCCCACAATTACCGACATCGCAGAAGAGCTCAAAAAGCCCGGCCGAGATATCCGTGACGATCTTCCCGCTCCTATGCTTCGCTCCGACATTCTCTCAATGGAAGACCTTAAAGAGGGTATGGAGCTTCAGGGTACTGTCAGAAACGTTATCGACTTCGGTGTATTTGTTGATATCGGCGTTCATCAGGACGGACTTGTTCACATTTCACAGATAACCAACCGCTATATAAAGCATCCCTCCGAGGTGCTCAAGGTCGGTGACATCGTAAAGGTAAAGGTTCTGGGTGTTGACGTCGCAAAGAAGAGAATCTCCCTTACAATGAAGGGTTAATTTCAGAAAAAAACTTATCAGAAACTGGGGTGTTTTTATGAGAAAATCAGTAAAAGCCATTATCGGTACAGCAGCAGGTGCAGGTGCACTTCTCGGTGTATTCAATACCATAGCCTACGAATGTATGCTCAATATCCGTCTTGCAGCAAAAATCGGCGAGAAAATGACTCCTCCCGTTACGGAGGCTCCCGCGGCAGAAGCAGCTCCCGAAAAGCCTGCAGAGGAAAAGCAGCCCGACAGATTTTTCCCTGCTATGGACAGGTGGCTGCCGGACCATCAGCCCTCCGATATTTACATAACAAACAAAAAAGGGCAGAAGCGCCACGCAAAGCTCTTCAATAACGGACATCCCGAAAAATGGGCAATTATTTTCCACGGCTTTACCTCAGGCCCCGGCGGAATGTATCATTATGCCTTTGCATATTCACAGATGGGCTTCAACTGTATTCTTCCCTCTATGATTGGCCACTCCGAGGATGAAAACAGATATGCCTCAATGGGCTGGCACGACAAATACATAGGGCTTGACCTTATTGAATACATAACAACCATGTATCCCGATGCGGAAATTGTGCTTCACGGCGAAAGCATGGGTGCGGCAACGACAATGCTTATTACGGGTGAGAATATTCCCTCAAACGTAAAATGCGCTGTTGAGGACTGCGGCTTCACAACGGTTATGGACGAATACACACACGTTACAAAAACCTCAATTTCTCCTGCCCTTGTGCCCATTCTTCCGACGCTGAGCATCTATTCACAGCTCAGAGGCAATATGAGCTTCAGTAAATGCGCTCCCATAGAGGCTGTAAGAAAATCCGTTACTCCCACACTTTTCGTGCACGGCGAGGCTGACGATTTTGTCCCCTTCAGAATGATGAATGAGGTTTATACAGCCTGTGCCGCAGAAAAGGATTTCTTCACCGTCAAGGGTGCGGGCCACGCAGAATCCGTTTCAAAGGAGCCCGAATTTTATTGGACAAACGTATATAATTTCGTTAAAAAGTATATTGAGATATGACAAAAGCAATAAGACCATCAAAAAGCAAAGACAAGGATATGACCGAGGGCAGCATTGTAAAGCATATCATATTATTTTCTCTGCCCCTTCTTGTAGGAAATATCTTTCAGCAGCTGTATAATACCGTAGACACCTGGGTTGTAGGCAATTACGTCAGCAATGAAGCCTTTTCTGCAGTAGGCTCCGTAGGTCCTATAGTAAACGTGCTTATCGGCACATTTATGGGACTTGCAAGCGGTGCCGGTGTTGTAATTTCACAGTTTTACGGGGCAGGAAAGCTTGACAAGGTACAGGATACGGTACACACCTGTATCGCCATCACCGTAATACTATCCGTTGTTTTCACGGTCGTCGGCATTACAATAACACCGCTGATGCTTCAGGCAATGAAAATTCCGGATGAGGTTTACCCTGAAGCACAGAAGTATCTTATAATTTATTTTGCAGGCGTCACGGGACTCCTTTTCTACAATATGGGCTCGGGCATCCTCAGAGCCGTCGGCGACTCAAGGCGCCCCTTTATTTTCCTTGTGGTATCTGCTGTTCTCAATACCGTGCTTGACCTCGTATTTGTGCTGATTTTAGGCATGGGAGTTGAGGGTGTGGCATACGCAACAATAATTGCGCAGGGCGTGTCGGCAATACTTGTTATGCTGACTCTTATGACGTCAGACAGCTGTATAAAAGTAGTCTTCAGAAAAATCAGAATCCACCTTGAACAGCTGAAGCTTATTCTGAGAGTGGGTACACCGGCTGCAATTCAGCTTGCAATCACCGCATTTTCAAACGTTTTCGTGCAGTCATACATAAACTATTTCGGCACCGACTGTATGTCAGGCTGGACCACCTACACAAAGCTTGACCAGTTTATGTTCCTTCCTATGCAGTCCGTTTCCATTGCCGCTACAACCTTTGTGGGACAGAACCTCGGCAAGGGTAACCTTGACAGAGCAAAGGAAGGCGTAAAAAAGGCCTACATAATGTCACTTACCTGTACGGCTGTAATTATGGTACCGCTTATGCTGTTTGCTCCGCAGGCAAGTGCGTTCTTCAACGATAAGCCCGAGGTAATCGAGTATTCAACTCTTCTTCTGCGTTGGCTGTCCCCCTTCTATCTCACCTGCTGTATGAATCAGGTTTACGCAGCAGCGCTGAGAGGTGCGGGAAACAGCAAGATACCGATGATAATAATGCTCTGCTCATTCGTTCTTTTCAGGCAGACCTACCTTTTCATTATGGCAAACTTCATTGCAAACGAGATTATTCCCATTGCAATGGGATATCCTGCAGGATGGATTATCTGCTCTGTTATCACTTACATCTATTACAAAAAGACAGACCTTATGAAAACAAAGCTTGTTGCATAAAATTTTCCCGTTTTCCGGATTTTCCGAAGAACGGGAATTGTCTTTTTTGCTCAAATTTTATCTGTCGAATTATACATATTGATATCCCGTTTTATGTTGTGTTTTTCGCGCACAGATGATATAATATATTTAATTATATTAAAGGAGAGGTGTTATGGCTAAGGTAAATAAAGAAACTTTCTCTAAGTTTTTTACTGAACTGAAGACACACTGGAAAACTCCTGCCGAGGGAAAATACGTTCCCTATAAAGAATATCTCAATATATTCTTCTCGGTAGGTGCCAACTACACGGCATCAAAGGTGCTGGAGTACATCTATTTTGCAACGGGCTGCTTCCTTATAATGCACCATTATAAGCTGCCCTACCTCACATTCTCAATCATAAGCATCATCAATATGCCCCTGGGCTACGTAACTGCCCTTATCTGGTGGTTTGTCTGTGACAACCTGGGCTTCCTGCCGGGCAAGACAGAAAAGAAGCTATACACGGTATACGTGGCTATGATAGCCTTCGGTCTGTCGCTGATACTCTTCGATGCTTCAACACTTTTCGACCCCAATTCTAAGTTTATCATATTCCTTAACTCCCTTGAGGGTATGAGTGCAACCGCCTGCTTCAAGGTGTTCGGTACACACTTCCTGTATTCGGGCTGGGTAGGTGCCAGAAACATTTTCTGGAGAAAAAAGCTTATTCCCAAATTCGGCCGCTACAAGTATTCGCTTTATTCCGACGTTATCCCCAAGTGCATAGTTGTAGTTCTCATCGGTTGGCTTCCTCTTTATGAGATTGCCGACGTGTCCACCCGTGTTTGGGCTGCAAATCTTCTTTTTGCCATTTACGGTGTATTCGGCTTCGGAAATGTGCTTGAAACCACAACACAGAGCATTTCTCCCGACCCCACGGAAAGAATTCTTGTAAGAACATACCCCGTAAAGCTTTCCCACTTCTTACAGACTATTATGACAATTATTATTCCTGCCCTTGTCGGTACCCTCAAAAACGGATGGGCAGACATAAACTTCTTCCGCTGGGTTATCCCCGGAACGTTTATTGCCTGTGCCGTGCTTACCATGATAGGTGCCAGCACAATAAAGGAAAGAATTCCTCAGCCGCCTCTTGAAAAGAAGGTCAACATCAAATTCTGGGACGGCATGTTCGGTGTTTTACATAATAAATACCGCTGGATAAACACTATGGTAGGACTTATTGACTCCCTCGGAAACGGTATGCTTGCTTTTACAAGCATTCTTTATCTTTACACCTTCCGTCTTGCCGGTCTTCCCTACTCAATTCTTACACTTCTCGTATCCTTTGCGGGTACTCCCCCGGATCTGCTTACGCCCTATTTCTTAAAGAGATTCTCATATAAGCAGATTATGATATTCTATCAGCTGACCCGTGCATTCGGCAACTTAGGACTTGTTGCGGCAATATGGTTCTGCGGAGAGAATCTTGTTCTTTGCGGTACTCTTTGTATCGTTGTTATGTTCCTGATGGAAATGACAAAAACGGTGCCCACCTCTGCAGGCCACGATATGAACGTTAAAATCAACGACTATCAGATGTATCTTTCAGGTGAAAGACTTGAAAGCTTCTCGGGTATTTTCGGTTGGTTCACAGGACCTATCACATCATTTGTGGGACTTATTATTCCCCTTATGCTTCTTGCTTACGGCTTCAACAGCAACTGGGATATCCTCTTCCTTGACGAAGCAAGACTCAAAATTGTTGTAATTCCTCTGCTTATTGACGTTGTCGGCTTCTTCCTTATGACTATTCCCTTCATATTCTGGGATTACGACGCAAACAAGCAGAACAAGGTTATGCAGGTTCTTAAGCGCCGTGCCGAGGTTACGGAAAAGCGTGCCCTTGAGGCTGGCGAAAAGATTTCAGGCGGATATAAGGGTTAAGGAGGTGCCGTTATGAGTAAAAAAGAAAAAAAGATGCATAATGCCCTCACGGATGACACCGTTATCGAAATCCCCGAGGACGAAATATATACCTATCACATAGAAGGTCTGTCACCGCCCCACATAAACAAGCCTTATAAGCACTATACCCTTAAAAAGGCAATTTTCATCATCGTTATCGTTGTTTCAATTTCCCTTTCGATGTATTTCAGTTTAAGCATCCTGAGAACAGATACCTTCACCTTTGCCGAAATTTCCGACGGTAATTATCAGTTTACCAAATTCTCAAATCCCGGCTATATTGATGAGCTGACAATCAATTGGGTGCTGGATATTGAATATCCCGAAAACGGTGATACGGATGCAAAGCCTGTTACGGTAACCGATGCACCCGAAAGTCTTCCCGAAATTCCCGTGAAGACAAAGGAAGAGTTTATTGAATACAATAAATATCTTCTTCGTGAGGAGCAGCTTGCAGCAAACGAAAAAATGAAGCTGTATCCCGATTATAAAATAACCGAGGACACGTCAAAGCCCGTTACGTCAGTCAAGGAATATACCCTCAACGGCGACGGATATATAAAGACCATTTACATCGGTGAAAACGTTCTTGAAATTGACGGTAAGGCTTTCTACTCCTGCTGGGCATTACAAAGAATCATCGTTGATGAAAATAACCCCAATTACTGCGATATTGACGGTGTTCTTTACACAAAGGACAAAAAGACCGTTGTCTGCTACCCATGTGATCGTGACCAGTATTTAAGAGAAAAATACGGCTTCCCCAAGGAAATGTGGGAATGGGTACCTCAGGATTCAGCAAGAAAGGACATAATTTCCGCAGAGGATTATGCTCCTATCTGGGAGGAATACCGCAAAAAGGTTATGACCTATGTTATCCCCTCAACTGTTGAAACAGTCGGTGAGCTTTGCTTCAATTACTCGAATCTTGCAACAGTTTATCTCCCCGAGGGACTTAAAAGGGTGGAAAACTTAGGTTTCTTTGAAATGCCTAACGTAAGAGATTTCTTAACCTACATAACCGAGAATGCAGTAGAAGATACCTCTTATAAGGCAGCAGAGGAACTTAATACATATCTTTCATTCCCCGAGGGCCTTGAATACATCGGTACCGACGCATTCAGCTACAACCCCTCAATGAATTATGTTTACATTCCCGCCTCCGTCAAATTCATCGGACACCACGCTTTCTGGGAAAGCTGTTATGAAGAAGGCGGAGAGATTAAGGGTATCCCCGAGCTTAACATCGCCCTCAGCAAAGAGGAATTCAAAGAGAATGTAGAAACAGGCGACCAGTGGACACCTATCTACAACCACAATCTCCTTAAAAAGATTCCCGTAAACTACGGCGCTGAAAGAAAATAATTCATAACCAATGCACAAGGCATAAGACCGAGGTCTTATGCCTTGATTTTTTATACTACAGTAAATTCAGACTCTGCCGAAACAGCAGACAATATCAATCTGTATTCTCCCTTTTCAAGGGTTTTTCCGAAATATCCGAGCAAATCCACCGTCAACGTAACGGACTGACAGTTAAGAAGCCTTATTGCAATTTCTTCCGTTGCAGCATCATCAGAAAACGGCACCGCCGTCCACCGGCCGTCAACATTCTTTTCAACGGCAAAAAATTTATCTGCATATACCGTTTTGCCCGTGTAATTTGTAATTACGTATTCAATTTCCGTGCTTTCGGTTGTTACGGGTTCTTTAATACACACATCAATTTTTTCGGGATTTCCGCCCACGAACATATAGAAAAAGCTCATTATAACGGCAATGATTTTTGCAAATATTGTGGTAATACTGCTCATTTTGCCCCTCCTTTCTTAAATTTTTCAGAAAACCGTACGCATTTTCTTCATCTTCAATATACCACAGCAATATTCTTGTGTCAAGATATATCTTGTGTCACAAAATATGCTGTATTACAATATTACACTTTACTTTTGTGTTTTTTCGTGATAAAATGAACAGGAAATAATGAAAATCCGTTTACGGAAAGGAAAAACACGTGGTTAACAACGAAAATTTCAAACGCGGCACAATAGAGCTTGTAGTTCTTGCCGTACTGCGACAAAAGGATATGTACGGTTATGAAATCGTAAAGGCTCTTTCTGAAAAAAGCAACGGAAATTATACAACTCCCATCGGCACTTTGTATCCCGTGCTTTACCGCTTTGTGGAAAACGGTTATATTTCCGACAGAGATGAAATAGTAAGCAAAAGGCTTCGTAAATACTATCACCTTGAAGAAAAGGGTGAACGGTATTACCGTGAATTATTAGAAGAATATCAGAAAAATATAGCAGGTGTTGAAATGATTATAAAGGACGGTGACGGTAATGAATAAGCATTTAGAAGGATATTACAAGGAAATTTATTCCTTGATTGTCTGCGAGGGCAAACAGAAAAAGGCCTTTATAAATGAGCTTAAATCCGCCGTAAGCGAATATAGAGAATTGAATCCCGCCTGCACAATTGATGATATTAAAGCAGTTTTCGGCACTCCCGAAGAAATAGCCTTCAGCTTCATAGAAAACGGAAGTCTTACCAAGGTAAAGAGACAGATTAATATAAAGAAAGTGATAATAGCGGCTGTAATAACCGCACTTCTGATATGGCTTGCGTTTGCCGTTATAAGTTTTATTGACGTACATCTGGAAGCCCACGGCACCTTAACAGAGGGCATACTGATTATAAACACCTTGACGGAGGTTACACCGTGAAAAAGTTTTTAAGTATTTTTATTGCTTTTATAATTACATTCATTCCATTTTTCATTCCTGCAAGTGCCGGAGAAATTGCAGATAACAAGCAAACGGAATATTTCGAAGACGGCTCATATATAACGGTTGAAATATCATCCGTTATTGAAAACGAAATGACAAATATCTTTGCCAGAATCTTTGAATTTTTCCGAAAGCTTATTGAATTTTTTACGGGCAATAAGACAGTATCAAAAACAAAGTACGCAAGCTATTACGACAAAAACGGAAATTTACTGTGGTCTGTTTTCCTTGAAGCAGAGTTTTCATATAACGGAAAAACATCTTACTGCAAAGAAGCAAGAGCTTATTATGAAACCTATGACAGCGATTGGGAAATCATTTCTTCAGAGTTTTCGACAGATAGTAACACGGCAACCGCCGATTTTACCGTACAGCAGACAAAGCTGGGAGTAAAGCTAAAAACCGTAAACAAAACCCTCACCTTAACCTGTGACAAAAACGGAAATATCAGCTAAAAACACAGCAAAAAGGCTTTGACCGATTGGTCAAAGCCTTTTTTATAACATCAGCAGAGCAATACACGAGGGGTTTTCCGAAACATTTTCCGAAGGAAAATAGATCACTCCTGCGAAGCAGGAATATCACTGCCCGAAGGGCAATATCACTTGTATCAAAGAAACAAAGACCCCAGAGGGAAATGTATCTCCGATAAATTTTAATCAATCCCATTCCGTGCCCGTAACGGTATCCATATCAATACCCGTTGTATCATGTGTCTTCTTTATAAGAAGCACGAGTGCGGCTGTAAAGCCCGGCACAAGAAGTGCAAAGCAGCAGGCTGCCATTGCGGTATTTCCGATTGTAAGCGTAAAGGGCATACTGAGCACAAAGGACAGCGCAAAGCCAACCGCCGTTACGATATACTGTGCGGACATTGCAGAAGACCGGAGGTTCGTGGGTGCCGATTCACCTATCATCATAATAATAACGTCATTGGTTGAATAGTAGCTGCCTATAGCCGCACCGCAGAAGAAGCCCGTAATAAGGGGATTCCAGCTGCAGTAAGCACCGACGGAGAACAGCACATATGACAGCACACAGTTGAATGCGGTGGTAACGGCTGCTGCCTTTCTGCCCTTCCAGTCGGAAATGAAGCCCATTATTACCTGAGCAATAGCAAGACCCAAGGGATAAAGGAAAATAGCCTCGGTATAGGTTGTGACACCGACTGTTGCCACAGCCTCCTCAAGAGTAGCCGCTGCACCGGAGGCAAAAAGATTTGAGGCATAACCGTAGTTTAACACTATGGGATAATTTATACTTGCAATAAAGCCTATGTTTGCAACGGAGGACACAATATAGAGCCAGCGAAGCTGCTTGTGCTTAAGGGCAAATTTAAGTGCAGGAATAAGACCGCCCTGCTTATTTGCCGCATCCGCCGCCTTCTTTTCACGCGCCAGCTCCTCGGGTGTCTTTCTGAGGTATGAAAGGCGCGATTCAATAAACGCATCGGTTTCTCTTGCGCACATAAGGGCAACAAAGCATACAACAACGCCTACAACTGCGGGAATGAAGTAAACGTTTCTCCATTCGCTGACATCCGTCATCAGCTTGTCACGGAGATACGGCACCAGCATAACCGCAATATTTGCAAAGAATTTTATGGATGAATAAATTCTCGCTCTGTGCTTACTGGGGGAAGACTCCATGATATAAACCACGTGCATATCGTGAGGGATAAAGAACTGAACGATACACGCACCGATAAAATAAAGAGGAATATTATCGGAGAGATAGATTACGAGAAGCGCTGCGCTCATACCGAAGGTGTTTATTATAAGAAAAAGCTTTCTGCCCCAACGGTCAGCAAGAGGTCTGTAGAGAAGTCCTACTGCCTGGAATGGAATTGCAAGTCCCGACAGGATATCAAGAAGAGAAGCGGAATTTCCCGTCTTGAAAAGATCGTTTGCAATTTCCGTTTTCATAAGGGTGCCTATCTGAGAGGCAATTTCATCAACTGCATAAATAAGCGCAATAATAAAAATCAGATAAATAATATAATAGCTTCTTTTGGGGCGTGCCTTTTCCTTTTCCCAACGGGCTATTTCCTTTTCACGCCTTATAGCTTGCTTTTTCAGCTGCTCGGCTGTAAGTGTTTTATTTTTCATGCTTTCACCCTGAATGTCTTTACTTCAAACGGCTTTATGCCGAAGGTAAAGGAATTACCGTCTGCAGGTATTTCCTTTTCGTCAACTTCCATCATATTACATTCAATTACCTTTATATTGTCACAGGGAAGTGTCATTGTGACATTACCCGAATGTGCGGAGGTTTCATACACACGGATGATTACACCGTCGCCATCCTGAGCAGGCTTCACGGCATCAATCATAATTCTTTCATCGGATACGGTGATATATGAATACTGAGCCCTTTCACCCTTACCGTCTGCAACATAAACTGCGGTAAGAGGAATATTTTCCTTGAATGCCTCCTTGACGGTATCGGCATCGTCCCAACGGTTTTCGTGGACATAAACACCGTAACGGAAGGTGGAAATACCCTTATCTGCAGTAGCATCGGGAAGAATCGGAGCACGCATAAGAGTAATTCTCAGAACGTTGCCGTCAATATCATAGCCGTACTTGCAGTCATTGATAACGGAAACACCCATATCACCCTGAGAAAGGTCTGCCCACTTGTGAGCACACACCTCAAACATAGCCTTTTCGTAGGAATTGTTTGCATAGGTGGGTCTTTCAAGAGCACCGTGAGCAATTTCGCAGGTAGCCACACGGCTTCTGATGTCCAAGGGGAATTCAGCCTTAAGCACCTTTTCTCTTTCGTGCCAGTCAACGGTTGTGTCATAAATAAGAGTTTCAGCATCTGCCGTAAGTGTAATATCCTGAGTGATTACGGACTTGTTGAAGGAATAAACCGCACGGATAACTGCCTTGACGGGAGTCTGCTCAACAAGCTCTACGGAATCAGCGGTATCAAGATACCACATCTTCATCTTGTAATCGTTTTCAAGATTCCATGCACTTTCGTGGATGGGCTTGTCGTGGGATATCGAAAGAAGATTACCCTTGCCCGAAAGAATGTTTTTACCGAGCTTTTTGTTGATAAGAGCGGTAAGTCTGCCGTTTTCATCAAGCTCTGCACGAAGGAATCTGTTTTCGAGGAAGTCCTTTCCTGCAGAAACGACATCCGCATCCGCTTTTTCGGTGAGCTTAAATACCTTATAGCCCATAGGCGGTACGTTTTCGGCTATAAATTCAAGCCTTCCGTCATTAAAGGATGCTTTCATAGCCTTGCCCTCAAGGTCAGAAGCACCGGCATTTTCCTTTGAAGTCTGAATTGAAACGGGAGCAGTCACACTAAAGGGAAGAAGATTCCATACAACAATGCTGTCCTTACCCACACCTGCTTTTTCCGAAAGCACGCCGAGAGCCTCTGCAATTATCTCTTTGCCCTCCTTATTCATAAGGGCATATTCTTTTCTTGTATTGTCAAATACCTCTTCAATTGAGGTGCCGGGAAGAATATCGTGGAACTGATTTGTAAGCAGAAGCTTCCAGAGCTTTTCCGTTCTTTCTTTGTCATAAAGACCTGCAATAAGGGTAAGCATTTCAGCATTACGGAGCATATATTCACCGCGGCGGTTGTTCTTTTTAACAAAAGCCTGGCTCGTAAACGTGCCTCTGTGATTTTCGTAATACATTTCTCCGTCCCATACGGGAAGAGCGTCAATATCCTTTTCAATTGCCTTGAAGAAGTCATTTGCCTGACCCATCTTCACATTCGGAAGACCGGGGAGCTTCTGAAAACGGCGTACCTTTTCAACCATATCAAAGGTACATCCGCCGCCTCCGTCACCGTAGCCGAACATACCCATTGAAGCATCAACAAGGTCGTTCTGACGATTGGTTTTTCTTGTTTCCTTGACATATTTAGCATCAGCCTCACCCTCATAGTGAACCTTCTGCATGTAAGCGAGCACCTCGTCACCGGAGTGTGCACGCCACTTGTAAACACTTAAGGGGAATTCATTTGTGTCGTTATACTGTAATTTCGAAGTGAGGAAATACTTCATACCTGATTTTTTAATAACCTGAGGAAGTGCTGCAGTAAAGCCGAAACAATCGGGAAGCCAGTAAATATCGGAGGAAATACCGAATTCCTTCATAAAGAACTCTCTGCCGTAAAGAAGCTGTCTTATAAGGCTTTCACCCGATGCAATATTCGTATCGGCTTCAACCCAGGTATTTCCCGTAATTTCCCACTGTCCGTTTTTGACAAATTTCTTGACGTCCTCGTAAATTTCGGGATAATGGTCTTTTACATAGCTGTAAACCGCCGCCTGACTCTGAGTGAACTTAAAGTCGGGATATGCCTTCATAAGTGACACGTTATTTGAGAAGGTTCTTGCACACTTACGGTGGATTTCCTTAACTGTCCACAGCCACGCAACGTCAAGATGTGAGTGACCGCAGATAATAACATCACCGGGAGTTGCAAAATTGATTTTGGCAAGCTCCGCCCAGAGGGTCTTTTTAGCCTCGGGAACAGTTTCATAGAAGCGCTCTTTTCCGAAATCGAAATCGAGCTTGTGAATTGCATTATCTATAGCATTATAAATACGCTTTCCTACGTATTCATCCTCTGTCTGCTCGTATACATCCCAGGCACAGTTGATATCATACCATATATCCTCAGCCGCCTCATTTACAACACGGAAGCAGGCAGTATTCAATGTATATGTAATGGGCTTTTTGTCGGGGAAAGCGAAGTTAAAATATCCGCCGGAATCAACGGCGTTTTCAATCTGAATAAAGAGCTTTTCTCCTGCTTTCAGGGGCTTATGGAAAAGAATATCCGTTCTGCCGACCCAGCCCGAAGCCTCACGCGAGCTGACAGCACCGACAATTTCTCCGTTTATGCGGACAATTGCCTCACCGCCGAAGTCAATTGTAAGATAAACCTTTCTGTCGGCAAGACATTCAGGCACAATAAACTCATTTTCAAAATATCTTGTGGTGTCAAGAGTTGCGCTCCAACGGTCACCGAGCCTCATTTTATGCTTCGGTGCATCGTCAAGCTCAATTACGGCAGGCTCTGTATGCACACCGGTATAGGAATCCCATTCGGGAATTGAAACCGAGGCTTCATTCACATAAGGGGCAAGCTGCTTTATAAGATTTTTAAGAACACGGGGATTAAAGGTATGATGAACCATAAAAAAACCTCCTTTTGTTAATTCAATAATAACAAAAAATAAAAATATATACAAGAAAAAACTGCACTTCGCATTAAAAATCGGAGTGCAGTTTTTTGGTTATTTTGTTATAAATATTTTCTGTCATCCATTGCTCTGTGGATTTTTCAGCGATTTCGTCAATATCAATCCACGCAACAGCCGAATTTTCATCCTCGCATACGGAAAGCCTTTCGTTTTCATCTGCCTCAACTAAATATGTAACATTATAATGCACGTGGGACGGCACGTATTTTCCTTTTCTGATGTGACCTGCCACGGGAAGAATTTCCAGAGAGAAGATATTCTCGGTCAGAGGGAATACATCAGCTCCCGTTTCCTCCCGGGCTTCCTTAACGGCAACTGCAAGCAGATCCTCATTCCCGTCAGCGTGACCGCCGACCCAGCTCCAGGATTTATAGATATTATGGTAGCAAAAAAGCACCCTTGTCCTGTCAGCGTTCACAATCCATGAGGACACCGTGACATGCCCCCCGAGATTTTCACGGGAAAGACAGTTTTCATTATTTTTCACAAAATCAATAAAGGCAGCTTTATCTGCTGCTTCTTGGGGACAAGAAGGAATAAAGTCAACAATTTCTTGTAAAAATTTCATACAATCACCGCCAAAAAGAGAATAGTGAATAGTGAAGAAGTAAGAGGTACAAAAAAACAGCTCACAATATTGTGAGCTGTTTTTTTGTGCCGGCGACGACCTATCTTCCCGGGCGGCTGCCCGCCAAGTATTTTCGGCACGATTGAGCTTAACTACCGTGTTCGGGATGGGAACGGGTGGGACCTCAATGTTATAGACACCGACTTCGGCCTAAGGGTATTCCCTCGAGCGCAAAAAAATTATAACAGACAGAATAGCGTTTGTCAATAGAAAATTTCACATTTTGAAAAAAATTTTTCAAAAATTCAGCAGAGAACGGAATAATGTGCTTCAGATATTCCGTTCTCCAATAAAAAACTGCATATTATTCTTCCGTATCCTCGTAAATATATCTGCCCATAAGCACACCCATAACGGATGCCATCATAAGGCCTCTGGTCCAGCCCGAGGAGTCACCCAGGCAATGAAGTCCCTTTACGTTTGTGTTAAGTCTTTCATCCATCTTGATTCTGTTGGAATAGAATTTAAGCTCGGGAGAATAAAGAAGAGTTTCATAGGAGGCAAAGCCCGGAACAACGTGGTCCATTGCCTGAATGAAATTGATTATATTCGTCATTGCGCGGTAAGGCATTGCAGCTGTAATATCGCCCGCAACGGCATCGGGCAGCGAGGGCTTCAGGTTTGCCTGCATAAGCTCCTTTGCCCAGGTACGCTTACCGTCAAGGATATCACCGAAGCGCTGGACAAGAATATGGCCGTTTGCAAGCATATTCGTAAGCTCACCGACCTTCTGAGCATACTCGATAGGCTGATTGAAGGGAGTGCTGAAATTGTGAGAGCAGAGAATTGCAAGATTAGTATTGTCGGATTTAAGCTCCTTATAGGAATGGCCGTTTACAACAGCAAGATTATTGTCATAGTTTTCCTGACTTACAAAGCCGCCGGGATTCTGGCAGAAGGTACGCACCTTGTTTTTGAAGGGCTTGGGATAGCCTATAAGCTTCGACTCATAAAGGGCCTTGTTTACGGTTTCCATAACCTCGTTTCTTACCTCAACTCTGACACCGATATCAACGGTACCGGGCTGATGTGCAATATTATATTCCGCGCAGAGCTTTTCGAGCCAGTCAGCACCTCTTCTGCCCGTTGCAATAATTGTATGTTCAGCAAGAATCTCCTCGGGCACACCCTTGCCGGACGTAATCACACCTTTGCAGATTCCGTTTTCATTGTCGAGAATTAAGCTCCGGCACTCGGTATCAAAGAAAATCTCAACACCGTTATTCAGCAGATACTGCTCAATTGCATAGTATAAGTCCTGCGCCTTTTCTGTTCCCAAATGTCTTATGGGACAGTCAACAAGCTTAAGACCTGCCTGAATTGCCCTTTTTCTTATTTCCTTTACCTCTTCCGAGGCATTTATGCCCTCAATATGGCTGTCAGCACCGAATTCAAGGTAAATTGAATCGGTGTAATTTATAAGCTCCTGAGCAAACATTTCACCTATAAGGGTGGGCAGATCTCCGCCGACCTCGTAGCTTAAGGACAGCTTTCCGTCGGAAAATGCGCCGGCTCCGGAGAATCCCGTTGTGATATGGCAGTTGGGCTTACAGTTCACACACTGCTTTGTTTTGGTTTTAGGACAATGGCGGTTTTCAATAGCCTTACCCTTTTCAACAATAACAATCTTTTTCTTACTGCCCCTTCTTAAAAGCTCAAGGGCTGTAAAAATACCGGAGGGACCGGCACCTACAATAACAACGTCGGTTTTCATAGTATTACACCTCAGTTTTGTTTTCTTACAATAGTATATTCGTCACCGGGACGGTAATAGGGACAGCTTCTGACGGAATATGTCATAAACTGCTCTGCCTCGTCCATGTCAAGGTCAACGGAGCATCTGTAGCAATCGTATTCCTCGTCATATTCGTAATTCATACACATATCGCAGTTTGAAAGCCGACTCATATTTTCCCTCCTCGGTTTTTCTCAGCGGAATAAATTATAACACATATATGTAATTATTTCAAGTTATATAAAGAAGGTGAAAAATTATTACATTTTTTCGGTCAATTATTACCTGAATATAATCATCCGCCATATTATGAATACAATAGGCAAAGAAATCAATTTCCGACGAGAGGATAATATATGAAAAAATTAAATAAAATCACACCCATACCTATGTTTCATCAGGTAATATGGTGGCTGGTACGTGCATCTCTTATAATTTTCGGTGTGTGGGGGCTTCTTCACGATTCCGTAACACAGTTTTTAATGGGACTTTTTGCAATTGCATTTACGCATCTGTGGGATATGTTCCAGCTTTTCGGAGGAAAATCCTTTATCACCCGTGTAACCTACCAGGCACAGACAATGCTCAATCTTTTTATCTGCTTCGGTGTGGTTATCGGCTATGTGCTTAATACAAAAACGAATTTCCCCTATGTTGATATAATTGAACACTTCATTTCAGGCGTTGTGGCTTCCTACTTTGCCTATGATTTCGCAGTAGCCTTTCAGGGCAGAAGCCGTCATTTAAGCCCCGGACTTGCTTCCCTTTTCGCCCTTTGCTTCTCCTGCTTCATACTTGTGGGTTGGGAGTTCTACGAATTCACAATGGACCGTCTTTACGGCTACACCCTTCAGGTATCCCCCATTCTTTCTGAGGACGGACTTGTGGATACTATGATTGATATGATTCTTGCAGGTGCCGGCTCTGTTATCGGTATGTTCTGGGTATCCTTCTCAAGAAACGGTATCATCGGCAGAAACAGAAAAGAGCTTCGCGCTTACGTCAAGGCTCGCTCCAAGAACGACAAGGAAAGAGAGCTCAAGTACCTCGCCGAACACGATTTTTACAAATAATCACAACCAAGCAAAACACCTTAACCCCGACTCAGAGGTTAAGGTGTATTTTTACGGAACATAATCCCCCGAGATGCACGAAATGCATTTCACATTGTAGGGGATGGCGTCCCCGACATCCCGCAATGCAAAAAAAGAAAAAACACATATAAATTTTCGAGGATTATGAAAATCTGCCTCTATAGAACATAAATTATATATTTTTATCGCCTGCCACTATCTCGGGAGGTCGAGGACGCCCTCCCCTACAAGGCAAAGGCAACTTTATATTAAAAGGGAGCGGATTTTTCCGCTCCCTTAAATTTTATATACCAAACAGTTTTTTAAGAATGTTGAGAATTTTATTGAAGAGCTCTATAAGTTTTGAAAGTATATCTGTGCTTTCCTGAGGCTCTTCGGGTGTTTCGGGTTCCTCGGGTACTTCGGGCTCAGAGGGTGTAACATCTGTTTCGGGCTCAGAGGGTACTTCGGGGAGAATTACCTCAAGAACAACCTTACATTCGTCACACTTGCCGTCACCGTCATTATCGAAATGTCCGTATGCACCTTCAATGGTTGCAACTATCTCTGCACATCTCTTACAAGCCTGAACGCTTATACCGTCCTGAGTGCAGGTCTGCTGGGAAAGCACGGTTGTTTCCGTAAGGTCGTGCCCAAGCTTACTTCCCACATCAACAACTGTTTCGCCTGTGGCATTGCAACGGGAACAAACCTCACGCTTCGTTCCGTCCTCCGTACAGGTTGCATTGTTGTCAGATACAAACTGGTAATTATGTCCTAACGGCTCTATATACTCGGTTTTTTCAGCCCAGCATCTGTTGCACGTGTAAGATGTTTCACCACCAACACAATAAAAACCTTCGTAATCCGGTCCACCGTACCACTTATGATTATCACCGATGTCTTCTATCACATTGGTTGTTTCACAAACGCTACACGTATATATTTTTTGTGTGCATGTTTCGCGTATATTGGTATTAGTGTGTTCGTGCTCAAAATACACTGTTAGAGCATTATTTGTTCCCCTATAAATCGCTTCCCATTCTGCCTGTGTTCCCTCGTAATATACACTTAAACGTTGATCGGGACCTGCAACATTCCCTGCGAAATCATCAGCTATTAATGTTACATTTTTTGGTATATATAATCGAGCATCCTTAGCGTAGAAAAATGCAAACGAACCGATTTTTGTTATATTTTTGGTTATTAAAATTTTGTTTGGCTCCTTATCATAAAAAGCATAATCTGCAATTTCCTTTACCGTTTCAGGTATTATATAATTATTCAGAGAATCAGGAATTGCATATATAATTTCTTTATCTTTGTCGAACAATACACCATATTCATCACTTGAATAATAAGGATTATTTTCATTTACAACAAAATGAGGTGTTATATGAGGAATCCAAAATGTACTAAAAAAAGCATTTTTAGGAATATTTTTTACTGAAGACGGGATATCTATCCGAGATGTTACAATTTCAGACAAACCAGAATCAAACGCATAAGGTGAAAATTCTTCAACACCCTCCGGTACAGCATAAGCGTAACCTATACCCTTTGACGCACAAAGAAGCGTTTTGCCGTCTTTTGAATAGATAACTCCATAATCATCAATCTTTAAATGTGGATTATTCTCTACAATAACAATATCAGCATTACGAAAGAAAGAACCGATACCTAACTCTTCCACTGTTGAAGAAAGTGTTATTTTTTTATCGGACAAATCAATGAAAGCATTATCACCGATAGAAGTAACACCTTCACCGACAACAATAGAAGAAAATCCGGGATAATCTTCATAAGAATTCCAAGGGGCAGAATAACGACCATAATCAGCCATATCACCTATTCCATTGATAAAAAGGGTGTCTTGATATAAGTCAATTTCCCAGGTAACATTGTCACCCTCGGCTCCGCAGGTACCTGAATAGGTGGCTGTATCGGCACCTGCTGTTACTGACAAAACAGACAAAAGCATTAATGCAGACAAGAAAACAGACAAAAGCTTTTTCATAATTTTTACCTCCAAAAATCAAAAAAGTGTGTGCAACCGAAGTCACACACACCGAAAAATGCGAACCTCGATTTGCTACCACACAAAATTCATCGTCATCTACACAGAAATGCGAATAAGAAGTCCGCACTTTTGCCAAAAGACAAAAATGCAACTCCTGTGTAGAAAATATTGAATTTCGTGTGGTAATTACACTATAGCACAGAAAAAAAGCAACTTCAAGTAAATAATAAAATTTTGATTATTCATTTTATGCATTGTCGTCAGAGGCCGTACAGCTTTTCGTTAACATAACATTAAATAAATTCATCGAATTTCTTTTATTAAAAAATTACATTAATAATCGCAAAAAAAATATTTACATCTGAATTTTTTTGCAGTATATTATTAACTAAATTGAGATATTGCTTTTGGGGAATATTTCAAAAATCCAAGTTTTAAGGAATGATACACAATGAATGTAATGCAGGAAATTACAAAATACGGTCACGAAAAAATCCTTTTCGTAAACAACGAAAAGGCAGGACTTAAGGCTATTATCGCTGTTCACAACACAGTAAGAGGTCCCGCTATCGGCGGCTGCCGTCTTCTCCCTTACGCTTCCGAAGACGAAGCACTTTTCGACGTTCTCAGACTCTCCCGCGGTATGTCACACAAGAATGCTGCTGCAGGTCTTGATTTCGGCGGAGGTAAGTCAGTTATCATTGCGGACCCCTCACAGAAGACAGAGGCTATGTTTGAAGCCTTCGGTGAAGCTATGAACGCTCTTAACGGCTGCTACATCACAGCTGAAGACGTTAATACAGACTGTGACGATGCTCTTATCATCGCAAGAAAGACAAAGCACATCTGCGGTCTTCCCCACATTTCAGGCGACCCCTCTCCCTTCACCGCTATCGGTGTATATCAGGGCATCAAGGCTACTGCAAAGGTAGCATTCGGCTCAGATAACCTTGAAGGCAGAACAATTGCAGTTCAGGGTGTAGGTAAGGTAGGTCTTGACCTCTGTAAGCACCTCGCAAGTGAGGGCGCAAAGCTCTACGTTGCAAACAGAAAGAACAAGGCAAATCTTGACATCTGTGCAGAAAAGTACGGTGCAACTATCGTTTCCGCAGACGAGATTCTTACTCAGGAATGCGATATCTTTGCTCCCTGTGCTCTCGGTGCAATCGTTAACCCCAAGACTATTCCTAACTTCAACTGCAAGGCTATTGCAGGTGCAGCTAACAACGTTATTCTTGACCTTGCTTCCGGTGAAGCTCTTAAGGCAAGAGGCATCCTCTATGCTCCCGACTTCATCATCAACGCAGGCGGTGTTATCAACGCAGCAGGCGAAGCAGCAGGCAACTACAACGAGGAAGAGGTTCTCAAGAAGGTTAACAACATCTACAACACAGTTGAGCACATCCTTACAGAATCTCAGAGAACAGGCGAGCCCGAAGGCGTTATCGCTGAACGCTTCGCTGAAGAATGCATTGAATCCGCAAGAAAGTAAGTCAGACAAATATTGTAAACCTAAAATTTTTAAGCACAAAGCTACCGTAAAACGTAGTTTTGTGCTTTTTTTGATAAAATTTGCCGTTACATTGTAGGGGATGGCGTCCCCGACATCCCGCGGGTAGGGATGAAAGGTACAAAAATTATGACCCGTTGAAGCACATTTTTATCCACCACGGAAATTAAACGCAGACAATTCATTTTCAGCAATACGGGACGTCGAGGACTGTCAACAGTAAGATTGTAAACACTTGTGCAAGAAGATAGGTTACAGTTTTGTCTTCTTGAATAAGTGCATTGGAATCCCGAACGGAGCGTAGCGGAGAGAGGGATTCCAATGCACTCTGCCGGCTCACAGAATGCGTGAAATCCTACGATTTATTAATTGCTCCTGCTCTATATTTATTTCCGCTATCTTGTAATTGCGGTAGCATAACGCTGTATTTGTTCCTTCGATCGGACGAAGCT
>JAZSIM010000045.1:0-34364 GCA_045533835.1 Acutalibacteraceae bacterium
GGCAGCCCGAGGATCCCCACAATCCGCCAAAATTCTGTCCTGAATGCGGCGACATTTTTGATGTAAACGATGCTAAATAAATTATTAGGAGGAAAATATAATGGGACTTTTTGATAAAAAATATTGTGATATCTGCGGTGAAAAAATCGGTATGCTCGGCAACAGAAAGCTTTCTGACGGTAATATGTGTAAGGATTGTGCGAAGCTTCTTTCCCCCTTCTGTGATGACAGAAGAAGCTCCTCTCTTGCTGACATAAAGGCTCAGCTTCAGTACCGTGAGGAAAACAAGGCTGTTCTTCGTGCATTCAGCCCCATGATTACCATTGACGGTGATTATAAGAATATTTATGTTGACACAGCAAAGGGAAATTTCGTTGTTTCCTCAAATAAGCCCGGAAGCTGGGACAATGAGAATCCCGATGTTATTCCGATTTCTGCTATAACTTCATTGACTCTTGATGTTAAGGAAGACAGAGACGAGATTTATTATAAGGACGCTCAGGGAAATAATCAGAGCTATGTTCCTCCGAGATATGAATATGAATATGATTTCACTCTTAAATTCCTTGTAAATACTCCCTGGTTTGATGATTTTGATGTTAAGCTCAATAACTTCAGCGTAAAGAATATGGGTTCTCCCGAATATAACCGCTATCAGCAGCTGGCACAGCAGGCAATGAACGCTCTCGGTGTAGGAACTATGCCTATGAACGGCGGTATGGGAATGAATATGGGCTACGGACAGCCCGCTATGGGTTACGGACAGCAGCCTATGGGCTACGGTCAGCCCGCTATGGGCGGATATCAGCAGGCACCCCAGCCCGGTTACGGTCAGCCTCCTATGGGCGGATATAATAAGGCTCCTCAGTCCGGCTTCTCTCAGCAGTCTATGGGTTACCAGCAGGCTCCTCAGCAGACAGGCTATCAGCAGAAGGCTCCTGCAGCAATGGCTGTGAACTGGACCTGTCCCTCCTGCGGATGTGCAAATGACAGCGGTAACTTCTGTCAGGCATGCGGCACTCCCAAGGCATAAAAAGAATGATTAAAAAAATAATAATTGCGGCGGTTATAATACTTGTTATTGCCGGTATTATAACTGCTGCGGCAGTTTATATGAAAAAGCATAAGAATGACTATATTCTGGACGGTCCCGGAATGGTGCGTCAGCCACACGATTATATCGACTATTGCAGCTACAGCTATGGCGGCGGTATGGAGGGTAAAAGTGAGCATATTGAGCTTACAAGGCGTTCCGACGGATCGTACACCTACTCATATTCCTACTGTCCGTACAATGGCGGTGAGGAAACAGTTATTGAAAAGACCTTTTCTGATTTTGAGCCCGTTATGGATGAAATAAGAGAAATCTGCAAAAGAACTGGTGTGCTTACATGGGGTGAGCTTCCGAAGAGCGAGCTTTTGCTTCTTGATGCTCCGACTGCAACCGTGTCTTTCAGATATTTTGATAATTGTTTTTATTCCGTTAACAGTGATGATATTCTTCCCCAAGAAGGTAACGGTATATTTTCCGATATTTATGATTACTTAAATTCACTTAAATAAGGAGTGAGAGAAATGTCTACATTATTACAGCAAAAATGTCCTAACTGCGGCGGCAGCGTAAGCTTTGATACAGGCGCACAGAAGCTGAAATGCCCGTTCTGTGACAGCGAATTTGACGTTGAAGCAGCTGCAGGACATAGAACACCTGACGGCGCAGCCGCTGCTGTTGATAATATCAGCTGGGAATCAGATACAAGCGAATGGACAACTGACGAAACAACCGGAATGAGAGTTTATATGTGTAATTCCTGCTCCGGTGAGGTTGTGGCAGACGAAACAACGGGTGCTACAAGCTGTCCTTATTGCGGAAGCCCCGTAGTAATGAAGGGGCAGTTTGACGGAGCTCTCCGTCCCCACCTTGTTATTCCCTTTAAGCTTGATAAGGAAGCAGCAAAGAAAGCCTTCAAGCAGCATATGACAGGCAAAAAAATTGTTGCCCGAGCTTTTAAGGATGATAATAAAATTGATGAAATCAAGGGTGTTTATGTGCCCCATTGGCTGTTCTCCTGTCAGGCAGAGGGACAGGTAAGCTTTGTTGCCGAAAAGACAACGAAAAGATGGTCAGATGCCGATAATAAATATACCGAGATTACGGAATATGACTGCTACAGAAGCGGTAATATGATATTTGACAATGTTCCCGTTGACGGCTCAACAAAGATGCCTGATGATCTTATGGAATCTCTTGAGCCCTTCAATGTAAACGAGGCTGTACCCTTTAACGTTGGATATCTTTCCGGATATCTTGCTGATAAGTTTGATGTTGATGCTACAAGCAGTATGCCCCGTGCAAACGACAGAATCCGTCAGAGTATTGCAGATAATCTCAAAAAGACCGTTGACGGTTATGATTCCGTTACAACAATTCAGTCAAATATGACGGTGCTGGGCGGTGACTACAAATATGCTCTTTATCCTGTGTGGCTTCTGACAATAAAGCACAAGGATAAGGACCATGTATTTGCTATGAACGGTCAGACAGGGAAGTTTGTAGGAAACATTCCTACCGACACAAAGAAGGTAAAGACCGTGGGTGCTCTTATCGGTGCAGGTATAGGTGTTGCCCTTTGGGCGGTACTGAACCTCATTGGTCTTATTTAAGGAGGTGCGGAATATGAAAAAGATAATTACGACTCTTCTTGTTGCGGTATTCGCTCTTTCCTTTATGCTTATTCCCGCATCAGCCGATGATTTCAATACTCTTGATCCTACGGGACTTTTAACTGAAGATGAAATGTTTGCTCTCGAGCAGCTTGCCGTTGATATTGAAGTGCAATACGGATATTTTGCAATGATGTGTTTTGCAGAAAATACGGACGGCTATGAAACAATACTCGATTTCGGGCATGACCTTTATGACAGCTTTTCTGATAAAAAGTATGCAGTAATTTTCGTTGATGATCTCAGTCAGAGTCTTTGCGATTTCTTTGTCAGTGAGAATTACGAGGAATATGTATTCACAGACGACGTTACAACTGCAATCTTCAATGCTTACAATGAAGCCGAAACATACTATCTCGGAGCTGTTGCTTTCTATAACGGTGTTGCTTCAGCTCTTGAAAATGCAGGCATTGCCGCTTCCGAAGAAACAACTGCAGCAGAGGAAATAACTGACGCTGCCGCAGGCACACAGGATACAACCGAAGCACCTGAAGAAACGACAGAATTTGTTAAAACCGAAAGACTTCTTCCCCTTGTAGTGGACAATGCAGACATATTGACCGATGAAGAGGAAGCATATTTCCTTGAAAGATGTCAGGCGTTTACAGATGAATATAAGTGTGAAATTGCAATTGTAACAATAACTGATCTTGAAGGCAAGACCGCTCAGGAATATGCTGATGATTTCTATGATTACAACGGCTACGGCTACGGCGAAAATAAGGACGGACTTCTTTGCTTATATCTTGACGGCGAAGAAGGACAGCGAAATGCTACACTTACCACTGACGGCACTGCTCAGATGAACATCGGAGATGATGAAATTGAAGATATTCTTCTTGCAATCGCAGGCTCTGCAAAGTTCGGTGAATTCAAGGATGCGTTTGATTGGTATATTGATTTGGCTGAGGAGGCTGTAAAGCCCGTGCCTCCCTTGTTCTGGCTTCTTATATGTCTTGCTGTGGGTATGGTAATAGGACTTATTATTACAAATTCAATGGCGTCCAAAAACTACTCTGTACATAAGAAGGAAACTGCAGCGGATTACGTAAGAGAAGGCACACTTATGATCACAGGAAGAAACGATATATTCAGAAATACAAGGGTTAACGTGACACCGAAGCCCAAGAGCAACAGCGGAAAGTCGTCCGATTCAAACGGCTCAACTCACACAAGCTCATCGGGCAGAAGCCACGGTGGCGGTTCAATTTCCTTCTGATAAAGGAAAATAATAGGAGGAAATATAATGGGACTTTTTGACAAAATAAAAAATCCGTCTGCCGTAAAAACTCCTGCTATCTCAGAGTCAGGCGGAAATAAGAGTAAAAAGGTAGTTTTTTCAAAGCTTCCCGAGAGCTTTGAAGAATTCAAAAGATTATCTGAAGCACAGCTTACAGATCCTTTTGATACAGCGGCATTAACCGTTCTTGCATTCTGTTTTTATACTGAAAATAAAGAAGAATGCCTTAAAATGCTTGATTTCTTAAGAGGTCCGAGACCGCTGAGCGTAATGGATAAGCAGTTTATTGCAGACCGTTTCCGTGATAAGGATTATGTGCCCCGTTCATATTTTGAGGGTGCTGTACCGTCAAACAACTATTTACCGTCAGAGCCTTATACGGTAATTGTAAGTGACAATCCCTATTCTTATGCAAATGAAACCTATGCAACACTCTATGTCCGTTCAGGCGGTGCAGACAGCCTTAGAAGTGTTCAGATGCGTCTTGCAAAGGACGGCAAATGGTATCTGTGGGAGCAGTTTATTCTGGCAGATATCCGTCAGCCCGAAAGCATGAATCCCTGGGCATAAAACTTTCAGGAGGAAAAAACAAATGTCAGAGCATTGTATGTCAATTCCGTTCAGCGGAAATTTCTTTGTACGGGTGGTACAGGGAATGTTTGACCTTACGGCATCGATATGGTTCAAGGCAAAAATTGAATATGACATAGTTGATCAAGAGCGTCTTGATACAATGTTTGGCGGAATTTTACCTGCAGAGTTTATGCAAAAGGATGCTGAGTTTGCCGTAAAGAGAACGTTTACCGCGCTTTTTGAAGAGGGTGCTTCACTTGATGAAATTAAGCACAAAACGGTAAATGAGGCAGACAGGGCTTTAGCGTACAAGCGCATTGAAGAATGGGAATCGAGATGCGGTGTCAGGGCTACCCGCATTTCTGATATGCAGATTCAGGTGGATCATAAGACAGAGAAATTACTTACATCTGCAGATATCGGTGCTTCTGCTTCCGAAAAGCCCAATGTTAGTAGCTGGAAATGCTCCTGCGGCAACCTGAATTCGGGTAAATTCTGTACCGAATGCGGAGTGAAAAAGCCTAATTTCTGGCTTTGTTCCTGCGGAAGCAATAATAATGGTAATTTCTGCACCGAGTGCGGAAAACCGAAAAACAGTTAAACTATAAAAAGAGAGGTAAATTAAAATGAAAAAAATACTCGTTTTATTAATGGCAATTATGCTTGTTTTATCACTTGCCGCATGTGGCGGTAACGAGGAAGAAACAACAGCACCCGTCGATGAAACAACAGCCGCAGCCGAGGAAACAACCGAAGCTGCTCTTCCTGAGGTTGAAATCGTTGAAGAAGCTGAGGGTGTAGGTCCCGTTAAGCTTTCAAACAGCTATCTCTCATTCGAAATCCCCGAAGGCTTCGGTTATTACATTGATGATGCAAACCAGGAGGCAGGTGAAGACCAATTCCAGGTTATTGTTGAAATCAGGAATGCAGACGGCAACAAAATCGGTGAGCTTCTTATCAACAACAGAGGCAGTCTTGAAAGTGCTGACGAATATGCAAATGTTACTATTGACGAGTATAAGGATGTTGAATCGGTTACAGTAAGCGATGTGGATTCTGCAACATTCGGCATTTTTGATGTAAGACATTTTACTCTTGACAGAGGCTTTATGGTTGATAACCGTTATTTCGGTTATTATCAGATTCCTGATGAAAGCCTTGAATTCCGCAATGTTCGTTTTGAACTTGAACTTCTCGGTTATTACTATAAGGATGTTGAATTTCCCAAGGCAGAATGCGAAGCCATTATGAATTCAATAGTAATCAAATAATAATATATTTGCGGAGTGGCCGTCATAGGCGGCCACTCTTTTTGACTTTTTATTCAATATGATGTAAAATGTTAAAAACAGTTTTATTTTTCGGAGAAATATTATGAAAGATTTCAGTAAAATCAGTTTCAAATGGACATTCCGTGATTATCAGCAGAAGGTGCTTGATAATGCGGATAAGCATCTTCTCGACAGGAAAATACATATAGTTGCGGCTCCCGGAAGCGGAAAGACAGTTTTGGGACTTGAACTCATAAGAAGACTGGGGGCACCCGCTCTCGTTCTTTCTCCCTCTGTTTCCATAAAACAGCAGTGGGGGGACAGATTCGAGGAATGCTATCTTCCCGAAACGGAAAATGTCAATGAATATGTGTCCTTTGATATAATGAAGCCCTCGCTTCTTACATCAATTACATATCAGGCGCTTCACGCCGCTGTCAACAGGCTGCCGATGAATATCGAAGCGGACGAGGATGCTCTTGAAACAGAGGCTGTATCCGATTTCAGTAATTTTGACCTGATTTCTCAGGTGAAAACGGCGGGAATCAAGACCTTATGCCTTGATGAAGCCCATCATCTTAAAAGCGAATGGCAGAGAGCTCTCGAAAAATTTATCGGAATTCTCGGTGCTGATGTTACTGTAATTTCTCTTACTGCAACACCGCCTTATGATTCCGAGCCTAACGAATGGAACAGATACATAAGCCTTTGCGGTGAAATTGATGAGGAAATTTTTGTGCCTCAGCTTGTAAAACAGAAGACCCTTTGTCCCCATCAGGACTATATATATTTCAGCTATCCCACCGAAGAGGAGGCTGAAACTCTGAGAAGCTACAAGCAAAAGGCAAGGGAATGCACAAAATATATAATTGAAAACGGCTATGTTGCCGCCGCTTTGAAGAATGCAGGTGTAATAGGCGAAAAGCCTTTAAGTGATGAAATCCTTTATGATAATACCGACGGCTTTACTGCTCTCATTACTCTCGGAAAGGCCTGCGGTATCAATATTCCCTCCGACATAATAAAAAAGCTTTTCGGAAGAAAAAATGTTCCCGAAAATAATATTGGAATAACGGAAAAAGCATTTCAGTTTATTATCGATAAGCCTGAAATTTTCGGGGAAGCTCTGTCGGAGGAATTAAAGAACATACTTCTTGAAAACTCTCTCATTGAAAAAAGAAAGGTTCAGCTCATTACAACGGATAAAATCAACAGAATGTTAGCTTCCTCTATGGGTAAGCTTAAAAGCATTGAGATTATTGCAGAAAATGATGTAAATAATCTCGGTGACGGCCTTCGTATGCTTGTTCTTACCGATTTTATAAAAAAGGAAATAAAGAAAAGCATAGGCACAGCTGATGAGCTTCATACAATGGGTGCTGTTCCCGTATTTGAAGCCATAAGAAGAAAGATAGGGGAGAGGACTAAGGTTGCTCTTCTTACGGGAACTCTTGTAATTCTTCCCGATTCAGCCGTAGCCTCGGCACAGAAGATCGCAAACGGGGAAAAAGCAAGCTGTATTGTAAAGCCCATTGAGGGAACAGCTCACTCCGAGGTGATTTTCGGCGGATCAAACAAGCATAAGGTAGGTATTATTACTAAAATCTTTGCTCTCGGGGAAATAAACATTCTTGTGGGAACTAAATCTCTTCTCGGAGAGGGCTGGGATTCTCCGAATATAAATTCTCTGATACTTGCAAGCTTTGTGGGAAGCTTTATGCTCTCGAATCAGATGAGAGGCAGAGCCATAAGAATTGATAAAAAGAATCCCGATAAGGTGTCTAATATATGGCATCTCGTAACTGTTCTTCCCGACGGGGACGGTAAAAATACCGATGAGATCGAGGGGGATGATTTTCTCACCGTAAAACGCCGTTTTTCGTGTTTTCAGGCTCCCTCATATAATAAGAGTGTCATAGAAAACGGAATCAAAAGAATAGACATTTTGACCCCGCCTTTTGATAATGCGGGTATAGACAGAATAAATTCCGAAATGCTTCGCATTTCCTCCGACAGAAAAACTGCCGCCTCCCGATGGGATTTTGAAATAAAGGGAAGTGCGGTGCCTGTTATAAGCGATGTAAGTGAAGTTCCGATGTCGGTTTATCCCAAAAAGAAGGTTTCAGGTAATAAGCTTTATGCAGTTATTTTTGCTATACTGGCGGTGCTCGGTATTGTAATTGCTGTGGCAGCAGGCTTTGTAGGCTCTGTTTTCGGAATTGCTGTTACAATACTGTCTTTATACTTTATGATAAAAAAGGCATCATTTGTATCAAAGAACTCCACCCCCGAAAAGACGGTTACGGGACTCTCCCGCGCCGTTCTCAGAACTCTTCAGGAACTTAAGGAGATTGAAGCTTCACCTAAAATAAGGGTGAATGTAAAAAAATCCGATGACTGCAAATCTCTTGAGGTAAGCCTTACGGGGGCAACTGAAAGAGAATCAAAGGTTTTTGTGAAGGCTATATCGGAGCTTTTCTCTCCCATTGATGATCCCAGATATGTTATTATCGGTATCACTAAAGTATTCAAGGCTGAAAAGAGAAATTTCACAAACAGCTTTTCCTGTCCGTCCGTTATCGGTGTAAATAAAGAAAGTGCGGAGGTTTTCAGGAAATACCTTAAATCTCCCGCAGGAGATTTCGAGCTTGTTTTCACAAGAAGCGAAAACGGCAGAAAAATTCTTAATGAATGTAAAAAAATGTCATTTCTTAATGCAATTATAAATTAGACTGAAGATTTATTTATCATCAACAGCACTTTGAACGATCATTTTTTGCCCACTTTCGAGTGGGTGTTTTTGTTTTTACGGGGTTGTTGGTTGAAATGAATATTTGTTTGTGATATAATTATTTACATAAAATTCTTTTAGGAGGCTATTTTTATGAAAACCATTAAAGATATTCGTCTCTATAAAAGTGAGAAAACAAATGATTTCGGATTGCCTGTTACAACTTCATTTGCAAACAAGAAATTAAGTGCAGTTATCCATAGAATTGTTATGAAATTGCGTGAGCAGGAGTTTTCTTTTGGTGATTTTGACCATTTGTATATTAACTTTACAATTTGCAATATCCCTAGTGAAATAGAATTGTCAGAAAAGGTTGACAGAGAGCATTCTTGGTATAGATATTGCTCTGTAAAAATCAATGAAGAATTATATTTAAAGCTTGATTCCGAGGAGTCAAACAGTATTATATTGAAATTAATAGAAAAAGTTCTTGTTGGTTGTTTTGCGGCAGAAGAATTTGATGAAAGACTGATACATAATTGCGTTAAAGAAGCCATTGAGAATGGCGAAGATATGTTGGTGCTATTTAAAGAAAAAATCACATCTGCGCTAAAAGCAAAGATATTTTTACGCTATCTTGATTCTTTTAAGTATTTACCGCTTTTGCGTGTTTACGATAGCAATGATAGAATTATTTTCGAAAAGGATTTTCCTGAAACTTTAACATTGGACTGTTTTGGAAATATTCAGCTTAGTTCTAAAAAAATTACAATAAAGCCAAGAAAAAATATTTTTTCTGTAAAAATGAAGGATATAGTTTTTGAATTCTAACAGATATCAGGCTCCCCATAGTACATAAGCTATGGGGAGTTCTCTTTTTTCGCCGCATTATCAATCCCCACCATAAACTGCAAAAAAAGTTAATATCAAGTTCAACCTTCAGTTTGTGATCTCTGTTTTTTATGCAGTGCATTTTGTATGTGTTACGGAGGCAGAAAAAAGGTTGCAATGTAAGCATTAATATGTTAAAATATGCTGATAACGGAAAATATTGAAAGGAGAGGCATAAATGCTAAACAGAGCTTTTAACGATCTGAAAAAATACTTCAGATATTCTGTTGTATCGGCAAAATCAAAGCTTAAGGCTGAGGTTGCCAATTCGTATCTGAATTGGCTTTGGTGGATTCTGGATCCGTTGTGCTTTATGCTTATATATACATTTATTTTCGGCTTTGTATTTAACGCAAAGGAGCAGTATTTTCCTGCATTTATTTTTATCGGTCTTTCAATGTGGGATTTTGTGAATAAAACCATGCTTGCGAGTGTAAAAACCATAAAGCTGAACAAGGCAATCGTTTCGAGAGTTTATTTTCCGAAATTTATTCTTATCCTTTCAAAAATATGGGTAAACGGCTTTAAGATGATGATATCCTTCGGAGTAGTTTTGCTTCTGATGCTGGTCTTCCGTGTGCAATTGACCTGGAATGTTCTGTTCTTTGTTCCGGTTCTTTTGATTCTGGTTTTGTTTACCTTCGGCTGCTCCTGCTTTGTGATGCACTACGGTGTTTATGTTGAGGACCTCAGTAATGTTCTGAATGTGGCTATGCGTTTTGTTTTTTATGCCACCGGAATATTCTACAACATTGAAACACGTATTCCGCAAGTCGGCGGCCTGCTCAATAAGATCAATCCTGTTGCATTTCTTATTACATCCATGCGTCAGAGTCTTATATACGGCAAGACACCGGATTGGAAATTGCTGCTTATATGGTTTGCAGTCAGCGTTGTACTTGTGATTCTCGGAATCCGTAAAATATACAAAGAAGAAAACAGCTATGTCAAGGCAATATAAGTAACGGGGAAATGAATATGAGTGAATATGCAATTGAGGTTGAGAATCTCAGCGTTTGCTATAAAGGGCTGAAATCCTACTCAATCAAGAAAAATCTTCTGAGAAGAAAGCGTTCCGAGAAAGAGCTGTTCAAGGCTCTTAAAGGAGTGAGCTTTAAGCTCCGAAAGGGTGAAATTCTCGGAATTGTCGGCAAAAACGGCAGCGGTAAAAGCACGCTTCTTAAGGCTATCGCCGGAATTTTTACTCCCGATGAGGGAAGTGTTGAGTTACATAATAACTCTGTCGCGCTGCTTGCTATCGGTGTCGGCTTTATTAAGGAGCTTACCGGAAGAGAGAATATTCTCCTGTCAGGTCTGCTTCTGGGCTTCACAGAGGCTGAAATAAAAAACCGTACGGATGAAATTATTGAGTTTTCCGAGCTTGGTGATTTTATAGACAAGCCCGTAAGAACGTATTCGAGCGGTATGTATTCTAAATTATCCTTTGCGATCACGGCAATCCTTGAAACGGATATTATTCTTATTGATGAGGTTTTAAGTGTTGGTGATGCCCGTTTCCGTAAAAAAAGTTATGCGAAAATGAAGGAGCTTATAAGCCAGAAAGACAGAACGGTTATTATTGTTTCTCATGACAGTAAAACGCTTCTTGATTTGTGTGATAAGCTGTTATGGATTCATAACGGTGAAATGATGAAATTCGGCCTGACTAAAGAGGTTCTTGCTGCATATGAAGCTTATAACGGCTGATATTGCAATTTATCACCCTGCCCCTGATTTACGGGAGCAGGGTGTTGTATTTTTTTCTTATCTGACTATAAAAAACAGCACAGGACTTCCTATGATTGAGTCCTGTGCTGTTTTATATTATACCTTATATATAGTTATGTATAAAGGCTTATTTTAACTGCTCCCTGAGGTATTCTATGTCTAACATTTCTCCGAGCTTGAAATCCCATACCTGAGGTTCAAATCTGAGGAACAGACCGGGAGTGAAGGTCATTTCGCCGACATAAATCTGACCGTCCTGGTTGTAGAAATCTATGCGGACAAAGGGGAAGTCCTTGCAAAGGATTTCTGCCATTTCGTACATCTTTTCAAGATTTTCGGGCTGCTCGGGTGCAGTGGAGGTGAATTTACCTGCACGGCGCACGGGAAGAACGTTCCAATCTCTGTCGACAAAGGTACGGGTCTGATTTTTGGAGCCTCGTTCTTTTACGATCATTGAGAATTTTACTTCGCCGTTACAGCAGTAGAATTTGTAGTCATCAAGATATTTATGATCGCCGAGCTCAAGAAATTCCTCGATTACAATAAGGGGTTTTTCAGGCTTCTCATCTGTAATGCACATATTGTTGTAATAGTATGAGGACCAGGGATAAAGCCAGCTTGAGATTACAGCCTTAAGCTGATCGATGTTAATCTTTCTCTTATCCTTGACAATGATAACCTCGTTGGCTCCCCATCCTTCATTTGCCTTGATTACAAAGCGCTCGGGAAGAGCTGAAAAATCAATATCGTTAACGTTATCATATGCACCTATTAACGGAACGGTATATTCGTAGCCGACACGTTTGCCGATCCAATCCTTTGCAAGTGCCTTATCTGATGCAATTCTGTGATCGGGGTGCTTATAGTGAAGGGCGAGCCACAGAAGCTTTTCGTTGAAGCTCTGAGGATTGTCAAGATTGGGGAAATAATGCAGCTGCTTATATGCCTTTTGCTCACAGTAATGCTTCTGCATATCCGGAGTGATTTTTTCCTCCATCATATAGGCCATTCTGGGAGAAAGAACGTCAAACTTGGGGGCCGGGATCAATGCATCCTTTCTGGGGGCTCCTTCCAGCTTTTTGCCGCGGAACTGAACACCGCTTATGCCGGTGTAACGATAGCCGTTGTGGTTCTTGAAATAAACGGGGAACCTGAGAATGTTAAGTGCGGTGATATAATGCTTTTTATCCACTTCATCGTGTCTTACGAACTTTCTGCGGAAATTTCTGAGGGAAGCCTGAGTTTTTCTTTTTGCTTTTGCTGCTGCTATTCGTATTGATTCAAAGGGGACCGGCTGGTCGGTTATCATTTTTTCGGGGAGAGTGAACCATTCGCCGAACTTATAATCCCATTCTACGGGATCAAAGGGAAGAAGACCGCCGCCTGAGTAGAAGGTCATTTCTCCGAGATAAATTTTATCGCCGACCTCATAGAAATCAACACGGACAAAGGGGAAGGGCTTTGCAAGCTTTTCGGCAAGCTCTACCATTTTGTCATAATTGCGGGGCTTGGGAGGAAGGGGATTGGCATGACGGGTATTACCGTAGGTAAAGGGCAGATAATTAAAATCACGGTCGAAGAAATCAAAGGTTACGCTGTTTGAGCTGCGGTCGGTTGCTATAAACAATGCCTTTACCTCACCGTTAAAGGTAAAGAACTTATAGTCATATACCTGACCGTCAATCTGCTCAAGATATTCTTCAGCGTAAACAACAGGCTTTGCATGCTTGAAGCCCCAGTTGAAATACTGATAGTATGAGTTACGGTCCGGCTTCATCCATCTTTTTAACGTAGCACGGGTTCTGTCAAAATTGAGCTGAGATTTGTCTTTGACAATTATGTTATATCCGCTGGACCAGTTAACCTTAAGCACAAAGCTGTCGGGAAGGCTGTCGAAATCAATATCATCAGGATTATCCCAGCTGGCAATGGTAGGCACGTAATAGCCTTCACCGATTGTATCTTTGACATAATCCTTAACTGCATACTTATCACTGCAGATTGTAATCAGCGGATTCTGATAATAAAGCTTTGTCCACATGATTTTTTCATTGAAGGTCTGCGGATTTTCAAGATTCATTTCATATCCGACTCGTCTGCTGAATGCTTCGCCGAGAATCTCTATCTTCTTTTCTTCTGTCAGAAGAACACCTAAATCGTAGTGCTCTTTTTTGACATCTTTTAAGCCCTTATAATTTGAAGCCATATTTTCTTCTCCCTATCTGCCGATAATCACATATCGGGTAATTTAATGTATTCTCCTAATTTATAATCCCATTCCGGGGGACTGAACGGCAGAATGCCGCCGCCTGAATAAAATGTCATTTCTCCGACAAAAATTCTGTTTCCTGTTTCATAAAAGTCTACTCTGACAAAGGGGAAGGGCTGTGATAAAATCTGCGCACAGCGTATCATCTCGTCAAACATTGCAGGCTTCTGCAGGTCATCCGCATTTTTTCTGCCGCCGTAGGTAAAGGGCAGACGGTTGAAATCAGGATCAAAAAATGTATATGTAAGCTTTCCGTTTTTATGCCGGTCTGTTGCTATAAACAGGAATTTGACTTCTCCGTTACAGCAATAGAACTTGTAGTCATAAAGCTGTCCGTCAAGCTGCTCCATATATTGTTCAGCATAGACAACCGGCTTCATATTCTTGTAGCCCCAGTTGAATGCCTGAAAATAACTGTTTTGCTGAGGCTCCATCCAGAAGCGTATTTTTTCAATAGCCTCTTTTTGGTTCAGATCAAATTTATTTTTGACTATTATGTTGTAGCCGCTGGACCAGTTGACCTTCATAACGAATTTTTCGGGGAGTATTCTGAAATCCACGTCATCGGGGCTCTCCCAGCTTGCAATGGTCGGTACAACGTAGCCCTCGCCTAATTTTTCTGTTACGTAGTCCTTGACAGCAAATTTGTCGCAGCAGACAGTTACCAACGGGTTTTTGTAATTAAGCTTCATCCAGAATATTTTTTCATTGAAGCTTTTCGGATTATCAAGATCGGGTGGATAACCGAGCTTTTCCTCGAAAATTGATACTGCAATCTGACGGATTTTTTCATCGGTAAGCTGCGAATCCATCATATAGTTAAGCTTTGCCTGATTGATAAAGTATTTGTCAAGATATTTATCGAGAAACGGAATGCGGAAGGTAAGTCCGCACATACGGTAATACTTACGGTTGTCGCGGATGATGGTTGAAAAAGGAATTTTCAGTCCCATAATCTGAAATATCTTTGTTTCTCCGTCTGTAATTACCTTGTACGGAATACGTACAGGACCAAGTTTCAGATAATTCATTGATATTAATCTCCAACTATTTCGGTAAGGAATCGGTTTAATGCATATATGTACCATTTCTGGTCGCCGGTCATTTCCGGAATATAATCCGGAATAATTTCTTTGTGAAGAGGTCCCGTCCAGCTGCTGAGCCATTCGGTCATCGGACGAGGCAACGGAGTTTTATCGGGAGCGGATATATCCGGATATATCTTTCCGAAAAGCTCTCTGATAATATATTTGTTATCGCCGCTTCTTATTCTTTCCAGGTCAAGCGGTATTCCGAGGATACTGCTTGCGTACGGTGAAAAGAAGCTTATATCTGCAAGACGGCAGGCATTATTGTAAAAGCCGAGAGATACGTCGTATTCAAAGGCGTTCAGAAATCCGAATACATCCACCTTTCCGTCAGGCTGAACGTGGGGCAGAATAGGAGCTTTTATAACCTCGGGATGGTGCAACACCTTTGTTACGTCAACAAAAGAGAAGCGTTCAGTAAACTGCTCCGGAGTCCAATCTTTTGACAGCAGCTTGCTGTGCCCGCCGTAAATTATATCTGCCGTTTCACCGAAAATCAGTGTTCTGATGCCGTCCTTTTTTGCCTGCAGGGCAGCTTTATACACCTGAACCTCAAGTGAGTGTATGGGACAGCCCTTCTGCTTCATCAAAGGCAGTGAATACTGCTCATAATCACTCCAGGTAACGTCAATTACCGTGTGACGAAGTCTGTTGATTTCAGCATAATGCTTTGCTGCCGCTGTTTCGTCAACGGAAGAGTCAGCCTTGCAGTGAAGTGTATACGTCTGAGTTCCTTCGGGAAGAAATGCTGCAAGAATTGCCGAATCCATTCCGCTGCTGAGCATCAGGGCTGCAGGACCTTTTTGTAAGATGCTGCCGATTTCGCTTCTCAGATGCTCTTCAAGCTCGTCCGAGGAGTGAATCGGCCTGCGCGGGGAATCATTGTGATAAAACCATGGCTCAAGTGAATCGGAAAAACGGCAGTTTTCATCAACTATTGCACGATACATCAGATATGAGTTCATGCAAAAATTCGGATTGGTCTGCATATCAATCTCCGTTTCTCAGATGCCTGAGAGCTTTTGAAATCTGTGTGGATGAAATATTCTTTGTATAGGGGAAATAGACAATTCTGATGCCGGCTTCCTCAAACTGGCGCTCATACTCCTGCCATTTTTCGCTGTTATACCAATCGTCACCGACAAACATAACGTCAGCCTTAAGTCTTTTGCACATTTCAAGCTTATCCATATTTTCCTGCGCAACGGCTGCATCAACGTATTTTATGCTGCGGATAATTTCAATGCGGTCAGGGAAGGGGATAACGGGTGTTTTTCCCTTGTATTTTACAAGCTCATCGGTGCTGACTCCGACTATCAGCTTGTCACACATGCCTTTTGCGTTTTTCAGCAGATTAAGATGTCCGATATGGAACAAATCGAAAACACCGGCTGTATATCCGATGGTCATTATAATTCCTCCTGAGAATCAAATTCAATACAGTACGGCAGATGCTCGTAGCGCTTGCCGTCAGATGGGGGATTCATATAATCGCCGTATTGGGCGGTAAGATAAGCATCGTAATTGTTCGGAACCGGCATCTGCATTTCCCCGAACGGAAGGGTTATAATCGGGTAAAGGTCCGATAGCTTTATACGAAGACGCTTGCGTACAATATGAGAAATCTCCTTGCAATCCCTGTTGTTGAACATCTGAACACAGCTGTCCAGCAGATAAAACAGCAGGGACTTCGGTACGGGCATCAGAAAAATATGTAATATCTTTCTGATAAGCCCCTTGTAGTTATCCTTTCTTTCAAAGCGTGAGCTGCAGACTGTAGTAAGGGATTTGCTCAGATACAGTTGGTTTACTGTTCTGCAAAGACGGAAATGAAGCCTTCTGACAGCGGGGTTATCAGGAACGTTATCAAACGGGAATATATCAACAAACAAACCGTGATGGATATCAAGATCTTTGAGGTAATATTCAACAAACTTAGTGTTGTTCTTTCTTACCTTAGCAAAGTAAAACGGCGATCTGCTTTCCGTGAAGAATGTCTGCAGAAAATATCCTTGCGGTAATTCCTCTGATGCATAGCGCAAAAATGCTTCATAATCCTTGCGGGGCATTCCGATATCAATATCATCATCCCACGGAATAAAGCCCTGATGGCGTACCGCACCGAGGACAGAACCGCCGATTGCAAAGTAAGTAAGCTCATGCTTACGGCAGATGGAATCAATTTCCTGCATAATATCAATTTCTGTTGCCTGTATTCTTTCTAATGTTTCCTGTGATGTCATAAATTAACCTTTGTTTCGGCGCATACAAACAAGAAATTCAGCGCCACGGTATCATAAAATTTTTTATGTAATCTAAATACTGATATTATTACAAAAAAATATTATAACAGAATTTTGATGTTTTTCAAGCAGTATTATAAATTTTTAAGAAAAACAGAGTCATTTTGATGAAAAAAGAAAAATATTTTGTCACAAGTAACGGAAAAATTCATTTACATCGGTTTTTATAAACTGATTGTAAACGGAATACAAACTGAATATAAAAAAGCGCCGGTAAGGGCTCGGAAAATAAAAAAATATACTACAGAGTATAGACAACTCTTCTCTTTTATGATAATATAAAGTTGACTGTTTATATTCTGATGCTTGTTCGGAAAATAATCATTTTTATGCTGAGCATATAAATGTTGATATATAATAATCTTTGGAGGTAGAAAAAATGTTTTCAAACTTATTGAAGAAGTCACTTGCCTTTCTTCTGACTGCGATGATGGTATTATCCGTAATGCCCGTCCAGGCTCTTGCTGCAGATGATTATGATTGCGCTGCAGGTCGTCACGAATGGGATGAAGGTTATGTGACAGTTCTTCCCGAATGTGAAAAGGATGGCGAAAGAGAAGTTACTTGTATCCATTGTTTGTTTTTTGATACTATAACTGAGCCTGCTCTCGGTCATGATATTGTAAATCATGAGGGCAAAAAGCCTACATATACAACCCCCGGCTGGGAGGCCTATGAAACCTGTACAAGATGTGATTATAATACTCAGGTTCCTCTTCCCGCACTCGGTGAAGCCGAAATAACCAATTTCGATGAATTTATTGAGAATCTTGCTATTCTTGAAGGCATAGCCGATACTTACGTAAAAAAGGTTGATCCCGGCGAGGATCCCGCTATGCTTGTTATCAAGTATATCCGTACCGGTGTTGACCGTTATAACTCCGGATCATGGAATATTATGGCAAAATATGAGAATGCTGAGTTTGCTTCATACGTAAAGAAGTATGAAACCGAGCATAACGAGGCTCTCGCAGAGGGCGAAGAGCTGATGAAGGTTACAGGTCTTAAGAACATCCATGAGTTTAATCTTCCCAACGGAGATTTTGCCGATATCGGACACGTATTCGGTTCAATGGATATTACCTACACCAACAAAACCAGCGAGGATCATGCTGACGTTTCAGGTTGGGCAGGCGATACGGTTGACCTTATGAGCCTTACTGACCTGTTTGGCTATGAATCCGCTGCGCTTGAAGACATTGTTGCCGAAATCAATGAAAAGTACTTCCTCAGGTATGAAGGAGAATTTGTGGACAAAGAAGGTTATGAAGAGGAAACTTTTGAAGGAACCTTCAGTAAGACTGATATTGAAGGCGACCTTGATGCCTTCTATATTATGCAGACTCTGCTTAATACCGAATATGAAAACGGTACTCTTACAAAAATATTCTCTGAGTATATGACTCCCGAGCTCACAAGCAAGCAGAGAGCAAAATTCTTCCTTGATAACCGCCTTGACGGCGTAAGCCTCAGAGCGGACGTAAGAGAAGCTGTTTACAATGAGGTTGTTGCTAACGGTGTTGTTATGACGCTTGAGGGCACACGTCCCTTTAAAACAACAAATCTTACCCAGCTCAGAAAGGCCTGCTGTTACGTGTTTGCAGATTATGTGTGCAAGCTCGGCGGTGACTTTACGGAGATAAAGGAAAACAAGCATTACACAGTTTTCCAGACAGAAACAACCACTCTTGCTCCCGGTATTGTGCAGAAAATCAATTATGCAAATACCCCCGACGGCAAGACTATGGTATTCTATACGGCAACAGGTGATATCACTAAGGGTGATGTCAGCGTTTATGCAAACTACAACAATAACGATCCTGCAGCCGGCTGGGAAATGCAGAGAGTTATTGACCAGGCAAATGCCGCGCAGAATAAGTACGGCAATCCCGAAAGTGAAAATTATATAGAAAACTTTAATGTTATAGCAAGTATCAACGGTGCCGGCTACAATATGTTTACCGGTGAGCCCAGCGGTATTCTTGTTATGAACGGAGTAACATATCATCCTATCGATTCTGACGGATTCTTCGGTATTCTCGATGACGGAACCGCAATGATCGGCACCATGGAGGAGTTTATGGCTCTCCAGGCTGAGCGTCCCGGATGTGTCAAGGAAGCTATTGCTACCTTTGGCGGTCTTATCAGAGATGGTGAGATTGTTGCCGGTGAAGGCGGTGACCGTGCAAGCCGTACAGCAATCGGTATCACAGCTACCGGTAAGGTTGTATTTATGGTTCTCGACGGTCGTCAGGGTGATCTTTCCGGCGGCGGTAATATGAGAGAAATTGCTCAGATTATGTATGAGGCAGGCTGTGTTGTTGCAGGTAACCTTGACGGCGGCGGCTCCAGCACATACGTTGCAAAGCAGCCCGGCGAGGATGCTCTCACCGTTGTCAGCAAGCCCTCTGACGGTATTTCCCGTTCAGTTTCCACCTCTCTTTATATGGTTTCCACAGCTCCCGACTCCACGGTATTTGACCGTGCCGTTATTGAAAGCAAGTACGCTTACTTTACGGTAGGCGCAACAGATACCTTTACAGCAACCGCTGTCGGTGCAACAGGCAATCAGGTTGAAATGCCCGAAGGTGTAAAGTGGTCTGTTTACGATAATGATGAAGAAATTGAAGTCGGTACAATCACCGAAGACGGTGTGTTTACGGCAAAGGCAAAGGGCACCGCTCAGATTCGTCTTGAGCTTGACGGTGTTGTAGTCGGCTATAAGAATATCAGTGTTGTTGATCCCGATAACGTTTACTTTGAAAAAGCCAAGATGAATGCTATCTACGGAGAACCCGTAACCTTACCCGTAAGAGTTGCTTACGAAGGCAAGGCAGTTGCATTTATTGAAGATGATGTTGTTCTCAGCGTTGCTGATGCAGCTTACGGAACAATTGACGGATTTGCATTTATCGGTAACGAGGAATCAGGTCTCAGATTGATTACCGTAACGGCAGCTCTTGCCAATGATCCTGCAATTACGGGAACAATTAATCTTGCTATGTATACCAAGGACGAGGCAAGCTTTGAATTTGACAATGCCGACGGCGGCGAGCATCAGCTGGCTTGGATCCGCCAGATAACCAACTCAACTAAGGAAGGTCCTAATTCCTATTGGGCTGTAGACAAGGAGCAGCCTATGGAAGCTTCTTATACCTTTGCAATGGATATGAGTTATCTTGAGCTTCCCGCAATTCTTGAGGAGCTTACTTATATGCTTCCCGGTGCTGACGTTGAAGGAAACAATTCCGCATGGAACTTCCTGCTTCAGCTTGCTGAACGTATCAGCGTTCTTACAGAGGTTACTCCCGTTATCTATTTTGATAAGAGTGTTGACGTTGATGTTACGAATATTACGGTAAACAATGAATATTTCTATCTTAAGGATAAGGAATTTGATGCGGAAGAAAACTGCTTAAAGCTTGTTCTTAAGTGGCACAGACAGGAAAAGCCCATTGATATCGCAGTTGCCAATCCTTTGTGTATCCTTACCGGTGTAAAGCTGACTCCCAAGGATGACGCTGCATGGACATCAGGTAAATCTCTTGTTATTACCAATAAGGGACGCATCGATTACGACGTATATCTTCGTGCTAATGCACTTCATTCCTTCTCAAGTAAGCCTGAGAATCAGGAGAAGTTCGGCTTGTATCCCTTCCAGAATATCCGTGAAGACGGTGTTCAGGAGAACGGTGGCCATTTCGCCTCTACTTATAAGAGCTTTGAGGATCAGTTTACTCTTCACTACGGTGAAAAGGAAGGCTGGATTGTTGAAGGCGGCGGCTTCGCTTACTATGCAGACGGTGAAAGATATATAGGCATAAGAGAAATTGACGGCCTTTATTATGACTTCGGCGAGTACGGCGTCAACCTCGGTCAGAAGCCTTACACAGGTGCAATGACAGAAGAGGACGGCGATGAATTCTGGCTTGTTGACGGTATCAAGTACAAGGGCTGGATGATCCGTGATATGAAGGACGTTGCTTATTATAACGAAGAAACCGGACGCCGTGAAAAGCTTACTACAGAGGAAGTTCCCTCAACCTGTATTATTGACGGTTACTGTATATACACACCTGAAACGGCTGCAGCAAAGCGTATTGATTATGACGATGCTGCCGGTCATGAGTATGTTGAGCAGGAGGACGGCTCCAACGTATGTTCAATCTGCGGTTATTTAAGAATTGAAATGCCTGACGTTAATGTAACCCTCAGTTACGACGTAACTACCTATACAGGCGCCGCAAGAACCCCCTCCACAACTGCAGTTGCTCCTGACGGCAGAGTGCTTACAAAGCTCGGTCAGGTATCACATTACGACTATTACACAAATTATTCCGATAACATAAATGTCGGTACTGCTAAGGTTACTCTTACTGCAATGAAGTACGGTAAGTATCAGAACCTTCTTACATGGCGCGGTAATGCAGCAAAAACAAAAACCGTATACTTCGAAATAAGACCTGACCTTCCTGCAAACGTAACTCTTACAAAGCAGGACGATGAGGCAGTATTTGAATGGACAGCTGCAAAGGCTCCCGGTGTAACCTATGTAATTTACTCCTCAACAGACGGATCAGAATGGACGGAAATCGCTGAAACAACAGATCTTACATATTCAATTGCTCTCAGCGATTCTGAAGGAAAGGTATTCTGCATAGGCACACGTAAGGTTGTTTCCGGAAAGGCTTATGAGTCAATCCAGAAATCAAGGGTACTTACACTTGATACAATTGCTGTTACCGTAACTGCAAATGCAGAGGGTAAGCCCCGTCTTCTCTGGAATGCGATTGACGGTGCAACAGAATATGCCGTTTACCGTGCAGCAAGTCTTGACGGTAAGTTTGAACGAGTATTTGCAACCAATGGTACAACATATACACATGCTTCCGCTACAACAGGCAGAATGTATTTCTACTACGTAAAGGCTACTATGGCTGACGGCTCTGAGCTTACGAGTGTAATTGTTTCAGTAAATACCTGTACTGCTCACAACTATGAATGGGTTGTAACAAAGCCTGCTGATTACGGTGTTGCAGGTGAAGAATCCTATACCTGCAGTATCTGTAAGGATGTTAAGGAAACCAGAGAAATTCCTGCTCTTATCTGTACTGCTCACGAATATGAGTGGATTGTAACAAAGCCTGCCTCGGTAGGAGTCAAGGGTGAAGAATCCTGCATCTGCAGACATTGTAAGGAAGTAAAGGAAATCAGGGAAATTCCTGCTGTTATTTACGGTGACCCTGACTTCAATAATAAGATTGAGGCTTCGGACGCAAGACTTGCGCTTCGCGCAGCGGTTGGGCTTGATAAGCTTTCCGAAGCAGCAATGGCAGCAGCTGACGTTGATAAGAACGGTGTTGTTAATTCTGTTGACGCACGTCTTATTCTCCGCGCTGCAGTAGGTCTTGAAATCCTCAACTAAACTGCAAATAAATGCAACGGCCGTCGGATTTTTCCGGCGGCTGTTGTATTTGCTTTATAACAAAAAAGAAGTCCGCAATCATTATGACTGCGGACTTTTCCTTTATTTGATTTTTGTTATGTATTAACCGCCTGCAGCAGGGGAGAGAAGCCATACTTCACCGTTTTCGGGAAGCTTCATTCCCTTTCGCATGCATCTTTCGCCGTCAACGTAGACGATTGCATCCTTGAATTTAAGTTCCTTATGAGGTTCAAGGGCAGCATTTCTGGGCTTTTTGTATTTTGAGGTATCCTCTGCCTGCTTTTTAAGATCCTCATAATATCTTTTTTCCATAATTTCGGAGATTTCCTCGAAAATTCCGTTCACGGTTTTTGCGCATGTATTATGCTCGGAAAGCCCTGTGGTGGAACGAAGAACGCCGAAAATTTTAACCTTTACCATAAGGATAAACCTCCTTTATGCAATCGGGAATACGGACTCCGACCTTTTTGAGGGTCTTCATTGTGGGTGCGCCGTCCTTCCATCCGCGCATTGCGTAATAAACATTTTTCATCTTATGAAGAGGAACCTTTGTGCGCTTATCGCCCGGAATCTGCTCCTCATCCGTAAGGCGCTTGGGAAGAGTATCTGTTTCTTCACCGACGGGAAGACCGAGGATGATATTTGCAAGACGCTCCGTATTATAGCCGAAATTGCCGAATGCGATGAAGTCGCCTGCCGTGAATTTTGTGCCTGCAGCAGCATTCATAACTCTGGGATACTGGACAAGAGAAATGTTTGCTTTAAGCATCTTGGGATTCTTTGAAACAAGATAAATTACGGGAGTTGAGTATTTGAAAACTGTCTGAACAAATCTTGTAAGAAGGGATGTGGGCTTTCCTACAAGGAAATGGGGGAGAATTGCATAGGATGTGAAAACACAGAAGCCGGCTGCGGACGCTGCTTCCATAACGTTCTGGAAGGTTACTGCAAGACCTGCCTTGCCCTTGGGGGTATAAGCATCAATATTAAGTCCTAAGCCCTCAAGAACAACAAGGTAACCTGCATTAAGGTGACATCCGCCGCGGTTTGACGTTGCGTAACCGAGACCGTGTCCTACAGCACCTCTGGGCTCGTAAGCTGCAAGCTCCATACCCTTTGCGTGGATTGCAAATTCCTTACCGCCGAACTTTTCGCTCATACGTCTTGTGCCTTCAGCCAGCTCTGCACCGATACCTCTGCGGTATGCTATATCATGGAAAACCTCACTTAAGTTATCTGTTTCACCGAAGTGAAGCCCCGAATCCCATAAGCCCTTTTCCTGCAATTCCATAGCAAATGCAACCGAGCCTGCTGCGGAAATTGTATCAATTCCGAGCTCATCAAGCTCGTAATTCCACTTTATGATTTTTTCGATATCGTCATTAAGAAGGTTAGGACCTAAAAGACCTAAGGTTTCAAGCTCGGGTCCTTTTATGTTTTTGCCTTCGTAACGAACACGTCTTTCGCATTTCATAGGACAGGAGAAGCAGCCGCCGTTTTTGATAAGATGCTTTTCTGCAAGCTCTTCGCCCGATACCTTTTCAAAGTTTTCGAATCTTCCGTCCCCGAAATTCTTTGTTGCAAGAATTCTGTGAGCCTGCATAGGTGCTACAAGTCCTGCCGTGCCGAGCTTTGAAAGCTGTGCACCCGTGATGGGATGCTTCAGGAGAGTTTTTCTCCACTGCTCGTTGATTTTTTTGAGCTTTTCGGGATCGTGAATCTCAGGCTCCTTGTTACCCTTTGCGGTAATAATCTTTATATTTTTGTCGCCGAAAACAGCTCCGATACCGCCTCTGCCTGCAGTTCTTTCACCTGAGAATACACAGGAATAGAGAACCTTGTTTTCACCCGCGGGCCCGATTACAAGCTTACCCGTGGAGGAGGGAAGTCCCTTCTGTGCTTCACCCGTCAGCTGACCGGCACGCTCCGGAACATCATGGAAGGTAACCTTTTCATTTTCTATTTCAATCCAGGTAAGGGTATCGGCTCTGCCCGTTATAATCATCGCATCCCAGCCCGCTTTTTTCAGACGTCTTCCGAAGGAGCCTCCGCAGTTTGAGGAGGTCAGAATGCCTGTAAGCGGTGAAACTGTTGAAATGTTGAATCTTGTTGAAGAGGGAGAATCACAGCGGGTAAGAGGACCTGTTGTTACAACAATCCAGTTGTCCTCGTCAAATGCCTTCATTCCGGGGCGGATGTGATTGAGAAGAATATCAGCGGCCATAATTTTACCGCCGAGGGTTCTCAGTCTGTCTTCGTCTGTCCAGGGGAATTCGCTGACCTCTTTTTTTGTAAGGTCAACAAAAAGCACGTGTCCCATGTACGCTTTAAGCTTTGTCATCGTTTTTCCTCTTTTCTCGTATTTTTATCGTATCTTAAGAGTATCAAAATTGTCCTTATCAAAAACCGTCAGCTTACCGCCGAGGGAAGTATCCCTTGTCAGAAGATACTGTATGCCGACAGCAGCCTGAAGGGAGCCTATTATCCCCGCTGTTGCGGAAATATTGGTTTTTGCCTTTTTTCCGTCAAGCATGCCTGCTTTTTCGGGGGTAGGTGTAATACCGGGAATATATAAATATGCTTTTCCGTAAAAGCCGTCGATGCCGCCCGTCATTAAAGGAATAGCGTTTTCCTCGCAGAATAAGGCTGCAGCTTTTCTTGCCTTTTTGTTGTCAACTGCAAGAAAAATCATATCACAGCTTTTTAATTCATCCGGGATAAGCTCATCGGTAATTTTTGCTTCAATTGCAGAGATTTCTGTATCGGGAGAGTACTCCGACAGCTTCTTTTTTGCAGATAAAACCTTGCTTTTTCCGATATCTCCGGTAGTGTAAAGGAACTGTCTGTTGAGGTTTGCTGCGCTTACCTTATCGTAGTCGCAGATAATCAGCCTTCCGACACCGGCACCTGCCAGATGCACTGCAATATTACATCCGAGGGCACCTGCACCTATAATGCCGCAGGTAAATGCTTTCAGAGAAAAGCCTTGTGTCTGCTCCTTTGTCATTTGTAGCTTCCTCCGCAGGACTGTGTGTTGCCCGAAAGTGTTTCAATTGCATGGGGAAGCACGGGAAGTACAACCGAAAGGGATTCCCTGACAGCCTTCGGGGAGCCGGGGAGATTTATGATAAGCGTTCTGCCTCTTATTCCCGATACAGCCCGGGAGAGCATTGCCTTGGGAGTGATTTTAAGGCTTTCGTATCTGATAGCCTCGGATATTCCGGGTGTTTCTTTTTCAATTACAGCCCTTGTGGCTTCAGGTGTTATATCTCTGGGGGCAAATCCCGTGCCGCCTGTGGTAAAAACCACGTCGCTTTTTATTTCATCGCAAAGAAAAATAAGAGCCTCGGAAATTTTTTCATTTTCGTCGGGAACAATTCTGTATTCCTTAACCTCGCCGCTTCCGGAGAGCAGCTCCTTCAGAAGAGGTCCGCTTTTGTCCTCGGCTTCGCCTTTTGAGCAGCGGTCGCTGACTGTCAGTACGGAAAAAATCAAAATATCACATCCTTCATCACATACCGGTACACATATATAATACACGTTTATTTCTTTTTTAGCAATACCCGATTTATAAATAAATTGTTTATTGCTTTTCTGTAAAAAAGCTGTATAATAAAAATTGAAGTGAATCATTACATTTTCCGAGTTCATATTCCTAAACAGTCTTGCACGGAGTATGAAACCGTGACCGAAATATCTTACATCGGTCTAAGGGTGCGTAAGGGAAACCTTTGTGCCTTCCGTGTTTGAAAAGGAGAAATAAAAATGAAAAAGCTTCTTGTAATCTTAATGGCAATTGTCGTTGTTTTCTCTCTTGCGGCCTGCGGCGGTACTGTTGAAGAAACCACTGCTGCTCCCGAAGAAACAACTGTACCTGCCCCCGAAAACCCCGTTATCCGTATGTCTACCACTACGTCCGTAAATGACTCGGGTCTTCTTCCCGCAATACTCCCTGTTTTTGAGCAGAAAACAGGCTATAAGGTTGAGGTTCAGTCTGCCGGTACGGGTGCCGCTATCCAGAAAGCAAAAGACGGCAACGCTGATCTTATTCTTGTTCATTCAAAGGCTTCAGAGGAAGAATTTGTGAACGAGGGCTACGGTGTGGAAAGAATTCCCTTTATGTTCAACTACTTTGTAATCGTAGGACCCAAGGACGACCCTGCAGGTATAAAGGATTGCGAAAATGCGGCAGCCGCTTTTGCAAAAATCAAGGCTGCCGGCTCAAAGTTCGTTTCCCGCGGTGACGAATCGGGTACACATAAGGCAGAGCTTAAAATCTGGGGTGAGGAAAAGCCCGATGCAGCTGTTGATACGTGGTATATCTCTGCAGGTCAGGGAATGGGTGCCTGTCTTTCAATGGCTAATGAGCAGAATGCATACTGTCTTACCGATAAGGCAACCTTCCTTTCAAACAAGGACAGTCTTCAGGGACTTGATATAATTCTCGGTGAAGGCGAGGATATGAAGAATACATATTCCGTTATAGAATGCAATCCTGAAAAGCTTGACGGTGTAAACACCGAAGGCGCAAAGGCTCTTATTGAATGGATCCTTTCAGAGGAAGCAGATGCTCTTATTGCAAAGTACGGTGAAACAGAATACGGACAGGCATTATTCACCGTAATTGCCGAATAAGCCGTGGAAAAAATTTTTGAGGCTGTGGAAATGCTCCTTTCTATGGATAAGGAGCTTTTCCATATAATAGGTGTCACTCTCAGAATGTCCTTTTTCAGCACTCTGATTTCCTGTATTATAGGACTTCCGCTCGGTGTTATTATTGAAACGGGACGCTTCAGAGGACGCCGTCTTATGAAAAAAACTGCGGGTACTTTGATGGGACTTCCTCCCGTAGTGGCAGGACTTATTGTGTATATGCTTTTTACTAAGTACGGTATTTTCGGCTCATTAGGTCTTCTTTTTACCGTTGAAGCTATGGTAATTGCACAGGTTATGCTCATTACTCCCGTTGTTATATGTCTTACCTCCTCCGTGGTGTCCGTTTCGGGAAAAAATCTCTCGGAAACCGCGAAGGGGCTTTGTTTGTCAAAAAGCAGATCCTTGCTTCTTTTTATCATTACTAACAGAAAAGCACTTCTTGGTACGGTACTGACGGCCTTCGGCAGAAGTATTGCGGAAGTAGGCGCCGTAAGCCTTGTGGGTGGTAACATTCAATGGAAAACAAGGGTTATGACAACGGCAATTTTACTTGAAACCAATAAGGGAAAGTTTTCCTTTGCATTGGCACTCGGTATGGTGCTTCTTCTTATTTCCCTTGTTGTGAATGTTCTTGCTTCACTTCTTGTGAAAGGAGAGAAGACGAATGATTGAATTAAAAAATGTAAATAAAAACTACGGTGAACGAACTGTTCTCTGTATTGATTCCCTTGAAATAAAAAAAGGTGAGAGGCTGTCGCTTACAGGTGCCAACGGCTCGGGAAAAAGCACGCTTCTTAAAATTATTGCAGGAGTTATTCCTTATAACGGAAAAGTGAATGTACCGGGACGTGTGCTTTATATGCCCCAGAAAACGGTGCTTTTCGATATGAGTGTGCTTCATAACGTTACGTACGCTCTGACGGGAAAAAAGAAGGAAAAAGAAGAAATTGCTATGGAGGCTCTCAAAAAAACGGGGCTTTCAGGGCTTTATAATAAAAATGCACTCACTCTTTCGGGAGGGGAGGGGGCAAGGCTTGCGCTTGCGAGAATCCTTGTAAAGGATTGTGATGCGCTCCTTCTTGATGAACCGACGGGTGCTGTTGATGTCGAGGGTACGGAAATCGTCGAAAATGCCGTTAAGGAATATGCACGTCAGAACGGCTGTGCGCTTATTACGGCAACACATTCACCCTTGCAGGCAAAAAGGCTCTCAGACAGGGTAATTATGCTTCAGAACGGAAGAATTGCAGAGGACTGCACTCCCGAAGAGCTTCTGCTTGATCCGAAAACCGATTTCGGGAAAAAATTTGTAAGTATGTGGAGATACTGAAATGCTGAACGTTGTAACGGCAGAAAAGGCAATTGAAATACTGAAGGATGAGTTTTCTTATACTGTAGGAACGGAAGCCGTGTCTGTATATGAGGCATCCGGAAGAATTATTGCGGTAGATGTTGTGTCGGCTGAGAGCATTCCTCCTTTTGACCGTTCAACGGTTGACGGTTATGCCGTTATTGCCCGCGATACCTTTGGCGCAGGTGAGAATATGCCCGCAATGCTGGATATTAAAGGCGAAATTCTTATGGGACAGTCACCCGATGGTGGAATTTCCCGCGGGGAATGTATGAAGATTTCAACGGGCGGAATGTTACCCGACGGAGCTGACAGCTGTCTTATGGTTGAATACACGGACGAGAGCTTTGACGGAATGTGTCTTTGCCTTAAAGCTGTTTCTCCTTTTGAAAACGTCACAAAAAAGGGTGACGATGTAAAAGAGGGGGACACGGTGCTGAAAAAGGGACGTGTTGTAAATTCTTCTGCCGTTGGTGTTTTATGTGCTCTCGGTATTACGGAAATAAAATGTAAAAAAAAGCCTGTGGTAGGAATAATTTCCACGGGTGACGAGATAGTTGATTGCAGCGAAAAGCCTGCAATCGGTCAGATAAGAGATGTAAATTCCGTGCTTTTAGCTACGCTTATGAAGGAAAACGGCTGTGAAGTTAAGAATTACGGAATAGTAAGGGACAGAAAAGAAGACCTTGAATGTATTTTTTTAACGGCATTGTCGGAATGTGACACGGTGCTTCTTTCCGGAGGCTCTTCAAAGGGTGCCAGAGATATGACCGCAGAAATTATTTCCGAAAAGGGAAGCCTTTTGTTTCACGGTCTTGCAATGAAGCCCGGTAAGCCGACAATACTCGGAAAATGCGGTGAAAAAGCAGTTTTCGGATTGCCCGGACACCCTGCCGCTGCATTTTTTGTTGCACTGAGAGTTGTTATTCCCTACATAAATCAGATTACGGAAAAAACTGAAAAGCCGAAGAGTGCCAAATATATTCTCGGCTCAGATATCCCCTCGAATCACGGCAGGGAAGAGATTGTAGCCGTAAAAATTAAAGAAGGAAAAATATATCCTCTTTTCGGAAAGTCGGGTCTTGTGACTCTTTTATCTGAAAGTGACGGATACATAATTATAGACAGAAACCGTGAAGGTGTATTTACGGGAGAGGAAACGGAGGTTTTTTTGCTTAATGAAGCACAGATATCTTGATAATATGCCGCTTGGCGAGGCCCGTGAAAAATTTCTTGCTCTTTTGAAAGCTAACGGTTTTTCTTATAAGACGGAGCTTATTCCTTCTGCAGAAGCCTTCGGCAGAATAACCGCAAGGGCACATTATGCAAAAATATGTTCCCCCCACTACAATGCATCATCAATGGATGGTATAGCCGTAAAAAGTGAGGATACAAAAGATGCATCTGAAAGAACCCCCGTGACTCTTGCTCCGGAAATGTTTACACCTGTTGATACGGGTGATCCTCTTCCTGAGGACAGGGATGCTGTTATTATGGTGGAGGATGTAATTTTCTCCAATGACGGTACGGCAAAAATATATTCCGCAGCCCGTCCCTTTATGAACGTAAGGCAGATAGGTGAGGATATATGTATGGGGGATATGCTTGTCCCTTCCTTTACGGAAATTACACCCACACTTGCAGGCGCACTTCTTGCAGGCGGAAATATTGAAGCTGAGGTGTTAAAAAGACCTGTTTTCGGTATTATTCCTACAGGTGATGAAATAGTGTCACCTAATGAAAATCCCGGAAAAGGGGAGATTCTTGAATTCAATTCAACTGTATTTTCGGGAATGCTGAAGGAATTCGGAGCCGACAGCATTGTTTATCCCATTGTTCCCGATAAAAAAGAGCTGCTTAAATGTGCACTCGGTACGGCAATCACAGAGTGTGACGGTGTGCTGATTCTTGCAGGCTCGTCGGCAGGCAGGGATGATTATACAAAAGATATTATTGCCGAAGCCGGTCAGGTGCTGGTTCACGGTATTGCCGTAAAGCCCGGAAAGCCTGCGGTGCTCGGTGCATCGGGAAATGTCCCGGTAATCGGTCTTCCCGGATACCCCGTGTCTGCAATAGTAATAATGAATGAAATAGTAAAGGATGTTGTTTCTTTATACTATGAAAAGAAAGCATTGCCGGTAAAAAAGATAAAGGCAAAGCTCGGAAGACGTGTTGTTTCATCTCTTAAATATGAAGAATTTGTCCGTGTAACCGTAGGAAAGGTCGGGGGTGGCTTTGTTGCCGTGCCCGTCAGCGGCGGGGCCGGTGTGATTACAAGCTTTACCAAGGCTGACGGAATTTTAAGGGTACCTCAGAATCTTGAAGGAATCAATACAGGGGAAGATGTTGAAATTGAACTTCTGAGAGCTTCAGATTCAATCGAAAATGCCCTTATTGTAACGGGAAGCCACGATCCGATAATAGATGAAATTTCAGATATTATGAAAAAATCCGGAAACAGATGCTCGCTTACGTCGACCCATGTGGGCAGTATGGGGGCTGTTAATGCTCTTAAATCCGGTACCGCACATCTGGGGGCCGTGCATCTTCTTGACAGTGAAACGGGTGAATATAACGCAAGCTATATAAGGAGATATTTCCCTTATGGCGGAGTAAGGCTTATAAAGGGCGTTAAGCGTATTCAGGGGCTTATGGTACAGAAGGGAAATCCTCTCGGTATAAAGGATTTTTCTGATATTTTGAAGGGTACCTATATCAACCGTCAGGGCGGCTCAGGTACAAGAATTCTCTGTGACTATCTTCTGAAAAAGCACGGAATTGACATGGATTCCGTCAAGGGCTATTACAACGAGGAGTTTACACATACAGCAGTTGCAGCAGGTATAAAAAACGGCAACGGTGACGTGGGACTCGGTATTTATTCGGCTGCAAAGATGTATGATCTTGATTTTATTCCCGTATGTGACGAAGAATATGATTTTATAGTAAGCGAAGCTGCACTTGACAGCGAAAACGTTAAGCTGTTTTTTGAAATTCTCGGAAGTGATGAATTCAGAAAAAGAGCAGAAGCTCTCGGAGGCTACGGATTATGAGTTTTACACATCTTAATAAAGACGGAGAAGCCGTTATGGTGGATGTCGGCGCAAAGGCCTCTACCGAAAGGACTGCAATAGCCTCGGCTACTGTTGTAATGCAAGAAGAAACTCTTAAGGGTATACTTGATATCTCTCTTAAAAAGGGTGACGTTCTTGCAGTTTCCAGAGTTGCGGGGATTATGGGCGGGAAAAAGACTCATGAGCTTATTCCCCTTTGCCACAATATCCCTATCGATAAAATTGAAATTGACTTTACCGATAACGGTAAAGATGAGCTTTATATAACGGCACGGGCAAAGTGCACCTATAAAACGGGTATAGAAATGGAAGCCTTAACGGCGGTTTCCGTTGCGGCTCTGACAGTATATGATATGTGCAAGGCGGTTGACAGATCTATGGTGATAAAGGAAATAAAGCTTATTGAAAAAACAGGCGGAAAGAGCGATTATAAATATGAAGGATAAGCAGGGAAGAGATATAAACTATCTTCGTATTTCCGTAACAAAGCGCTGTAATCTGAACTGCTCCTACTGCGGAGGCAAAAAGGCATCTGCTGAAAATGAGCTTACCCTTTCCGAAATAACTGCAATTACAGAGCTGCTTGCCCAAAAAGGGATAACTAAGGTAAGGCTTACAGGCGGTGAACCTCTGATTCGCGGTGACTTGTGCGATATTGCCCGTGAAATAAAGAAAATACCTGAGATAAAAGAGCTTTACGTTACAACAAACGGAATACTTCTGAAAGATAAAGCTAATGCTCTTAAAGAAGCAGGTGTTGACGGTGTTAATATAAGCCTTGATACCCTTGATAAAGAGATTTATAAATCTCTTACCGGAACGGATAGTCTGAATCAGGTGCTTGACGGCATTGATGAAGCACTCCGCACGGGCTTTTCTTCAGTAAAAATAAACAGCGTTTTAATAAAAGGCAAGAATGAAAATGAAGCGGAGAGGCTTATAGGGCTTGCAAGGGAAAAGCCCCTTGATGTGCGTTTTATTGAGCTGATGCCCTTTTCCGGACAGGGAGAAAAAGAAGAGCTTGTTGTTACAGAAAACGAACTTCTCGGAAAATTCCCGTATCTTTTACCTTGTAGGAGTGAAGACTCATCTGTCGCAAAATATTATACCGCAGATGATTTTCAGGGAAGAGTTGGCTTTATAAGTCCCCGGAGCCATAAATTCTGCAGTAAATGCAACAGAATCCGTCTTCTTGCTGACGGAAGACTGAAGCCGTGTTTGGGAAACGATAAAGCCTACGATATCAGACCCTTTATCGGAGATAAGGAGCTGCTGTCACAAAAAATTGAAGAAATAATTTACAATAAGCCGCTCTCGCATCATTTTGAGGACGGAGAGAATTTCAGAGGCTTGAATCTTATAGGAGGATAAAGATGGCCAGTGTATTATCGATAAATATCAGTGAAAAAAAAGGTACGCCAAAAACAAAAATCAATCCCGGTGTGCTTATTGAGGATTTCGGCTTTGAGGGAGATGCTCACGCAGGCAAGTGGCACCGTCAGGTAAGCTTTCTTGCAAAGGAGAGCATTGAAAAATCAAAGGGACTTCCCACAGACGGTCTGTGCCACGGCGTTTTTGCGGAGAATATCACAACCGAGGGTATAATTTTACATACGCTTCCCGTAGGAACACTTCTTAAAGTTGGTGAGTGCACTCTCGAAATTACTCAGATAGGCAAAGAGTGCCACGACGGCTGTGCCATAAGACAGCTTGTGGGACAGTGCATAATGCCCCGTGAGGGTATCTTTGCCCGTGTCATAAAGGGCGGTAAGGTCTACGAAGGAGACAGCATCGAGGTTCTCTGATAATTTATACAGCATAAAACAAAAGCTTTACGGGGGATAGGTATGGCTGAAGCAGAAAAAGTAATCTTAACCAATATGTGTATGGTGTATGACGGGGATAAGGTTCTTGTTCAGGACAGACTGAATAAAAATTGGAAAGGGCTTACTTTTCCCGGCGGTCACGTCGAAAAACACGAATCGTTTACCGATGCCGTAATAAGGGAAGTAAAGGAAGAAACGGGACTTACCGTTTTCTGTCCTCAGCTTTGCGGCATCAAGCAATGGCCTCATACCGAAGACACCAGATACATAGTTTTATTCTATAAAACAGATAAATTCGAGGGTGAATTGAGGTCATCCGAAGAGGGTGAAGTTTTCTGGATGAAGCTGGAGGATTTCAGAAAAGCTGAGCTTGCCCGTGATATGGCGGATATGCTTGATATATTTCTCCACGATAATAAAAGTGAGTTTTATTACTATCCCGGTGACAATCCCGGTGAATGGAAATATGAAATTAAATAAGATTATCCGGACAGAGCTTTATGCCCTGCCCGGATTTTTTTACAGATGATTATATGCTGATTTTATCTTCGCATTCCTTTGCATATTTTTCCATCATATCTGCTTCAACGTCATAGCCTCTTTGGCGGTATATATCAGCCATTTTTATATACTCGTTATAGGCCTTCTGATAGTCGCCCAATTCCTGATACAGTCCTGCCTTGCAGTCCATTTCATCGCAGAAATATGTGCCGATTTCACCGGCCTTATCGTAATAATTGAGGGCTTCATCATACCTTTTCAGATTTTTGCAGATATCGCCGCCGTGAATATATATCCGCCAGTCGTCAGGGAATTCTTTTACAGCTTTCTTGAAAAGTCCGTAAGCCTCGTCATATTTTTCTGCCCAGATAAGTGCAATTAAAAGATAGTCGGCGGCTCTCGGATTATCAGGCTCGGCTTTTATCTTTTCTTCAAGCTCCGAAATAATTTCATCCTCTTTTTTCAGAAGGAAAAACATCCATATCCGCTGCATATTTGCTATGTTGTAATTCTGAGGGTCAGCATTTGGGTCGTCATTGACGGCTTTGTCGTACCACATGACAGCCTCGTCTCTGCAGAAATTCATCATATACATGTGTATCCAGCCGTATTGCCACTTGTCTGCAGTTGAAAGCTCACCCTGCTTCATAAGCTTCTGAAATTCATTTCTGCATCGCATAAAATCCTCGGGA
>JAZSIM010000009.1:0-4230 GCA_045533835.1 Acutalibacteraceae bacterium
GTGTGAACCGCACAGGCTTTTACGTCGTTTCGGTGTGCCCGAAATACATAACTTGAAAATATCAGACAAAAATGCTGAAAATGTGGGATAAATGGTGATTTTTGATGAATATTATCGAACATTTGTTCACTTTGCACAAAAGAATCTGCAAATTCGTTCTGATATTCTATGCGAAAACCCCGTCTGTGTACTAGACTTTTACATATCGTTTGTGGTATAATAATGCCACAATAGGACAGATATATAAAAAACAACACCGACGCGGCTTGCGCAAGGTAAAAGGTAAGAGGTAATAGTGAAAAGTGACACGGTATGAAGCCTTCGGCTTTTCCGCTTACGCTCTATAAGAATTAACACCGACGCGGCTTGCGCAAGGTAAAAGGTAAGAGGTAATAGTGAAAAGTGACACTGTATGAAGCCTTACGGCTTTTCCGCTTACGCTCTATAAAAACCAACACCGACTCAGTAAAATGAGTCGGTGAATTTTGTTGTGTTGTTTTTTTAAGAGAGCTCTTTTTCGTAATAGGGCTTGCCGTTTCTGATGTCAAGCCTCTTAATCCATTTTCCCGAAATGTAGTTTTTAGGTCTTAAAACTACCTTCGTGTCATAAACCTCAAGCTGAAGACCGATTCCGAGCTTCTGTATTTCTCCGTGGTGGTTTCCGCAGGAGAGCGAGGGGAGATTGATAAGGGTCACGCCGTCCTCCTCCTCGAAGGTACAATAGCCCTCCTTTTTCAGCATATTCTCACCCGAAAGTCCCATATGGGAGTGACCGCTGAAATAGAAAACGTTCTTGTACTTTTTAAGAAGAACTGCAATTTCCTCGCTTCTCTCACCGATACCGCCCTCGTCAAGGGGTCGGTCGGGCTTTTCGACTCTGTCCCAGGTTCTCGGCAGTCCGTGCCTGCCGTTAAGGCTCTGGTGGCAGAAAACAAATACGGGTCTTCCCGTGGCACCTGCCTTTTCCAGCTCGGAACGGAACCATTCCATCTGCGTGTCGCCGATAGCTGCAGCACAGCCGCTGTCTGAGTCTGTGCCGATGCAGATGAAATAACAGCCGTTTATGACCTCTGAGAAGTAGGTGTCCGTGATTTCTCTTCTGCAGATGTCACGGTAAGCAGATAAATATTCATTTTTTGCAGCCTCGTAGCCGCCGTCATCATGCCAGCCGTCATGGTTGCCGACGGTAAGTATGATTTTCTTTGCGGCATCGGGTACTGCCTGAAAGCATTTGCGGACAAGCGCCCAGTTGACGGGTGTGCCTGCGGACGTGGTATCACCGACGGTGATAAATGCGTCGGAGCGGCTCTTTTTTGCGCCTCTGAGAGCCGACATAAGAAGGTACATGGGGACGATTTTTACGGGATGCTTTACGTCAATGTGCGTGTCGGAAACAATTGTGGCACAAAGCTTTATGTCATCGTGTAAGTAGATCATAGCTTAAAATTCCTTTGTGGCTGTAATGTGAAATACATATTGTAGGGGAGGGAAGCCGGAGGCAAGGGAAGAAGTAAAAGTGAATAGTGAAGAGGTATTTTATGTCGTAGGGGAGGGGTTTCCCCTCCCGAAAAGGAGAGCAGACAGCACGGGTTTGCAGGGAATCTATTCTGAGGCTGTGCCGTGTAATTGATCTTGTCTGGGACGCCGACCCTTACAAGAGAGGGGGCAGACTCGGAATTTACCTCATCGGGGAATTCCGAAATCCGAATTCCGAAATTTTGCCCTACGGCAGATCGATTTTTATATTTGCAAGGTGCTTGATAATTTCTTTTCTTTTGATGATTCCGATGAAGACACCGCGGTCATCGACCACGGGGACGAAATTCTGATAATATGCACGGGTGAGAATTTCGTCAATGGAGGCGGATGCAAGCACGGGCTGGTAATCGTGGCGGATGATTGTTTTCAGCTCCGTTTTTTCCAGCTTCTTAAGGTCGGGATTATTGTTGTTATAAAGAGCCCACAGAAAGTCGCCCTCGGTGACGGTGCCCTTATAAAGTCCCTCATCATCAATTACGGGAATGGCGGCATAGCCGTGGTAGCGCATTTTTTCAAGTCCCTGCCTTACGGTGCTGTCAATGTTTACATATTCAACTTCAATCTTTGGGGTAAGAAAACGAAGTACGTTCATCACAATTCTCCTGTCGTTGGGGTGTGATTATATTTTAACGGGGAAAACTATATTTTTCCTTAAATGCGAGAAAAATCAAAAAAGCAAGAATGAAGAAGTGAAAAATCTAAATTTATCCGACCTCTGTCCGGATAGTTACAAACCTTTTGAACGGGCGGGGAGACCCCGCCCCTACGGTAGGGATGCTTCTCCGAATTCCGAATTCTCACAGTCCGAAATAAGTCTTTGCGTTGCGGAAGGCAATATCACGGACAACCTCTGAAAGGAAGCCGATATCATCGGGGTATTCGCCGTTTTCCACAAGATTTCCTATAAATTCACAGACGATTCTTCTGAAATATTCGTGGCGGGGGTAGGAGAGGAAGGAGCGTGAGTCCGTTACCATTCCGATGAATTTTGAAAGCACGCCGAGGTTTCCGAGAGCCTTTATCTGCTCACGCATACCGTCAATATTATCGTTGAACCACCAGGCGGTGCCGAACTGAATCTTTGATGCTGCCTCAGCAGACTGGAAGTTGCCGAGCATGGTGCCGAGAACGTAGTTATCCTTGGGATTGAGGGTGAAGAGGACTGTACGGGGAAGGGCTTCCTCTTCATCAAGTGAATCAAGAAGACGGGAGAGCTTGAAGGCAACCTCATTGTCTGCTATGGAGTCGAAGCCTGCATCGGGGCCTAATTTCCTGAACATTCTCGTGTTGTTGTTTCTCTGGGGGCCGATGTGGATTTCCATACCCCAGCCTCTCTTGTGGTATTCCTTTGCAAGGAAGCGGAAAAGCTCGGTGCGGTAGCCCTCGGCTTCTTCTGCTGTGAGAGCCTCACCCTTTAATGCCTTTGCGAACACTGCCTCAAGCTCCTCCTGGGTCATTCTCTTATAGGGGACGGGAGTGAAGGCGTGGTCGGTTGCACGGCAGCCCATTTTTTCAAAAAGCTCAATTCTTGTAAGAAGAACGGCTTTCAGCTTTTCGTAGGTGCCGATTTTTTCACCGGATACGGCTTCAAGAGAGGAAAGCCAGGGAAGAAAAGCAGGAGCTTCAATTGCCAGTGCCTTGTCGGGGCGGAAGGCAGGAAGTACCTTGCACTTAAAGGTCTTATCCTCTGCCAGAAGCTTGTGATATTCGAGGGTATCTGCAGGGTCATCCGTTGTGCATACACAGAAAACGTTTGATTTTTCAATAAGCTCACGGGGAGTGAAGCCGCCCTCGGCTATCATTTTGTTTGCCTTTTCCCATATCATATCGGCAGTTTTTTCGTTAAGAGGCTCGTAAATGCCGAAGTATCTCTGCAATTCAAGGTGAGTCCAATGGTAAAGGGGATTGCCGATGAAGTCGGGCATAGCCGAAGCCCATGCCTTGAACTTTTCATAGGGAGATTTATCCCCTGTAATGAAGTCCTCGTCGATGCCCACACCTCTCATGCCTCTCCACTTGTAGTGGTCGGCAGAGAGCCATAATTCTGCAATGTCACGGGGATTTCTGTTTTCGTAAATGTCCTTGGGGGGAAGGTGGCAGTGCCAGTCGAAAATAGGCTCTTCATTCGCTGCGGCAAAAAGTGTCTTTGCCGTTTCGGTGGAAAGAAGAAAATCGCTGTCCATAAATTTTTTCATTTGTGACCTCTTTTCTGCGGAAAAAATCCTGCTGTTTATATGTATTCCTGTAGGGTGTATGTTATGAAAAAAGGGAAATCATTCTCCCTTATCTGCCTTTTGTCTTTCGATTTCTTTCTTCAGGAATTCGGGGATAACCTCGGGAAGGGGCTCTGAGAAATCGGGCATCTGCTTCTGCTTTTTCTTTGCCTTTCTGCCCTGCTTCTTTTTCTTTTCCGTGTAAACCTCGGGTGAAGAATCCGTGTCGGGTGTAAGCTCGTTTATAAAGACGGGCTTTGAGGCTTTTTCGGAAGGTGCATCAGCCTCTTCGGGCGGGATGTCGGGGGCATCGTCCCCTGCAAAAGAAGGTTCATTTTCAGCCTCAGAGGAAGTTGCATCTGCAAAGGTGGACTGCTGTTCCGATTGCCGTTCAATGCGCCATTGCCTGCGATGTCGATCGAGACACCGCTTGGGGCTCTGCTGGCTGCGTTTCAGCGTTCGCACCACGGCTGGTCGG
>JAZSIM010000012.1:0-4767 GCA_045533835.1 Acutalibacteraceae bacterium
CCCACCTTCCTCCGTTTTGTCAACGGCAGTCCGGCCAGAGTGCTCTTGCGTAGCAACTAACCGTAGGGGTTGCGCTCGTTGCGGGACTTAACCCAACATCTCACGACACGAGCTGACGACAACCATGCACCACCTGTCACCTTGTCTTTGACCGAAGTCTCAGAAACCGGCCATTACGCCGTAGTCAAGGGATGTCAAGTCCTGGTAAGGTTCTTCGCGTTGCGTCGAATTAAACCACATACTCCACTGCTTGTGCGGGCCCCCGTCAATTCCTTTGAGTTTCAACCTTGCGGTCGTACTCCCCAGGTGGATTACTTATTGTGTTAACTGCGGCACAGAAGGGGTCGATACCTCCTACACCTAGTAATCATCGTTTACGGCGTGGACTACCAGGGTATCTAATCCTGTTTGCTCCCCACGCTTTCGAGCCTCAGCGTCAGTAAAAGCCCAGCAAGCCGCCTTCGCCACTGGTGTTCCTCCTAATATCTACGCATTTCACCGCTACACTAGGAATTCCGCTTGCCTCTACTTCACTCAAGAACAGCAGTTTCAAAAGCAGGTTATGAGTTGAGCCCATAATTTTCACTTCTGACTTACCGTCCCGCCTACACTCCCTTTACACCCAGTAATTCCGGACAACGCTTGCCACCTACGTATTACCGCGGCTGCTGGCACGTAGTTAGCCGTGGCTTCCTCCACAGGTACCATCATCATTTTCCCTGTTGACAGAGGTTTACAATCCGAAAACCTTCTTCCCTCACGCGGCGTCGCTGGATCAGGGTTGCCCCCATTGTCCAATATCCCCCACTGCTGCCTCCCGTAGGAGTCTGGGCCGTGTCTCAGTCCCAATGTGGCCGTTCAACCTCTCAGTCCGGCTACTGATCGTCGACTTGGTGGGCCGTTACCCCGCCAACTATCTAATCAGACGCGAGCCCATCTATCAGCGATAAATCTTTGGTACACAGAAGATGCCTTCCGTGCACATTATGCGGTATTAGCAGTCGTTTCCAACTGTTGTCCCCCTCTGATAGGCAGGTTGCTCACGTGTTACTCACCCGTCCGCCACTGATCCGAAGAGCAAGCTCTTCTTCACCGTTCGACTTGCATGTGTTAGGCGCGCCGCCAGCGTTCGTCCTGAGCCAGGATCAAACTCTTCATTAATTGTATATTAACTTACATTAATATCGTTTGATTGTCTCTGTGCACTTTTTGTGCTGAACGCTAACGATTTTATATCGTCATTCTTGTTCATCCAGAATTAATTACTTGAAATTTTTCAAGGGTTGTTAATTCGTACTTAGATTGTTCAATTTTCAAGGTACTCTCGCTACCCTCTCTCGAAGACAGCTTATACATTATATCATATCTTTCGTCGCTTGTCAATACCTTTTTTCATTTTTTCAAAAAAGTTTTTCAATCAACTCAGATATTTTTGCTCCCGTTTTTGGGGGAGCTTGTTTATTATATCACGCTTGTCCCTGTTTGTCAAGCGTTTTTTTGAATTTTTTTACTTTTGTTAAAACTGTCTTTAAATTTTTTCCAGTTTTGTCGGTTTTTGTTTATTTTTAATTAACGATTGACATTTTACAGCTTATATAGTATAATAGTATAAAATAAAAAAGGAGAGTACTTATGAACAACACACCTTCAAAAGAACATTCTTCGGGATTTCTTATTCCCATTCTCGGTGCAGTTGCACTTATAATCGGCTGCGCTCTTTATATAGTATATAAGATTGCTGAGCGTGAAGCTGCCGAAAAATGGGCTGACTACGACGAATGCGGTTGGTCCTGATATGAACAGAAGATTTCAAACCCTGCTGACAACGCTGATTGTGCTGACTATTACCGCAATCGTTGTTGTCGGCTTTGTTCTTGCATGGGATCTTTTCGATTTCAAGGGCAAGCTGGACCAGCTTTTCAACTGGAACCCCTATGCTGTTGAAGAGCCTCTGTGCCGTTCCGATACGGTTGTAGAGCTGACCTGTACCAACGGGGATTCTCTGCCTGAGGGTGAACGCAGGGCTATTGAGGAGTATTTCACCTGCTATTACGCTTCTCTGGGTAGCTTCTACCACGAAAACATTTCCCGCTTTTTTGCTTTTCAGGCTGTTGATGAGCATATCGACAACCTGGCTCTCGATTTTGAAATCGAGGCAGCGAAAAACGCCCTTGTTGATTATTCCTTTGACAGCTGCAAGATTTTTCTCTACATAATGAACCGCAGCAGGAATGATTACGGCGAAATGGAAATTACCGTCCGTGTAAGCTCCGAAATGCAGTACGGCTTTTCTTCGGCTGTTACGGAAAATTCAGGCGAAATCCATACCTTTGTAATGACCGAAGAGGACAAGGAAACGGTTATAAGCAGCCACTCCACAGACCGCACCGCAAGAAAATATGCGGAATACGCCTTTGAGGTTGCCGCTGCTTCCGACGGATTTACAAGAGAAGACCTTTCATATACATATTATTATGATTATGTTGCTAAGGCGACCGAGCTTCTCAGGCAGAGCCGTGAAAGCTTCGGGGAATCCGTGGCTTCTGCTCTTTCCGCAGAATTCAGACCGACATTTGAAGCTGAATACGCTTACGACAGCGAAAATGCCTGCGTTTATGCGGTTACTTCCTCGGGACATTCACAGATTTACGGCACTTATGATGAAAATGATACAAATTTCTGCTCCCAGTGCGTTGCCGCAGGCGGTATTCCCATGGATGACCAGGGCAATTCCCTGACCCAGTGGAAATGGTATGATTACGAAATAAACAACACCCGCACAAAAGAGGGCTGCACCCTCACCTGGTACAACCGCAACAAATTCTGGGTATACGCCCTTGAAAACACAGGCTTCGGCATGGTGGCGCAGTGCTCGGAAACAGTCAGAAAAGGCGATGTCGTTCAGCTTATGAAGCAGGATGAGCCTGTTTTACAGTGTATTGTTACCGATGTTGTCTATGACAACGACAAAAACCCCGTTGATTTCATAGTCTGCACCGACAAGCTGAAAAACAAGCCCGTAAGCCTTTTATGGAACGGCGACCTGAGATTTATAAACATTATAGGATATAATACAGCGAATATATAAAAATGCTGACATCGTAAGATGTCAGCATTTTTTCCTCTTACCATCCTTATTGTACCGCTTACCCCCGAAGCTATTGCAATGCCTGAACAAAAGATATATAATGATAACCACAGGAGGTGCATTATGAATATCCGGATAATTGAAAACTTTGAAGAAGCCTTGCAGGTTATAATAAAATGCAGAAAAGCCGACAAAGAGGTTATAAGACTTAAAAACCATATTGAGCTTTTTGACAACAGACTGACAGCAAGGCTTGGCGACAGAACCTTTCTTATAAATCCCGCCGATGTGCTGTATTTTGAGTCAGTGGATGACCGCACCTTTTTATATACGGCGGATAATGTGTATGAAGTGAAGCGCAGGCTTTACGAGCTGGAAGAAATTCTTTCGGACAAGGATTTTTTAAGGACTTCAAAATCGCAGATTATAAATATAAACTGTATAAAAAGTCTGCTGCCTGAGCTTAACCGTTCTGTTACCGCAACTCTCACAAACGGCGAAATGCTGAACATTTCACGGCGCTATACCAGGGCGCTTAAAACATTACTCGGTATTTAGGAGATTAATTATGAATACAAAAAAAGAACTTGCAAGGTTTTTTACGTGGCTTCGCAACGGAATATGCTTTGCTTTTACGTGGTTTGTCATTTTACGGCTTATTGCTTCGTGGGTAATCGGTGCTGAAACCGTATCGGTGGCGCAGCTGACCGATATGCTTCTGTGGACGGGCGGCGGAGTGCTGCTGTTCTGTATCGCTTTCACAAGGCTTGTAATAAGAAAAGCGGGTTTTACCGCAAGACTTACATTTTTCATGGTGCTGTTTACAATTTACGAAATCGGATATTTCTATTATACAGGACTTTTCAGGGATTTTGGCTGTATTTATGAGTGGGCTTTGTTTGCGCTTGCAGTAGTTCCGCTGTATTTTATCTGCCTTGCAATATACGGCATTTACAGAAAGAAAAAGGGGGCGCTTTACACCTCTGCTCTTCAGAAATATCAGCAGGAAAGGAGAACGGCAGATGACTGAAGCTATTGACAGACTCCGTGACGACTGTGCATTGAAGCAGAAAAAGGGTCTGCATTTTATTATGGCTTCGGTTGTTATATGGGCGGCTGTGCTGCTGATTCATCTTTCTTCGCTTCCCATAGAAAGTAAGAATCTGTTCACTTTCTGCTGTTCTGCACCACTTATGCCGCTGGCCTATGGGATATCAAGGATAATAAAGGTTGATTTTCAGAATAAAGACAACCCCCTTACAAAGCTGGGCATAATCTTTTCTGTGGGACAACTGCCATATCTGCTGATAGCAATGTGGGTGTTTTCAGCAAGTCCCGAAAATATGCTGATGGTGTATGCAATGATTTTCGGCGCACATCTTCTGCCCTACGGCTGGCTGTATAAATCGAAGACGTATTTTGCACTTTCGGGAATTATTCCCGTTGCCGTGCTCATAACAGGCATTAATTTTTCTGCCTGCGCTGTGGCAATACTTATGCTTTGCACGGAAATAATTTTCTGTATATCTCTTATAATTGAAAACAAAAAACGGTAACCGCATAAGGTGGATATCCGTATAGAAGCTTTACAGGCATTACTGAGGAAAACCCTTTTGTAAAAGGGCTTTTCCTCAGACTCCTTTCCGAAAACTTTTAATTTTAATTTAAGCCTGACAGGG
>JAZSIM010000026.1:0-75821 GCA_045533835.1 Acutalibacteraceae bacterium
CTGCAACGTAAGAGTTGAAATCGCTGACATTCAGATTTTCGTCAAGGTGAATGGTGTAGTAAATGCCGTATTTATCGGCGATACCTTTGAAATAATCCACATCAATTTTATCAAGATGATACTGAGTCACATGTATATTTAGTTCAATGAAATCAAGTCCCAATTCCGCACACAGTTTTGCACACTCTTCAAGTGTGCTTGTTTCAATCAATGTGGGCATACCGTAGTTTGTCAGTTTCATAATTCACCTCTGTCGGGCGTAATTCTTAAATTCTATGTTAATCTTACTGTAAGAAAAGTTTGCAATTTCTTTTAACGGATGCGATTTCATAAGATGCTCAACAAACCGACAACCAAGATAATATCCGACGTCGGAATATCCGTTATACGAACACCAATCTCCGAAAAAGTCCTGAACACTTTCCCTTGCATCAAGACGACGGAGATATTCCTTTTTGATTTCGGGTTCATTTTCACGGCACCAATCAAGCCAACCGTCTTTATCCTGATGATAAAATTCATCATCATCGCACAGAATGTGCTCGCAAACCATTGCAACACCCTCGCAGTAAAGCTGTGCGATACCTTTTCTGCGTTTTGTGTATTCGGGGATATGCAGATTGCCGTTCAGCTTGTGCCATAAATGACCGATTTCGTGAAATATAAGGGCTCGCATATTTGTTTCGTCGCCCCAGTTAAGCTCGATGATTTTTTCAACACCTAATAAGACTGTATTTTTACCGTCAAGAGTTGTTGCCCATCCTGCACCGTTACAAAGCCCGAGATACAAGATAATAGTAATATCAGGCTCTTTGTCAAACAGCTTTGACAAATTATCATTCAGCGTATCAATAACAAACTTAAAATTTCTGCTGACAAAATCAATTTTTTCGTTATTTAAAGCATTTTCAAGAACAGGCAGAACGTCCCTGTTGAAATCATAATTTTTTGCATCATTTTCACATTTTGAGGGAAGCTCCTGTGATATTTTCCTTGCATATTTCCGCCATAAATCAATACTGAATCCGTCAGCAAAAACTGATTTGATTTTATCACAGGTATTGATAATTTTCATTGTTTCACCTTATTTTTTATGTAATCGTCTGCTTCTTCTCTGTTTTTAAAAATAACAATATTCTTTTCTTTGTATTTTTCGAGTAACTCCAAAACCTTCGGTCGGCTTTGAGTGTTGTAGTTTTTTATAAACTCCAAAAACTCTTCATCATCCTGAGTTTCAACCCACGGCATATCTGAGCGAGTTTTTCCCTTTCTCTCACGCACTCCGTTAATGCACACTTCAAGCGGATAATCAAGAAAGAAAACAGTATCGCATTCTGCCATTCGCATTTCCATTGTAGAGCCGTAATTTCCGTCAATTATCCAGCTGTCAAACATCAGGACATTCTGCAGTCTTTCACGGAAAACCTCTTTGCTTACAGTTGTTCTGTCGCTATTCCAGTATAACAAATCAAGATGATATAAGGGTAAGCCTGTCAAGTTTTGTAATGCCCTTGAAAAAGTGCTTTTTCCCGAACCGGGGCAACCGATTACAATTACTTTATTCATAATATCCGCCCTGCAGAAGCTTCTCCATTATTACGCTTCCGCCGTAATCTTCTGTTACTCTGAATCCGTTTTTCTCGTACATAGAAAAAGAAACGGGAGTGTGCTTAAAGCAATTAAGCACCATTTTGGAAAAGCCTTTTTCTTTGGCATCCTCCTGAAGCTTCACTAAAGCACTTTTTCCGTAGCCAAGGCCTCTGAATTCTTCCTTAATAACATTCTCGGTTACAAATGCGGCATTTTCCTCAAAAGGACTTTTCTGATAGCCTATAACACCGATTTTTTCATCTTTTTCATTTATAACAACATAAAGATAGTTGTCTGCGGAATCAGCACCGTCGGGAAAAACATCATTAAATTCGCTTTTAGCCGCTTTTCGTGCTCTGAATCTGAATTTTTCGTCACCTGATTTTATAAGATGCTCCGCATAAGCCTTTGCCGACCATTTTGAATATACACGGAATTCATCATTATTCATTCTCTTAAATCTGATTTGTTTTAATTCTCTCTGCAAATAAAACACCTCTTTACTTTCTTGCTTTTACTATCAAAAAGTTAGGTTTTATATATTCCTTTGCCATTGTAGGAAGCTTTTCTATTGCCCATTCTTCAGGGGTGGGTTCGCAGACCTCTTCAATTACAAAGCCTGCTTTTGCAAGAGCTGTAATTATATCACCAAAGGTTCTGTGATACTTTATCACTCCGTCAACATACCAATGTATTCTTCTTTCACCCGAGCGGTTATAATCGGAAAAAGTATAGGATATGCGATTTCCGTTTTCATCCTTATTAAAATGTCCCTTTCCGTCAACGGTAGCGGTAATAATGGGATGCTCCTGTGAAAATAACAATTGTCCGTCAACATTCAGAACAGAATACATTTCTTTAGCAAAAGCATCAAAATCCTTTACATAATGAAAAGCAAGTGAGCTGTATATAAAATCAAATTTTTCGTTCAGATTCCCGATATCGGTCATACTCATATTTACATATCGGATTCTTTCGTGAGCTGATTCTGTTTTTGCAACTTCAAGCATCTTTTCCGAAATATCAACACCCACAACATTCACGGCACCGTGATTTACGAAATCAATACAGTTATGTCCGTAACCGCAACCGAGATCAAGAACAGATTTGCCCGACAAATCAGGAAGTAATTTTCTCATTGCAGGCTGCTCTATTAAATCATTTGCGTTGCAGTCCCCGTTTCTCAACGCCATATATCCGTCAAAAAACGTCTGATTATCAAAAATATTCTGTGTACTCATAACATACTCCGCTTATAAATATTTCTGCATATATACAAGATTCTGATATGTACCGTCTTTCAGCTTGAAGAATTTCGGTTTTACCGATACAGCTTCAAAGCCGAATTTCTCATAAAGTGCTTTTGCACGGTTGTTACCTTCGACCATTTCAAGGTCAATAATTTCCGTTCCTTCGTGTTCATTTGCAGCCTTTATCAGCTCACGGAACATTGCAGAACCGATACCAATATTCCAATAATTTTTCTGAAGCGCGATGCCCACTGTTGCTCTATGGGAAGTCTTGCTACCGGTTTTAAAAGTGATGTCACAGTTGCCTGCAATTGCACCATCTACATAACAAGCAATAAACAATGTGTTCTGACTTTCACGAACATTATGAATAAATTTCTCTTCACTTTCTACAGTAACACTCTCCCAAGCTTCAATTGTGCGAGAAAGAAACTCTGTTTCACCACTGGAAGTTTTAATACTGTTAAGCAACATTTCGGCATCTTCCGGCTCGGGAGTTTTAAGTATTGCGGTTATTCCGTTTTTCAGTATAATTTCCTTTTCTTCAAAAATCATTTATCTCACCTCAAAAAATTTAAGGCACCTCCGAGAAAATACGGAGATGCCTTTTTGTGTTTACGTAATCTTTACATTATTAATCGCAAACAGACAAAATGCTCTCCGAAAATGTAACCACGACCATCATTGACATTTTTGTCCGCCTGCCTTTCCTTGTGTCTTTTTTCATTCTAAGGCTTATATGTATTTTTGTCAACAGTTTCCTTGAAATACTTCAAAAGTGTTCATATAAAATGCAAAAATGCAGGACATCCGAAGATATCCTGCAAAGAGTATTTACTTTTCTTCTTTTACTTCAATTCCCTTTTTCATAAGGATAATAAGGGGAATAAGAGCTACTGCAGCAGCAACTGCGGCATAAGCGAACATACTTGCAGAAGGAAGAAGCTTCTGAACGTGAACTTCGTTTTCGTAGTAAATCTGTGAACCCATACTTGCTATTTCACCGAGCTTGGGACCGATAACCATAGGAATGAGAACGACAAAAATCATTCTGACGCCCTGGAAAAGTCCTGCCTTGCCTTCGGGAGTAAAATCTCTTACAAGAGCTCCCAGCTGAATTGAGAAAATGAAATATGCAACAACTGCGGGAAGTGCAAATGCGATAAAGTAGAAAATATTATTTCCTGCAAATGTAGCACCCATAAGCCCCGCAAAAACAAGCACGATACTGGGAATAAAAATTGATTTCTTATCCTTTGCAGCCATTTTCATAAATACAACTGCAACAGCTGCGGATACTGCAAGGCCGATAACAACCGCAATAATTGGAAGTGCGGTAATCTTAAAGCCCTCAAGTCCGGGAAGAAGTGCGTGCTGAATATAAATAAAGAAATAGGGGAAGAAGGTCTGGAAAGCAACACTCAGACAGCATAAAGCGGCAAGAGCAAGATAAAGACGGCTGTTTTCCTTTATAACCGAAGGACGGAAGGTATAAACAAGATTCTTGAAATAAGGAATCTTCTCGTTTTCAGGGCTCTTGGACTTGGGCTCTTCGAGAATGAAAAGACCGAGAACACCGCAAAGTATAACAAATATACCAAGACCGATAAAGAAGGTTGTATAGGAAATTGTTCCTGACTGAGCAAGGGTATTGAAGCCGAGGACAACAACAGTTGCAACAAGAGGAAGAACGGCAAGAACGGTTTCTACGGTAGGTCTTACTGCCGGTGTTGTAATATCCGTTACCCACGCATTGAATGCAGAGTCATTACTGGTTGATCCCATTGCAGTCATTATGCAGTCCATAATAATAACTGCCCATACACTTGCAAGCAGAAGCTTTACTTCATCTGTAATGCCGGTAAGTGAAGAAATGTTGTCCTTTGTAATAAAGCCGAAAAGACCCGTAACAAAGCCCCATGCTATATAGCCGACGGAGATAAACAGGCGTCTGTTTCTGAATTTGTCGCTGAGATTACCCATAATAAAGGTAGTAAGCACCGCAACAACCGCAGAGCAGGCAACCATTACGTTAACAGCAGACATTGCTTCGAAGCTTGAAGCAGCCTCCTGAGTGGCATCTGCATAAATCGAATTATACATAAATACGTTAAAGCACATATTTTCAACGTTCCAGGCAAGCTGACCCGTAAGGCTGAAAAGTATTATGTTAAACCAGGTCTTTTTTGTAAGTTTCTTATCCATAATTTTCCTCCGATATAAAACTGCAATTATTTATTTCTTATCTTCCCGAAGAAGAATTCTTTTCTCTCAGGGGTATTTATAACAACAACGGGCTTAATCTGATTAAGCACACGTCCCTGTGCTACAAGTGAAGACTTATATGCAGCATAAGAGCCGGTTTCAAGCTGATAAACAACAGGCTCTCTGAGCATTCCCCAGCGTCTGTATTTATCATACTTTTCGTTGCACTCTCTGAAGGCTTCATCAATAAACCTCACAAGCTCCTCATTTTTCTCTGTGGGAATATCGGATGCGGTATCACAAAGAAATGCGTATCTCGGAAGTGCGCCTGCCTCATCTGTATCGCCGTAGAAGCTGTATCCGTTAAAGGAAATGCCGTATTCCTGCTGAACCTTATTTGCAACGAAATCAAGCATCTGTGTGGTTGTCTTTTCATTTGCAACGTTAAGTCCCATATTTGAGCGGTAAAGGAATTCAATCTTAGGAGTCTTGTTGTGCATACCCGTCACCTTTACGATATCGAGGATGCGGTATCTGTAAAGTCCCGAGAAATTGGTTACGATTATTTCATATTTCTTCCCTACCTCAAGCTCATCCATAAGAAGCGGTCTTGTGCCGTCGGGAGCATCAACGGGAAGAAATTCATAAATAATGCTTCGGGGCAGAAGAACATAATCATTTGCATTAAGCGTTACAGGCATAGCCATAAAGCCTTCTGATGCGGCATATCCCATATTGTGAAGAGGAAGGTCGCCTATATATCTGTGAAGCTTTTCAACATAAACGGAAAGGGTTGAGCTTATCATTCCGTAGCCCCAGCATACCTTGGGCCATATTCTCTTGGCTATGGGAATTTCGGTATCAAAGCCCTTTTCGAATTCCGCACGAAGCTCCCCAGCTCTCTTGGGATTCGGCTTTAATTTTTCATATTTTTTGCGAAGGGATTCGGGACATCTGACAGAGGGGTCAATTGTTCCCTTTTCTATATCATTACAGATCATTTCCCAGTTTGCTTCAAGGTATTCAAACATCGTAAGCATAAGGGTAATAACCATTGATCCGAGATAGGTTACCTTACGGTTTGTAAGAGCAAATCTCAACTGGAAATATGAAATATCCGTATTTTCCTCATCCTCGGGGAAAAGGATATCAAGAGGAGTTGTTGAAAAGAACGGAATAAGAGGCAGAAGATACGTAAAAGGAATCTGTCCCGCACCGTTACAGCGCATACCGTTTTTGAGAGGATGTCCGTTCAAAGAAAGAAGAAGCGGTCCCATCTGTGCAGGCAATTTCTTATAAATGCCCTTTTCTCTGAAATAATTTGCAGCACAAGCAGGTGTTGCGGCAAAGCCCATAGACTGCATATTGAAAAGGTCTCTTGCAGTTTTTGGCTGAAGCTTCGGAATACCTACACTGCCCGAAGAGGAGCAGTATCTTATAATCTTACTGCCCGTAATAATATTTTCCTCGTTATTATCAATCATTCGGTTTATAAGAGGAAGATAATCTTCAAAGGTGGAAAGAGGTACCTTGTCCTGATAATCCTTCAGAGTACGTATTTCGGAAAAACCGTATTTTTTTCCGAGCTCACAATCCTTATTTCTTTCCATTATAGCCTCAAGGGTTTTCTGCTGTGTTTCCATAGGGATGGAAGTAAAATGATTGAAGCCCTTGAAAACTATGTTTCCGAGAAAAACACCGATATTGGAAACTGCCATAAAATCGCTCCTATAATAAAGTACCCTTTAATGGTACCATAAATTTGTTTACATTTCAATTATCTGATTTTGAATTTGTATTAATATACTCAGCTGTCAGATATGCTCTCTGATATGCTTTTCCATCCATATCATATCATACCATCTGCCGAATTTATAAGCACATTTATGAAATCTTCCGACAAGAGAATAGCCCATATGAGAATGAAACTCCATACTGTTTCTGTTAAGGTATTCGTCATCGGGCTCAGTAAATGCAATACAAGCATTGGCATTGGTAAAGCCTCTTTCACTCAGATCTCTTTCAAGAGCTGAAAGCAAAAGCCTGCCATAACCCTTTTTCTGCAAACCGTGCTTAAGATATATAGTTGTTTCCACCGAAAACCTGTAGGCTTCACGTGTCTTGAAGGGACCTGCATACGCATACCCCAGCAGCTCCCCGTCAAGCTCAAGGACAAGATATGGATACTTTTCAAGTGTTGTGACAATACGCTGTCTGAATTCCTCTGATGAAGGCACCTCATACTCATAAGAAATTGCAGTATTTACCACATAATAAGAATATATATCAAGTATTTTATTGCAATCATCAGGTACAGCATATCTGATTATCGGCTTTCCCAACTTTTTACCCTCCGTCAATCACTTCAGTTAAAGGGCATAAACTCTTCAAAAAGAAGCTTCTTTGTTTTATAAAGGTCCGGTACAAGCACCGCCATACCTCTGATGCTGGCATCCTTATAAGTGCCTTCAGCAGGAACGCTGTGGGTTGAAACTTTAAGAGATGCAAGGGCAGGTGCATATTTCATGGCAATACGCATAATCTGTGCATTTGACATATCCGTTGAAAGATAAGGAAGCACAACATCAACAAGCCTCAGAAGCTCTGAAACGCTTGATTTCTTGACCTTATTGAATACTGCCGTCACAATATTTCTCTGTCGTTGGGTGCGTCCGAAGTCACTGTCAAGCTTACGGATTCTTGCATACATAAGCGCGTGGTCACCGTCAAGGTGGCTGACACCGGCATGTGCGCCGTCGCCTATAATTTTAGCCTCTTCGGCAGTAAGCTCAATATCCACACCGCCGAGAATATCAATAACATCCTCAAAGCCTTCGAAATCAATTTTGAAGCAACCGTCAATATTGATATCAAAATTTGCCTTGAATGTATTTTTAAGAAGTGAAAAGCCGCCGAAAACGTAAGCTGCATTGAGTCGGTTATCGGAGCGTCCGGGAATCTGCACGTAAAGGTCGCGGAGGAATGAAATCATTGAAGCCTCGTTTGTTTCGGGATTAAAGGACAGAAGAATCATTGTATCCGTTCTTGTCCTGCCTACAGACTCCCTGCCGTCCTGACCGACAACAAGAATGTTCACAAGCTTTTCATCGTTGTAAAGCTCCTTATTGTCCCAGTCCACGTCATCGGGATGTATCTCCTCGAGGTTTTCATTATGCACGTTTGTTTCAAAATAATCCTCAACGTAGGATAAGTCCTCCTCATTTTCGCGGTTGATTTTTCCGAGAAAATGATTTGCCGTAAGCACCAGCGACAACACAAAAAGAAGTATAAGAATAAGAATAATAACCGGAATTGCTTTTTTCTTGCTAAATTTAATATCTTTGAGTTTCATCAGTTTATCTCCCGAATTACGTTTCTGTTTCAAAGAGCTTAAGCTCCCGATAAAAATCTTTTCTCTGGACGGCTTCTTCAAAAACACTTTTCAGGTGTATACCGGGACGTTTTCCGGCAAGGGATCTGAAAATATATCTTCCGCCGAAAAACAGCCAGCCGACCGGAAGTAAGAATTTATATTTTCTGACAAGAGGCCAGTTTCTGTAAACTATCTCATTTACGGATTTTATGCCCTGAAGAATAAGGGATTTTTCTTTTATCCCCTTTTCATTTTTTGAAGAAATAAGAAGACTCTCATGGCTTCTGTTTTCATTTTTCTGTCCGAAATTACCGGATGAAAAAATATCAAGAATAAGCCGTATGCAGATATCCTCGTCAGCATCGTTATTCTGAAGCTTACAGGGAGCACCTAAAAACATCTCACAGGCTTTTGTAAGAATTTTGGCAAATTCCCACATTCCCGTTTCTTTAAGCTTTTCCTCAAACATATTTCTGAAAGCATCCTCCGTGAAGGCAGAAACAAATACCGCCCAGTCACACAGATGCCGCAGTCCCAGTCCGTCACCCGTCAGGTGATGAATTGTATGAAGAAGAAGCAGCAAGCCGTGATGGAAATCAGACGGTACGGTAATGCTGCCGACAGACGTTGAAGCTTCTTTTGCTTCTTCCGTAACGTTGCCGAAGAAGCTTTTTATCAGCTCTCCCGTTTTTCCGTCGGGGATTCCCGGCGGCAGAAAGTGCATTTCCGCACGCACCCCGTTTTTATTATAAGTTATGTGGTGGGAATGTTCTTTTTTTGTTGCAGCGTATCCGTCTGAAGTAAGAATATTATGGACTTTATCCATATCGCATTCTTTTACAAGGAAATCCACATCGCCCATCATTCTCATAAGGTCATCGGGATAAAATCTCGCAGAAGCCATACCCTTGATAATTACGTAAGGAATACCTGCCGCTTTCATCATTTCGTGAATATGCGTATGCTCACGGGCAATAAGAATATTCTTAAGAAACCAGCTGTTGAGCTGCTTTTTTACAAAAGAAGCTACATCATCCGAAAAGCGGTTCAAGGGGATTTTATTAAAAACAAGCACAGAAACAGTCTGAAGCTGTGATTCATTCCATAGCTTCAGAAAATCAGCACCATCGGCAGAGAATGTTTTTCCCGCAGGCAATAAAGCCTCCGACAGCACGTCTATAAGCAGCTTCTGCTCTTTTGTAAGAAAATCAAATTTTTCTGGCATTTATACCGGCTCTCCGTAAGTATCGGGTTTATTGGGGTCAAAATTTTCGTTTGCCCACATTAACGTCACCATATTTTCCGTTTCGGAAAGGTTGATTATATTATGAGTGTAACCGGGAAGCATATAAATTGCCTCAATTTTTTCACCGCTTACCTCAAATTCAATTATTTCATCCGTGCCTATTCTTCTTAACTGAATAAGTCCGTGTCCTGACACAACAACAAAAATCTCCCATTTTGTATTATGCCAATGCTGTCCCTTCGTGATACCGGGAAGGCTTACGTTAACGGAAAACTGACCGCAGTTTGCAGTTTTAAGTATTTCCGTAAAGCTTCCTCTCGCGTCAATGTTCATCTTAAGCGGAACTGACACCAAGCCCTTGGGGAGATAAGAAAGATAGGTTGAATAAAGCTTTTTTGCAAATGAGCCCTTGGGAATTTCGGGCATCATAAGATTTTCCGACTGTCTTCTGAAGGAATAAAGAAGCTCTGTAATTTCTCCGAGAGTCACCTTGTGAGTTACGGGAACAAAGCAGTATCTGCCGTTTTCGGAAGGACAGACCTCAATACCCTTATAGTCACATCTGTGCTCCTTATTCATCAGAATTTCAAGCATTTCATCAACAAGATCATCAATGTATAAGAGCTCCAGCTCAATTGCAGGGTCGCTTACCGTTATAGGTAAATCGTTTGCAATATTGTTGCAGAAGGTAGCAACAGCGGAATTGTAATTCGGTCTGCACCACTTTCCGAAAAGATTGGGAAAGCGGAAAACATATACTTTTACATCATTTTTTTCGGAATATGAAAACAGAAGCTCCTCTCCCATACGCTTGCTTTCACCGTAAGGAGAATCCTTGTATCTGCCCTCAAGACTTGCCTGAATTGAAGACGACAGCATAACGGGAATTATGTTGTTGTGCTTTTTGAGAAACCAGATAACCTTTTCAAGAGCGCTGAAATTACCTGCTGCAAATTCCTCAACATTCTGAGGTCGGTTTACTCCTGCAAGATGGAAGACAAAATCTGCCTCTTTACAGTAATTCTCAAGCACTGCATCGTCAGTATCAATATCCGCTTCAAAAATGCTTTCGATTTTAATTTCGGGATAGCATCTGTTCTTTCCGTCTTTTATATTTTTAAGGTTTTCACAAAGGTTTTTACCTACAAAGCCCTTTGCACCTGTTACAAGTATATTCATAAGCTGCTCCGTATCAGTACTTTCTCCAGACCATTCTGTCAACAATACCCGTATAGCTCTGAATAATTTTCACAATCTTATCGGAAACATTCAGATCCGCATAATCAGGCACGGGTGTCATAACAGCGCTGTCTTCATTCATTGAAACTGCAAGCTCCACAGACTGCAGAAGGCTCTTTTCGTCGATACCTGCAAGAACAAAGCAGGCCTTATCAAGTGCCTCGGGACGCTCTGTTGAGGTTCTTATGCAAACAGCTGCGATAGGACAGCCCTTGCTCATATAGAAGCTGCTTTCCTCGGGAAGAGTTCCGCTGTCGGACACAACCGCAAAGGCATTCATCTGCAGACAGTTATAATCAATAAAGCCCATGGGCTCGTGCATAATTATTCTGCTGTCAAGCTTGAAATCGGACTTTGCAAGCTTTATGCGTGAACGCGGATGGCAGGAATAGATTATGGGCATATCATACTTTTCAGCTAACTTATTAAGAGCGGTGAAGAGCATATTGAAATTCTTATCGGTATCAATATTCTCCTCTCTGTGGCAGGAAAGAAGAATATATTTCTTCTTTTCGAGTCCCATTCTCGTGAGAACATCGCTGCTCTTTATCTCTTCGAATTTTCCGTCAAGCACTTCTGCCATAGGTGAGCCGGAAACATAGGTACGCTCTTTGGGAAGTCCGCAGTCTGCCAGATATCTTCTTGCGTGCTCGGAATATGCAATATTAACGTCGGATATTATATCAACAATTCTTCTGTTGGTTTCCTCAGGAAGGCATTCATCCTTACAGCGGTTGCCTGCCTCCATATGAAATACAGGAATATGAAGTCTTTTGGCGGAAATTGCAGAAAGACAGCTGTTGGTGTCACCGAGAATCAGAAGTGCATCGGGCTTGATATCAACCATCAGCTCATAAGATGAAGCAATAATATTGCCTACCGTTCTTCCGAGATTATCCCCTACACAGTCAAGATAAACCTCCGGAGCATCAAGCTCTAAATCCTTAAAGAAAATACCGTTAAGGTTATAGTCATAATTCTGTCCCGTGTGAGCAAGCACCGTATCAAAGCACTTACGGCATTTTTTAATTACCGCAGAAAGTCTTATTATTTCGGGACGTGTTCCCACAATTATAAGAAGTTTTAATTTGCCGTTATTTTTGAATGAAACATTTTCTTTCATAATAAATACCCTTTATTTATTCATTGCTTCAATTTCATCTCTTATATACTTGAGCTCAAGAAGCTTTGCCTTAACCTCTTCTACACTGAGAAGCTTTGTGTTGTTGCTGTTGAATTCCGTAAGCTCACTTCTCTTTACATCACCGTCAGAGAAATATTTGTCGTAGTTAAGGCTTCTGTTATCTGCAAACACCTTAAAGAAATCACCCATATCAATACTCTTTGAGCATTCTTCATTGGTAAGAAGTGTTTCATAAAGCTTTTCACCGTGACGGATACCGATGATTCTGATATTGTCCTTGTTGCCGCCGAAGAGCTCGCAGACCGCTTCTGCAAGCACCTGAATTGTGCAGGCAGGAGCCTTCTTAACGAAAAGGTCACCGTTATTTCCGTTTTCAAAGGCAAAGAGAACAAGGTCAACTGCCTCTTCAAGTGACATAATGAATCTGGTCATCGAGGGTTCTGTAATTGTGATATTCTGACCGTTTTTAATCTGATCAATCCATAGAGGCACAACCGAGCCGCGGCTGCAGAGCACGTTGCCGTAACGGGTACAGCAGATTCTTGTGCCGTCCTCGCTTACATTTCTTGACTTTGCGATTGCTGTTCTCTCTGCAAGTGCCTTTGTGATACCCATAACGTTTATGGGGTAGGCTGCCTTATCGGTTGAAAGGCAGATAACGGACTTAACACCTGCCTCAACCGCTGCAGTAAGAACGTTATCGGTACCGAGAACGTTGGTTTTAACGGCCTCAATGGGAAAGAATTCACATGAGGGTACCTGCTTTAATGCTGCTGCGTGGAACACGTAGTCAACACCGGGCATTGCATTTCTTACTGAACTTATATCCCTTACGTCACCTATGTAGAACTTGATTTTCTTCGCTACGGCAGGCGACTTAGCCTGAAATCTATTTCGCATATCATCCTGCTTTTTCTCGTCACGGGAAAAAACCCTGATTTCCTTTATATCTGTTTCAAGAAAGCGGTTAAGCACGGCATTACCGAATGAACCCGTTCCGCCTGTTATTAAAAGTGTCTTTCCTGAAAAATTCATTTTACTTTTCCTCCGTTATCTGAGTAATGCATGGCAATACAGCATTACCCCAATCCTTGAACCAGTGTTTGAGTTTTATCGATTTTTGCTATCTTCAACAGCAAATTTCAAAGCATCTGCATTAACCAAAAAACATTACATTACCGAATTCAGGTTCAATCTCTTTTAAGCTCCATTACTCTTTTAAGTTTTCTTAACAAAAACTTTTTGATTTCATAAAGCTTATCAACAAAACTCAAACCACGTAATTCTAGTCTTTCTATTCCATTTGCCTTTTCGTACAATCTGTAATTTATCCCGAGATTACCAAGATTTACTTTTAAATCATGTTTTTCAAAAAGCTCTTTGTTTTTTGGTAACCATTGTCCTTGAGTAATACCATAGCCATATTTAATTTTATCCTCATAACAAAAAACAGGCGGACACACACCGTTAATATTATTAATTTCTAAAATTCTGTAATCGTAAGTTTTAGATCGCTTTGAACAATTAATCTCAAATTCCCACGCATCTTCTTTTTCGTCAAGTATGTCAAGCAAAAAACTTTTTCGCCATAAAACTGACATAGCCGTTATCCTATAATCAGTTTCTAACAAATCTCTAGAAAAATATGTTTCCGTTGGAACATATTTTTTGTCCACAAAATTACGATCAGGCGTGTATTTCAATCCTAAAAATCCAACATCCTTGTTATCAGATATGTAATTAAGTGCCTTTTCAAATGTTTCATTATTAACATCTGCTTGCAAAAAGAAATCTTCAATAAATAATAAAACTATTTCACTATCTGTTTTTTCTAATGCGTTTTTTAATCTTTTGCACCATGTTGATTCATTCCCACTACATAAAGTTTTTACATTCAAGAAGTCACAATGATATTCTTTTGTTTCAGTATTCAGCAAAATGTCATATTTCGAACATTCAGGCCAATATTTTTTTAACAAAAAGAAAAACGGCTCCCAGGCGTCTTCATATTTATCACAGGAATTAACAATTATACAAACATTATTACTCATCACAATCACCTTTATTGATTAATCAACTTTAATATTTCATCATAAAACTCTATTAATGGCTCGTTATCAAATTTACAATTATGTATTTTTAATAATTCAGGAATACATTTTTTTGCATCATCAATACTATTAGCAAATTTTATATAAGGCAAGTGCTTAATCCATTGATATGTGCCCTCAACCTTATGGTTATAATTATTGAAAACTATACATGGGGTTTCTGTTATTGCGGCAAAAATCATTCCGTGTAATCTGTCTGTAATTACAAATTCTGCACCGCAAAACTCTTGCATTTTTCTTCTTATACAGTCTTTTCTGTTATCATTAGTTATATCGCAATCCGAATACATATCTGTTTCCCTATATTCCAGACCATATTCTTTCACAAACTCTTTTATTATACGCAAAGTATCCTCGGACATACTTTTTTCTACATCGTTTCTTAAACAAAGCAGCGCTCCGTTTCGCTCTTGCGAAACGACATCAAAAGTCTCCATTTTTGCAGAAAGAACAATATCGGGGGTTAAAAGAATTTCAGTATCAGGATAAAGACTCTGCATTATTCTGTAAGACTCTTTCTCTCGTGCAATCAAGGTTAAATCTACTCGTCCGTTGTAATATTTTACTGATTCTTGTTCATCCGCCACCTTATTTTCACCAACAAAATGTATTGTCTGCGGAAAAATAACCATTTTATTGTTTGGGAAGCATTCTAACATAGTCCGGCGAACTTTTTCTTCAGAGCCATACTGATTCCCCATATTTCCTCCACCAAGGCCACATATCAGGCATTTTTCACCGATAAGTTTGGATATTATCTTATAATCTTTCTGAAACTCTTTTTCAGTAATGCATTCTATGTGTTTGGATGAAATACCGCATTTTTTTAAAAATTCCACTTCAGCAATCATAATTGCGTTATCCCCTAAATTAGAGAATTCAGGACAACCGATAACATATACAATATCTGAAAATGGATTAAACAATCGTTTACTCCAATAAATTTTTCTTTGGATGTATTTTTTATCTATAAACAGTTTTTTCTTTTCGTAAACTTTTTCTATTAAAGCGTTAAGCGACATAAAAATCCTTGCTTTCTTTCTGTAATATCATTCGACAATTTGAATCTCCGGGAATGCTATATCTCCCCACCACTCATGATTCCAAGCCATACCATTATTACCTGATTGACTTTTTTCAAACACACAAGCCATATCAACAACATCAAGATTCATATTGCCGCCATATTCATTAACCATATAAGCAACAAGCTTTATTCCATATTTTCCTGGGGCTAACCAATCAACATTCAGTTCTAAAACCGTAGTATTTTCTCCCAGTTTTGTTGTAAGCACAGGAGATGATGTTGCCTGCCCTATAACTCTTCCGTCTGTTGTTAATATTGACATTCTGAATGCCATATCATTAAAAACTTTTTTTGACTTATACGTAACCGACAGTTTGATTTTTTCTCCTGCTTCAAACACAGGAAAATCTTTATTCATGTAAGCAACACTGGTTACCAGAACATCTCCGCTTAAACGGTGTTCAGAATTTCTTTCATAATTACAATCATTAACAATAGACAGGGCTCTTTCGCTTCCTAAATACTTCTCAATTGCGGGACCTGTATCACCATCAAAAACAACTTTACCGCTTTCGAGCACTATGCATCTGTCACATAACTGTCTGATTGTATTCATATTATGGCTGACATAAAGAACGGTTCTTCCCTCTTCACTGGCTGCGGCTCTCATTTTGTCAAGGCATTTTTTCTGGAATGCCATATCACCAACAGCCAATACCTCATCCATAATCATAATTTCAGAATCAAGGTGCGCCGCTACCGAGAAAGCCAGTTTTACATACATACCAGATGAATATCTTTTTACGGGAGTATCAATAAAATCTCTTACCTCGGAAAATTCTATTATATCCTCCATCTTGGCATCTATTTCGGCTTTACTCATACCAAGAATAGCACCATTCATATATATGTTTTCGCGTCCGGTCATTTCTGCATTAAATCCTGTACCAACCTCCAACATTGAAGCAACACGACCAAAAATTTCAATCTGCCCTTCAGTAGGCGCAGTTACTCTGGAAAGAAGCTTTAAAAGTGTGCTTTTTCCTGCCCCATTTCCGCCAATGATACCAACAGCTTCGCCTTTATATACAGTTAAATCTATTCCATTAAGCGCAAGAAAGGATTGACCAACCAAACGGGCTCTGTCCTCTTGCCCGATTTTTATATTGGGATCTTCTTTGCCCCTTTTTTTTGCCCACCAGCTCTGCAAATCAGCTTGTAATGTGCCACCGCCAATCTGACCTAATTTGTAATGTTTTTTTACATTTGAAATCTTGATGGCCGGAATTTTATTCATATTGTTTCGCTCCATTGTATTTATCCTCACACAGTATCCATAAAAGTTTTTTCAACCTTATTAAATATCATAATTCCCAGAGTTGTTACGATGATTGTAAATACAACCGAGAAAATAATATAAGGCAATTGTACAGTTCCTTGTCCTAACAATCCATAGCGAAAAAGCTCTACCGGTGCAGTTATTGGATTCAGCAGAAGAATATATTTGTACCAACTATCATCACTTTGAGACAAGGGATACACAATTGGCGTAATATACATCCACAACTGCACACCAAACCCTACCAAAACGGACAAATCTCTGTATTTTGTTGTAAAGCTTGATATTATAATTCCCAAACCCATACCCATAAGGCCCAATTCTATCAAAATGATGGGAAGAAAACAAATAGCCCACCAATTAGGATGAACCTCGCCTTTAATACAATAAAAAACAAGAATAGCCACAGTCATTATCATCTGAATGCCAAACTTTATTACAGATGACAAAACATTAGAAATCGGCACTGTTAGTCTAGGGAAATATACCTTTCCGAAAACATTAGCATTTGATCTAAATGTGTTTGCATTATTATTAAGGCAACCGGAAAAATATCCCCATATTGCATTACCGGACATATAGAAAAGAATCTGAGGAATTCCATCTGTACTCATACCAGCTATACCGCCAAAGATGAAACAATAAATCAAACTTGAAAGAATAGGGTTTAAAAACAGCCAAGCAGGACCTAACACGGTTTGCTTATACTGCACGGTAAAATATCTTTTTGTAAATAATACTATAAGGTCACGATACTTCCAGACCTCTTTAAGCTTTAAATCTAAAAACTTATGTTCAGCTGTTATCAGTGTATAATGCTTATTTTCCAAAATTTATAAACTCCTTTATATGTACAATTTTCTTATATAACTTAATAAGTCCGGGAAAGCCAAATCTATACAAATTGATATTATCCTTTATTGGCAAAAACTTATGAAATTTTATCAGATTAGCCTTGTACATTCTTCGCAATTTAGCATATTCCTTCGGATATGTGTTTTTTATTATCTCGCAAGCCTGCATATTGTTTTTTATGTCAAATAAATAGCTTCTTACTGTTACCGCATAAGCTCTTTTGTAATTATTTTTCTTAAAAAAATCAAGTTGATGCATCCTGCCGTCTAATTGCGCCAAACCCCGAGGGGTCCATTGAGATTTTGTAATACTTCCATCCCTTAGAAAATAAAAATACAACGGTGCTTCAATATATGCAACTTTAGTTTGCATAAAAATCAAACGATATGTAACAAAAATATCTTCATACAACAAGCCCTTCGGATATCGGATAGTTTCAAAATGACTTTTTTTATACAATTTAGCCCATGCTCCACCATATTGTCTGAAACACCAGAAATCCTCTGGTGTAAATATTTTTACATCACCACTTATCTCAGGATTATCAATAGTCAACTCAGGGGTTTTTATGCAATTACAGATGCTTAAATCTACACTATATTTTATTGCAGTTTCATACAATACTTTTAAATAATCCTTATGAATCCAATCATCACTATCAATAAAAGTAATCCATTCGGAATCACTATTTTTTAACGCCCATTCTATACCAACATTTCGTGCTTCTGCGAGACCTTGATTCTCCTGATGTATAACATGAATTCTATTATCTGTTTTTTTGTATTGATCACAAATAGCTCCACAATCATCAGGAGATCCATCATCAATAAGAATCAAATCGAAAGCTGTATATGTTTGCACCAAAATACTATCAATACACCGCTTAAGGCAATCTCTGACTTTATAAACCGGTACAACCACAGATATTTCTGCCATAAACAAAAATCCTACTTTCTTTTTATCAATCTTGGATATCTTAAATCGATAACCTCATAATCTTCATTAACATTATAAGTATGCAAACCGTTGAATTGAATATTTTTTTTATTATTAATCAGCTTAACACAAACATTTTCACTATTTGCTTCACTTCCCGGAGGTAATACCCTTTTAAATGGTACCTCTTTATAACTGTTCACGGAAAAATCTGCAACCCGATTAAAAATAACTGCATCACCATACACAGTATCATCTTGTGACGGTCTTATCATATTACCTTTTTCAAAAATTACATTTCCTGCTGACCTAAGACACAGATTATCTTTAAGTAATTGCTTACATTCACCATTTTTTTCAATTACAAGAAAAAGATTATCATCTGAGCTGTGTTCATTGGCAATTGTGGTAAAATAATAGTTTTCATCATTATAAACAAACGGCGTTGTATCAACACAGGGTTGTGGCAAAATAGTCTTAACCTTTTCCCACTTCTCAGGAAAATTTTTAGCTATATACAATGCTACTTCATTATTATCCTTGGTTTCGGGAATCATATAAATATTACCATCCCTCTCAAAAACACAGGGATATGACAAATGATGTTTTTCTCTAAGACATATATGAAATCTGCCACAGTGATTTCCCTTCAGCTTTGCGTAGCCGATTACACCTTTTGAATTTCTTTTATCATACAATTCTGCAAAAAGGTAATTAACACCATTATATTTTATCAGAAACGGATCTGCCATCCAATACCGAAATGTATTCTTAATTAATACAAAATCCTCTGTTGAACAATTACTCTCATATAACGCTTTTCCGATTCTCTGACGGAAAGCAATTGCATAGCGATTATTGGCATATTGGAAATAAAACGCATTTATTTTCTTTTGAACAATTCGTTTAATTCGGTATAATCGCTCTTTCATTTGTTTCACTTCTTTCAATTGCAATATTTATCAATCACATTCTGCCATTGAGAAACAATATTATTAATCTCAAGTTGTTCTCTGACAGCGGCAGCATTCTGTCCGCATTGTTCAGCAAACGCTCTGTCTTTCGCAAATTTTTTCATTGCTTCAATTAATGCGTTTTCATCATCCTTGGGAATCAACAAACCATTAGTTCCGTCTTCAATGTATTCACGAGCACCGCCACCATCACAATCTGTGCAAATGCAAGGTAATCCCAATGCCATTGCTTCAATCATCGTGTTAGATAACCCCTCAAAAGTGGATGTTGAAATAAACATAGCAGCGTCTTTTACAACTTCGTGTATATCTTTTCTTGCATTATGTATTTTAACACAAGCAGTCAAATTAAGACTTTTTATTAAAGTTAACAATTCTGTTCTGTGCTCTTCCTCTGCCTGTGTAACGATATTGCCGTATATATCAATGCAATACTCGGGAAATTCTTTGTGAAAAACGGAGAATGCGTTGATTAGCAAATCAAGACGCTTTTCCTTGGAAATTCTGCAAAAATTAACAATTTTGTTGTTCCTCTCTCCATTATAAACAGGTGTTGATAAAGACAACGGGTTACCTATAACCTGAACATTACTAACCCCCAACTTATTAAAACAATCAGCGGTATAATTAGTTTGACTGACAATACCGGAAAAAGACTTCATAATAATAACAGCAACATCTTTATCAAGTTTCCACAATTCACCTTCTGCATAAGTTTTTGTTCCATAGATGATGTCACATTTCATCCCGATTGTAGCATAAAAAACATTAATCGCATACTCCAAACCTAAAGCGATTACAATAGGATTGTTAAACTTATTCAGCGCCTCTCTTAATAATACGCTGTTTCTTATTTTGGAAGCAGAAAAGACACAAAAACGTCTTATCTTAGATTTTTTTGGTATAAGACAGCTGGCTATTTTCAAAAGTTTTATTAGAAATGCAATTTTTCTTTTTGCAGCTTTATCACTATAAGTAGTCGTATCAACATTTCTTATTGATACAACAGACACGTTTTCATTTAACTCAAAGAAAGACTGTTCGCTTTTGTCTTTCGTGACAATAATATATACATCTTTATCGATGTCAGAAAAGCCATTGGCTAACATTGCTGCGTGCTTTGCAATACCGCCATTCATATTGTTTCCGATAACAATAAGAACGGGTCTTTTTTTGTTTTTCATAAAAACTCCTCAGAACATTTTTCGGATTTTTTTGTATAACTTACCGGTAATTCTACCTTCAGTCAACCAATGCAATAAAGGCTTAATCAACTTTTTTTCAACCTTTTCCGCAAATATTCTATCAGATTCATATAAAATTATTGCTTTCGGTCTTTTTTGGTGTATTAACTTATAATAAACCCGATATCTCTTAACCATTTTTTCTATGGGTATATTTCCATAGTAGCGTTCATTGATTTCATCATTCATAATTAAAGAAATCTGCTGTACTGCTCTTTTTTTATCCTGTTTATAAAACTTTAATTCATTTTCTAAACAATCGACAATGCTGAAAAAAGCTCTTAGGTGCATTTGGTCTAACATCACTTCTGATTCTAGTGCCTCGGTAATCCCATACAAATGCAAGATAAGACTTTTAAATGCTTTCCATGCATCCGGGGTATATCTTCTCGATTTTGAATTTGCGACAACCCTGTTATGATACAAGTATTCCTCACCAAGATACACCATTGTATCTGCCTTAAGAGTAGCTTCATAATTCAAAACCAAGTCTTCACAGCGCCTCACCTCTGGATTATAGCTGATACCCGTCTTTAACAATTTGCTCTTGTATAATCTAAGACAATTAGACCATCGAATTGCTCTTCTCTCGCCATTATCAGTAATATATGCCAATGATTTTGATAATATCTTCTCTTCAATTGCCTTGCGGTCATAAACACCTGATTCTATCTCAGGTGAAAATCGATGACCATCTGCATTTTGTATACAATTACAAAATGCAATATCGGCATTGTTCTTTTTCGCAGCTCCATACATAATTTCATACATAGATTCTTCAACCCAATCATCTGAATCAACAAAACCTATATACTCGCCCTTTGCAAAACTGATTCCATCTCTTCGTGCCATTACAGCTCCCGCATTTTCCTTATGATAATATAAAACTCTGCTGTCGGAAAGATAAGTCTTGCAGATTTCTGCACTACCGTCTGTTGAGCCATCATCAATGAGAATTATTTCAATATCCTTTAAGGTCTGATTGACAATACTGTCAAGACACTCTTTCAGATACTTTTCTGCATTGTATATGGGAACTACTATACTAACCTTAACCATTTATAATTTCCATCCACTTATCGATTATTTTTTCAAGGGATTGCTCTTCGCGGACTTTTACGGAATTGCATGTCAGTTTTTCCGCTAACCCGTCAACAGACAAAACTCTGCACATAGCCTCTGCTAAAGCTTCTGCATCATTCACAGGAACAAGAAGACCGTTTTCACCGTCTTTTATAACTGCTCTTGCTCCGCCTGCCGGACAGTCCGTGCATACACAAGGAAGTCCCAAAGCCATAGCTTCAAGCATTGAGTTTGACATACCCTCAAAATCTGAAGACGACACAAACATAGAATAATCTTTTATTACATTATGTATATCTTTTCTAGCAGGGAAAAAATGTATTTTATCCTTTGATGCTAATGAATTTTTCTTTTCGATTGCACTGTTATAATACTCTTCATCTGAAAGTGAAGCGGTATCACCGAAAATATGAAGCTCATATTCAGGGAAACGCTCCGAGAATTTTTCAAAAGCCTCAAGAAGCAAGGGAATATTTTTCTGAGGATTTATTCTGCAGAAATTCACAATATATTTGCGTCTTTCACCCGTGAATGGCTCTGGCAAATCCGCTTTTATGGGGTTAAAAATAACAGTACCCCGAACTCCCGTATTTTCTTCGTACCATTTCTGCACATCGGGAGATTGAAAAACAAATCTGTCCGCCTTCTCAAATTCATTTCTTATAAAAGACATTGTTGTCTTTGTCCCAAGTGACTGACAAGGGTCGCCTCTTTCTGAAATTATTAATTTATTCTGCTTAGTAACAGAAAGGAGGGTATAAAAAATTGAATCATACAAAAATGAAATAACCCTAGCAGACTTATGCTTCTTGAAAAAACTCTTGAGCCAGCATACACCTTTGAAATTACGAGCAAGATATTTTATCACCAAGGCTTTATCTGCAAGCTTCGGGGAAAATATTTTACCGATTTTTCCGAGTAAACGGGAGCTCAGCATTACAACTTTTTGAGCAATTTCGGGATAATCATAGCTTTCGATTTCATCGGGCAAAGAGATAACCTCAACCCGTGAATCAATATCGCTAAGAATAGCATCTTTCTTGCTCTGATGAGTAATTATTAACTTTACATTGAAACCTTTTTGGGATGTGGCATTTGTCAAAAGAGAAATTACCCTCTCAGCGCCTCCGCCATTCATCAGCTTCATAACAAAAATCATTTCTTTTTGCATAATTTTTCCCGTAAAAACTTCTTTATAATTTTATGGTAATTGTTCTTAATATACAAGATATATAAAGCGGTGTATTTCTTGGATTTGATAAGCTTGTATGTCTTTAACGCATTTTCCGAAATGTACTTATTATCTTCTGTCATTTCAGGAATGAAACTATCCCAGTTAAAATCAACAACTGCTTTTCGCTGTTTATGAGACTTTGACTCTTTATAGTATTGATTAAACGTATAAACCGCAACCCCAAGCCAGGAGGCTTTCAATCGATTAATAATGTCCTGATTATCCATTCCCCATACAGGGAGCATTTCAAGAAACTTTTCATATACATATACAGTGTTTTTCTTTTCAATTGTATTGACTTTAAACCCTCTTGAAATACTGTTGTTATCTGTTCTGTAATTATATAGTTGCGCATCAATAAACTTAATTTTTTTAGCCTCTGTTACCAGATAAATCGATTGATACTGATCTTCTGCCATCCATTTGTCAAAAATAAGTGAATAATCAGTAGGGTCATTCTGTAATATTTTTGTCTTTGTCGCTTTTACACACAATGAATTGATAAAAGAAGAAAACATTAATGCTTTGTAAATCTCTTTTTTTGATTCATCGAAAAACAACTTGTCTTCATTGAAATATTTCTGTTTTCTGTGAGTTTTTATTCCGTTGTTGCTGTAGCAGAAGGAATAAATAACCATATCAAGTTGAGAATCTGTCTGAAATTCAAAGTTTACAGTTTCAAGAAGATTGCTTTCAACATAATCGTCTGAATCTACAAACACACATACGTCACTTTCTGCATTTTTTATTGCGACCTGCCTTGTTGCAGTATGTCCTTCATTCTGCTTATGAATAACCTTTATTATATCGGGATATTTATCCTTGTAATCATCGCAGATTTTGCCGGAGGAATCAGTTGAACCGTCATCAACAAGAATTATTTCAAAATCACGGTATGTTTGACCAAGCATTGATTCTATACACTGTGTCAGATACTTTTCAACATTGTAAACCGGGACAAGAAATGAATATTTCATTAAGGCTTACTCCTCTAAAAGTTTTTTCCATTGGGCTTTGAATTTATTTAATTCCTGAGAATCATCAATCGAATTAAGCTCTTCAGAAATTGAATTATATAAGCTCTTATCGCTTATAAGCATTAAGATGTTTTCAGAAAGAGATTCGGCACTTATTTCTGCAACAAGTCCTGTTCTTTTATGCGATACAAGCTTATTTCCGCCGACTGTAGCGGTTGATACAACGGGCTTTTTCAATTTCTGAGCCTCAACAATAGTAAGTCCGAGAGCCTCCTCATAAGACGGTTGAACATATATATCCGAAGCGGTCATATAAGGGTAAGGATTTTCCTTCATTCCCGTAATGATGACACAATCAGAAAGATTATACTCATCTATTTGTTTTTCAAACCTTTCTCTTTCAGGTCCGTCACCCACAAAATACCACAAAAATTCAATGCCTTTTTCTTTAAGAATTTTTGCACTCTCGACAGCTATATCAAACCCCTTAACAGGAGATAATCTTCCGCAAGAGCAAAGAACAGTTTTATTTTCAGGCCTTTCGACCGCATATTCAAGGCTTTGCTGCTCTATTGCAAAACGGGAAACCAAATTTTCGACAATTGTAACCCTGTCTGCAATTTCGGGATACCAACTCTTAACAAGCTCTGCCTGTTCCTCGTGTAAAGCGGCAATTCTCTTGAAGTGCGGTAAAGCCTTTTCGTGCAGATAATGCACTTCATCTTTACTTGTATGAAAAAAAACATACTTGTCTTTTGAATTTACATATTTATCGACAAACTCAACAGTATAGCCCTGCACATAGGCAATTGCTTTATCAAAAACAATATCCTTAAAATATGTTTTGTATTCATATTTCATTGACTGTTCACGGATAAAATCACCAAGTTTTTTATCAATTTCAGCAGATTTTTCTTTAAGTCCTAAAACACTTAAAATCATTGATACAATCTGCAGAAATACGGAATAAGGCTTTCTGTAATATTTAGTTTTATCATCATTTATTATAACGTTTACGCGTTTATCAACAAAAGGCAACAGGGTTGTTCTGTTTTTTCTGAGATAAAGGGTAACGTCATATTTTTCATAATCAAGAGTCGGTAAAGCGGAAATCAAGGACTTCTGCACACCGCCTATTGTAAGATGCGGTATAACTAATAAAAGCTTTTTTTTCATAACTGTCCTTCTTTGTTGATAATTCTTGCAGGAACTCCGGCAATCACACTCCCGGGAACATCAAAAGACTTTGTAACAACAGCACCGGCACCAATTATGCAATCATCTGCAATCCTTACATTTCCGATCACCATAGCACCAATTCCGACATCTACATTTTTTCCTAAAACAGGAATATCATCTTTTGCTCCGCTACGCTTATTTCCGATTACATTGTTTCCGTGAAAAACACACCCCGCACCTATATTGCCGTTAAGTATAACATTAGGATGACAGATTCGTATGTTATCTGCAATATTCCCGGACAACATTTCAACACCTATTTTTAGTCCATAATGATTTTTACGTATATCGCAATATTTTATCAATAACGAATAAAGTTTAGAAATGAAAATATTTTTACAGTTATCTCTTCTGTAAATGTAAAAATCCATTATCCTGAAATATCTGAAAAATCTATACAAAACTGACTTAAACGGTTTTCTTAAATGATCTTCAATTGTTACCTTATCTTTGCCGAAACAACTGTTTTTATCGCCTTTAAGCATATCGTTCAGGTCTCTTTTTGTTCGGATAACATTTTCAAAATTCATTAAAATAACTCCATCCATTGTTTTGCGATATTTTTGAGTGAGAGTTCTTCTCTTATTTTTGCAGCGTTAGCTGACAGCTTTGCGGACAATTCGGGGGAACTCAGAACTTCTGTTATTGCTTTTGCAAAGTCCTCATGGTCGCCGACTTTGGTTAACATTCCGTTTTCTTTGTGCCTTATAACAGCCGCTGCACCGCCAATAGGACAGTCGGTACACACAACGGGCATACCTATTGCCATTGCTTCAAGCATTGCATTTGACATTCCCTCGTAATCGGAGGAATTTACATACAATGCATCGGTAATTATCTCAGAATGCACTGACGGACTGAAGGGCAGAAACTGGACGGAATCGGAAATACCGTATTTAATAATCAACTCTTCTGTGTCCTTTAACGCTTCTTCATCGTCCTTATTGCTGGGCTTACCTATAATTCTCAGAATATAATCGGGGAATTTCTGATGCACAATATTAAAAGCATTTATGAGCATCGGCAGATTTTTCTGCTTTGATATACGGCAGAAGGTTGTTATGTACTTATTGCGCGCTCCGAAATATGCTTCAGGTAAGCTGCCGTTTATGGGATTAAAAATCACTCTGCCTTTTGCGGAAATATTTTCGGGATAAGTATTCTTTGCATCCTCAGTCTGAAAAACCGCAGCATCCGCACGGGCATAATACTTTTCTATAAATTTATAGCCGTATCTGCTTTTTATAAGTCGTTTGGGGTCTGCACGTTCAGAAATAATTATTTTATTCGGAAGCCCCCTTGCCGCCAACAATACTAGTGGCATACAAGGCTGTAAAAACACAACAACCGTTGTATCAGGTTCGCTTTTCAGTTTTTTGCGCATTGCCCTGATTTCTCTTCTGTATTCGGAAATAAAGGACAGATAAGAGAAAAATACCGGGACATTTATTTTAGCCTTTTCGAAAAGCTTACAGACAACTGAAGAAAAAATACGAAGAAGCTTATAGAATAATTTCTGCAGGGCATTTTCTTTCTTAAAAAGCTTTCTTAAAATCGTTACAGGAATATCCTGATTCAGGTCACGGTTAATGATTTCATCCTCATCGGATGAAGTCAACAGATATTCAGTTTCATAACCGCTCTCCTTAAATTCATTGGTAAGCATTGAGGAAACCCTCTCTGCCCCGCCACCCTTAAGAACTGTTATAACGGTTAAAATTTTCCCTTTTTCTTTCATTTAATTCTCCGTAAATTATCCGAATACTTTCGTTATAGCCTTATAAATGAACCATAAAGCATTGTTATGGCACTTCAATCTAAGTGCTGTATCACTGAAGGCATTGTTTCCCAGAATATCTTTTTTCGTTTCAGCAAAGCTTGCTGAAACCGCCTTTTTGTCCTTTTTTGACAGGGCATTGTAATTATTAAACACATTATATGAAATACGTGCTAAATACTTTTTTACTGCATTATTTTCAGCAAGTCCGTTATTTTTAACAAACTGCAGAAGATGTTCATATAAAATGACAGTACTGTCAAAGTACTTTATGTTTTTAGTTGATGTCATTATGGAATTTGCTCTGTATCGTCTAAAATACAGACATTCAGGACATTGAGATACTTTTTTTGCAAGACACAGCGCTTCAAAAGTAAATGCCATATCTTCATAGTAAATACCTGAAATAAAACTCAGATTATTTACTGTAAACAAATCCTTATTTATCAGCATTAAGGGAACCGATGAATGAAATTCTCTGTTGTTTTGCATTTCTGCAAAAATTTCAATACCGCTTTTCGTTTTATATATGTTTTTACGTTTATAGTTCTGTCTGATTTCTTCATCACTTTCATCAAGAAAAGAATGTGCATCAAAAAACACAATATCCGAAGAATCATTTTCTGCAATCATACAGAGCTTTTCAAGGGCCTCAGCAGCAATATAGTCATCACTGTCAAGAAAATAAACGTATTTTCCTGTTGCAAGATTCAATCCTGCTGTCCTTGCATCCGAAAGACCAGCATTTTTCTGATGAATAACCTGAACATTGGAATTTTGTTTCTTGAATTTATCACAGAGCTTACCCGAAGAATCTGTTGAACCGTCATCGACAAGTATGATTTCGATGTTTTTATAGGTCTGAGAGAGAACGCTGTTTACACATTCTTCAAGATATTTTTCGACGTTATAAACGGGAATTATTACACTTATAAGCGGTAAATTTTCCATAATTTAACCCTTTAATCTCTCTTTAATAACAATTAAAGCTGTAAATATCAGCTTTTTCATATCGGACACAAAACCGTATGAATAATGCTTCTTCATAATTTTCTGAATTCTTTTATCAAGATTTACATCCTCAATGACGGGGTCAGCAATAGCCTTTGTAAGATCCACTCTCATTTTCTGTGCATCATCGGATGTGCTGTGTACACCTGATTCATCACAGCCGATGTTCTGCACGTATGAATATCTGGGATAAACCGTAAGCCAATTATTTTTAACAAGATGCGCACCGAATCTTACGGACCAGGATGAGCCGTTGCCCTTGGTTTGCCTGTAAAGACGGATAAATCGATCACTTCCGTTGGAGTTAAGACGCCTTATAAGGGAAGGATTTTTGTAAAAATCGGAAATTTCTTCCAGCTCCCAATCCACATTCTGCCAACGGTCTGCCCAGGTTGCCCATGCAGAACTGCAGGAGCGGTATGTCACAAACATATCGTTATCGTAACTAGCGGGTAAATCAAGCATCGGAGTATAACCTGAAACAGCGCCTACAGTTTTATCAATACAGTAAAAGTCAAGCGCACCATTCATCCATCTCAAAAAAAAGGGAGAAGCAACACTATCGTCTTCAACGACAATTACCCTGCCGTATTTTTCTATAACATCGGAAACTCCGTTTATAACAGATTTGGCAAGCCCCTTATTTACAGGACTTTCAATGACGGTTATGCTTTTGAATGAATTGTCATTCTGAAGCTTTTTCAGTTCTTCTCTTACTTCGTTGACCTTTTTTGCTCCCTCTTCATTTTTCGGTCCGTCAGAGAAAATAAAAAGGTCGGATTCCTTTGCCTCAGGGCACTGTGAAAGAGCCCCGTAAGTTTTATTAAAATGGTCTGCTCTGTTATAAACAAACATAACAATAGGTGCAAAGCTCATTTTATTTCTCCTTGATTTCCTTTAAGATATCATTATAAGCAAAGAGCAGATCAGCTGCATTGTTCTTTGCATCATGTGTAATTCGCGCTCTCCTTCTGCCGTTCCCGGAAAGCTTAAGCGCTAATTCGTCATTATCAAATATCTGCTTTATATTCCAGGCAAGAAGATTGGGATCATCGTTTCTGTAGAATAATGCTTCATTTTTATCCTCTGCCATATCGGAAGCACCTCCGACGTAAGCTGAGATACAAGGGGTGCCAATCATCATAGCTTCTCCCAATGTGTTGGGGCTGTTTTCAATTGCCGAGCACAGAACGTAGGCATTAACCTTTGATAATCTTTCCGCCACCTCGTGTGCTTTAAGAGGCCCTGTAAACACCACATGACTTCCGACACCGAGGTCATCAATCAGCTTTTTAAGATATGCACCGTAGCCTTTTTTTATAAATGAACGCTTGTCCCCTTCACTGAAGGGCTTGTAGCCTGCTATGTAAAGCTTTACGTCGGGATATTCTCTTATTAACTGCGGCAGTGCCATAATCACAAAATGGACACCCTTAAGGGCATAATACCCGTTACCGATATATATTGAATGTCTTTCTATACAATCGATTTTCCAATCTGTTTCATAAAAAGGTTTTCTTAAAACTCTGTTACAGGAATAATATTTTGCACCGGGATTTATAGCATAAGAATGTGCTCTGTCCCAGGTAGTTCTTCCGAGAATATAATCAGCTTTTTCAATAATCTCTCTTTCAGGCTTCATTCTGGGCTTATACCACAACACCTTTCTCAGGTGCAAAAGCCAGGCTGCCGTTACGGACGTAAGAGATTTTGAAAACATCATATCATCTATCTGCAGCTGACCGCACTGATAATTATACTGACCGTTAAGAATTCCCTGAAGAGAAACAATAACGGGAACAGCTTCTTCCTTACAGTAATCAATCATTGCCTTGGCGTGAAGAAATTCTGTGCCCTCAATCTGGACTATATCGGGAGAATAATCCGATACAATTTCTTTGCATCTTGCTGCTATTGTATTTACGTCAGCACTGTCAGAATAACCCAGACTGTAATATGTAACACCGTTAATTGTTTCCTTGAAAAAAACATCAGCAGCGCATTTACATGCAATTGCAAGCTCTGTATTTTCGGCTTTTCTGAGCTGAGTCGCCATAGCTTCAACCCAACCGCCAAGCACTTCAGTTTTTATGCCGAGCTTTACAGCAGGCTCTTCAGGTATCAGATTTACTGTCCAGAGAATTTTCATAATTATCACCCGTCCATTTAAGGATATATTCAAAATATAAAGGTAAAACCAACATCATCATTCCCGTAAACGCATAAGAAATTGAGTCCAGAATTGAAACTGTCATTATTGCAACAAGGGTAGCATTACAGGTTCTTCTTATATAACGGTTTTCATATTTGCGTTTATATGACACGGGAACAAAATATATCATAAAGCAATATATTGCCCCGCCCCAAAGTCCATACTTTGCAAAGGTATCAAGAACAGCTGAATGCCCGCCGCCGCCGTCACGCCACAATGCTCCTATTATGGGATAAATAAAGATTTTTCTTATGCTTGACATATATCTTGTAAGACGGGCTGCAATTGAGCCCGAGGCATCTCCGCTTTCCGCACTTGCAATAAGGTCATTAATCTTGTTATGCACCGCACGGCTCGGGAAGGTATCGAGAATCCAGTTGCGGAATTCTTCAACATAAAGAATAAGATACATTATTGTAACAAAAATAATGAGAGCAACAAAAAATGCCTTAACAGCACTGTTTCCCCTGTAGAAGAACAGAAGAAAAATGCCGATTGCAGTAGTAAATATAGCAATAGAATACCCTGCATTAAAAATAACCAGTATAAAAGAACAGATATTTACCGCACCTAAAGCGAAATATAATTTATTTTTATTAAATGCACTTATTGTCCATTGTAAAAGTGCAGGAAACACGCAAACCTGGGGATAAATCAGACTGTAACCGCCGATTCCCTGACGCAGATACTGATACATATTCTCATCATCACGAACAAGCTGACGGGCAAGAGAGGGGTCCTGGAGAAGAGCAAAATATGTTCTGAAATTAAATATAGTAAGCAGGATAAGCACAACCGGGACTATCATTTTCAGTTCGTCCCATTGTTTTTTGTAATACTGACAGATAATAAAACAGATAACCATCATAAAATAAGAAATCTGCTTTATTATTCCGCTGGCTTTTCCCGTTTCAATATATGTAACCCCCACAACTGCCACAAGAAAAACCAAGGCAACTATTGTGTTTGTTTCAATAAGAAGCGGTTTTTGTCTTAAAATGAGAATAAACGCCCAGAGTCCTGCGCAGGCAACACCTAAAAGGCGGTATACCAAATCAATTTCCATAAAAGGAGAAATTGTCCAGACGACAATATACAATACTGAAAACATCTGAATGGTTCCGTAATTTATTCCTTTTTTCAGCATATTTTCTCCTTTCATAAAAATTTATTTCAAAAACTTCTTACATAAATCAATATAATTTCTGTAATCAAAGGTACTTCTGACATCAGAGCAGTCAGGCTTACCTTTTTTTATTTTTTCTTCCATTGCATTTCTTACAGCATCAGAAGAGCAATCGGTAAGCAAAATATCTCTCTTGGGATCAAGATACCTTGCAATGTCGCTGATATCAGTAGTTATAACAGGCACGTTGAGAGTATAGCCTTCAGCAAATTTTGTGGGAAAGCCGGCATTATTACGCCTGTCAGAGGGTCTTATAAAAATGTAGCAATCGCAATCTGCGACGTATTTCAGGGTTTCCCTATGGGAAAGCCTTCCCATAAATACAATTCTTTCATCATCTGCCGCATTTTTGAGAGAAGGATACAATGAAATAAAATGCTCCTTTGTGACACCGATTACCCGCAGACGTGTATTTTTGCTTTGCATTCTGCTGAAAGCGTTAACAATAGAATCAAGGCTTTCCTTATTCCCGTCGGGCACACCTGCAAAGCAGAATTCAAAGATACCGTCATTCCGCCCTGTTTTCTGATGCCATATTTCATCTTCCGTATCAACAAGAGGCGGAAGAAGTATCATATTTTTACATTTACGGTACTTTTCCTGCATCATAGAGCTGATTACGATTATATTATCGCAAAGCTTATGCAGGAAATTACGCACAAGAAATTCATCAAGCTTCTTAAAAAGAAGCTTAGGCAGTCCGCCGTCCGTGTATGCTGTCCATTCGGTACAGTCATACATTACCCTGACCTTGGTTCTGCGAAGTGCAAATTTCACTGCCAGTAAGGTTACAACAGGAAGATTATATAAAATTACAGCCTCAGCATTATATTTTTCAACTGCTTTCAGAATATTTTCTGTACTGAAAATATGCTTCACCCACTGTAGCGTTGATGAAGGATGTGCTTCCTCATACATATTTTCCGTTTCCGGAACTTTTCTTATTCCGTCAAAATGCTCTTCTGAGGCTGAAGCACCGAGAAATACGGTATCAAAGCCTGCCGCCTTGAATACCTTGGCATTTGACACAACACGGTTGGCAGCAGCACCCTTGTCGGGCAGAATAAATTCTCCCACGTAAATAACAGTATGATTCATCAAAGATTCACCTTGTACCATTCAATAGCAGCCGCAATACCTTTTTCAAAGCTCCAGTCGGGATCGTAGCCAAGCATTTCCCTTGCCTTTGAAATATCGGCATTGCTGTGCTTTATATCACCTGCTCTGTCGGGACCGAAATTGGGTTCAACATTAAGGCCCAGAGCCGAGGTCAGTCCGTAATATATATCAATAAGATATTCTCTGCCGCCGTAAGCTACATTAAATGCTTCACCTGCGGCATCGGAAGAAGCAAGGCAAGCCTTAAGATTTGCCTCAATTACGTTTTCAATGTAAGTGAAATCACGGCTCTGCTTTCCGTCACCGTTAATGGTAGGAACCTGACCGTTAAGAAGCTGCTTTAAGAATTTCGGAATAACAGCAGCATAGGCTCCGTCGGGATCCTGACGTCTGCCGAATACATTGAAATATCTCAGTCCGTAGGTATCAAGTCCGTAGTGCTTTGTATACTGCTTAGCCCATTCCTCATCGCACATTTTTGTAAGTGCATAAGGAGAAAGAAGATTTCCTTCCCTTCCCTCCTTCTTCGGAAGATTGGGCTCATCTCCGTAAACGGATGAGCTTGAAGCATATACGAATTTTTTTACATTATTCTGTCTTGCGGCCTCAAGCATATTGAGAGTTCCCTGAATGTTGTTTGCACAGTAGAACAGAGGCATTTCTATGCTTCTGGGCACACTGCCCCAGGCTGCCTGATTAAGAACAAAATCCACACCCTCACAGGCCTTCATGCAGGTTTCAAAATCCTTTATATCGCCTTTTATGAATTCATAACGGGGATTATCCTGAAACATTTCAACATTTTTCATTTTACCGGTTGAAAGGTCATCAAGACAGCGTACACGGTAGCCGAGCTTCAGAATTGCTTCGCAAAGATTGGAGCCTATAAACCCTGCACCGCCCGTTACGAGAAACAATGAATTTTCAGGAAATTTTATATCGCTATAGCCCATAATTATAATCTCCAGTAAGTATATCCGGCTGCTTCAAAAGCCTTTTTGTCACAAATACCTTTAATATCAATAAGCACCTTGTTGCCGCCGTCAAGAAGTCCGTCAACAGCGTCAACTGTCAGATCCTTGAATTCCTCATGTGCAACCGCAACGATTACAGCGGAAACGTCCTTAATGTCACTCATATCGGTAAACTTTACACCGTAGAATTTTTCTGCCTCCCAGGCTTCTGCCTGAGGATCGGTCACAAGAGCTTCAACACCGTATTCTTTAAGCTCATTAACTATATCGATTACTCTTGTATTTCTGATATCGGGGCAGTTTTCCTTGAAGGTAAAGCCGAGAATTGCAACCTTTGCATCCTTTACGGGCTTACCTGCAGCTATGAGCTTTTTAACAGTCATTTCGGCAACATATTTGCCCATATCATCGTTGATTCTTCTGCCTGCAAGAATTACCTGTGAATGATAGCCGAATTTTTCAGCCTTATATGTAAGATAATAAGGGTCAACACCGATGCAATGTCCGCCGACAAGACCGGGGAAGAACTTAAGGAAGTTCCACTTTGTACCTGCTGCCTTAAGAACTGCCTGAGTATCAATACCCATCTTATTGAAAATAATTGAAAGCTCGTTCATAAAGGCAATGTTTATATCTCTCTGGCTGTTTTCTATTACCTTGGCAGCTTCTGCAACCTTAATGCTTTCTGCCTTGTAAACACCTGCTTCGACAACGATTTCATAAACCTTTGCTGCAAGCTCAAGTGTTTCCTCATCCATACCGGAAACGATTTTTACGATTGTTTCAAGACGGTGTACCTTATCACCGGGATTGATTCTTTCGGGAGAGTAGCCTACCTTGAAATCAACGCCGCACTTAAGACCTGATTCCGCTTCAAGAATGGGCACACAAATCTCCTCTGTTACTCCGGGATATACCGTTGATTCAAACACAACAACAGAGCCTGCGGTAAGGTTTCTGCCGAGAATATGACAGGCACCCTCAACGGGAGAAAGGTCGGGAGTGTGATCCTCATTTACGGGAGTGGGAACGGCAACAATGTGGAATTTTGCTTCCCTGAGCTTTGTTTCATCAGCTGTAAAATCAACAGTTGTTGTCTTTATTACCTCATCGCCTACTTCGTTTGTAGGATCAACACCGTTTTTATAGAGCTCAATTTTCTTTTCGTTAAGGTCATAGCCTATTACATCTATCTTTTTTGCAAAAGCAACGGCTATGGGCATACCGACATAGCCAAGTCCTACAAGTGAGAGCTTTTCGGTTCTGTTCAGAAGTTTTTCATAAAGATTTGCAAATTCCATAATAATATCTCCTTTATACAAGCTTTTCTATAGTTTCAAGATATGCTTCAATTACTTTTTTACGTGAGAAGTTAGCTTCAATATGCTGTCTGCCCTTAAGTCCCATTGCCTTTTTATCCTCATTGGGAAGTGACAGGAATTTTTCAATTCTTTCACAGAGAGCATCCACGTCACCGCCGTGGTACATAAAGCCCGAAACACCGTCAATAAAGGTTTCCCTGCATCCGGGATTGTCCGTGGAAATTATAGGTCTTCCGGAGGATGCGCTTTCCAGAAGCACATTGCTCATTCCCTCTCCGTAGGTGGAGGGATGAATTGTTGCGTGGGAAGCCTCTATATAGGGATGCACATCCGCACAGCTTCCGTGGTATTTTATAATTCCCTGTGCCTCAAGCTCCGCAAGAAGTGCCTCATAGTGCATTTCCGTAGGCTCTATAAAGCCTAACATATTGAATTTCACCGAAGGGTATTTTGTCTTGATCCGCTTTGCGGCTTCAATATAATCGTCAACACCCTTGTCGTGAAGGATTCTTCCGATATAATTAAAGGAAACTCCGTCCGACTCATCGGGATAAGGAAGCACGGGATATCTTTCGGTGTTTACACCCGAGCCCGGAATCAGCCTGCACTCCCCTTTTACCATTCCGTTATTTTTGGCTAAATTCATATTGGTTTCATTCTGGAACATCACGCAGGCTGAACGCCTGAAGGAAAACCTGAAAAGAGCCATAATAAATTTCTGCACAATTCCCGTCTGATTCAGCACGCTGCCGAAACCTGTCACATTACTTATAACGGGTATTCCCAGAAGGAACGCAGCAAGTCCGCAGTAAACGTTGGGCTTTGCCGTATAAGTAAGCACAGCATCGGGACGGTATTTTGCAAGAAGAAAGAAATAGTGAACGAAAAGCTTTACGTCAGCAACGATATTCGTTCCTCGTCTGTCGATTTCGGGATCATCATAAATATAGTCTATATGCTGCATCAGCTCAAATTTCTCGCCGTATGGACAGGAAATGAGAACTTCGTAGCCGTTATCTATAATTGCTTCAATCAGCTCTTTTCTGAAGCAATATATGTCATCGTCATTATTTGTAAATAAAGCAATAAGCTTTTTATCTTTTTTCTTCATACTGTCACACATTCACCGCTTCGGTTTCATCGCTGATGAAAACCGCAAGAACCGTTTTTATCATTATTCTAATGTCACTGAAAAAGCTGAAATCCCTTACTGACGCAAGATTATATTTCATCTTATCGGGAAGAATTCTTTCTATATATGTTTTTTCGGGATTATCGGAAGCGTCAAGCAGTGCGCTTTCGTCCTTATAGCAGACACTCGCTTCCGAGGTAATGCCTGCCGGAAGAAGAAGTGTTGCAAGCATTTCGTCCGTATAAACGGCAACATATTTCGGAACCTCGGGACGGGTACCTACAAAGCTCATTTTTCCTCTGAATACGTCTATAAGCTGACCTAATTCGTCAAGCTTGTATTTTCTGAGGAAGCCTCCGACCCTTGTGATTCTCGAATCATTAGCTACGGTCAGCTTCGACCCCTTATCGGCATCAGTAACCATCGTTCTGAACTTGAAGATTCTGAACTCCTCGCCGTATCTCGTAATTCTGACCTGCCTGTAAAAAACGGGGCCCTTTGAATCAAGCTTTATTGCTACGGCGATTACCGCAAAAACAGGCAAAAGGAACAACAGCATAATCCCTGAAGCCACAACGTCAAAAAGACGCTTGAGAAAAAGACCTACCCTTCTCTTTTTCAGGATATCGTAATATTCCTTTACGCTGTCATTTTTCATTTTATCCGGAATATTTTCCCAACTGCGCATTTTTATACTCCTCTTACAGCTTCCCTGAAGCATTCGATAACGTAGTCAACATCCTCATCCGTCAGCTTATTATGTAAAGGTAAGGTAATTTCTTTACTGAAAAAATCATAAGCCCCGGGGTAATTTTCAATACTGAAGCCCATAGCCTTATAAGCAGTCATCATGGGAAGCGGCTTATAATGGACGTTACAGGCAACACCCTTTTCTGCCATAGCGCAAATTATATCATTTCTCTGCTGCGCCGTAATATCGGGTATATATGTTATATATAGATGTCCCGAGCCTCTGTGGCAGTCAGATGCATGAGCAAGGTGCTTTACACCGAGCTCATCACAGCAGCTGTCATATTTTTCAATAATACTGTGTCTGCGGGCCATTATATCATCATAACGCTCAAGCTGACGAATTCCCATCGCAGCCGCAATATCCGTCATATTGCACTTATACCAGGCACCGACAATATCATATTCCCAGGCACCGAGCTTTGTTTTTGCAAGAGCATCCTTAGACTGTCCGTGAAGGCTGTAAAGCTGATACTGATGATAAAGAGCATCATTATCAACACCCTCTATATGGCGCCAGGCGGATGCACCGCCCTCAGCGGTAGTAAGATTTTTTACGGCATGGAAGGAAAATGAGGAAAAATCAGCAACACTTCCCGCATTTCTGCCGTTTTTAACTGCACCGAGAGAATGAGCACAGTCTGCAAGCACGGCGATTCTGCCTATAGCCTTCTGTATGTCATTAGCGGGAACAAAGCTGTCCTTTTTTTCTTCGGCAATTGCAATTACGGAATCATAATCTGCCACGATACCTGCAATATCAACAAGAATAATTGCCTTGGTTTTCTCTGTTATTGCAGCTTTAAGCTTATCAATGTCAACCTCGGGAGAGCCGTTCTCTGAATCAACCATAACGGGAACAGCACCTACGTGAACAACGGGAGAAGCCGTTGCCGTATAGGTATAAGCGGGAACAATTACCTCATCCCCGGCACCAATACCGAGCACTCTGAGATTCAGCTCCAGAGCGGCAGTTGCGGAATTAAGACAAACCACACCGGCAGCTGCGCAGTACTCCATAAGTCTTTTCTCAAACTCCTTTGTCCGGGGGCCTGTTGTTATCCAGCCCGAGCGAAGAGCCTCGCATACTTCATTGATTTCAGCCTCCGTAATATCGGGAGGGCTGAACGGAATATTTCTTTTTTCCATTTTCTGTACCTTCTGTTTTCGGTTATTGTTGAGGTCTGAAGGTCGGAACCATTTCCTTGACCATAGACACAATTTCATCGGAATTCTCGTAAGCCGCATACATAAGTGCAGTAAGCTGCTTCTGGAAAACATCAGAATCAAAGGGAATGGGGTTGCCGATAAATATAAGGTCATTGGGAGTCTTTTTCAGGCCCTCTTCGTCCTTTAATATTTCCTCATAAAGCTTTTCTCCGGGGCGAAGACCCGTATATTCAATCTTTATATCAACATCAGGCTTAAGTCCCGAAAGCCTTATAAGATTTCTTGCAAGAGTGTCGATTTTAACGGGTGAGCCCATATCCAGCACAAATATTTCACCGCCCTTGGCATAGGCACCTGCTGTAAGCACAAGAGATACTGCCTCAGGAATTGTCATAAAGAATCTTATGATATCGGGATGCGTTACCTTGACAGGACCGCCTTCCTCAATCTGTTTTTTGAAAATAGGCACAACCGAACCGTTTGATCCGAGAACGTTTCCGAATCTTACGGCAACAAATTCTGTTTCGGGACGCTCTTTTATTCTGTGCGTATATTTTTCAGCAAGCTCCTTATCCTCCAGATGAGTAAAGATTCTTGCTATTTCGTCACATTTGTTCTCCTTTATACGCCTGTCAAATACATTCATAATCATTTCACACAGATGCTTGCTGGCGCCCATAACATTTGTGGGATTGACAGCCTTATCCGTGCTTATAAGAACAAAACGCTTGCAGTTATAAACCATTGCAGCATAAGCAGTCTTATAAGTACCGATGACGTTATTCTTGATAGCCTCACAGGGGCTGTCCTCCATAAGCGGAACATGCTTATGTGCAGCAGCGTGATACACAATATCGGGACGGTATTTTCTGAAAACATCATCAAGCCTTCTTGAGTCCCTGACGGAGCCTATAAGCACCGTAAGAGGAAGCCCGGGACACGTGCTTTTAAGCTCCTGCTCTATTGCATATGCGTTATTTTCGTATATATCAAAAATAATCAGCCTTGCAGGATCCTGCCTTGCTACCTGACGGCAAAGCTCACTGCCTATGGAACCGCCGCCGCCCGTAACAAGAATTGTTTTACCCTTAAGCTGTCCGTAAACCTCTGTCATATCGGCTACGATAGGATCACGGCCCAGAAGATCCTCAACGGAAATATCAGCCATATTACCGACTGTGATATTTGTGGTGATATTCTGGAAGATACTGGGAAGATTCTTAAGCTCACAGGAGGTTTCACTGCAGATATTTATGATTTCTCTGATATCCTCCTTGGGAGCACTGGGGATAGCAATAAGAATCTTGGTTACGTGATATTTGTCGACATTATAAAGAATATCGTTTCTTCCGCCTGCCACGGGAATACCCTCGATATATCTTCCCTGCTTGTTGCTGTCGTCATCAATAAGACATACAACCTTATCGGTATGATTTATATCCTTTTCAATGCTTCTCAAAATCTGCTGACCGGCATTTCCCGCACCGATAATCATTACACGGCTGACAATTCTTTTATCCTGAACATCCTTGATACGGTTGACCTCAAGAAGCAGGAAACGATATATAAATCTTGCAAAAACAAGAATCAGCAGCTGAAGGCAGGCACCCCAGAGATAATAAGAAATGGGCATTCTGCAGAAAAATACCGTAATGAGAATTGCATGAATGACAGAAGACACACCGCTTCCGAATGCGGTTTTGACCATATCGTTGAAGCTTGCATACTTCCATACGCTGTGATACATACGCATAGCCCAGAACATAATTATACAGGCAACAGAATATATCGGCACGAACCTTGTATAAGCATCAAGGTATTCGGAGGGTATCTGCAAAAATTCCCCGTCATGTCTTATCCACAGAGCCGCGAGATATGAAAAATTCACGGCTACAGCATCATAAAGCACAAGAAAGCCTGCAATTATATGCCACTGCTCAATATGCAATTTTCTTTTTGGACCACATTGTTTTTTCTTCATATTCCACCCTCAGCATTCTGTCATTTCACCGTTTGAATTGACCTTATAAATTCTGTTACAGTATTTAAGCATGCTTTCACGGTGAGTTGTAATAATGCATATCTTTTCGGGACTGCTTACCATAATGTTGTTAAGCACCCTTGTTTCCGTTTCAACGTCAAGAGAGGACGTTGCTTCGTCCATAAGGATTATCTGCGAATCTCTCAGCAATGCCCTTGCTATGGCAATACGCTGAAGCTGACCCTGAGAGAAATTATTGCCGCTTTCACTTACATCAGTGTTGATTCCGTCGGGCAGATTCCTTATCATAGCTCCGAGATCTGCGGTTTCGATGACCTTCATCAGCTCTTCATCCGTCGCATCGGTTTTTACGAGGCGCAGGTTATCTGCAATAGTTCCCGAGAATATACCCATATCCTGAGGCACATAGGAGCAAAAGCGCCTTGTGCTGTCCGAAATATCTATACTGTCACCGTCGGACGCACTCAGACAAAGCCGGCCGTCCGTAGGTCTTACAATTCCGAGGATAAGCTTGAGAAGTGTGGTTTTTCCCTCTCCGGACGGACCTATGAAGGCTATCGTATCTCCGGGAGCAATTTCAAGTGAAATATTTTTAAGGACGTCCGTTTCGGCATCGTCATACCTGAATGATACCTTATCAAAGCTGATATTAACTCCGTCCTTTGCACTCTTCTCAAGAATTTCCAGAGCCTTTTCTTTATCCGCATCGTTTTCCTCGGGGAATGACGTCACCTCAATAATTCTGCCTGCTGCTGTTGCAATTGATACCGCAGAGGGAACCATGGACGCAAGAGCTCCGAAGGAGGAGGTAAGCACACCCGACAGCTGCAGGAACATAGTCATTGTACCGAAGGTGATTGCCCCCTGCCACAAACGGAATATACCGAGTCCGTAGCAGGAATATGAAACTGCAACACCGATAAGGGAAAGACACAGCGTCATAAGGATGCTGAATTTATCATAACCCAGTCTGAAGCTTCTGAATTCCTCAAGCAGCTTTGTGAAATTGTTTATGTAATCTCTTGTAAGGTCAAATGCCTTTATAAGCTGAATGTTCTGAACGGATTCCTGTGTATAAGAAAGAACCTTACCGTTCAGCTCTCTGGATTTTTCGTTATATTTCCTCATAGCGCGTACAATGAATTTTGAGGAAAGAAACATAAAAGGAGCTGACATCAGAGCAAGAAGCGCCATTACGGGATCGTGATAAAGAACAATACACAGCGCACCTATAAACTGACAGAGCTTTATTATCAGTCCGGGAATAAAGCTTATTGCACCGCCGGAAACGGACGAAACATCACTTTCAAGTCTGTTGAGGAGCTCTCCCGTGTGATAACGGCTGACATCCTTCCAGCCGGCACTGACAATATGCGAATAAATCTCGCTTCTGATTTCATTGTTTGCCTTTGAACTGACAACAGAAATAAGCCAGGATGAAACAGCCTGAAAAACGTGCTGAAAAACGGCAAGAAGAATAACAAGAATACCGAAATTCAGAAGCACGTCATTCTCTTTTTCCATAACGGCATCAATTACAATTTTGGAAACAACGGAAATACCGAGGCTCATGGCAACAGAAAGCATACCGATGACAACGTAAAGCAACGTTATCAGACGGTATTTTTTTATGTATCTGAAGAGCCATATCCATTCGGATACCATTTTTCTGAACAGTACACCGAAGCTTTCCTTCTGTTTCATCCGAAAATGCCTTTCTTTTAATTTTCTGCGCTGATTTCTTCCTTTTGATGCCGGCTTCCGTAGCCGTATTTTCTTCCGTAGCCGAGCCTTTTTCCATAGCCATAGCCATAGCCGTAACGATAACCGTAGCCGTAGCCTGACGCTCCCGTTACTGCACCGTTAAGTATACAACCGTAAATACCGACTTCCGTCGACATAAGATTATCTATACCTGCACGGATTTTTGAAACACGGACAACATCCTGATGGATAACATATATTGCGGCATCCGCTGCAGCTGCGATGTTCATGGCATCCGACACAAGACCGCAGGGCGGCGTATCAATGAAAATGTAGTCATATTCATCGCGGATACCGTCGACAATATCTTTAAGCCCGCGGATATTCTCAAACGGATTTTTATTGTCATCGGGCTCAATTGTCATGATATCAAGTCCGAAGTTTCCGGCACGTTTTATACTGAAAACAGTACCGTTCTTTTCATATTCCGAAACCGGAGCAAGCTCTTCACTGTCAGAATCTATCCTCATAGCATCAAGAATACTCGGATGGTGCAGGTCAGCATCTGCAAGCAGCACCTTTTTTCCGAGAGGCACAAGTGAAAGAGCAAAATTGACAGTGGTAGTAGTCTTTCCTTCACCGGGTGCCGTACTTGTAACCATAAACACCTTTTTATCAGCGGACTGATTCATAAAAACGTTTCTGATTACACGGAAGGATTCAAGAAATTCAGAGGATATTTTTTCGTTGGTAAAAAGAATCTTTCTGTCCTCGGGCTTTACATATTTTCTGAATTTTATAACAGGAACTGTGCCGAGTGACGTAAGATTGAGCTCACGCTTTATGTCATCGTTGGTTTTTATTGTTCTTCTCATAAGTGCATAAAGAAGAATGAAGCATATACCGATTGCAAGTCCTATTACTGCGCCCTCCATGGCATTTGTAGTAAAATTTGACTTGTTATAGGGGGCAGATGCAACAACGGGAGTTTCTATCATATCAAACTTTATGTTTCCGACAACATATTTTGCTGCTTCGGGATAATTCTCAATTGCAGCTATAAGAACATCGTATACCATCTGAGGGTCCGTTCCCGAGGAGGTAAGGGTAAACAGGTTTGCTCCGGGCACAGAGGAGGCACTGAGAGATGCCGGCATATAGGTCAGATCAAGGTCATTAATTATTGCATCCTGAAGAATGTTACATTGAAGTATATAAGGGAAGGTTTCCGTCAGCTGTGAAGTAGTGGAAGCATCATAATAAAACGAATATGATGATATGCCGCTTATTGTGGGCTGTGCATTCTGCGAGGTAACGGTAAAGGTGGCAGAAGACCTGTACATAGGCACATAGCTTCTGTAATCACTGACATATCTGAAGCCGCCGATAAAAACGGCAAGAATAACACACAGCCACCAGAGCTTCCGGGCACCCTTGAGAAAGTCTGTAAAATAAATGGCAATATGCTTTGTGTTTAACACATCATTTTTATTCTCTGTATTGCTCATTAGGATAATTTCATTCCTTCGGTTTATTTTCTTTCCTGATTTTTCTTTGAATAACGGTAATATGAGGAAGCATGGAAGTAACGGGAATATTTACCGTAGCTGCCGTAGCGTCCGTATTTTCCGTATCTGCCGTACTTGTAATATCTGCCGTACTTATGGTATTTGCCGTATTTTGACCTGCTCTTATAGTAAGAGCCCGTTTCATCCGCACCGAAAAGATCGAAGGGCACAATCTCACCGTGAACATCATTAAGGATACATCCGGCAAGCGAAACACCCGAATCCTTGATAGTGGAAAGTGTTTTATTGATCAGCTCGGTTTTTACGGTATCGGTTCTTACAACCATAAGAAGCTTGTCTGCAAACTTTGAAATTGCAACAGTTGAGGCATCAGCCATAACAGGCGCCGTATCAATAATCACAAAGTCAACCATATCGGAAACGGCAGCTACAAATTTCTCGAGCTTTCCGCTCTCAACCCATGCAGTGCTTTCCTTGTGAGGTCTTGTGCTGACGGCAAGAAAAAGCGATGTATCCCTGAATTTTCTGAATTTGATTCTTCCGGATTCCGGATTATCAAGATACTCGCCAATTTCAAACTGAGGAGCATATTCAAGATCAAAAATCTTATAAAGCGCCGGCTTCTTGAAATCAAAATCAAGAAGAAGAACCTTCTTTCCCTTTTCCGCAAGGGACAGCGCAATATTTGTCGCAACCGTTGATTTTCCTTCATTCTCGGAAATACTTGAAATAACGAAAACCTTATGGCCGTCACGTCGGTTCATAAATTCAATCTTCGATGAAATCTTATGGAAATTTTCAACAAACGAAAAGCTTATGAATGCATTGGAGTGAATTCTGAGGGACTGCTTTTTTCTTTTAAGAATTGCCTTAATCGAACGGCGCTTTCTTTCGTGCATAACCGTACCTATAAGCTTTGCATCAACTTTTTCATTAAAGTCCTCTTCATCCTTGATAGTATCTCTGAGAACGGAAATCACAACAATAAGAAAAGCAGAAACTACTGCTGCACCTGAATACAGAAGGCTCTTGTCATCGGAGGAAATACTGTTTGATGCGCCCTTGGGCACAGAAGGTGCCTTAAGCACCATTACCGTAGCATTGGAAAAAATATAGTCGGATACCGAAGGATAAACCTTGAGAACGGCATTGAGAAGTTCATATGAATTCTGAGGACTTGCGCTTGTTACACTGAGAGTAATAAAATTCGTCCCCTGTTTTACGGATGAACTGATTTTCCCGTTGAAGCTTCTTCCGATATGCTCACTTGCCTTGGTTTTGATAATCGGGTCAGTAAAAACATTCGCGAATATCTCCGCAAGGTCTGCCGATACGGCAAAATTGGAATACGTTGCCGAGTTTGCACCCTTTGCAGAAACAACCATCGTAGCAGAAGCCGTATACTCGGGCTCATAAACGTAACGTTCTGCCACGTATACCCCCATACGGCAGGCAAGCACCACAAGCACAACAATCCAGCAATTGCGCAGCAAATCCTTGATTATTGAATGTATTTCAAAAGAAATTCTCTTATTTTTCATCATTTCTCTGTTCCCACCATCACAATCATAATGCTGTGACCTCTTTCCCCTCTGGAATCCTCGGCATAATAGTGGACAATGTAGGTTCCTTCCTTGTTGACATTAAGGTTAGTGTCCACAGTAACCCTTCTGCGTATATCCCTTTCCTGGTAGTCGCTTGCAGAAACGATATACTCCTCGAGGTCAACCTCTTCTCCCTTGTCAAGATAGAGCAGATACTGAGAAAGCTCTATTTCAGGAGCGGAAAGACTTCTGTTTTCAACAATAAGCGGGAAGGTAAGCACGGATGTATCGCCCATACTGTTCGTAACAGTAACATCAATATTGAAGACACCCTCTTTTGCGGTCGCGTAGTCATTTGACGTAAGAATCATACTTCCGTCAAGATTTCCGTCAAAACAATCGCTTACAGTAAGAGAATTCTTGATATTAACCGCTTCGTACACCGAATAACAGGGAGATTCCTTCAAGGAATAACGGGGAGACGTATAATCAGTGTACCTGACCTTTCTGACCGCCGTTGCAACGTGATTGTCTTCATCACAGACGGCATATGTAACCTTACAGATACCGGGCTTAATAAACTTGGATACAGATTCGACAATGATTTTATCCGTTATGTCACCGTCTTTTTCATCAAAAGCGGTAACTCCGTCAAGAAAATCCTTATCCTTCGCATTAACGCTGAGCTCAAGCACGTCATCCTCAAGAGAAATAACCGGAACCGAGGTATCTGCCGTCAGACGCTCAGTCACAAAGGTATACAGAAAAACACCGCTTACCGCAAGAAACAGCAGAATAACGGCAAATCTGTAAAGCTTCATCATAATTTTCTCACTCCAAAAACACTAAAAAATAGAAACAAAATTAGTAGAATAAAATATCCCTGTTTTCTATTACCGCCAATGTATTCTCGGAAAACAGAAGACGGGCATAATCAAAGGAATAGCTTTCAGCCACAAGCTCAAAGGCTTCTGCCAGAAACGGCGTTCTCATATAAGGGCTGTGAGCGTCGCTCGCAATGAAATCAGCAAAGGAATTATCAAGCAGGAACCTTGCTGCCTTATGAGCACTTCTGCCGAAGTTGCCCTGAAGACTTCCCTTGTTGACCTGAAGCAGACAGCCCATACGCTTAAGCTTTGTTGCTGCTGATTCATCCTCGCTGAGAAAGGCATACCTTTCAGGATGTGCAACAACGGGAACATACCCTTCCGCAACAATTTTTTTAAGCTTCATATAAACAGATGCCGAATGCTCATAAAAATCAAATTCCACCAGAGGATATCTGGAATTATTAAGCGTTATCAGCTTACCGTCGAGAAGAAGATTTGCAAAATTTTCACCGCAGAAAATTTCCTGCCCGGGAAAAATCCTGATATCAACATCTTCATCTCTGAGTCTTCCGTTCAGACGGTCAAGCATGTCTGAAAACTCAGGACACCACATATTACGGAAGGATCCCGTAACGTTGCTGTGAGGCGTTGCAATAATCCTTCTTGTGCCGCCTGTGCAGGCAAGCTTTGCCATTTCTACGGACTCCTCAATGCTGACAGATCCGTCATCAAGACCGAACAAAATATGGCAATGTATATCATTCATCAGCGACACCTCCCGACATTATTCCACAATTATTAATTAGTTTATAACAAAATCTTAAGAAAGTCAATACGCATATACAAAATACCTTAATATGTAAAAGAGGCTGACCTTAAGGCCAGCCTCATACTGTTCACGAAAATTTTACATATAGAAATTTTTATACCACCGGGCAAAGCATCTGAGACCTTCACGAAGTGAGGTAGAGGGCTTGAAGCCGAAATCTCTTTCAAGTGCACTCGTATCCGCATAAGTCACGGGGACGTCGCCGGGCTGCATTGGAACAAGCTTTTTGTGAGCCTCAAAATCATAATCCTCAGGAAGCACACCGGCAGAAACCAGCTCCTGCTGAAGAATATCCACAAAATCAAGAAGATTTTCGGGACTTGAATTACCGATATTATAAACCCTGTAGGGCGGCACGGGAAGTCCGTCCTCACCGGTCTCCTTCTCGGGAGCACACATCATAATACGCTTTACACCCTCAACGATATCGTCAACGTAAGTAAAATCTCGCTTGCAGTTTCCGAAATTGAATATTTCGATATCTTCATTGTTGATCAGCTTATTGGTAAATCCGAAATATGCCATATCGGGTCTTCCTGCAGGACCGTAAACAGTAAAGAAACGAAGCCCTGTTGACGGAATATTGTAAAGCTTGGAATAAGAATGAGCAAAAAGCTCGTTGCTCTTTTTTGTTGCTGCATAAAGGCTTACGGGGTTATCAACCTTATCCTCCGTGCTGTATGGAATCTTCTTATTGGTTCCGTAAACGCTTGAAGAGCTGGCATACACAAGATGCTTTACGGGGAAATTTCTGCAGGCCTCAAGAATATTATAAAAGCCGATAACATTGCTCTTTATATAGGCATCGGGATTTGTGATTGAATAACGAACTCCTGCCTGAGCTGCAAGATTCACAACAACATCAAATCCGTACTTTTCGAAGCACGAATCAATAAGTGCTTTATCGGAAATATCACCTCTGATAAATTCCCACGAAGCATCTTCTTTTTCTTTAATTTTCCTGTCAATCTCACCAAGACGGAAGTCCTTTATTGATACATCATAATAGTCATTCATATTGTCAAGACCGACAATTTTTATTCCGGGAACAGTCTCCAGAAGCTCAAGCACAAGATGGTATCCGACAAAGCCGGCGGCACCCGTCACAAGGACACTTGCACCCTCAAGATTTACATTTCTGTCAAGCATTTTTTATACCTCTGCATTATTATTTTCAAATATCAGATTTTTGTAAAATAAACACTACAGATAAGCATATAAGCCTCCATATCTGCTGTGTATATTGATTATTACAAAATCTGATATATCATTTTTTTGCTGTTATTTAAGAAAGTTCATTTCTTTCAGCTGATTAAGAAAGGTAACAATATCACCTTCCGCCTCCTCACGGGAAACGGAGAATTCAGACGTAATTCCGTCAACGATTTCACTTAAATTTTTCTCTGTTTCAAGCATTTTCCAGATCTCTGCACTTACGGGATTGAGAACAATAAGCTGAGCAGAATTTTCAACCGAATTTACGGGTACGGCAAGAAATTCTCCCGCAATTTCGCGGAGCACAAAACCGTCCTTCAAGCAAAATTTTTCATCTGTCATAAAATCACCCCGGATGTATAATAGCACATATTTTTGCATTTCTCAACCTCAATTACAGATATCATGTAAAAATTTTTTCGGAAATTGCATTAATGATATTGACATTAAAATGCAAAGATATTATAATACTTTTATTAATATCTAGGAATATGCATTTTTATGGAAAGATTCTTCAAAATTTGCAATAAAAACATCTGTGTTTCCTCGCCTGTTCTTCCGGTAAACCCGTTTCTGGCAGAGTTTACCGTTCAATCATCAGACTGCTGTGACATAAGCATCAGAGTAAGCACGGTTGCTGACATTCATTATCCTGATAAAAATCTGCACTTTACTGAAAATGGCGTTTCGGTTCTGTGTGACGGTGACGTTTTTACCAGATACGCAAAAATGGGTACGGATGACGGGGCTGTTACGGAATACAGAAACACCACCTCGCAAAGCAGCACAACCGCTGTTGTGAATCGTAACGCGAGCGTGCTTCTGGGTGACAGATATTTCTGGACTACAGTTGCATTTCCTCAGCTTATGCTGACGGAAAACGTGCTTTTGTTTCATGCTTCGTTCATTGACTACAAGGGGCAGGGCATAATTTTTTCAGCTCCCTCGGGTACGGGCAAAAGCACTCAGGCGGATTTGTGGAAAAAGTATCGCAATGCAGATATAATCAACGGCGACAAGACCGGGCTGATTATTGAAAAGGACAGAATTCTCGCTTCGGGTGTTCCCTTCTGCGGCACAAGCGGTATCTGCAAAAACAAAACGGTGCCGTTAACGGCGGTTGTTTTGCTGAAGCAGGCAGAAACAAACTCGGTGCAAAGGCTCAACGGTGCCCTTGCGGTGACAGAGCTTCTCAAAAACGTGCATCTTGACTTTGCCGCTCCCGACGAGCAGAGAAAATGCGTTGACCTTCTTATTGAAATTGTAAACTCCGTTCCCGTGCTGCTGCTTTCCTGCACACCTGATGAGGAAGCAGTAAGAACACTAGAAAGGGAGCTGCAATTATAAAACTGAATACTATACGGACAGGAGTGACAGTGTGACAATTGATTACGACATCCTGCTGAACCGTATGTTTTTTAATGCCGACAAAAACGGCACACCCCTTGCAGGATCTTTTGAGCTGACAAGCCGCTGTCCCCTTGACTGTAAAATGTGTTACATTCATAAGCGCGAAAATGACAGAGATGCCATTTCCCGTGAAAAGGACACGGAATGGTGGTTAAAGCTCATTGATAAGGCTAAGGAGCGAGGGCTGTTCACAGTTCTGCTGACGGGCGGAGAGCCTATGCTCAGACAGGATTTTGACGAAATTTACCTTGCCTGCAAAAAAGCAGGTATGGTGGTCTCCGTAAACACCAACGGTGTGCTGATTGATGATAAAAAGATAGAGCTTTTCAAGAATCATCCCCCGTCACGGCTTAATATCACCCTTTACGGTGCTTCAGGAGAAACTTACGAAGCACTTTGCGGTGACAGAAAGGCCTTTGACAAGGTGATGACGGCACTAAAAAAACTGCGGGATGCAGAAATTCCCGTGAAGCTTAATTTTTCCGTAACTCCCGAAAATTTCGGGGACTGCGAAAAGGTACAGAGCTTTGCAAAAGAGCACGAGTACAGAATTCAGCCCGTTACTTATATGTATCCCCCCGTAAGGCGCTCGGGTGAGCCCGTAAGACTTCCCCCCGGTGAAGCGGCAAAAGAGCACTTTTTATGGCAACGGCGGCTTCTCGGTGACGAGAATATGCTGAAATACGCCCTCGGTAAAGAGGACTACTCTCCCCCGTCGGATATTTCCGACTGCGGAGAAAAAATTAAATGCCGTGCAGGGCTATCCACCTTCTGGGTAACCTATGACGGCGAAATGAGGCCCTGCGGTATGATGAACGTGCCGACAGTGCAAATTTCGGATTTTGACGAGGCGTGGGAAGAAATTCACCGTGCCCGTGAAAATATAATTCTCCCGAAGGAATGCGGGACCTGCCCCTACGTCAAGATTTGCGACGTATGTGCGGCGGTGACCCATGCAGAAACGGGGGAATTCGGCGGTGTTCCCGAATATGCCTGCAAAAAGGCTCAGGAATACAGCAGACTTTGTAAAAATTTCATTGAAGAAATGAATTGTAAAAATTCAGGTTTTCAGGAGGTAATGAAAAAATGAAAACAAGCAAACGATTTTTAGCCTTAGTGCTTTCAGCGTTGATGATTTTCTCCGTGGTAATAATCCCCGGTGCAGATCTCTCCCTGTTCGGCGTTGAGGCTGATGCTGCAGAAGGCAGAACAATCGACGGCATCACACAGCAGAGAGTTGTAGGTGCCGATGGTTCTTACAAACAGATTTACGCCGCCTACGAAGACAAATATTTTAACGGCAACGAATCTAACCGTGCAACGGATTTCGTCATTCCCGGTCTTAATTCAACAGACAATTATATTCCTCAGGGTATGACATATTGGCCTGAAAAAGAATGGATTCTTATTTCATCTTACCATTCAAAATCAGAAAGGGACAACGCTATTTTTGCTATCGACGTTGTTACCACAGAATTTGTTGCTGTGTTCTACATTAAGGCTCCCGGTGACAAACCCGACAAAATAAGAGGTCAGCACAGCGGTGTTGCTGTTTCAGAGCACAATCTTTACTACACAATAAACAATGATTCGGCAATCGGCTACTGCCCCCTCACAGAGCTTGATGTAGCAAAATATACGGCAAAAACTATTACACTTGTTGATTCCGTAAGTCTTAAGGACGATTTATACGGTGCAAAGACCTCTTACTGCTGCTATGATGACGGTGTGCTTTGGGTAGGTAATTTCTATATGTCCGGACATGAAAGTTACGGACAAATGGCAAATGCAACTTACGGCAATATGCTTTTAGGCTATAAGCTTTTTGGTGACGATTCTGCAGAAGAATGGCATTACCTCAAAAATTATAACAACCTGATAAATATTAACACTACCATTAATGGCTCAGCAAGTAACGACTATGGTTCAAATATGGTCTATAATGCAACGAACTATAACGGCTCAGGTGCAACTATCAGCGGAACCATCACTCACGGCACCCCTATGGCTACTCAGGAAATTGTCCCCGGTTTCGCCACCGTAGACCTTGTGGAAGGAAAGACATACAAAATAGAATTCACATCAAGCAACAATCTTACCGATATGTATATGTTTGCTCCCAATGGCGGCGGACACTGTAATGTGGACAAACGTAGAGCTGTTGCTCTCGGAGACGGAAGATATCATTACGAGTTGATATTTTCACCAGGAATCGAACCCGAAAACTGTGATAGTTCATGGGGTGAAACTCAGCTTGCTGCAGGCAAATACACAGGTAACTATTCAATTCGTTTTGACCAGGATGATATTACTGCAGACCGCCACTTTATGATAACGGATATCGCTATAAGAGAGGTAGTTAATACCACAGTTGAAACAAATCCCGAATATGAGGGCATAGGCTGTGCCGGCAACCCCACATACTGTATTGCTTTTGATAATGCAAGTGACCAGATACAGTATGCCATGGTACACAAGGGAAAGGTTTATATGAGCCGTTCCTATAGCCGTACAGAATCAGATAACCACATCCGTGAGCTTGCAATTGCAGATATCGACATTAACTCCCCAGGCAATGTAGAAATCACCGTATCAGGAAAACAAAGAAAAGCCCATAATATTAAAGACGGAGCACTTACAAAATTCGGCGGTGATACATCAAACAACGACAGAAATGCTATGCTTTGGATGGGTGAAGCACTTTGTATTATCAACGATAAGCTTTACATGAATGCTGAATCTGCAGCCTGGAAATACAACGGCGGCGAAAATTCAAAATGTTCCGAGCCTATTGATGTTATATGGGAAATTGACCAGTACGAAATTATGAAGAAAAAGGGCGTAACAATCAATCGTCCCACAGAAGATGTTCGAGCTTCCCATTACGTAAAGGTAACAGACATAGAACAACTTAACAATGACGATGAATATCTCATTGTGTTTGAATCCCCTGAAAAAGACCCCGTTTCACAGAAAAACGTACTTTATCTTCTTGACGCATTCGGCAGTTACGGTGAAAACAAGCTCCCCCGAAATAAGGACACCAACAACGAAGAAGCAACCGGCGGTTCAATGGGAATCAGAGGCTTTGAAGTAAGAAGCTATTCAACAAGTGACGACGGCAACATTCTTTACATCGATGAAGAGGTTGACAGTCAGAGAAATCTTCGTTGGAAAATTGAAAAAGGCACATTAAACCAGAGTGAAGGCGGTTATGCTGACGGAGCAATAAAAATTAAAATTAAGAATACCGATTTGTATTATGCAACTGCTCAGTACCTCAACATGGGAAATAAAGTCTTCTCTATGAACAGCACCGCACAGGAATTCTTAGTCGGAAGACTTACAGGCGTTGAAGACACTGCAGACTTTGTAATGAGCATTAACGGTGCAAACTTCTTATGGTGCAACTATAAAGGCACAAAGAATGCCGCTGGCGAAGATTGCTTCAGCTTCTATGACCACTATTATAAGAATGCCAAAGCAACCGAAAACAGAAGTTACGATACAATCTATGACGGTCTCGATGAAATAGAAGGCACATTCCATACGGCAGCTATCAACACCCATTGTGCAAACATAATGGGCTCTGATATCGCAGATTTCTCCTACGGTTACATCAATTTCTACAAGCGTGTACAGGATGAATATGCTTCCACCTACGATTCCCGTGTTTATACTGATATGAATGCCGAGCTTCAGTCAGACGGCACATACACAATTAACATTGACTCGTATGCACTTAGTAACCTCCAGTATCAGAAGGTTGCCGAAAGACCTACAGACTTTATTTTCGTTCTTGATGCTTCCAGTTCTATGTGGAACAACTCAGACTGTACAGGTTATATCAGATATGATGGAACCGGCAGCAATACTATCAGTCCCTCAACTTTTGGTTTTGGCTCTAGTACAATCAGCGCAAGTTCATCTGATGATAATAAATTGTATGGTTACAACTATAGCAATAATATCTATTATCAGGATGACAGTGATGGAATGTTTTATCCTGTATATATGGCAATAAAAAATGGTGAATGTACCGTTTTAAAGAAAAAGCAATATTATTGGGTTTATTATCATAATGAAGCTCAAGACAGATATTATCTGTTTAATAAAGACGGCACACTCGATTCAACACCTTATACATACGATGAAATAAAAAACCAAGTCAATAACCTTACAAATGAAACCGACTGGTCAGATGCTAATGACAAAGATGCTCGTTATACTGAATTGGTAAGTTCTGCTGTCCACTACAGATACGGCAAAACAGACCGTCTTCAGGTAATGCAGAATGCTGTTACTCAGCTCACCTACAAAGTAAAGCAGGAAGCTGACAAAACCGGAATGGCGCACAGAGTAGCACTTATTCAGTACGGTTCAAATGCAACTGAAAACTACAGAAACACCGGTATGTATGCAACAACAAGTTCTTCTATGTATGCCTACCCTAATTCAATAGATTCGAATGTTTATAAGAATGCGTTCTTCTCAACAAACCAATTTGCAACATTCCGTTCACTTGTAAACAACATTCCTCGCCCTAATGCAAATGTTAACACTTATGTTGAGTACGGAATGGATATGGCAGCCAACACTATTATAAATTCAGGAGCAAATTATAAAGCGGACGGCGGAAGAAGTGCCTGTATTATTATGATTACAGACGGTGTTCCCGGTGAAGGAAGCAGTAACCCTACAGAAGCAACTCGTTCTGCAAATGAAGCAATCAGAATTTCTCATATTGCAAAAGAACAAGGAGCTTATGTGTATTCAATTCAGATGGGCAATAATAACATTGAAGGCTTCAATATGGACAGATATATGGACTATGTTTCATCCGAATATATTGATGCTACAAGCATGACAAACTCCGGCGACAGAAATATTGCACAGATTGACTATAGAATGGACGTACCCACAGGCGACTCCTTCAGCCTTGACGAACTGGTTGACAATGTATTCGATTCCGTTACAAGTAACAGTGAAAACGCAATTGTTAAGCTTGATGCAAATTCTGTGCTTCGTGAATGGGTTACTGATGCCTTTGATATCAGCAATGCAAAAATAACACCTTATTATGTTCCTGCATGGCTCGACGGTATCGGAAGACCTTATTTTGATTATGCTAATGCAACATCTAACAACGGCGTAACCGCAGCAAAAAATGGTAATGTAGTTACAGCCACCGGCTATAACTATTCAACGGAATATGTTCATTCTGGCGGTGGTAATATGCTTCGTCTTACGCTTACAAACGTTGTTGCAGACCCCGATGCAGAGCTTGTAAACACATCTATCAATGTAACAGATTATACTGCTATTTATCAGAATGCAACACTTATGAACCAGGGACAGGCATTTAAGTACTTCCCCACTGCATTCTTTACTATCCCTGAGTACACTTACGTTCTTGACTACGGTCTTAAGATGTATGATAATGACATTAACGGTACTCTTCTTTCTGTTGACTCGCTTCCTCAGAAACAGACCGGCTACAAAACTGAGCTCAACACAAATGATATGGGTATCAAGTTTGAAAACAGCAACCTTGATATGACTTACTCTGTAAAGCCCTATTCAACAGGATCAGAGAAAACCTCAAGAGGCTACTGTCTCATTCAGAGAGACGACGGAACCTACGATTGGTTCAGAATCAACGTTCTTCCCGCTTCTAATGTTTACTTTGAAGAAGACAACGCAACCACAATAACAAACAATAAAGATTATTCCGATTGGACGCAGGACGGAACAAAGCTTAACACAAACGGTTATCAGCAGCTCTCATCATTAAATGATGTTTACGGTTATGATACAAACTATGACAACACAAGTGAGTATTCCTACGGCACTGCATACACTACAACAGTTGGCGGAAATGTATTAAGAAGTGACACTATCTCCTTCGATTACACAGGTACAGCTGTTGACATTGTTGCCTCCTGCGGTAAGGAAACCGGTATCTACATTGTAACTATCAAGAACGGCACAAGTGTTGAAAAAGCATATATTGTTGACACTTACTTTACTGACAGCAATGTTCTTAATGGCGTAACACAGCTTAATCAGGTTCCCATTGTTCATCACGAAAACGCAAACGGTTACGGAACATATACAGCTGAGGTTACATCTGTTTACCTTTCCACAATTGTAAACAACAGAACCTATGCTCTTGAAAGATTCACAAATGAAGATATGACCTTCTTCTCAAGAGACATTACAGAAGAAGCAAAGGAAGCAATCCTTCAGTTTGCTGAGATGGAATATCTCCTTGATGAAGATATTGAGGTTATTTTCTGTGATGAAAACTCTGTTCTTAACGGCGGTACAGGCGTTGAAGGTGCAAGCAGCGGTATGGCAACCTTCGGTTTAAGAAGCGTAGCTCCTGCCGCAGAAGCAACAGGTCTCATAAACTACTTCGACGGCTACAGAATTTATAAGCCCATCGAGCAGGAAAATGATTATATCGATTCCGAAAAAGGCTCTGCATACTACAACGTTGTAAACTCTCTTGCAAGCGCAAACTCTATTATCAACGAAAATGCAGATAACTTTGTCGGTTACATTGTAGGAAACGGTAACGAAGAAACAACCTTTGCAGATTATGCAAAGAAGGGTCCCGCAAACGAAGTATATCTTTCTACCGGCAACGACGGAATAACCTTTACTGTCCCCGAAAACTACTATAACAAAGTTATGATAAGCCTTCGTGCAGTAAGCGGTGCACCCGTTGCAAAAATCGGTGAATATCAGTTCACGGTTAAGAGCAACACGGAAATGTATTATGACATTACCGACTACATTCAGAATAATACTGTTGTAATTCAGAATGCAGGCACAGGCTTACTTGCAGTAAACAACATCAAGATTGTAAGCGAGGCAAATATACCTGCCCCTGTAATGATGTTCTCAATGCCCAGAATCAGAATGATGATGTCTGCACCTGCAGAGGATGTTGAACCCAACACCCCCATTGAGACAGAAAGCAATGTAGTAATTCCTGAACCTCTTCCCGTTCCCGAAGAACCCTCAACTGAGCCCGAAACACCCGATGCAAATGACGGTACAGAGGCAGAGAAGGACTTCATTGAGCAGATTACAGAAAACTTCACTAAATTACTTAACATGATTCAGTCTATGCTCGAAAGAATAGTTAATCTGTTAAAATCACTTATGGCTTAAGGAGGCAGAGAAAATGAAACAGTACACAAAACCCACAATTGCAGTTGCTGCCGCCACAGTTCCGACTAAGCCCGTTTTCTGCAGAGTTCAGGCAGACCTTGACATCATTGCAAGTGTCCTCGGATCAGGCTTTGAGGCCAACAAAATATTCGGAATAAACGAAGCATGTGAACAGCCGGTTCCCCTCGATTTCTACTGTAAGTTCACATCCGTTGAATTGGGTGCCGAACAGGCTTTCCTCTCATAAGAAAACAGCACAACAAAAAATCCCTTGTATCGCACGATACAGGGGATTTTGATTTTTAAATGAATTAAAATGATTTGAGGTTGTTTTCGAATTCGGTGAAGAAGCTTTCGAGGATTTGTCTGTCCTCTTCGTTGCCCCGAAGGCATATTGAAGCAGAAAGGGCACCGCCGATTGTAAGAGCGGTCATAACCGCGCAGGGCTTGTTTTTTGCAGCACCGGCAACAAATGCATCAAAGGGACCCGAGGCACCCAAGGGGAACAAATCCGGCTCAATTTTACCTACATTGCTGACGGACATCTGCGGGTTATTATAAAACAGCTTTACAACCGACTCTGCCTGACAGTAAATCATATTTTTATATGCAAAATTCAGAAGCGGCAAACCGTGCAGCCCCATAAACTCGTCATTTTTGAGCTCTTTTGTCTTATCACGGACAAGAAGAAGCGTTTCGCGAAGGTCACTTCCCTTCCGCTCAATTGCACAATGCATAAACGATACGTGATTCGTGTAGCCGATGCGGGAAAGGTCCTTTATATGCCGTCTTAAATCCATTGCACAGGCAACGCTGAGGCTTTCGGAGGCCTTGAGATTTGCAATTTTGCCGAGAGCATCAATATATGAAGCCAACAATAAATCCGTCACGGTTGCGCCGACGGATTTTGCATAAGTGCAGGCACGGAAGAAGTCCTCAGCAGGGATTCTGCGGGATACGATAATCACCTTTTCCTTACCGTTTACGGGGGTAAAGGGGAACGTAACCTTTGTCCTCGGTGAAACATTGGCAAGCTGCATTTTAGCCTTTTTTGCCGTCTTTTTGTCAAAATCCCGATACACCTCTGTGTACTCACGTGAGCCGACCGAGAAATTCACGGGAGAAATGCCGTGAAGGACAAAATCCGTATAATTTTTGCAGAAATCACTCCAGAACATCTTAAATCCGCCGCCGTCAAAGCACATATGGTTCCAGATAAAAAGAACGTAGGTTCTGCCCTCAAAAAAATACACACCGAGGTTCATCTGCACGTTGCTTTTAAGGGGAATTTCACGGGAAAAGAACTCTTCCCGCGCCTTCTCTATGTCATTAACCTCACGTATATCAGCAAAATCCGATATTTCATAATCAGAAATTTTCCAATAGGGAGCTATAGGGTGATTTATTACCTGAGAACGGAGAATTGTCACAGTTTCCAGACAGCAGACTGCAACAGTCTTAAAGGCCTCTGCATCCACAATAAAATCGTAATCCATTTCAAAGCGCGCAAGCCGGTCCATATAATTTCTGCACATAAGGTTTACCTTATCATACATTTCCGTGGGAAGCTTTTTCTTCATTGTGACGGGACGGGCATTTCTGTATGCGATAAGGTCGGCAATCACCTTTTCGGAACTTATCCCCTTTTTGCGAAGATATTCATTATATTCCATATAATTTTCACCGTTAATCTTCGATGTGGGAGAAGAAGAAATCTCTCTTCTCGTCATTATCAATTACCTTTATGGGCTTTACCTGATTCAGGTTTGCACCGCGCTTGCGAAGCACCTCTCTGTAGTCATCGTAGGTGCCGTGACGAAGGAATTTTACCTCAGGATGTCCTAAGGCACCGCTCTTTATAAGAGGCTCGACAGATACGTTACCCTTACAAAGCATTCTTTCAAAAGCCTCGCTGTAGCGGGCCCGTTTCTCGTCAGGCACGGGGAAAGCAGTTTCTAAAAGAAGCACGTAATGTCCGGGAGAGGTTGAACGGTCAGGATAGATGCTGTAGCCGATGTATAAATCATCCATTTCATCGGAAAGATTTTCAACCATCTCGTCGAATGCCATCTGGCTTATCTTTTCACCGCTTATATTGGCTATCTGATTAAGGCGGTAGCAGAAGGTGATTTTGGGCACCTGATGATAATAGCCCGTACACTTTACAACGTCTTCAATTCTGTAGCGGTAGAAGCCGCTCATATTGGTAAGAATCAGTTCATATTCCTTGCCGGGCTCGAGATCCTTGATTGTAAGAAGATTGTCATAGCCCTCCTGCTCTACGGGACGGAATTCGTAAAAGCCGTTCTGCGGGAGCATAACGTATTCAAAGGAATTAAGCTCAATGGGTACCGCCATAAAGGCTTCAGTTGCCGTATAGCCGAGATAATGGATAGGCATATCCTCACCGATATAACGGCGAAGCTTCTTTGCATAAAGAGAAAGCGCACCGGTGCCCATACCGTAAAGCCATTCGACTCTCGGAAGAATTCTCGGAACAATGGGCGAATCGTCGAAGCCCTTTCTGAACTCACGGCGAAGCTCCTCTGCCCTTTTCGGCATAGGCTTCAGTTTTTTCTCCAATTTCTTTCTGATATGGTCAGGCACGTTTACCTTTTCGTTGATGATACCCTTTTCAATGTCATCGCAGAGCATCTCCCAGTTTTCCTCCATATAGAAAAACATAGACTCAAGCGTTGTAATAAATATCGTACCGAGATAGCTTGTTTTCTTATTGATAAGAGCAAATCTCAGCTTGAGATAATGCATATCCATATCAGAGCCGTCAGGAAAAAGAACCTCCTTCGGGGACGTTGCAAAAATAGGCACAAGGGGACGGATATTAAGAAGCGGGATTGAAGAAAGACAGCTTATTGTTCCGCCCTTTACCTTACGCCAGGAGGTTTCTGCCGTAAGAAGTCCTTTCTGCGGAGGAAGAGGTCTGCCTTTTCGGGCAAACCACTTTACTGCACAGCCGATGGGGGCAGAGAAGCCGAAGCACTGAGCTACCCATTCTGCCCAGAAGGACAAGGGAACGAGCTTTGATTTTCCCGTGCTTCCGGAGCTTTCCGTAAAACGCCTTACGGGAAGATTTGTTATAAGTCCTCGCTCTCCGTCCGCCATACGCCATACATATTCATCATAATCGGCATAGGTGGAAAGAGGCACAATTCTCTGATAATCCTCAATAGACTTTACGTCCTTGAAATTATTAAGCCTTCCGTATACCGTGGACTTATTCCAGCGCATAAGTCTTTTTACGGTTTTCGCCTGTAATTTCTGTCCTCTTCGGGAATATATATTCAGCTTTATATGCTCACATGTGCCAACCAATCCGCCGTATGAGGAAAGTATGTAACCGAGTATCCTAGCCATAAAATTATCATCCTATTTCCATCTTAAAGCAAAGAGGTAAATCGTTTTCAATTTCGCCTTTAAGATTAATTTCAAGATATTCTTCGTTTCTTTCAAATTCTATTTTTTCATCACTTCCGAGGAGTGAAACACTTTCAATAAAGCAGTCGTGTCTTCCCTGCTTTCTGAGGGTTTTAATCTTTATTTTCTTTGACGGGCGCATCTGGAAAACGTAAAGATAACCGTTTTTGTATGTAAACCTGAAATCCTCATTTGAGAACTGCTTTTCGTCACCGTCCTGGAAAAATCCGTCCTTCGCATTGACCTTACCTTCGCCAAAATTTTTCCAGAAGGTCGTACCGTAAATGCCTTCTCCGTTTACACGCAGCCACTTACCCATTGTAACGAGAACCTCTGTTTCCTCCTCAGTTATCGTACCGTCCGCACGGGGACCGATATTGATAAGAAGATTACCGTTTTTGGAAACAATATCGACAAGATCACAGATAACCTGACGGGCACTCTTATATTTATTATCCTTTCTGTAGCCCCAGGAACACTTTCCGATAGCTGTGTCGGTCTGCCAGTAAAAAGGAGAAATATCGGTAAGAGCTCCCCTTTCAACGTCAAAAACGGCAACAGTAGGAGGATAAGCCTGATGCTTGTAGTTAATGGTTACTTCCTTTCCCCATTCCTCAGCACGGTTGTAATAGTATGCCGCCAGCTTTTTAAGATAAGGCTTGAAGGAATGGTTATGAATCCACCAGTCAAAATAAAGAACCGCAGGCTGATATCTGTCAATAAGCTCGCAGGTGCGCACAAGCCAATCCTGAAGCCATTCCTCACTTGCACCTGTTGTATGAGGATTTTCCGTTGTTTCCCCGAGAACCCTCGAATCCCATTCATCGCAGTAAACCGCAGGACCGTAGAAATCACGGTAATTCTCATCATTTACGTCGCTTTCTATGGTTCTTCCCATATTCATAAAGAAATAATGCTCAGCTCTGTGCGTTGAAGCACAGAAGGTAAGACCATTCTTTTCGCACTCCGCCTTCAATTCACCGGCAACATCACGGCAGGGTCCCATATTAACGGAATTCCAGCGGTTAAATTCAGTTTCATACATAGCGAAGCCGTCGTGATGCTCACAGACAGGCATAACGTATTTTATTCCGGCGTCTTTAAAAAGTTTTATCCACTCTTCGGCATCAAATTTTTCTGCCTTGAACATGGGGATAAAATCCTTGTAGCCGAAGTCCTTCTGCGGTCCGTATGTTTTTATGTGATGCTCATATTCGGGAGATTCCTTACCGTACATATTTCTTGAATACCATTCATTGCCGTAAGCCGGCACGGAATAAATACCCCAATGAATAAAGACACCCACCTTGTCATTCATGTACCACTCAGGCACCTTATGATTCCAAAGTGACTGCCAGTCGGGTTTATATTTCCCTTTTTCATTGACATCGTCAATAATTTTCAGATATTCATTAACATTCATACCGTTGTTCTCCCTTGGGGCTGATTTCACTTCACAATAAGACAGTTTATATTATACCATCAATTTTAATATATTACAAGTAACATTATTAAAATACATAGTATATATAGACAAACAGGCTTATTTGTGCTAAATTAAAAATGTTGAATATAACAGGGAGATAAAATAAATGAAAAAGAACAAACCTAAGGTTTATACAATAGCAACCGCGCATCTGGATACCTCCTGGCTGTGGACGCTTGAACAGACCATAGACGAGTATATACCCGATACGCTTAACAGGAATTTCAGACTTCTCAAGGACTACCCCGAATACAAATTCAATTTTGAGGGCAGTCTGAGATATGAGTTTATCAAGGAATACTATCCTGAGGAATACGAAAAACTGAAAAGATACATAAAGGCCGGAAGATGGAATCCTAACGGTGCCTGCTACGAAAACGGTGATGTCAACATTCCGTCGCCCGAGGCTCTGACGAGAAATATTCTTTACGGAAACTCATACTTCAGAAAAGAGTTCGGCACGGAATCAAATGATATATTTCTTCCCGACTGCTTCGGCTTCGGCAAGGCTCTTCCCACAGTTGCCGCACATTCGGGGCTTACGGGCTTTTCAACGGGCAAGCTTATGTGGGGAAGCTCCGTACCCATTCCCTTTGATACGGGCAGATGGTCGGGAGCCGACGGAAAAGGCGTATGGGCTGCGCTTATGCCCTTTGCATATACAACCGCCTTCGGTCCGCTTCATAAGGCTGAAAGAATTCTTAATAAATTAAAGGATAATAAAGAAAAAAACCTGCCTTCCTTCACCTTCGCTTACCATGGTGTAGGTGACAGAGGCGGCTCCCCTCACGTTTCCTCCGTAAAAAATGTAATTAAAGCGCAAAGAAAAAATGCAACGGCAGAAACAGAGATTTATTCGGCTACAACAAAAGAATACTTTGAAATGCTCGAAAATATGTCTGAAGACGAAAAGGCTGTTATGCCCGTTTATGACGGTGAATTTCTTCTGACAGCCCACGGTGCAGGAAGCTACACCTCAAGAACCGTCACAAAGCGTTGGAACAGAAGATGCGAGCTTCTTGCCGATGCCGCAGAAAAATTTGCATCGTCCGCATACATAAAGGGACTTGAAGCTTACCCCGCAGAGGGATTTGACAATGCCTGGAAACGTGTAATTGCACACCACTTCCATGATGACATTACGGGAACATCCTTTGAATGGTGCTACAACAGAAGTCATAACGACTACATACAATCAATGAATACGTTTTCTGAAGAATACACGGCAGCCTGCAAGGCGCTGTCATCACAGCTCGACACCTCCTTCTGCAAGGGCACTCCCGTTGTTGTTTCAAATCCCGTACAGGGGGAGGCAGACAGAACAGAGGCTGTAAGCGTTACTATCGACAGCGACCAGAATTTCTTCCGTGTGTTTGATTGCAACGGAAAGGAGCTTCCCTCTCAGACAAAAGCAATCGGGGGCAGCAAAAAAACAGTTACATTTACAGCCACCGTCCCCTCCTGCGGTCTTGCCGCCTTCGATCTGAGAGAGGCATCGGATGACTATTCTGAAGATACCGGACTTTATCTTTCCGACAGCTGTCTTGAAAACAGGTATCTGCGTGTCACAATAGATAAAAACGGTGATATAGCCGGCATATATGATAAAACCCTCGGCAAAGAGCTTCTTAAAAGTCCCGTAAGACTGTCCGTGCTTAATAATACTCACAGCTTTGACTGGCCTGCGTGGGAAATAAAATATGAGGACTGCAAGGAAGCACCCTATATGTATGCCTCTTCACCCGTTATAAAAATTCAGGACAACGGCCCCGCACTCATTTCCCTTGAAATCACAAAAACTGCGGGAAAATCACGCTTCACGCAGCTTGTTTCTCTTGGTGCCGAAAGTAAATTCGTTTCCGTTTATAATGAAACGGACTGGAGAGAGGAAGCAGCTCTTCTCAAGGCAGAATTCAGTCTTACCGCAGAAAACGAAAATGCAAATTACGATATAGGCACAGGCTATGTGCAGCGTCCAACCAATACGGAAAAGCTTTATGAGGTACCGGCTCAGAAATGGGCAGATATAACGGATGAAAAGGAAGGCTTCGGTGTTTCGGTTTTCAGCGATTCAAGAAGCGGCTGGGATAAGCCCGATAAGTCAACCCTTCGTCTGACAATCGTTCATACGCCGATGTGCAATTACCGTTGGGAATGCTCACAGCACATTATGGATATGGGACTTAACCGCTATTCCTTTGCCGTTATGGGACACAAGGGCTCGCCCGACGAAACAACGCATTATGCAGATTGCTTCTGTCAGCCTATGCATACATTTATTACAGATGTGCACGGCGGTACGGAAAAGGACTTTTCCGCAGTAAGGCTTAATAATAACAAGGTAAGAATTACCGCCCTCAAAAAAGCTCAGGACTCCGACAGAATAATTTTCCGCGTTATGAACAGTTCGGGAGAAAAAGCGGAATCCGTTGAAGCAGCCTTCCCCTTGCCCGTAAAGGAAGCTTATGAGGTAAGAGGCGACGAGATTGAGCTTGATGCTTACCCCGTATCGGACGGAAGACTTCATTTCAGCATCGACGGAAATTCAATAAGAAGCTTTGCTCTCGTTTTTGAGGGTCAGAAGGAGTGTACGGAAGCAGGCACTCCTCTGCAGATTAAATGTAATGCAAGGGGCATTACATCGGACAATGACAGAGAAAGCTCAACACTTAAAAACGGAGTATCCGTACCGCTTGAAATTACTCCGGAGGAGCTTTTATATGCCGGAGTCAGATATAAGCTTTCAAAGGAATCCGGCAATAATGCTCTGGTCTGCGACGGAAGCACCTTAAAGGCGGATGGTGACAAGGTATATCTTCTTCTTACCTCTCTTGCGGGGGAAAAGAAGGTAAAATTCACAAGCGGCAGCAAGGAAGCTGAGGTTACCGTTCCCGGCTGCTTCGCTCCCCTCGGACACTGGGATCTAATGCAGCAGGGACTCACGGGTTATATAAATCCCTTTCCTCAGGCACATACCTTTACCCACACTCACAATAAAAACGGCAATATGACTGCAAAACAGTTCTATGTTTTCAGTGTTGAAATCCCCCTTGACGGAAACGAGTTAATTCTTCCGAAGGATTCCGATATAGTCATTTTTGCCGCAACTGCTTCTTGGGGAAACGGCATATTCATAAAGGGAGATGAGCATTTTGACTCTCTTGCAAAGCGTGAATTTGACTACGAATTCTCCGATTATGCAAAAAAATATATGTCCCCCAACAAAATCGAGCTATTCCTTGACAAATTCATAGACAGAACCTTTTCAATGTATGTAAAGCTTGGAGAATTCCATAACAAATATGCTTTTGATGAAGCTTACTACATACTAAGAAGTCTGAACCACAGACGAACCTATAAAAAGGATGCGGAAAAACTCAGAAACAACCGTAGAAAATAATATTTTTATTGTAAACTGTTACACTATTTGCTAACATAAAATTAACAATATTTTCGGGGTGATATTTATGGAAAACAACAATTCTTCGAATGCAAAAACCTTTGAGGAACTGCGCCTCAAAGAGCAACAGTTTTATGTAGGCGAAACGCAGGACCGCCGTTATGTCGGCGCAAAGGAAACTCTCGGCTTCGTTATCTGGGATGCCGCACAGAGCTTCAATATCAATACCTACTCCACCCGTTTCATTACGAGTATCGTAGGGGTTGATCTCGGACTTCAGACAATCGTAAATTCAATCAACAGCGTATGGGACATTGTAAACGACATCTTTTTCGGCACTATCGTTGATAAAACCCGTACCCGTTGGGGTAAGTTCAGACCTTACCTTCTCTTCCTTGCAGTTCCCGGATGTATTCTTACATCAATGTACTGGCTTATGCCCTATTTCTTCGCAGGCACGGCACAGACAAATATGATAAAATTCGCGTTTTATCTTCTTCTGACGGTTGTGCGTGAAGGTATAACCACCTTCCAGACAATTTCAAGAACGGGTCTTATGTCAACCATAACACCGCATCCGAATGACCGAACAAGGCTTATAACAATGGCAAATTTCGCCTCCGGCTTCTTCGGGGAAAAGCTTCCCGAGCAGGCTGTAACCATTCTGATTGATGTTCTGAGAAGTAAATATCTTGAAAATTCCGAACAGCTTTCAAAGGCATATACGGGTCTGTTTTCCGGTATGGGTGTCTTCACAACTCTCTGTTCAAGTGCTTCCTCCTTCTGGTTCTTCAGAATGTCAAAGGAAAGAGTTATGCAGTCCATAAAATCCCCCAGTGTTCTCATGTCAATAAAATCAGTCATAAACAACAAACCTCTTCTTCTCATCACACTTTCTGACTTCTTAAGCGGATTCGCAATCAAGGGCAGCCAGGATGACTACTACACAGATGTTCTTCACTTCTCTTCAATGACACTTGTTGCAGGTATTCCTGCCGCACCCATAAGCCCTGCCAGCTATGCATGGGTTCCCTGGATGAGAAGACATTTCTCAAGCCGTCTGCTTTACATCCTTGCAAAAGAAATCGGTAACATCCTTTACATCCCCGTATTCTTCTTCGGCTGTCTCGGTATGAAAAAGGACTTTTCGGGCGGTATGTATCAGAAAATAGTTCCCATGGGTATTGCAATGGCTCTCTGGGAAATTATATGGACACTGTTCTTCGGTCTTAAATCCGTTATCGGCACGGAAATGTACAACGAAGCAATGGACTACTGCGAATGGAAAAACGGTTACCGAACAGAGGCTATGGCTTCCGTTACAAAGGATATTGCAGCAAAAATTTCATCAAATACAAGCAATGTTGTTACAACCGCAATCAAGAAGCTTGTGGGCTACGAGGTCAACGCCTTCAGACAGGGCACGGAGCAGACCGATAAGGTTAAGTTCTACCTCTTCGCAATGTTCACCATCATTCCTGCCGTTACGGGCTCTCTCGGTATTATCCCCATGCTTTTCTACGATCTCAACAACGAAAAGAAGGAAGCTATGTACAAGGAGCTTCTCGCGCGCCGTATGATGATGACCAAGGTTGTTGAAAATGCAGATGCCGAAACTCTCGAATCTATGGCGGCAGAGCAGATTACCATTGATTCTAAAAAATAATTCAAGGATATAATTATGGAAGTAAGATATCTTGCCAATGACAGTGAGGCAGTTGAATACCTGAAGGTATCCGCCGCTTCATTTATATGGAAATTTGATAAAAATGAGGACACACACTGTGAAATGCCCGTGCTCGGTGCATTTCACGAGGGTAGGCTCATAGCAGGTGTGGAAATATTTGATTTTCAGACCAACTTCTGCGGCAAAGCCTTAGGAAGCGTTATTGTAAGCGGTGTCTGTTCTCAACCTGAATTCAGACGTATGGGCGGAATAAGGGAAATTTTCGATAAAATTGCAGAAACGGCAGAAGACAATAACCGGGCAATCGGTTTTTTGCATCCCTTTTCGATTTCATATTACGAAAAATTCGGCTATGCGAATCTTAACCGGATGTTCGCAATAAAGGTTCCTTTTGAGAATATCAAAAATATTCCCCGTAATACCGATGCCGTTCTTTTTACGGGCGAACAGCTCCCCGAGCTTTGCGAGCTGCACAATAAATGTGCTCTGAAAGAAAATCTTATCTGCTTCAGAAACGATAAAAAGCATTTCTGTGACACACCTCTTGAAAGCGCAGATTACACCTATCTTCACTATGACAAAAACGGTACCGCTGACGGTTACGTAAGATTTACCGTCAAGCGTCCCGAGGTACTGACTGTTGAAGAATTATTCGTACTCTCCCCCGAGGCACTTCTCGGACTTGTGGGTTTTCTTCGCAACTATGACGGTCTTGTGAAGTATCTTATGGTAAAAAATCAGTATCAGGGCTCACCCTTTGCTATTATTGCCGACCGCATTGACGAGGTGCGATATGAGCACGGCGGCGGTGTTGCGGCACGTATTTACAATCTTAAAGCAGTTCTTGAAAATAATGCTTATCCCCGGGAATACGGAAAATTCCGCCTTAAAAGCATTGACCCCATAAGCCGTAACAACGGTGTATTTGAGGTTGAATACGAAAACGGCAAGGCAGAAATAACCTATAAAGAAGACGGTGACTATGACATTGCCCTTACGCCCCCTGCTGCCGCAAAGCTTCTTCTTGCAGGTGAGGGGCACAACAGGGATTCTGCCGTTTTCATTGACGGTGTTGATCTGAAAAACGATGCCGAAGGCTTTTTCCGGGCATTCCCCCACCGCATCACACGTTTTGCGGACAGCTGTTGGTCAATTTAAATTTTTGAGGAGAGATAAAAATGATAAGGACTAAAAAATTTCTGAGTCTCGCACTGACTTTTTGCATTGCCTTTTCCCTGCTTGTATTTGAAGGCTTTTCTGCGGAAAATACTGATTTTGATATAACAAAAGCCGTTATCGTAAAAAGCGAAAATTCAAGCATAACAGACAGCTATGCGGCAGAGAGACTGAAATATTACCTTGACGAAATCACGGGCGGTAATATTGAGATAATCACGGATAACAGTGAAGCGGAATATGAAATTTCGGTCGGTGCAACCCTTCGTTCCGATTTCGACTTCACGGATGCTCCCGACGGAAGCTACAAAATAACCTCTGACAGTAAAAAAATAATCATCGGCGGTGCAGGAAGCAAGGGTACAATAAACGGTGTTTATTATTTTCTCGAAACCTACTGTGACTGTCATTGGTACGAGGCTGAGGTTATAATCATCCCCGAAAACGAAAATCTTTGTGTGCCCTCTGATATAAATATCAGCTATACTCCTTTCTTTGAATATTCGGAAACCGATACAAACAGCTCAAGAGACCCAGAATTTGCAGTAGCAAACGGTGTTACGGGCGGCATTTACAAAAAGCTCTCCCCCGAGCAGGGCTACACCGTAGATTACATCGGCGGCTCAAGCCACACCCTTGTAAACCGTTATTGCAAGCCCTCAATATACTTTGAATCCCACCCCGAATATTATGCTCTTGTTGACGGCACACGTGTACCCGACCAGCTCTGCCTTACCAATGAAGAGGTAAAAAATATCGTTACTCAGGAGGCTTTGGCACTTCTTGAAGAAAAATACAATCCCGATGCTCCCCTGCAGATTCTTTCCGTCACTCAGGCAGATAACGGAAATTACTGCACCTGCGCTACCTGCAAGGCTCTTGACGATGCAAACGGTTCTCAGGCGGGCACAATGCTGACCTTTGTAAACGAAATCGCGGCAAGAATCAGTGCAACGGGCAAATACCCCAACCTTGCAATTGATACCTTTGCATATCAGTACACAAGACAGGCTCCTTCAAATGTTGTTCCCCGTGATGATGTTATTGTCCGTCTTTGCTCCATTGAGTGCTGTTTCGGTCATACTCTTGACGATCCGGACTGCAAGGAAAATGTAAAATTTATGGAAGATCTCAGGGAATGGAGCAGCATCTGCGACAGACTTTATATCTGGAACTACAATCTTAACTGTGACGAAAGCGTAAATATCTATGCAAATTTCGGTACTCTTCAGAGAAACACTCAGATTTTCTATGAGCACAACGTAAAGGGTATTTATCAGCAGGGTATTTTCTACATAGACGAATGTGACGCTGAGTTTGCTGAAATGAAGACCTATCTTCTCTCAAAGCTTATGCAGAATCCTTATCTTGATTATGAAAAGGAAATGACAGGCTACCTTATCGGTGTTTACGGTCCCGGAGGAATTTACCTCAAGGAATTCATTGATATAGTAACCGAGCATGCCGTAACAAAAATCTCACACCTTTATCTTGAGCAGGATTCACGCTTCTCCCTTCCCGGAATGACAATCTGTGACGTGAACAGATGCGACGAGCTCTGGGAAATGGCAAAAGCCGAGGCCGAAAATGAAGAGCAGATGCAGCAGATTCTCCGCTCCGAGCTTTGCTGGAGATACTGGAAATGCTCCAATATGTACTCCGAATTTTCAAGATTACAGCACCCCTACCTCTGGATGAAAGCAAATAAGGATCTCTATAACGATTTTGTGGCAATGGGTGTTACCCGTATGGGTGAACGCGTAGGTCACGACCTTTCAAGCAACGATTTAAGACATCTGACAAGAAGAATCTACACCTGGATAACCCTCTATGACGAGCCTATATGGGATGCAATTAATCCTTACGCCGTTATGGCATACGAATTCCTCGAAAAAACCTACGTTTTCTTCCACCCCATGTCCTATTCAGAATAACGAAAAAAGTGATTGCAGAGCTTATCTGTAATCACTTTTTTGCTGTCTGTTTTTTATCTGAATCTTTTTACAAATTCCTTATAGAAGAGGACACATTCGCCGATATTTTTGATCTTTATGTGCTCGTTTGCACTGTGTATTGATGCGAACTGCTTCTTATCAAGATCAATGGGCGCAAAACGGAGAATGCTGTCCGCAACGTCAGAAAATCTTCTTGCATCCGTGCCTGCCGTAAGAAGGAAGGGAGCTACGATTACATCGGGGAAATGCTCATTCATAATCTCCTTCAAAAGCTTATAAGGCTCAGAGTCAAAGGATGAGGGCTGACAGTAATCTCTTTCAATTTCTTCAATTTCCGCTCCGTATTTCTCTGCAATTTTCTTGATTTTTTCAAGACCTCTGAGCAAATCATCCTCACGCACACAGCGAAGGAACATTGTTGCTTCCGCTTCCTTTCCCTTTATCTGAGGGTCTTCCTTCGTGCCGGCAAAGATATTGGTAAAGGTAATGCTTGTGGAAAGCATAGCCTTTGTCTGGGGAATACCCAGCATTATTTTTTTGATAAGAGGAGAAAACAGCGTAAGATTTCCGAAAAGGATATTAAGCGGAAAAGACATATAAGGAGCGTGTGTTTCAAAGGTGCCTCTTACCTCAGAGGAGAATGCTCCCTTATATATTTTCCCGGTGCTTACCTCGTTTATAAATTGAGTAAGCCTTAAAATCGCACTGTCATCGGATGGATTGAGACCGCCGTGCCCCTTGGCGCTTGCCTTGGTTTTTACCTTATAAAGATGACGGCTTTTTTCGTGAACGGCTACCATTGCGCTCTTATTTTTCACACCGGGAATCATTCCCTCGGTAATAGCTCCGCCCTCGTCAAGCACAGCATCAAAGTGTATGCCGTTTTCCTTAAAGTAACGGGTTGCAAGCACCATTCCCTCACCGCATACCTCTTCGTTATCGGAGGAGCCTATATATACGTTTACACCTTCAAAGCCGTATCCTTCCGAGAGCAGCTCCTCACATGCCTGAAGCTGAGCAAACAAGGGAGTTTTTGTATCAATGGTACCTCTGCCCCACAAGGCATCATCCTTTATAACTGCATTGAAGGGGTCTGTTTCCCAGGAATCATCCCCTTCTACGACGTCGTGATGAGACATAAGCATTATATTCTTCTCGGCATTTCTGCCCCTTATAACGTAAACAAAACAGCCGTCACCGAAAACAAGCTTCTCTGCCTTTTCTGAAATTAAAGGAAAGCTCTCCTTAAGAACTGAATAAAATTTCTCATATTCCGACCTGTTTTCACCGTTTCTTGTAAAAACGGTTTTACAGTCAATCATCCTTTTGAGCTTTTGGGCATATTCCTCATTTTTTACGGAGCTTACATTTTTACGGTTTTCTTCACCCGATAAATTTCTTTTTTTCATTATTTACTTTCACCTCTGTACTTTTCAATGGTTGAGGTAACCTTTTTATCGTTATAGAAGACAAAGATAACAAGAGAAAGAAGGCTGAAAATACCTGCAAATACACCCGTAAGCTTAACGCCCTGAAGACCTACGGATTCACCCTCAAGGGCACCGACGGCCAGAATACTTGAAACACCCATCATTGCAATAGCCGAGCAGATTTTCTCTATAAAGGTCTTTACGGCAGAAAATATGCCCTCGCGGTTAACACCGTTTACAAGGCAGTCGCACTGAATAATATCGGAAACAACAGACTGAGGAAGAATGTTTATTGCGGCAAAGGGGAATGAAACAATAACGCCCATTGCAAGACCTATAAATAGCTCATTTCCGGGAGCAAGAGCGGCAATTTTGTCACCGAAATAAATAAGTCCGAAAACTGCTGTAAATACCACGCTTGCAATTATAAGGGGGAGCTTTTTATTGTATTTTCTGCTCATTTTGATTATCAACGGGAACAGACATATTGCAACGGCTATAGCCGAGAGCATAACAAGGAAGGACTGCGATTCGGGCACGTTCAGAAGCATTGTTATGTAATAGAGCATTGCTGTCTGGAAAAATGCCATTGAAACACCGCTGAAAAGGTCACCGAGGCTGAAAATAACGAAATTCTTATTCTTGAAAACAAGTGCAAAGGACTTAAGCATTGATTCCTTGGGCTTCGTGTTTTCCGTAACGTATTCCTTTTCATTGAAGGCATAAGCACTCAGAAGCAGACAGGTAATGCCGATAGCGGCAAAAACGGCAAACACCGTTCTCCATGCCCACAAGGGTGAAAAACCTGCATTCTTAAGCATATCAACAAATAAGGTTGCCGCATACATAAATGAGCTTGAGCCCATAAAGAATACCGTGCTGACACCGTAATAGCCGACTCTTACCTTAGCGTCGGGAATAATCTCAGGAACAAGTGCATTTTTGGGAATAAAATAGAAGGTATATGAAGTATAGTAAGTTACAAGGAAGAAGCCGACCCATAATGCATTAAGCGCCGAGCCCTCCTTAAAGGGAGCAAAGAAAATAAGAAGCACGGACAAAGCGTAAGGGATGGCGGCATAGCGGAGAAACGGCATTCTTCTGCCTGCCTTGTGCTTACATTTATCCGAGAGAGAAGCCACAATAGGATCCGTTACGGCATCCACAATTTTACCGACAGCGGTAATAAGTGCCATAACGGTAATGAAGCCGAGAAGCTTGTTTTCGGGAAGAAGCACGGGAAGTCCGCTTTTTACAGTCGGCTGAAAGAAATAAAGAAGGTAGTTACCTATCATACCGTTGAATAAGCCCTTTGCAATATCAGCAAGGCAGTAACGGTACATTTTGCTTTTTGGCAATGCTTTTGTCATTTTAATCACCTTTTCTGTGAATATTTATTCATAAAATACATTTTATCACGAATATTGCATTATTATTTCCTAAAAAGAATAATAAAGCTTTAAACAAAAAAGAGCAGGTAAATTACCTGCTCAAAAATCAATAATAATCATTTTGCACTGTACGTATAAACATCCTCATAATTCATATCTGCGCAGAGATTAAGCGTAGCCGCAGTAAGATCGTAAAGGGAGGACCATTGTGTAGAATACACTCTTCCCTTTTCATCAGGGTCGGTTCCCTTGATTCTCACTGCCTCAAGAAGCTCCATGCCCTCTTTCACACTGAGAACGGATTTCTTTTCAGTAAGAGTGCTTTCAAGAATCTCATAGCGGTCAAGCCCCTGCTTTTCATATTCAAAGGGAACGTCGTGAAGATAGAAATTTGTTGCGGCAATAAAACCGTTTTCTTTTTCTGTTATTATCATTTCATTCTCGACATAAGAAACAACCACACTATTACCCGCAGCATCCGCAATCTGGAAATGATAACAGCCCTTTGCTGCGGCAAACATATCAAAGCCCCTGAGAAGCTCAATTGCTTCGTCTGTAGTAGCACACTTATCAAGCATTGCTCTTATGGCAAGTGTTGTGCCGACGTCGGGTTTTCCGTTATCCTGTGCAGTAGCAGGAGCCTGAAGCTGCAGCACGCCTACTGCAAGACCTTTTTCATTCACACCGTCAAGGGGGAAGTATGCAGTTGCAAGCATATTTATTCTGTCAAGAAGCTTATCGGGAGTATATTCCGTATTATAGCCGAGAAAGCTTAAATTAACAACTGCAACAGAGCTATAGCCGTCCTTGGGCGCAGTTTTAACCACGCAAAGGTCAGTTGTCTGATTATCAAGATTTCTGCCGAAAATATATCCTTTTTCAGGAGTTTGTGCATAAAAAGTCGAACAGGCAAGATTCGGAACCTCATAAGGCACTTCAATAGGAAGACCTTTAAGCATAGTTTTGATTATATACTGCACAAGCTGATCCTCCGTTGAAGCACCGCCTGCATCAAGAAGCTCCTGAAGCTTGTAATCTGCCGCATAATTGATTTCGTAAATGCCTGTATCTCCGTTTTCCTTCACGGAAAGCAGGGTTCTTGCCTCACCCTGAAAAACTGCAAGTGCCGCAATTACAACAACAAGTAAGACTGCCGCAACAGCAATAAGTATTTTTTTTCCTTTTTTCATAATCTCTTCTCCCTTTTTCTTAAAGTATATATTGATATTATTCTGCAGGTACCGTGAATACGATTTCTCCGGGTACCGTGAATACAATTTCACCTGATTTCTGCGTCTTATGGTAGGCACTTTCTGCTGTTATTTCAAGAGTGTAATCCTTGCCTGTTTCAAGAATTCCTGCAGGAACGTTTATTCCTGAGGTATTATCCTCGTCAATTATGTAATAGTCAGCCACGAACTGTTCCTTATAAAGCTCTTTTCCCTTTGAATCAGATATTTTCACGGTGTAATTCTGCACAACAAAGCCCTCGGCGGCAGAAGCCTCGGTGAATTCTACTCTGTAGCCTCCGTCTTCATTCACCGTTGCAGTTACCTTGATTTCTGAAGGGAAAACAGGTGCTGTATCGTGTGCCTTGAGATTCTTATAGGTATATGCAAAGGTATCCCTGTCATTTACGTTTTCAATGAAATAATCACAGAAGAAGATCCCGGAAAGCACGTCGTAGCCTCTGATTCTTACTCGTCCCGTGCTGTCTGCCTCAATAACCGCAAACTGAGTTGCATCCTCATAGCCCTCGGGATGCTGACCAACCACATAGTTTTTGTCAAGCTCAAATCTTGCCATTGCACCGACACCGACAGATGTATATGCAGACTGATTTATGCTTCTGGGGTCATTCATAGGGAAATGGGAGTGTCCCGAAAAATCAACAACCTTATTGTGACCGTTAAATGCCATATTTATCTGAGGATTGCACCATATTGTACTGCCGTAAACGGTACCGAAGGGATGGGGATGCTGGAAAACGAATATGGGCTTATCCCCTGCCGTTTCCTCAGCTTTTTCAACTTCGTTACTGAGCCATTTAATACTGTCAGGAGAAACAGTCCACTCTGTAAGCCATCTTTCGCCCGAGAAAGCAATGCAGGTAAAGCCGTTGATTTCCGTTACGGTATTGACCTCGTGACCGAAGTGCTTTACGAAATACTCGGGAGCCTCTGCGGTTTTCATTTCGTGATTACCCAGCACATTTATCATAATTGTATCTTCTCTGACACATTCATCAAGTGCTTTTTTATATTCTATAAAGTCATTTTCTCCGCCGACTGATGTAAAATCACCAAGCCCGAAGAAAGCATCTACTCCGTAATACTGCCCGTCATCCTCAAAAAGTGCATAAGCGGCATTTATTGCCTGCTTTACGTTTTCGTTTTCATTGTGAGTATCGGTAAACGCAACAATTCTTACCTCAGGCACGAAATCGTCGGGAACTACGGGAAGAGCCTCCGTTACCTCACCCCTTGACATCTGAACAAGTGACCAACCGAGAGTTATGGCGCAAAGAAAAGCGGCAACACCGATAACGGTACCGAGAACACCGAAGATAGCTTTAATTAACGTTTTAACAATTTTTATAATCTTTTTCACAATTGCCACCCCATTATTTGTTTGTCAATCTGTAAAAACTTCTTTTATTGCTTCAAGATAACCATAGCCGTAAAGGTCGTCGGGCTGAAGATAGCTGGTTTCTGTCCACTCATTCCAGCTGTTGACGGTAATAAGAGGTGCCTTCATAATTCCCTTTTCAAGTGAATTATCGGCAAAGGCTTTTACAGCCTCGCAGGCATACCTGAAGTTTGCGGGAGTATTGTTTTCGACAACACCCTCCATAAAATTATAAAATCTTACATTATTATCCCAGCCCACGGATATATTCGGATAAAACGGAACCGTCAGCTTTTCGGAAGCTTTTTCCGTAACATCCATATAATTCTTTGTAAGCTCCTTATAATCGCCGTCAAAATAAACGCTTCCGCCCCAGTTATAGTTGGTTACGGAGTCAATCCCGAGATAAGTATAAATGTCATATATGTGCTTACCCTTATTGACATCCCCGCAGGGCAACCAATCACAATAACGCTCACCCCAATAAACCACCTGGAAATGGAGTCCCGGGAAGCCTGCTTCTACAGTCTTTTTTCTGAACAGCTCAATACCCTCACGGGCCTTTTCCGTTGAACCAAAGCTTCGGATAAAATTGTCAAAATCAAATATCATATATACGGGACAGCCGTCAATGGTATAATAATTTTCCTTTTTGAAATATTTTTCAATTGTTCTGTCGCAGATATTTTCAAAAATATCGGGAGTAACAACACCGCTCCAGATAACAGTATCAAGGTCCCTGTCGGAATTTCTCTTATCCCACAGATGTGTAGCATTATGATTTGCCCACATAAGATAGAATTTCATATCCTTATTGTTACGTGCCTTGAGAAAGCCGTCATTAAGACAGTTTTCAAGAAAGGGACGGTTATCATACCAGTACCAATCATAAATAAATACGTTTACACCGTGGGATACAGCACAGTCAATCTGCATTTCCATAACACTGCTGTCTGCTTCATTGACATATCCCCAGGTGGGAATTCTCGGCCAGCGGCAGCCCTTATAGCCCTTATCGGTCATAGCCTTTACAGTCTGCCATTCACCAATTCCATCAGGCCAGAAAATGCGTGTTCTTGGTTCATCACCTGTGTAAGACGGCCAAATAAATGCCGCAATATCGTAGCTGGACATAATAACACTCCTTTGTGGGTTGATTATAATTTATAGTAGCATAAATTGGGGTTGGTGGCAAGGTGGAAATGTGGAAATGTGGAAGAAAAAATCAAGAAGCAGAAATCTGCTCCTTGATTTTATATATTTCCTAAA
>JAZSIM010000013.1:0-2641 GCA_045533835.1 Acutalibacteraceae bacterium
CTTTTTCGCAAAGCTCAGTTAAAACGGTGTTTTTATCCTCGCCTGCGGACACTCTTGCCTGATACTCTGTCCTTGCCTTTGACAGTATATCGGTAACATTACCGTCAAATTCCTTTTGAACGGCAGAAGAATTTTCAAACACGGGAAGCGGCTTAAAGGAATATTTGCCGTACATATCGCTTACAGCCTCATAAAGCATACGGTATTTGGGATTTTCCACACCTTCAAGATTTGTTCAAAGTCCTTCAAAGGCTTCGTCTGTTCCCGGAATATAGCCCGATGCGGCTGCAAATTCGATGTTGTTGTCTTTCTCTGCAAGGAAATCAACAAATATTTCCATTGCCTTGTTTTTCTTTGCATCGTCTGTTTTATGTGCAAAGAGCGTTACACCTCTTTGCATAACGGTAGGCGTGGCACCCTCGAAAACAGGATATGCAAGAACCGACAGTTTAATCTTTTCCGTGCTGTTGTCAGGATAGGTTACATCGTCACGGGTATAAAGAATACCGGCAGACGAACCGATGTAGGATATAATATCGCCTGTTTTCCAAAGATCGCTTCCGAAATTATCATAAAGACTTATACCACCTTCAATTCCGGGCTTGGCAATCGCATAAAAAACATCCTTAAATTCGTTGGTGTCGCAGTTGACCTTGCCGTTTTTGATAAGCTCGTCACCCTTTGCTGCAACATTGATAAGAAAATAGTTGTAGAAATCATCATACTGGAATAAATCCTTGCCGTCCGACCATTCATAATAGGCGGATGCCATTTCAAAAAGACCGTCAAAGGTTTCAAAGTCCTTGACTGAAAAACCGCTTTCATTTGCAAAACGGTCAAATAAGGTTTTGTTTACAAAAAGAAGCTCTGTCGATTTGGCAATGGGAAGCGTGAGCTGTCTGCCCGAAATATTGCCCTCCGCAAGAAAGTCATCAACAAAGACGGAAAGCTCCTCCTCGGAATATATCTCGTTCCAGTCTGTAAGCAATTCTTCACCTATACCCTCGGCAACTCTCGGATATGCAGTAAACAAATCGGGGAAATCACCGCTGCCCGGTGTACCCTTTGCAGCGTCAAAAAGGTGCTGGTCAATGGAATCGGAATCAACCATAGAGGTTACGGAAACAAAAACACCCTTTTCCTTGCCGACAGTTGAATTAAATTCATCTATTGCATCGTTAAACGGCGACTCGGATTGATTTCCGTAAACATGCCAGATGGATAAGGTCGTCGGGCTGCTTGGATTAAGTCTTGTATTTTGACCGCAGCCGACAAGAGAAAATGTGATTAAAATTCCCGTGAGAATGAGTGCCGTTAATTTTCGCATAAAAATATGTCCCCTTTACCAAATTTTTCTAATTTCCCACCCTTTTTCTCACCCTTTTGAGAAAATTTTTTTAATTTTTTTTGATTTTTCCCATCCTTTTGGCATTTTGGGGTGAGGACAAAGGTAAAAAAATATGTATAATTGAGCTTGGAAAGTACATCAAAAAATCATTTTTCGATGCACCTTACCAATTCTGATTATTTATATTTTATCAGATAATGTTGAAAAATTCAATACTTTAGAAAAATATGTTACTTTTCTAAGGAAAAATTTTCTGAAAGGAGGATGCGTATGCCGGAGAAAATTGCTTCTTATAAAATCATAAACGGAAATCGGTACAGCTTCTTCTGCGATTTATCGGGAGCGAGAGTTTTTCTAACCGAACCGATCGTGGGCGGCACACCGGAGGAAAGATTAAAAAGAGCATGGGAAATTGCAAAGCCGGAAATCAGCAGATGCAAAAAATGCGGACGGTTCGTATGCGATGCAATGTATAACGCAGATACTTTTATGTGTGTTGACTGCTCCCCCTGGGAGAACCCGCCGAAGTTTTGCAGACATTGCGGAAGCAAGGTTTCAATATCTGATACATTTTGCACAAGCTGCGGCTCGGCTCTGCGCTATGAGGAGGTATGAAGAATGAGACTGATTTTAGCGGAACAGGTACGGCAGGAAAGTATGGACGAATACGGTTTCGGTCCCCGTGCTATGAAAAGACTGAAGGTTTGCAAATCCTGCGGACGCGCATCACCTTCAACAGAAAGCTTCTGTACCGAGTGCGGTGCAAAGCTTCCTGAAAAGAATATGTTTCAGGAATATAAGGAAAGACACAAGTTTTGTAAAAGCTGCGACACGGTTGTAAAGGATGACACCGAATACTGTCCGCAGTGCGGAGAAAAATTATGAGGCACTATATATAAAGGAGGAATAGTTTATGAGTTTCTTTGATTTGGAAAGAGCAATCAGACGAGGCGTAAGCCAAGGCATCGGCAGAGCCGTAGGCGATGCAATCGGCAAAGCAATAGAACCCACGGCAACCGACCTTGCAAACAAAGCGGCAGGACAAATTGACAATGCCGCAGGTAACATACAAAACGGCGGTGAAACTCAGGGCGACGGTTTTCAGGGCGCATTTGCAAATTTGGAAAGAAGCGTAAATAATTACGCTACCGAGGCTGCAAAAAATATGAAGGTTTGCCCGAATTGTGAAAAGCCGACCACGGCGGATAAAAAGTTCTGTCCCGAATGCGGAACGGCACTCCCCGAACACACGGTAGGCGAAGGTGCAGTTTGTACCGCCTGCGGAAAGCAGAA
>JAZSIM010000010.1:0-17887 GCA_045533835.1 Acutalibacteraceae bacterium
GCCACATCGATACTTTTCCAGCACCATTTCTTTAATTTTGTTTGAATACTTATTGTTCATTATGAACACCTCCCAAAATGAGGTTCAAGTATATCACAGACAAGATTAAATATCAAAACCAAAGCATTTTTTGATTAAAATCAAAAAATCAATATACGGTAGTATTTGGATTTAAAGTGTTCAGGTGTTTGATAACGGAAGATAGAGTGAGGTTGCAGAATGCATAGATTTTTATGTGAATGTATGTTATAATAAAAATCATCTTAATAGTTCATAGTGTTTTGGTGGAAGATAATAATGTCAGATATTAAATTAAGTGAGCACAGATTTCATAAGGGGAAATTTATATCGCCATGGAATGATATGGGTTTTTACAATGACACAAACGCCTTGGTTTCAAAGGAGATTACCCGAATATTTATGGATTGGATTGATCTTAGATAAATATGGACGTAGTGATGGGTTGCAAATTTGTGGTCGCATTATTCAACAAATTAAGAATCTTAATTTGCAAACATTGTGTTTTTCTGAATTGCTTGAGTTAAAGCAAGAAGACCAAGCAGAAGTTTGGACCACAATTGCTGATATAGCGGGTGTTGAGACATTAAATCCGATTACGGCCATTATTTGTTATTCAGAACACCCTCTATTTGCGGTTCGTCATCATCGTTGACGAGAGCCATCAGAACAATACCATCAAGGCAGACGAGATCATACAGTATTTCCACACCGAGAAGATTATCCGCTGCTCGGCAACACCGAAAGGGATAGCCAAGGCGGAGATCATCGAAATCCCCGAAGAAGAAGTTATTGCGGCAGGTCTTATCAAAAAGATGCTCATTATCAACGAGGACTTTCCGCAGACGGTGACGACCGACGACCAAACGGCGTTTCTGCTCGACCGCGCTCTTGCAAAACAACGCGACCTCCGTGCTGCCTTCTTGCAGAGAGGAACAGATATAAACCCACTTATAATGGTTCAGATCCCGAACAAGTCGGAGAGCTTGCAGGACGGGATTGAACGCTACTTTGAAGAGCAAGGCATCACCTATGAAAACGGACGGCTCGCTTGCTGGCTCTCCGATCAGCACGAGAACTTACCGAATATCGAAGCTCCCGACGGAGTGCAAGAAGCCGTTATCATCAAACAAGCGGTCGCAACGGGATGGGATTGCCCACGCGCCCACATCCTCGTCAAGCTCCGCGACAATATGGACGAACCCTTTGAGATACAGACCGTTGGACGTATCCGCCGTATACCCGAAGCGAAGCACTACGAAAACGACCTTCTCGATAGTTGCTATCTCTACACCCTCGATGAAAAGTTCACCGCAGGCGTGAAAATGTCGCTCGGAAAAGGTGCGCTCGATGCTGGCACTCTGTTCTTAAAGAACGAGTACAAAGGTATCACCCTCACGGGGGAGCAAAGAACCACCGTCGTTACCACGCGCAACCCACAAAAAGCTCTGCTTGCGATTGCCCAATATGCGGAAAAGCTCTACGGAGTTGGCACGAACAAGAGCGAGAACAAAACACGCCTGCAAGCGGCAGGCTACGTGTTCAGCGATGATATAATCCGTCATACCTACTCGGGCGAAACCGCCACCTTTGAGTTCAGCACAAGTGATATGAACGCGGTAGCATTTTCCGAGAAGCTGAACACGCACACCCATGGTCGTGACTATCATAGCAAGGTGGGAAAAATCGGCTTGGAGATCGGTATGGAGTATTCGTATATGAACACGATTATACGAAAGCTCTTTGATGCGAACTTCACCTACAACCGCAAGATACTTGCCCTTGAACCGAGGCAGGTCTATTCCTTCGTGCTCAACAACGCTGACCGTCTGTGCCACCTTGTGCGCGAAGCAATGGCAGCCGAGCTTGCTCAGATGGAGCTTGACTTTGCCGACGTGACCACCTTTGAATTCCGTATTCCTCAATCTTGTATGTTCACCTACGACGGCAATGCTAAAACTCAACTCGTTATGGAGAAGAACGTATATCAAGGTTATCTGTCCTCCGCAGAGCCGCGCTCCACGCCGGAACGCAAGTTTGAGAAGTTCTGCGAGAGAACACCGAGCGTTGATTGGTTCTACAAGAACAGCGACAAGGGCAACGAATATCTCTCTATCGTCTATCAAGACAACTCGGGCAAGCAAAAGCTATTCTATCCCGACTACATAATTTCGGTGAAGGGCGAGCTTTGGATCATCGAAACCAAGGACGGCTTCGACCGTAGCGGAAATAGCCAAGATATAGATATGTTCACCCCGAAGAAATTTGAGGTCTTGAAGAAGTATCTCGACAAATACGGCTTGAAGGGCGGCATCGTGCGTAACGATGAGCGTAGCGACGAGCTGTGCATCTGCACCGAGCACTACTCGGACGATATTCAGAGCGACGATTGGGCGGCATTGATATATATCTTATGACCAACATTCCCAAAGCGCAGCAAAAGGATAGGGGCGCGTGTGGAAGAAAAGAGAAGAATTTTTTGAGAAGTACTTGACACAAATGTGGAAAATGTGATATGCTATTCAATAAGTAGTATGGGAGCGTTCCCGAGCGGCCAAAGGGGGCAGACTGTAAATCTGTTGTCACTGACTTCGGTGGTCCGAATCCACCCGCTCCCACCATTTTTATATTTGCGTCTTTTGGAGGAAAAATGGATAATTCTAAAACATTGTTTGATACCTTGAATGAACGAGGTTACATATATCAGTCTACCAATTTGGATAAAGTTAAAGAGATCATAAACGGAAAGCCAATGACTTTTTATTTAGGCATTGACCCGACTGCGGACAGTTTGCATATTGGTCATTTCTTTGCGCTGATGATGTTTAGATATCTTCAAAACGCTGGTCATAGAGGTGTTTTGGTTATTGGCGGTGCAACTGCTTTGATTGGAGATCCTAGTGGTAAAAGTGATATGAGAAAAATGCTCTCAAAGGAGCAGGTTGAAAAGAATCTTCAGGAAGTTAAAGCACTCGCTGCTCGATTTATAAGAACCGAAGGAGAAAATGCCGCAAAGATTGTTAGCAATGCAGATTGGATGCGCCCGTATGATTATATTGATTTTATGAGAGATATAGGCGTCCATTTTAATGTTAATACAATGTTGTCAGCTGATGCTTATGCCAATAGAATAAAAGAAGGTGGACTCACATTTCTTGAGATGGGTTATATGCTTATGCAAGCATATGATTTCGTTTATTTAAACAGAACCGAAGGTTGTGTTTTGCAAATTGGTGGAAGCGATCAGTGGGGCAATATCGTAGCTGGAACTACTTTGAATCGCAAGATGAATTATTTGAGTGATGAGAGCGGTTCGAGCGAAGGTGATATCTATGGTTTGACATGTCCTCTTTTGTTGACCAAAGAGGGTAAAAAAATGGGCAAAACGGAAAAAGGTACTCTCTGGATTGCTCGAGATAAAACCACTCCGTTCGATTTCTATCAGTATTTTTACAACATCGACGATGAAAATGTGGAGATGTTGCTTAAATTGTTTACAACAATAGATCTTGATACAATTATGGATTTGTGTAACAATGATATTATAAAAGCAAAGCGTACTATGGCGTATGAGATTACAAAGTTGGTACATGGAGCAGCTGAGGCAGATAAAGTTTTAGAATCTGTTGATGCATTGTTTGGTTCTGGCAGCAATGTCGACAATATGCCTCAGGCTGAATGCGCTTTGGCTGATGTGGAACAAGGCGTTTTGCTTGTTGATTTACTGACTATGATAAATTTCTTGCCATCCAAATCAGAAACAAGAAGAATGATTGCTCAGAATGCTATTTCTGTTAACGGAAAGAAAATTACAGATGCGAATTATTCTGTATCTTTGAGAGATTTTGAAGCTGGATATATGATTGCTCAAAGAGGTAAGAAGAATTTTATAAAAATAAATGCAAAGTGAGGAGAAACTGATGAAGAGAATTGTAAATGCGACCCAGAAGGCGGCTAGTTATTGTTGCGAATCTTCCAATACTGTTGATGTAAATCGTGTTGAGAAGAATTTGTCCAAGCATGTATTAAGTGAAGAAAACAAGGCTGCAAGTTATTGTTGTGAATCCTCCAACGTGGTTGATATCACTAAGATTGAAGAAGTAAATGATTGATTTTTCTAAGGATTATTGCGACTTGAATGATTGGTGTTGCGATAAATACTTAGAAGGAATGTCGATCAAAGCAGTTTCTGTTGATGACGATAGCGAAATAACCTCTTTTATTCACGAAAGGAATTTAAGAGGTTATTTTTTATTACATCAGAAGTATTTTTCACAACATATTGAAATGGTTCATGAAGATTGGTCGATTGTTGAACCAACATTTAAAACTCTAATAAAGAAATATTTCGACTACGACTTTACATTTTCGGTCAAGGTGTATTTTTCTCTATTTTCTTTGTATCCTCGGGATATAAAGAATAGGCAATTTATGATTCCTCATGGCGAAGATTGGATTATTAAAAAATCAATAATTATTCATGAGATGATTCATTTTATGTTTTATGATGTTTGCGAACAAAACGGGCTTGAGGATAACCAGACGCTTTGGGTGACTAGCGAGTTGCTTATTCCGCTTTGGTTTAATTATTTAAATGAGAGAGATGACTGTTTAGGACAATTAACATGTAGTTGCTATTGCCTAACTAATGAATTGATTGAAAGGTCAAAGCCAATTTTTGAGGCTGCTGTTTCCAATGGAAAGAGTTTGCTTTCTATCATAAAAGATTTGAAAACTGTAGTGGAGAGGTTTACATAATGAGATTGTCAGAATTTTCGCATCTGCTTACAAAAGATGGAAATTGTTGTTTTTACAATGCATTAAATATGCAAATGTATTTTTGCTCGGAGAGTCAAAAAAATGAAATAATAGCAGATTTAGAGAAATCTAATTCGGAGAGTCCTTTAATAAAAGAACTTTTGGAAAAAAGAATTGTTGTTGCTGATGATTTCGATGAAGAAGAATATATTGAAAAAATTAACAGGCAGATTTTTGATGGTGTGCAAATCAGAGTAATGGTTTTGCATTTAACTGATTTTTGCAATTTGCGCTGTAAGTATTGCTTTATTGAAGGTAATATATCTGAGGAATATTGTAGAAATCAAATGTCCAAAGATGTAGTTAAAAATGCAATCGATAAATTTATTTCTATATTGAAAGATTATTCGAAACCAGCTAATCCGTCAATTGTTTTCTATGGCGGTGAACCTCTAGCCAATTGGGAGACTATGAAGTTCGCCTTGAATTACTTGGTGCAATATGAGGATTATAATATAGATAAGATTCTAATTACTAACGGAACGCTTGTTACCGATGATATTGCTGTTACATTAAAAGAACATAACGTGCACGTTTCAGTTTCTCTTGATGGTGCAGAAAATCATACAAACGCTAATAGGGTTTTTATTAATGGGGAAGGGGCATATGCGCAAACCTTACAGGGAATTTCCATATTGCGTTCGCATGGCATAGAACCATCGATTTCTTGTGTTTTGGCTAAAGAAAATGTGTTGAAGGCTGATGAAATTATAGATTATTTTGCTCGAGATTTGAAGATTAGTGCTTTAGGATTTAATCATGTATCAATTGTTCCAAACCAAAACTATTATGATGAAAATTATGAAAAATCGTTTGCACAGGCGCTGATTCGTGTGCAGGAGCGTATTCAGCGAGATTATCCCCATATATATGAAAGAAGAATGAACCACAAGATTAATTGTTTTTTGGATAAAAAACTTTTGAGAGCAGATTGCACTGGTTGTGGTGAACAAATGTCAGTTAGCCCCACTGGAGAAATAGGAATCTGCCAAGGTTATATGGGGACTAGAAAGACTTTTAGTAACACTGTTTTTGATTCGTCATATTATCCTAAAAACGATCCGGTTTTTCAAGAATGGAGTACGCGCAGCCCTCTTACAATGAAAAGTTGTCATGATTGTATCGCGCTAGCGACATGTGGAGGGGGATGCCCTAGAAATGCGGATGTTCTTTCAGGAAGTATTTGGAATCCGGATACTCCTTTTTGCCATTTTGCTAAGTTGGCGCAGGAATGGATGATTTGGGAAATGTTTAAGGATATATAAGGAGAAGAAATGTTTTATTTTGAACCAGAAAATTTCCCTGAAAAATGGGAAATAGTTTATTTTGTTACTTCTCGTTGTAATAACAATTGTAATCATTGTTGGTCGAAAAATAATTTTTTGGGCGCGGAGACTTCCTTGATGAATCACGAAAAATTTTTTCGATGTATTGATCCTTCGGTTGTTAAGGAATTGAAATTTTCTGGAGGAGAATCAACTCTATATAGAGAGCTCCCTGCTTTAATTTCTCTGGCGAGATGTTATTTGCCACACCATATTCCCATTACTGTTTTTTCTAACGGACATTTTTTGTTTGAAAAGGATGGGGTCCCGAAATCAATAAGCTCAATTGCAAACCAATTGAGCAATATGATATCGAGCAATTTGAATGTTGCCCTGCACATTTCTGCTGATGAATATCACATTGCATCCTTCGCAAAAAAACTTGGAATTGATTTTTGTGTTGCTGCGCAATATTTTTCCTTAGCTATACAACGAGTTATTCAAGTTTCACAGGAGAATGGATTCGAATTTAAAGTGAAACTGCACTGCAATATTGGTAGAATAGCGTATCATCGAAACAAAATATATGCTTCGCTTGACGAAAATGTTTGGAATCGGTATTTCATCAAAACAGAAGGTCTGATTAAAGCGGGAAATGCGCTCGAAATAAAAGAATCATCCGAAATTCAGAAATCGGATATGTGGAGTGCATTTGTTATGATGGGAGCGGAGTTTTCCGAGCGAAAAAGTGATATGACTAGAGATGAGTTTTCATTAGCGGGAAAGAAAATTTACTTGAACGCTTCTCAAAATGGTCAAGGCGGTGTGATTATGGGATGGTGGAATCTCATCAATCGAAATTTTATTGGAGGAGATGTTGATGAATTTATACGATTTGTTAATGAACGCAAATATTATTGATGTTCATGTTCACGATGAACCAACGAAATCGGATATAAATTTGCAGTTTCCAAAACCTTTCATTCCTGACATTGTTTGTCACCCGGGGCATATTGTTAGATGCTCAAAGGTTGATTCTAAAAGATATGTTTTTGTGTGTTCGGTTTGTGGAAAAACGACATATGACGGCGAAGATCCATATTATATATATAACAAAGAACTGATAGAGAAAAACTCAAAAGATCTTATATGTCCATTGTTGATAATTTCTCCTGAAATTGATAAGGAAATAGAAAAATATGAAAACGAATTTTCAGAAAAAATTTTTGGCTATAAGATACATCCGAATTTTTCAGAGTTCTTGGTTTCCGAGATGACGATATCCACTCGAAAACCAATAATAGTTCATTGTGAAGTTGGTCAATACGATAATGTTAATGTAATTTTGGATTTTGCCGAGCGTCATGATGGACCTATAATCATTGCACATATGGGGCGTTTTTCAAAAAGTGGATTTGATAGAGCGCGTAATATGAAAAACGTTTATTTTGATTGCTCATCAATTGGCTTGATATGGGACAGTTATAATAAGGATTCATACCATTTGTGCGACACTTCTTATTTGGGAGCTTTTGATAGCCCAGATCGGTTATTGTCCTTGTCAATGCAATATGTCGGGGAAGACAAGGTGTTGTTTGGTAGTGATGAGCCATATGGGTGCTGGGATAGGGATGTTATGATTGTTGAACGTTTAAATAATAGATTGAAGGACCGATTGTTAAGTGGTAATTTTAAAAAAATGATGAAGGAGTATGGCTGTGTATAAACCTCAAAAAAATCTGCCATTCAAAAAAATCGAAGATATAGATTTTCCCAAAGGTGTGCAATTGCAGACAATTTCTGCTTGCAATGGAAGATGTATTATGTGTCCATATGCATTTGTTGAAAAGAAGATTGAACATGGTTTTATGAGTGAACTTCTTTTTAGAAAAATTGTCGATGAATGCGCGGCTCACAAAATCGAAGAGTTTAAACCGTTTTTGATGAATGAGCCATTGTTGGATTCACGACTCCCAGATTTGCTTGAGTATGCAAGAGAAAAGCTTGATGTTGCGGTCATAGGATTTAGTACCAATGGTATGAAAATGGAAGGTTTGATGGCTGAAAGACTTGCAAATATTGGATTGAATGAAGTATGGTTTAATTTCTCTGGAAATACTCCAGAGACATATAACCGTGTTATGAAAGGCTTGGATTTTGTTACTGTTAGAGACAATATTATTAACTTTTCTAATTTAGTTGCAAGAAGTAACAGCGGAACTTCTGTGAATATATCTATGGTTGAGATACAGGATAGTATTCCAGAAATAGAGGACAGTATTACTTTTTGGAGAGATTATGGAGTGATGGTTCACCCTATACCTTATAACAATCGGGGCGGGAATAGTGATGAAATTAACATTAAAGTTCTGAAGAAACCCGTTGGTGCTAGACCGTGCGATAAACCCACTTATAAACTATGCATTCTTTTTAACGGCGAAGTCGTTTTGTGCCCCGCCGACTGGGAAAGAAAGAATATCATTGGTAATGTTGATGTAACATCTATCAGTGAGGTCTGGAATGGTGAATGTCGAAAGAACTACATAAACGACATATTAGCATGCAATTATGATAATATTGCGTTGTGCAAAAATTGTGATTTCCCATTGTTGTACGATGATTGATAACTGAATTATACCTGCAATTCGAACCATTTGTGTTCCGTTTGCAGGTATTTTCGTTTTTAAAGCCCTTGATATTTCGAGGGTTTTCTTTATTTTATATAGTTTTTTCAAATGTTACACTTTTGTCAAAATAGCTTGATTATAAATACAAAAACAATAATCTCTCATTTTCTCGAACCACCATTGTTTCATTTATATTTCTTCAGAATCATTGTGTTTGCTGAAAAAATCAGCCTCGTATGCATTAGGTGTTCTGTATCTAAGCAAAGAGTGAGGTCTTTTAGTGTTATAGAAGTTCATAAAATTGTTTATACCTTTCTTAACCTCTGTTTCAGTTTTATAGTTTGTCCTGTAAAATTCTTCTTGTTTATATATACCGAAAAAAGATTCACAAACAGAGTTATCGTAAGGCATTCCGGCTCTTGAAAAGGATTGTTTCACCCCTTTTTCTTTCAGATACATTCTGAATGTTCTGGAAGTATAATTAGCTCCTTGATCTGAATGAAATAATAGTTCTTCTTTCGGCTCTCGAATTTTGAACGCCATATCAAATGTTTTCTTGGTGAGCGGAGTGTTGTTTTTATTTGAAACACGATATGCAACAACCTTACGAGCATATAGGTCTATGATTACACACAAATATATTTTCTTTCCTTGAAAAGATACTTCAGTTACATCGCTGACCCAAACTTCATTAGGTCTTGATACTGTAAACTGCTGCTTAAGTAAGTTTTCTTTTCTTTCAAGATTGATTTCATAGAGTGCCTTTGCTCCGCCTCTGATGCTGAACCAATTGTTATCGTGCATTATTGAAGCGACAACATTTATTGAAACGGTGTAACCTCTGTCTTTTAATATAGCGTGAACTTTACCCGGACCGTATATCTGGTTACTTTCATCATATATTTCTTTAATTATCGGTTTGATTTCATCACGCTTTCGCATAGCTTCTGTATAGCCTTGTTTACCACGGAGTTTGCGGTTATAATATGTGCCCTTTGGAACACATAGTGCCTCACACAATGTATTGATAGTAAATTCGTCAGAAACCATTTTGTCAATGGTTTCTATTTTTATATCCAAAGGTGAATTTACTAAGCAGGGTGATGATTGTAATATCTGAATTATTTTCTTTTGTCGCTGATACATCCTTTCTAATTCATGAAATGTTTTCATATCAACTTTTTTGTTGCGTTTGGGTAAATTGTTATCATGTTCCCTAATCCACCTGTAGATTGTAGTTCTTGAAATTTCGAATTCTTCAGCAATGACTGCAATTCGTTCGCCACATCGATACTTTTCCAGCACCATTTCTTTAATTTTGTTTGAATACTTATTGTTCATTATGAACACCTCCCAAAATGAGGTTCAAGTATATCACAGACAAGATTAAATATCAAAACCAAAGCATTTTTTGATTAAATTTAAAAAATTATTATAATATAAGTGAGACTTTTTTCATTCTCATACGACTAATAAGTGAAAGGGATGAAAAATACCCCTTCAGGAAAGGAGGAAGTCAATGGATAACGGTGCAAGTAGCTACCGCCGTTTCCTTGATGGTGATGATAACGGAATAACTGAAATCGTTGAAATTTACAAGAATGGTTTAATTCTTTATTTGAACGGTTATGTAAACAATATATTCGTTGCCGAGGAATTGACGGAAGACACATTTTTTCGACTTATTATTAAGAAACCGAAATATTCGGGGAAAAGTACATTTAAATCATGGTTATATGCTATCGGAAGGAATGTAGCAGTTGACTATATACGCCATAATTCAAAAATACTTAATGTTCCTATTGACGATGTTGAAAACTATTTAATAGAAGAGAAAACCCTTGAACAGTCATATATTAAGGAAGAAAATATGCTCATTGTCAATAAGGCACTTAATGAGCTTATACCGGAATACAGAAATGTTCTTTGGCTCACATATTTTGAGGAGTTTTCAAATAAAGAAACTGCCGTTATTTTGAAAAAAACAGAACGCCAAATAAAAAATCTATTATACAGAGCAAGAAAAGCTTTAAAATCAAAACTTGAGAAGGAGGGTTTTGAATATGATGAAAAATTCTGATGAAATGGTTAAAAGCTTATTTGAACGTCGTGAACAATATATCACAGAGCAAAACAAAAAAAGAAAAAAAGTAATGAGAATTACTACCTCTCTTGCGGCTTGTTTTATCGTAATAGTAATGGTAGCAGTTGCAGCAGTGCCTACACTATTGAATGATACCAATACTACATTGCCTATTGGTAATGGGGAAACAACTGTTAACAGCGAAACAACAAAACCTTTTACTGATAATGATAGCACTACTTCCCCCCAAAAAAATGAAGATACTCAGTCTACAGAAAAAGACCATCCGATAACGGATGGCGGAATGATAAAGATTTCATTATTTAATGCTTCACCGAAAGACCCTGATACAGATTATTTTGGCGAAGATGAATTGCACCACATTGATGTAATACTGAAAGGAAATCGTTTGTATGAGCAAATTCCGGAAAGTGAATATGCTTCTTATGGAATCGGAGAAGGTTTGCAAAAATCAAATTTCGGCGAACTCGTTGGAACAATAAAAGAGGTTGGTCACTCTTCTGAAGCCGATGTTTCCGTTCCGTGCTCGCAGGAACCTACTCTTGCAGGGTGTGAAGTGTTTTTCTATAAGCCTGCAAACTGCGAAGCAATAATCATTGTTCGCAGTAATGAACATTGCAGTCTGTTCCGCTTTAAATATTTCACAGAAGAAGGAAATAGCTATTCAGATGAATATAAAATATTTAATGTATTAACGGCAGATGACATCTTGAGAATTGATTATCGAATAGAAATACCCAATGGTGCAATTATTGCGACAAAAAAGGAAGGCAGCATTACAAATTCTTCTGAACTTAAAGCGTTTTTTGATATTACAATGGGGTTAAAGCCTTATGCTAATGCAAGTGCTTTGTTAGGTGACCCTAAGTGGATGATTGAAGCGAGAGAAGAATACAAAAAGCTCAGTAAAGATGAACAGATGTATGTTGAAGCATCTGTTGTTCTGAAAAACGGTCTTTCGATGCCTTTTTCTTACCAGCCGAACCTTGGAACAGGTTATGTTCCCGGACACTTATTCTTATCAGAAGAAAATAATACTATTATGAGGCAGATGTTTCAGGAGTAAATTCCGATATTTATGAAGTTTAAAATCAAAGTAATATGTTTTATGTGTTGTAATTTATTATTACTATTGTTTGTAGGTTGCGGAAGGGATTACAATGAATCTTCTGTTGAAGTGCAGACTACGGAAAATACTGAAGTGTTTGGGATTGAACAAACAACATCTGAAGCAACAACTTTTCAAATAAGCACTACTGAAAAAGAAACAACAACTCATACTACAACAGAAACAACCACCGTCTATGAAACAACAACTACCGCTGCGGCTGCACAAAACCCTATTACCGCAACGCATATAGGATTGTATAATGCACAAACAATGGAATGTCTTTATTCACAGGCAACTGCTGATCATATTTATCCTGCAAGTCTTACAAAAATATTGACGGCTTGCACGGCACTTAAATATGTTTCACCGGACACAGTTTTTACGGTTGGAACAGAACAAAGTCTTGTTCCGAAAGGTTCAAGTCTTTGTCTGATTCAACAGGGTCACAGGTTAAAACTTTGTGATTTGCTGGCGGGTATGCTTATGTGTTCGGGAAATGATGCTGCTTATACTGTTGCCGTAAATGTTGCAAAAGAAGTTTCGGGTGATACAAATATGAGTAATTCTGAAGCAATTACATATTTTTCTGAGTTGATGAATAGCTATGCTCACAGTATTGGTGCGGTAAACAGCAACTTTACAAATCCTGACGGTTGGGATGATAAAAATCAGTATTCTACCGTTTATGATTTAGCAATTATATCAGCACACGCAATTCGGATAAATGAAATAAGAAGTATCGTATCAAGTCGAAGCAAATATGTTGTTTTTGAATCGGGTGAGAACATAACTTGGAAAAACACTAACGCACTATTGCAGCCTGAAAGCAAATATTATTTACCGCAAGCAATAGGATTAAAGACCGGAACAACTGCTAATGCAGGTAACTGTCTAATTGCGGTTGTGAGTATTGACGGTACAGAGTATGTTGCAGTTGTTATAGGTTGCGAAAGTGATAGTGCACGCTACAAGTCAGCTCATGCACTTATAAATATGATTGAGTAAGTCGGTTGGTAAATGAATAAAGCAACAATAAAAAGCCTCGTTTTGCAGGTTTTGCGCTAACGAGGTTTTTTCACCGCTTTCAAGAGTTTTAATCGTGTATTTATAGGGGTTCGAAAAGGTGTAGAGGGCCCAAGATTGGGTTCCTTTTTTTGAACCCCATAAGAAGACCCTTGAAAAATCAAGGGTTTTCTTAATTTTTATCCTAAAAGTTATAGCTTTGTCCCCTATGAACCCCTTTTAGAACTAATAGGACTCGAACCTATGATAGTTTTGTTGATTATTTTAGAATTAAAGTGTATATTTAAACTGAGGCGGTGAGAATATGAAATGGTACAATAAAATTTTGCTCGTTTTTGCTATAATAATTTTTTCTCCAATTATATTGCTTGGAATAATTATAGCATCAATTTCGTATTTGTTTGAATTGCCTAAAAACATAAGAGAATATAAAAATTCTCAATATTATGCTGATTTTCATTTGCCGTATAAAAGATTTAGATTGTATTCGCCGGAATACATATTCTACAACAATGCTAAATTAAGAAACTTGCCAATAAATTATATAAGACAAGAAAATGGATTAGAGTGCTTTTTATTCAATGACACTGTTTATTTATTCCCTGATTTTGATCAGCTTGATTTTAATGCTGATAAGGCAGAATGGGAAGCAGATTATGATGGAGATTGGAAGCAGTTTACCGATTCATTTGATAATGTTGTTTCGAAACTAAATAACGAGTTAAAGGTATATCCTATAAAATTATTAGTTGAACGCAGGATGTTCCCGATGACAGATTTGAATGACATAGTTATTCCTGAATGTGTTTTTCTTACTTGGAATTACGAAAATACTTTTGAAAACGAAGATTCAGCACTAAAATTAAAAGTTCCTGTAAACACAAGTGAACTTTATGAAATGATGAAACAAACAACATTTTTATGTGGTGAGTTTTATGTTTCGGATGAAGATAATATTATCTGGGATTTATATGATTGCATTCAGATTAATATCAGTGTTGATCCGTTAGATTGTTGTATTGGCATTCGTAAGAAAAGGTCGAGTTTAATAATCAGCGAAATCACTCATTGGCATCCAACTATATTTGAAATATATGATACAGTTTGTAAGTTAGGTAAGAGAGGGAATATTCTTTTGATAAGAAAGTTTATTTTAGGAGATGCTGTTTTATATATTGGTTGCAAAGAGAATTGTCCTTACAAAGAAAAGGAAAGATATTCTGCCGGTAAAATGTATTTCTTTGAAGCAAAGTAATATTTGTATTTTGTTTTGACCAAATCAAAGGGTTCAAAATCGGGGTGCGAACACATCTTTAGGGTACGATTTGACACCCCATGCAGAAACTCTTGAGAAATCAAGGGTTTCTGTTATTTTTATGCATAAAATTTATGTTTGCGGTTCGTGATACCTCTTTTAATACTTGTTGGACTCGAACCTATGATATGATTATTGATTAATTTATCGAAAAGTGTATAATTAAGCTTAGGTGGTGAGTCTATGAAAAAAGAAATTATCAACGGTATAAGTGTACCATATGATAAATCGACAGAAGAACTTGAAAAAATGCTATCTACCGGAAGCATGAGTGATTTTGTAGTTGCTTGTGAAGCTCTTTCATATAAAACCGACGAAAGGTCATTTGAGTTGTTAGAAAACTATACTATAGATAAAGATAAAAACAAAAGACTTTGTATTTTAAAAACAATATTCAGGCATCGTTCTTCAGAAACATTGAAAAATTTTCTTGAAGAATCTATTTTATCTGATGATATTTTGTTTGCAGAAAATGGATTGAAAGTTGCTTTTGAATATGAATTTGATATATCTGATAATGTTATTTTCACTGCAATAAAAAAACATATTAAAAATCTATATAGCACCTCATTATATGTTTTGAACAAAACCGATGTTAATGAAGCTAATTTTTCAAAGTTAGTTGAATTGTTCAGACAGACAGAAGTTAGCAGCCAAAAAGAAGTTTTAGGTGAAATCCTTTTTGGAAAATATGCACCTGAAAAAGCACGAGAATTGTTTGATTTGTTTTCAAATGATGATTTTTCAAAAGTGAGATTATTAGCCGTGAGAATTGGAAAGAAATACGGTTTTGATATAGAAACACTTAAATTTGATGCTGATGGCCATGTAAGAAAAGAGGCGACAAAATAAAAGGTTACAGGTGGTGTCATTCCGTCCTGTAAACACAAGAATAAGGATACTCTTCCGAGTGTCCATTTTTTTCCCTGGCACCTCTCACAGCATCCTCACCGTGTGACAATGATTCTGATCGGTCACAGGTTTGGGGCCAGCGTACATGCTGACCTTTACAAGAATTATAGGTGAAACAAACTATATAAGTATTTATAAGTTTTGTCCCAAAACAGGCAAAAGCAGAGCTTTTGTCTGTGCGTGCTTAGCACGACATTATATTAACCATCCATTCGGATGGTTTTTCTTTTTTTATTTATATTATTTACATTGCAACTGAGTTAATTTACGCTGAGCGTGAAAAAAACTCCCACTTCGTGATATTGTAATTCACTTAATAATGTGTCACAATATAGACAGAAAGAGACGTCGCTTTCAATTCATAAAACGAGGTTTTTGTAATGAAATTGAATATAGGTGAAACTATTAAGAGGCTCAGAAAAGAAAGAGAAATCACGCAGGAAGAATTAGCAGAGGTGCTTGGTGTCTCCTGTCAGTCTGTATCCCGTTGGGAGAATGATAGCTGTTATCCGGATATTGAACTGATACCTACAATTGCAGATTTTTTCGGAATCTCCACAGACAGGCTTATGGGTGTTGATGAAACAAAAGAAAAGGAAACCGTTAACTGTTATCTTGAAGCCTTTCAAAAAGCAATAAGCAAAGGTGACATCAATGAATGTATTGTTATTGCCCGAAAAGGTGTAGCAGAATTTCCGAATAATTATATCCTCCTGGATAAGCTTATGTATGCCCTGTTCTGTTCCGGTGATGATGACGGAAATATTCCCGAGTGGAAAGAGAATATGGAGAAATATGATGCAGAGATAACGGCTTTGGGTGAAAGAATTATGAAGTATTGTCCTGATATCAGTCTCAGACTCGAGGCGGCATCAAGACTTGCATTCAATCACATTCTTCACGGAAGAAGGGAAATCGGCAAAAAGATATATGAAACCTTCCCGCCGATGGAGCTCAGTAAAGAGCGTCAGATGTGGTGGGCTTTGGAAAAGGAAGAAAAGCTGCCTTTTCTGAGAGATACCATAAAGCAAAGCTATGAATTCTTAAAATCTTTTATATGGCTTTTAGCTGATGCGGATGTTGTAGATGTTGAAACGGAATTTATTGCAATAAAGAAGATTTTTGAATTGGAAAAGCTTATTCTTGACGGCAATCGCCCGAAAAACGGTTGGGGTGATGTGTGGCTTGACTTTGATATAGCTAAGAGATATGCGCTTATGGGGGACGCCGAGAATACATTCAAGCACCTGCATCTGGCTGTAGACGAAGCAAAGGCTTTTGATAACCGACCGGATGAACAGAAGTATACTGCCGTTTTAGTCGGTGAAATTACTGAAAGAAAGCTTGATTTTGAAACTTCTGACACTCGTCCTCTTTGCGAAATTCTCCGTGATAAATGGCTTATTCATGACGAGCTTGATATAGTGCGGAACACGGATGAATTCAAAGAAATAATTAAAGAACTCAGTTGAAACAGGAGAGGGGCGACATATTATGAGCTTTGCGAATAACAAGGTTCTGCCGAAGGCAGGTTCTTATATTTCTGAACTGTCGCAGGTTCGGGTCCAACTTAAGGGGCATAAATTAATGATTATGTTATAAAGTACCGCTTCGCTGTACAGGCAAAAGCAAGCTTTTGTCGGCGGTGCTTCGCAGGATTATAGAATTAACCATCCTTTTCGGATGGTTTTTTCTTTTACTTTTTCTGCTATTGTTTTTGAATATGAGGCTATGGTATAATTATTTCCGTAAAAAATAATCTGCAGAGGTGCTTTATGAGAAAAGAAATTGATATAAATGCCTGGGACAGAAAAGAGCATTTTGAGTTTTATTCAAACATTGCAACACCCCATTACTGCGTGGCATTTAATATCGATATAACAAAGCTTCTTGCTTTTACAAGAAAAAACAAGATTTCGTTCTATTATTCGCTGATATATCTTTGCACACAGTCGATTAATGAAATTGACGAATTTCTGCTTGAAACAGAGGATAACAAGGTTTTTAAAATTGACCGCCGTGTGCCTTGCTTTACCGATCTGAAAAAGGGTGCAACAAGCTTTCATATGGCATCACTTCCCTGCGACGGAGATATTATTGAATTTGCAACAAAAGCCCGTGAGGAAAGCGAAAGCAATCCCTTATCTGTTTATTCTCTCGGAGGCTTAAGGGAATCGCAGATTGTCTTTTCCTGTATACCTTGGGCGGATATTACAATGTGTTCCAATGAGCGTGATTACACTGACCCGAAGCTCAAAGACGATACCGCACCCATTCTCGTCTGGGGTAAATATACAGAGCAAAATGGTAAATATATTATCAATATGACTCTTGACGTAAACCACCGTTTTATTGACGGATATTTTGTCGGTCAGTTCGTTCAGAAGCTTGAAGAGAAAATCTCTGAGCTTAATTGAGTCCGGTAAATAAGAATTTGCAGGTGCGTGCAATGAACCTGATAGAATTAACTCACAAGAACGATATTTTACAAACATATGAGATTTACAAACACTGTATGTTTATGCCTACCGAAGAAAAGTTTAATAAGAAAGCAGAACAATTTCTGAATAATAACTCTGTAAAAATCTTTGCTTGTTTTAGTCACGGAAAGATTGTGGGTGTTATGGCTGTTTCTTTTATTGAACAGAAGAAAGTTGAGATATTAGGAATTGCGGTTGATTTATCTGCTCGTGG
>JAZSIM010000086.1:0-14169 GCA_045533835.1 Acutalibacteraceae bacterium
ACACGAAAGAGGTGAAGAAACAAGGAGTATTGCGACCGCCTCTTACGGAGGCCGTCCCCTCTGTCTGCTTTGCAGACATCTCCCCACACCGTGGGGAGTCACCAAGGGCAGCAAGACGACTATGTTTCTGAGGGACAGCCCGCCCCTACCGTACTTTATTCGCCGGATTCCGGTATTATATGCGGATAATCTCTACGCTGTCACATTCGTCATCTGCGGAAACCTCAATGAGGTTGACATCCTTTTTAAGCTTCAGCTGACGGAAGACGTAGACACCGTCGGTGATTTTTTCGGGCTTGTATTTTTTATCCTTGCCGTTTACAAGAAGGCGGATTCTGTTGCTGTTGGTTATGCACTTTATGTCAATGAATTTATCAAAGGTTTCGTAGTTTTCAAGCTCGCAGATTTTTATGAAGCTTTTTACGGAGAACTGGGATTTATAGTACCAGAAGATATCGTAGATCTGTCCGCGGGTGCTGCTTATAAGACCGCGCTTTGAGTTTACCTCCTTGCCGTCGGTGAGAAGACCGCCCACATAGGCGATAATTTTCTGGCGGCAGAAGGTGTTCCACATACGGATGAGCCACTCGCCCAGCTCCTCGGGGGTTTTGTCTGCCTTGTCGGGGCTTTCGGGAAGAACGGCAAAGCATTTTTCGGGGTATTTTTCCTGCAGGTATGAGAACCTGCCGTTGAAGGTGATGAAGGATTCGGGAGCGCTCCAGCAGGGAATTCTCAGGAGAACGGCTTTTGCCTTTTCTGAGATTGTGTCATCCTCTGCATCGATATATCTTTCGGCTATTGCAGTAAGCTCGGGAGCAAGTGATGAGAGGCAGTCGGACATCTCGTCAAAATATCCGTTTCCGCCGTCCTTTGCGAATACCACGGCTGTGAGGGAGGGATGGTTTCTGTAAAGAGCAATGAATTCCCTCAGATGCTCCTTATCGGCTTCAGTATTGCCTGAAAAGGGAAGACAGTACCAGAAAAGCATACCTGCCTTATCGCAGACGGAGAGAAGATTTGTTTTTGTGGGAAGAATGGGGGAGAGCAGAAGATTGCCGTCAAGCCTTCTGATGTTCTCCATATCCGTTCTGACCTGGGAGCAGTCCGTGAGAACAACTCCGTTAAGAGGGAGCTTGAAGCCGTTGAGGTATAAAAAGCCGTCGGTGCCGAGCTCCGTTTCCTTTATGCCGAATACGGTTGTTACCTCGTCAAGACACATTGAGTCGCGAAGGAGCTTTGCTTCAAATGTGTAAACATAGGCACCGCTCTGTCCGTCCCACAATTCGTGGTGAGGAATTTCAATCACCGTATCGGGGGCGGTGGGCTTGCAGGTTTTTGAGGCAATTACCTCGCCCTTCATGCCGTATACGGTATAGGAAACGATATCGTAGTTATTGGGGCGTATGATTGCGGTTTTTACGGTGATTTCCGCTCCTGTGTTCTTGTTTTCGGGGATGACTGTAACACCGCAGCCGAAATCGGTTTTGTTGAAGTGTGAGGAATCCACAATGATGAGGCTTGCCGTGCCGAAGGCAAAAAGACCGTCCTTACGTGCGCCGGGGGTGACTCTGACCTCAATATTGTAGGTTGTGCCCATCTGGGCATCAATTGTCAGCTGACGGGTGAATGCGCAGTTCCCTGAGGAATGGGTGCCGAGCGTCTTGCCGTTGCAGGAAATTTCCGCTTCGCCCGAAATCTGTGAAATCTGTAAATATACGGTTTTGCCGTGATGCTCCTCAAGGGCAGTCCAGTCAATCGAAAAGATGCCGCAGGGCATTGTGGACAGGCTGTGGAAGAAGGGGAGGCTTACAACGGAATCGGGAGTCTTCTTCTCTCCCTCTTTTGCTTCTGCTGAGAAGGTCCAGCATCTGTTGAGTTCAATTACATTTTTCATATTTTATACCTTCAGATCAATAATGAGTTCTACGGGGCAATGGTCAGAGCCGAAGATTTCCTGATGGATTGAAGCGGAATGAAGCTTTTCGTCCAGGGACTTCGAGGTCACGAAATAGTCGATTCTCCAGCCTGCGTTATTCTGTCTTGCGTTGTAGCGGTAGGACCACCAGGAGTATTCCGCCTCCCGGTCGGGGTAGAAGTAGCGGAAGGTATCGGTAAAGCCCGAGGCGAGAAGGGTGCTGAATTTCTCCCTTTCCTCGTCCGTAAAGCCTGCCTTTCCGCGGTTGGGCTTCGGATTCTTAAGGTCAATTTCCCTGTGTGCAACATTCAGGTCGCCGCAGAAGATTACGGGTCTTGTTTTCTCAAGCTTCTTCAGGTGGGCAAGAAATGCATCCTCCCAGTTCTGACGGTATGAAAGCCTTGAAAGGTCCTCCTTTGCGTTAGGGGTGTAAACCGTTACAAGGTGAAAGCCGGGGTAGGTGAGGGTGATTACTCTTCCCTCGTTATCAAATTCGGGGACACCGATTCCGTATGAAACGGACTCGGGGGTGTGCTTCGTGAAAATTGCAGTACCGGAATATCCCTTTTTCTCGGCGTAATTCCAGTAGCTTTCGTAGCCCTCAAAGCTCAGGTCAATCTGTCCTTCCTGCAGCTTTGTTTCCTGCAGACAGAAAAAATCTGCACCGAGGCGGGCAAATTCCTCGGTGAATATGCCCTTATTTGTGACGGCTCTGAGGCCGTTTACGTTCCAGGATATGAATTTAAGCATAAATTTACTCCGTAAAATTAAAGTTAATTTAATTGTAGCATACTAATATGAGAATATCAATAAATTTAATAATAACACGGATGAATTTTCCGCTTGAATGACGGAAAGATTTGTGTTATTATGTTTGTGTATTTGCCTGTTGCTTGTAGGGGTCGGCGTCCCCGACGACCCGCAGGCAGGTAATAATGATACATAATTTATGTCCCCGGGAGGCACATTTTTATATGCCGCAGGGATTTAAACAGATTGAATATTTTTATCAGAACGGGATGTCGGGGACGCCATCCCCTACAATGTTAAATACACGGCAGTACCTTACGGTTAATTACATCTGACCGATAAATTGAAAAGAAAAAGGAGGGAAATCTGAATGAACGGAAAGACGGTTTTTGCATCGTTTTATAATATTCTTTCTTCATTCGGCGAGGCTTACGCCGATGCGATTCTTCTTTTTTTCAATTCTGTTTTCAGACGTCCTCTCAGATTTATATACAGAAGTCTTAAAAGGGCGCTCCGTCTTCTTGCCTTCTCGGTTATCGTGTTTTTTGCACCGGCTGAGGTGTCCTCAAGGCGCTATGCAAATGACGTCATAAGGGCAGGCAAAAAGTGCCTTAAAATAATGTTTACCCATCCCTTTTCTCTGCCGTCGGTAATTTTTTACTATATAAAAAAGGCTCTGAGGCGATATGAGTATACTCCGAAAAACGTTGCCCTGTGGCTGCTTCCCCTTATTATGACCGTCGGTGTGCTTGTTTGTATTGACGTGCTGTCGGAAAAGACCCTGTGTCTTGAAATTATATCGGACGGGGTGGCTCTCGGCTACGTTGCGGACGAGCAGAGTTTTATTGAGGCTAAAAATTCAGCCCGTGAAATACTGCTTCTTGCGGATAAGAGCGCATCGCTTCCTCCCGTAAATTATTCACTTGCAATAAAGGATAAGAATGCCCTTACGGGTACGGATTCCCTGCGTGACAGGCTTCTCAGTAAAAGCACGGGTGAGGGTGTTGCCGCCTGCGGTGTCTTTGTTGACGGAAGGCTTACGGGCGCTGTCAGAAGCGAGGCAGAGGGCAGACAGGTAATTGAAGAGCTTCTTGCTCCTTATAAGACTCAGGGAGTATTCTCCGTGTCCTTCTCGGAGGAGATTGAATTCCGTCAGGGGCTTTACGGCGAGGATATGATAATGAGTGCCGCAGAGCTTCGGAGGACTCTTTCGGACGGAGAAAAAAGAGAGTCCGTCTATACGGTTGCCGAGGGGGATACCCTGCAGTCAATAGCACGTACATACGGAATCACCGTGGAGGAGCTTTCTTCTCTCAACGGGCTTTCTGCTGACGCTAAAGAGCCTGCTGTCGGCACGGAGCTTCAGGTGTACGAGCAGGATACTGCTCTTACGGTAAGAGAGGTCAGGGCAGAGATTACTGCTCAGGAAACGGATTACGAAACAATTGAAATAAAGACTAATGCCCTTTACAGCGGCACCGAGCGTGTGCTTTCGGAGGGTAAAAAGGGCTACGATCAGGTAACGAGCCTTGTGACAACCGAGGGCGGAAAAAGGGTGTCCTCGAGAGAGGTTTCCAGACTCAGCGTGACAAAGCCCGTTTCTCAGCGCGTGCAGATAGGCACGAAGCCCCTTGATGAGGCGTACTCCAATTCTATGGGCGGAATATTCCTCTGGCCCATAATCGGTGCATACGGAATAAACTCCGATTACGGCTACCGTTGGGGCAAGCTTCACGCAGGTATTGACCTCGGTATGGGAAATGCTCCCGGTACCAGCCTCGGAAAATCCGTTATTGCGGTAGCACAGGGCACGGTCATTGTTGCAGGTGTGCATTCAAGCTACGGCTACTACGTTATTATTGACCACGGCGGCGGGCTGCAGACACTCTATGCGCACTGTCTTGCGGATTCGCTTATGGTAATTCCCGGGCAGATTGTTGCTGCAGGCGAGCCCATTGCAAGGGTCGGTTCAACGGGTTATTCAACGGGTCCCCACCTTCATTTTGAGGTCCGTGTAAACGGTAACCGTGTAGACCCCGGACCCTACTTAGGTATATAAAGGAAGAAAAATATGGATGATTTTATAAAGGACGGAAATCCTCTTCTTGAAAACAGGGAGGCATATCTCAGAGAGCTTGAGGGCAGAAAAAAAACGGAATCAAAAAAGAGATTCAGCTTCTTTTTCGGACTTCTTGTTGTTGTTTTTTCGCTTATCGGCTTCGGGGGCTGTATTTTTACGGGTATCGGCTTCATAAGAACTCAGGGTGAGGATAAGAAAAACCGTGAGTTTGAGGCTTATAACGAGTTTCTTGTGGCTGTGGCGGCGGTTGACCCTGCTCCCTTTGATGATATTACGGGTGCTTCCTCCGAGGAGCTTATCGAAATAGCGGTATGGAGTATAATAGGTGCTCAGCAGGAGCCTGACAGATATGACTACTCAACGGGTGAGCTTGCAATTCCCGTGGCGGACGTTGAGGAGGCTTATACGAAATATTTCGGTACGGACAAGCCCGTTTCCCACACAAGCGTTACGGGCTACGGCTATGAGTTTTCCTATAATGCCGAAAAGGGCTGTTATTTTATTCCCCTTACGGCAATCGAGCCCTTCTACACACCCGGGGTAACGGCTGCTGAGAAAAAGGGTGATTCCGTGACGCTGACCGTGGGACTTATAAACTCCAACGTGTGGAAGCAGAATTCAAAAACGGGTGAATTATCCCGTCCCGAGCCCGATAAGTTCATCAAGGTGACCCTCAGAGAGTCGGGCGGAACCGCCTATATCGCAGCGATACGCTCAACAAATCTCCCCGAAACGGCAATTGTGGATGTGAACAACTGAATGAAGGGTGCTGTAAAGCTTTTGTTTTACAGCCCTTTTTTTTCTGCCGTAGGGCGGGGGGGAGCAGGTAAAAGATAAGCGTGAAGAGTTTTTTTCCGAGGGCAGTGCCGTAAACCTTACATTGTAGGGGAGGGCGTCCCCGACCTCCCGCATTGTGGAAATAAATATAATTATGTTAGTTTCCGCATATTATAAAAATGTGCCTCTGAGGGTCATAATTTTTTGTATCTTTATTGTATGACCCTATCTCGGGTCGTCGAGGACGCCGACCCCTACAAATGACAAAATTTTGATATTTTTGGGTTATAAAATATAATCTGCGGACAAATGTTGTGCAAGATATACAAAAACAGGGGACGCAAATTTTTTTTGCAATCCGATATTTGACTTGAATATCAAAATTTTAATATATATAATGAAGATGTATGGCGCAGGTTATACAACAATCTTAAATTGAATAATAAACCTGAACGGAGGAACTTATTATGGACAAAAAATTAAGAATCGGTATCATCGGCTGCGGCGGTATTGCAAACGGCAAGCACATGCCCAACCTCAAGAAGCTTGATGACAAGCTTGAATTGGTTGCTTTCTGCGACATCGTTCTTGAAAGAGCTGAGGCTGCAGCAAAGAAGTTCGGTACAGAAGATGCAAAGGTTTATGAGGACTACAAGGAGCTTCTCAAGGACGAAACAATTGATGTTGTTCACGTTTGTACTCCCAACCGCTCCCATTCCTTCATTACAATAGATGCTCTTGAGGCAGGCAAGCACGTTATGTGCGAAAAGCCCATGGCAAAGACCTACGCAGAGGGCAAGGCTATGCTTGAGGCAGCCAAGAGAACAGGCAAGAAGCTTACAATCGGCTATCAGAACCGTCAGTGTACCGAGAACCTTTTCGTTAAGGATGCTTGTAAGGAAAATGAATTCGGTGAGATTTACTATGCTCAGGCACACGCTATCCGCCGCAGAGCTGTTCCCACCTGGGGTGTTTTCCTTAACGAATACGAGCAGGGCGGCGGTCCCCTTATCGATATCGGTACACACGCTCTTGACCTTACTCTTTACATGATGGATAACTACGAGCCCAAGATGGTTGTCGGTAACACCTTCAGAAAGCTTGCTGACCAGACAAATACTGCTAACGCATGGGGCGACTGGGATCCCGAGAAATTTACCGTTGAGGATTCTGCCTTCGGTCATATCGTTATGAAGAACGGCGCAGTTATTATGCTTGAGGCATCATGGGCACTCAATGTTGCTGATGCAAACGAGGCATGCTACACTCTCTGCGGTACAGACGGCGGTGTTACAACAAAGGGTGACGACGTGCGTATAAACAAGGTTAAGCACGGCAGACAGACAATTGAGGTTCCCAATCTCAATGCAGGCGGTGTTGCCTTCTATGACGGAAAGAAGGGTGATTCATCCGAGCTTGATATGTATCAGTGGATCAACGCTATCCTTACAGATACAGATCCCTGCGTGCTTCCCGAGCAGGCTCTTTGCGTAACAAGAATCCTTGAGGCTATTTATGAATCCGCAAAGACAGGTAAGGCTGTTTATTTTGAAGACTGAGGAGAAATAAAATGAAGCTTGCTGTTCAGTTATATTCACTCCGCCACCACATGGAAAACGGAGAGAATTTTATTGATATTCTTAAGAAGGTCAAGGCTCTCGGCTTTGACGGTGTTGAATTTGCGGGATTCCACGGCTATTCCGCAGAGGAATTAAAGGCTCACCTTGACGAAATCGGTCTTGTTGCAGTCGGCGCACATATGGGACTTAATGATTTCAGGGAGGAAAATCTTCAGGAAACTCTGCGCTTCGGTAAGGTTATCGGTGCGAAAACTCTCGGTATCGGCGGAGCTGATACGGAAACGGAAACCGCTCTTAATGAGGTTATTGAGATTATGGGCTCTGCTGATAAGAAGGCAGCCGAAGAGGGTATTGCCGTTTATTTCCACAACCATACTCAGGAATTCTCCGAGCCTCTTTTCAATACCGTGCCCGGTACAATTTTTGAAAGACTGGCTGCTAATTGCCATATGCAGATAGACACCTACTGGTCCTTCCACGCAGGCAAGGACAACTATAAGCTCATCTCGGAGTACAAGGATATAATTCCTCACCTTCACATCAAGGACGGTATTGACGGACATCCCATGGCGCTCGGTGAGGGTAACAATGACCTTGCTGCTGTTGTAAGAGCCGCAAAGGATAACGGCATTGAGTGGCTTATTCTTGAAAATGACGATCCCGAGCCCGACGGACTTTCCGACATCGCAAGAAGCATGGAGTGGCTCAAGGCAAACGTCAATTAACGTCGGCTTATTCGGTAGGGGAGGGGTTTCCCCTCCCGTCCTGAAGAGTTGAAATTTTCTTGTAAATACAGTTACATAAGTTATTCGGCGGGCGGGGTAACCCCGCCCCTACGATATAGAATTGGAGGAAAAATAATGAAATTAGGTGTTTTTACTACACTTTTAAGCAATCTCTCTCTTGAAGAGGCGCTGAAATATTTCACATCCCTCGGCATTGAAATGGTTGAAATCGGTGTCGGCGGATATCCGGGAAATGCTCACGCAGATCCCGAGGTTTTACTTCACGATGAAAAGGCATTTGAGGAATTCTGTGCTCTTATTAAGAAGTACAATGTTCAGATTTCTGCTCTTTCCTGCCACGCAAACCCCGTGCATCCCAATAAGGAAGAGGCTGCAGAGGCTGACAAGGTTATAAGAAATGCAATTTTACTTGCAGAGAAGCTCGGTCTTCATCAGATCAACACCTTCTCGGGCTGTCCCGGTGACCACGAGGGTGCAAAGTATCCCAACTGGGTAACCTGCCCCTGGCCCAATGATTTCCTCAGCATTCTTGACTGGCAGTGGAATGAGGTTCTTATTCCCTACTGGAAGAATCTTGTTGAATTCGCAAAGGCACACGGCGTCAATAAGATAGCTCTTGAGATGCATCCCGGCTTCTGCGTATATAACACGGAAACCCTTCTCAGACTCCGTGAGGCAGTAGGTCCCGAAATCGGTGCAAACTTTGACCCCAGCCACCTTATCTGGCAGGGCATGGAGCCTGTTGCTGTTATCCGCGCACTGGGCGATGCTATTTTCCACGTGCACGCAAAGGATACAAGAATCGACAAGTACAACACCGCAAGAACAGGTGTGCTTGATACAAAGCTTTACAGTGATGAAATCAACCGTTCCTGGATTTTCCGCTCTGTCGGCTACGGCAATGACGAGCTTTACTGGAAGGATATTATCTCAAATCTTCGTCTTGTGGGCTATGACTGGGCTCTTTCCATTGAACACGAGGATTCTCTTATGAGCCAGAACGAGGGTCTTTCAAAGGCTGTCGGCACTCTTAAGAACTGCCTTATTACCGAGGATACTACCGCTGCATGGTGGATATGAAAAATTTGCCCCGCAAATTTTTCAGGTAACAGGTAAGAAGTAAGAGTGAATAAGTGATTTACACGATTAATAAAATGAAGAGGACGGTACGTGTGTACCGTCCTTTTTGAATTGTAGGGGTCGGCGTCCTCGACGACCCGTTTTCGGTAAAATAAATTGTTTGTATTCTGACCCGTGGAAGATAAAAATGTGCCTTTCGAAAAATTATATGTAAAGTCAAACTACTGCGGGAGGTCGGGGACGCCCTCCCCTACAAACGTGCGGGAGGTCGGGGACGCCCTCCCCAACAAACTGCGTTTGCAGTGATATTTTTTGCTTCGCAAAAAGTGATATTGCTTCGCAGTGATATTGATGCTCCGCATCAGTGATATATTTTCCTTGCGGAAAATGTTTAAGGAAACAAAAGCATAAAAAAGAGGACGGTGATTTGCACCGTCCTTTGGTTTTTACTGTTCTGCTTATTTTTTACTTATCTTCTGCGGGGAAGCTGTGTTCGAGGCCGACAGCGTAGCGGAGAATAAGTCTTGCATCCGTTGCATCAACCGTGCCGTTGCCGTCAACGTCTGCTATAATTTTTGTTTCCTTGGTTGCCGTGTCGAGTCCTACTGCGATACGAAGAGCAGATCTTGCATCGGCTGCTTCAACGGCACCGCTGAGGTCAAGGTCACCGAGCTTCTTTTCGTTGAATTCGGATCCGGGAGCGGTGTAGGGAGAGAGCTTCTGTGAATATTCCGAATAGGACATATACTGGGTGTAGCTTGTGTTCTCTCTGACGTGTCTTTGTGAGAAGCCGAAGAGGAGCCATACAAGGAAGGTTGCCACGGGAGCCTTTGTCATATCCGCGTGGGGAACATTCTGAAGGAACCAGGTGTTTTCGGGAAGAATGCAGTAGGCTGCGTTGATATCGTTATCGGGAGAGGTGTGGTTGTGCTTTGCGTTTGTGCAGTAGAGAAGGTGGTTGGGATCCTTGCTGTTGTCTGTTGTGACAGCGCCTGCGGAGGAATACTTTACGGATACGATGCCGTCGGAAACGTCATCGACACAAGAGGTAATGGGAACGATCTGGAAGCCGTAGCCCGTGACAATACAGACGTTGATGCCGTTCAGCTTTGCCTTTGTGAAGGTTGCAGCCGTGCTTGCCTGAACTGTTCTGTAGGCATTTACTCTGCTTTCGAGAGTCTTTTCCATAAACTCGCCTTTGAAGAGGAAATCCTTTGCATCATCAAAGTCCTTTTCGGGAACAAGAGCCCAGAGTCCGGGCATATTTCTCAGATATTCCTTCAGGAAGTCCTCGTAAATAACGTCATCCGCACCGCTTGCAAGCTTGTTGTAGGCAACGCCCAAGGTCTGATGAAGGCCCTGTGCCTCACCGATTGAAATGCCGAGAAGGACGGAGAGCTTGACGAGAAGAGCTGTAACGGAATTGTCACCGAGAAGGGCGGCTCCGATACCGAAGAAGGAGCCTGTTGAGTCATCAGAGAGGAAGTCCATAAAGGCCGCGCCTCTGTATTCACCTGAGATACCGTCGGTAACGCTGTCAAGGAAGCTGTCATAGTCATCTCTTGTTCTTACGATGTGTCCTGTCATAAGGTCACCGATAATGGCGTTGCCGAGGAGGGGGCTGCCGTAGAATACGGTGCTTGATACGCTGGAGGCTGCGTGCTCGGGATTTGCATAAAGATATGTGTTTGTGATAACACCGCCCGTGCCGACGCTTAAAATTGCAGTCTTGCTTTTGCCTGTTACTGCAAGCACGTGGTCAATGAATTCGCGGAGTGCCTCGGCTGAGTCGATGGGGTCAAGACGCCAGTCGTATGAGAAGAAGAATACCTCGTCTGCGCTTACGTAGCCTGCGGCTGCTGAAAGGAAGCCCTTCATATTATCGTTAAGTATGCTGTCCTCGGTGTGCTGTGAAAGAGGCTCGTTATACACCCAGGGACCCACGTCTGAGGAAAGCGACTCGCCCGTGGGAGCGCAGAGGATGGGGTCAAGCATAGCCTTGAGGCCTGTTTTTACGGAGGTGGTGCCTGTTGAAACGTCAGCAAAGTCAGCAAGAACTACGCCCATAAAGATATTGGTGAGATTGCCCGTGAATTTTGTGGAGTTCATATCAAAGGCAACGGTTGCCCCGTTTTTGTTGGGTTTTACGTAGAGCACATTGTCAGCGGTGTCACCCACGTAAATTACGGGGGCGCTGTTAAGCTCTACTGCAAGAGCGCTTAAGGGGGCTGCCGTTATCATAAGCATACATAAAAGTATACAGATAACCTTTTTTACGGTGTTTTTCATTGGATTACCTCCGATTTTTGATGCACTTAGGCATTTTATGCGTCAATTATACATAATTTTATAAGTTAATTCAAGTGTTTTTTCGGCAATAACAATATTTAACATATAATTAACATAACAAGCGGCTTTTTATGAAAGTGGCTCAGAGGGAATTTTGTGCAAAAGAGAGCTGACTGAGGGGCGGGAGGGGAGACCCCTCCCCTACGATAAGAATAAGTTCTTCGGGAGACCGTTTATCTGTAACGGAATATTGACAAAAAGAAAAAAGTGTGTTATTATGTACCAAAAGGAACAGAAAACGGATATTTTTTGAAGAAAGGCGGTGGATTATGAAGAAAAATGACGTAAATGCGCTCCTTTCAAGCCCTCTTTTCGGGGAAGCCCCCGAGGAGCTTATAAAGGAGCTTCTGTGCTCGGGAGCTTATGAAATAATTTCCGTTCCCAAGGGTGAAACGGTATTCTCCGAGGGTGAGCGTGACGTCCGTCTTTGTCTGGTGCTGAAGGGCAGCCTTGAGGTTTCAAAGGGAAATCTTTTTATGAGCAGCCTGAGGTCCGGCTCTATTTCGGGAATGTCCGTGCTTTTCGGTGAGGGGAATGCTTTTCCCACCACGGTAAGGGCTGCCGAAAATTCACGGCTTCTTTTTATTACAAGAGAGCAGCTTATGTCGCTTTTCGGAAAATACCCCGACGTTTTAGAAAAATATCTGTCCCTTTTAAGCCGTAAAATCTGTTTTCTTAACGGAAGGATTGAAAGTATTTCGGCACCCGATTCGGCAGAGGCTCTGAGGAATTATCTTCTTGACTATGCCCGAAAGAGCGGGACGGATACCTTTCTGCTTCCGCTGACGGGCAGCCGCCTTGCTTCAATGCTCGGTATGGGCAGAACCTCCCTTTACAGAGCCTTTGACAGACTTGAGGCAGAGGGCTTTCTGACTAAAAACGGCAAAAGCGTAACCATTGAAAGGAAATGAAAATTATGAAAAAGGTATTATCGGTTTTATCACTTATTTTAGCACTCAGTCTTGTTTTCACCGCCTGCGGTACGGTAGCTGAAGAAACGACCGCTGAGGAAACGACTGCAGAGGAAACGACCGCAGCCGAAAGAGAGGTAATCAACATCGGTCTTCTTAAGGGACCTACGGGCATGGGTGCTGCCGTGCTTCTTGAAAATGACGAAAAGGGTGTTTCTGCTGCTGACTATAATCTTACTCTTGCAGGCGCTCCCGACGTGCTTCAGACAGCTCTTATCAACAGCGAGCTTGATATGGCGGCTCTGCCCACAAACGTTGCAGCAGTGCTTAGCAATAAGACTGAGGGCAAGGTGCAGATTCTTGCCGTCAACACTCTCGGTGTTATATATCTTATGAGTGCTGATGAAAGCATAAAGACTGTTGCCGATCTTAAGGGCAAGACCGTGCTTTCCGCAGGTCAGGGCACAACCACGGAATATGTGCTCAATTACATCCTTTCCGAAAACGGTCTTGCTCCCGACAGCGACGTGTTTGTTGAATATGCAAGTGAGCATGCAGAGGTTATTGCAAAGGCAAAGTCGGGCGGCTATGAGGTTATTCTTCTTCCCGAGCCCTTTGTTACACAGATGAAGGCTCAGGATGCGGGCTTCGCCGTTGTGCTTGACCTTACAAAGGAATGGAAGGCTCTGGGCGGCGGGGAGCTTACAATGGGCTGTATCGCAGTAAGAACGGAGTTCGCTCAGCAGAATCCCGATGCAGTTGCTGCCTTCCTTAAGGACTATGAGGCATCCGTAAATGCCGTGAATGCAGACCCTGAGGCTGCAGGCGCACTTATTGAGAAATTTGACATTGCAAAGGCTGCAATTGCTTCAAAGGCTGTTCCCAACTGCAATATCACCCTTATGACGGGAGAGGAAATGAAGACCAATGTAAGTGCATATCTTCAGGTGCTTTTCGGCTCCAACCCCAAGGCTGTAGGCGGCAGCCTGCCTGCTGACGGCTTCTATGCCGTAGCCGGCTGATGAGGGCAGAAAAGAAAAAACACGGAATTGATTTTCCGTCATACCTTAAAACACCCCTTGCCGTGCTTTTCTGGCTCGGGGTATGGTTCCTTGTGTGTGAATGGGTGGAAATGGAGCTGCTTGTGCCGTCCCCCCGTGCGGTGCTGGGTGCCTTCGGTGAGCTTCTGAGAGAGGGGGAGTTTTATCTTTCCTGCCTTAACTCCCTTTTCAGAGTGCTGACGGGATGGCTTGCAGGTACGGCGGCAGGAACGGTGCTGGGAATATTATCCCATTTAAGCTCTCATATAAGGGCGCTTTTTCAGCCGCTTCTTCATATTGTGAAGGCAACGCCCGTGGCTTCTTTCATAGTGCTGGCGCTGGTGCTGATGCACTCGGGCGCGGTGCCTGCCTTTACCTGCGCACTTATAACCGTACCCGTTGTGTGGGCGAATATTGCAGAGGGACTCTCTTCTCCCGACAAAAAGCTTCTGGAGATGGCAGAGTGCTTCAATATGAGCCGTAAAAACAGAATACGGGATATTTATATTCCCGCCGTGAAGCCGTATTTTTCTGCGGCGGCAATAACCGCAATGGGGCTTTCCTGGAAGGCGGGAATTGCGGCTGAGGTTATCTGCAGTCCGAAAAACACCATAGGTGCCGGTATTTCCGATGCAAAGGTTTATCTGGAATCCCCGAAGCTTTTTGCGTGGACAATTACGGTTATCATAATGAGTGTCATATTGGAAAAAATCCTCGGTTACGTATTGGGAAAACGGAAAAAAGCAAAGTGAATTCGGAATTCGGAGAATTCCCCGAGAGGCGCAAATTACGGTAGGGGAGGGCTGTCCCTCAGAAACATAGTCGTCTTGCTGCCCTTGGTGACTCCCCACGGTGTGGGGAGATGTCTGCAAAGCAGACAGAGGGGACGGCCTCCGTAAGAGGCGGTCGCAATACTCCTTGTTTCTTCACCTCTTTCGTGT
>JAZSIM010000091.1:0-17543 GCA_045533835.1 Acutalibacteraceae bacterium
CTTCAGGCCGAATACAAAAAATAATAACAACCTCAAATTAAGGGCTGTATCAAACATCTGCTTGTGATGTTGATACAGCCCTGATTCAATTATTAAAGTATTTCCGCATCTTCTAAGTAAAAGTGAACTGCTTGCGTACAACACCTTCGTCCCATGTATGCTTCTCATCAAGTAATAAAATATCAAAGACAACTTATTTTATATGCTTAAAATCGCACAAACAAAATATTAACTGTTTTTTAACAAAAAACAAATTTTTCATAAAATAACAACAAAATTGCAACATTTTGTTGGTTTTTGAATAAAATCGCAAATATTGTTTGTTGACGGCAAATGATAATTCTTATAATATCTACTTCGGCTATATTAAAGTATTTTTATTTTTCGGAGGCTATAATGGAAAAATTACCCATTCTTACTATGGACGAGATTCTTCCCGCATATGGAGATATGAATCTCTATGAATTCCTGCTTGCTTGTATTGCACCCCATAAGGACGACTATCCTATGTTCCAGTTCAAGCTCACAGACCACATGAGAAGCGAATTCCTTGAAGATGTTGAAGCAATGGCTGTTTATCTCAAGGAAGAACTCAAGCTGGAACCCGGCGATGCATTTTCTCTTTTTATCCCCAACTCAATTGAAGAAGTTGTTATGCTGTTTGCTCTCAACAAAATCGGCTGTATTGCAAACCTCATTCATCCCCTCTTCCCGCCTCAGGCTATGAAAGGCTCAGTTGAATACACAAAGTCAAAGGGTGTTCTTCTTTATGATATGTTCATCCATCAGCACGCTCAGGCACTCGCTGAAATGAAAGATATTGATATTATTGTAACAACTCCCGTACTCTATGCGGCTCCCGTTGTTAAGAAATATTATGTCCGTCCCGATGAAAAGGCTATGGCTGTTGCAGCTGCAAACAACCTCACAGTTAAATACTTCGGTGACATTCTTAAAAAGTATCAGGGCCAGAAAACAGAAGGTCTTTACAGAAGCGGTGACCTTGTTGCAGTTTATATGAACGGCGGCGGCACAACAGGTGTAAGCAGAACAATAATGCTCTCATCAACTGCTCTCAATGCTGTAACAAAGAACGCTCTTTCTGCTGCAACTCCCTGTAACTATAAAGCAGGTGAGCTTTGCAAAGTCCTTGCTCTTCCTTTCTTCCATGCATACGGTCTTTGCGGCGGTCTTCTCACAACTCTCGTTTCAGGCTGGAAGGCAATTCCCATGGCACGCTTTGAAGCAGAAGAATACATCACATATCTCAAGGCTAACCCCTGCTACGAGATTATCGGTGTTCCCAATATGTACAGAAAGCTCCTCGACCACCCCGATTTCGAGGGTGAGCATCTTTCCCACCTTCGTTATGCATTCGCAGGCGGTGACTATGTGCCGATTGATTTCTTAAAGAGATTCAATGACATTATGGAAAAGTACGGTGCAGAAGCTACTCTTATGCCCGGCTACGGTCTTACAGAATGCGGTGCTGTTGACTGTATCAATATGCCCTGGCTTACAAAGCCCGGCACGGTAGGTAAGGTTCTCAAGACAATCGAGGCAAAGATCTTCGACGAGGAGCAGAATGAGCTTCCCCTCGGCACAGTAGGTGAAATCGGCTTCACGGGCAACACCCTTATGAAGGGCTACCTTATGCCCGACGGCAGACTGGGCGAAGGCCTTTACACAGACAAGAACGGCAAGCAGTGGGTGCTTACGGGCGACCTCGGCAAAATGGATGAGGACGGCTACATCACCTTCGTAGCAAGAAAGAAGAGAGTTATCATCATCTCAGGCTACAACGTATTCCCTGCAGATATCGAAAATCTCCTTGAGCCCCTCCCCTTCCTTCAGGAGGCATGCGCCGTTCAGGGCTACGATGAGGAAAAGAAGCCCATCGTAAGACTTTACATAGTTCTCTCCGCTTCCGCTGATGCAGATAAGCTCGACGAGTACAAGAAGACAATCACAGACCTCTGCGCTACACTTGATGCCTTCTCGGTACCCCGTGACATCCGCGTTATCGACGCTCTGCCCAGAACCAGACTTGAAAAGGTTGACTTCTTAAAGCTTACAGAGGCAAAGCCCGACGACGCAAAAACCTGATAAGAAAAATTTTTGCCTCTCTGCACAGCAGGGAGGCTTTTGTTTACACAATTTCCCTCGGGGCACCTATCCGGGTAGGGGAGGGGTCTCCCCTCCCGTTCATTAACTTCTGTAACTTCCGTTCGTCAGAAATTACACCCCTATGCGGCGGGCGGGATATCCCTCAGAAACATAGTCGTCTTGCTCGTTTGGAGCACTTCGCAATACTCCTTGTTTCTTCACCTCTTTCGCGTGCCTTCATCTGTCACCGACAGCGGCACACTCATTCGCCCCCGCCCCTACCGTATAACTCTTTTATAATTCTTACTTTGCAGGGGACGACGCCCACATAAAGAAACACAAATTAAAAAATATCTGTTGCAAAATTCATTTTATTTATATATAATATAGTACCGTAAAAATAAACAAACATTTAAGGGGTATAAATTATGCTTAAAGTAGTAAAATTCGGCGGTTCCTCTCTTGCCGATGCAAACCAGTTCCGCAAGGTTGCGGACATCATAAAGAGCGATGCAAGCAGACGCTATGTTGTTGCATCCGCACCCGGAAAAAGAAACACACACGATGTAAAGGTAACCGATATGCTTCTTCAGTGCTTCCGTCTTGTAAAGGACAAGAAGAGCATCGACGAAACCTTCGACAAAATCACAGAGCGCTACAACGGCATTATAAATGACCTCGGTATCGATTTCTCACTTGAGGAGGACTTAAAGGGCATCAAGGTTGCCATCCTTCACCACGCAAGCCAGGACTATATCGCTTCAAGAGGCGAATTTCTCAACTCCAAGATCCTTGCCGCATACCTGGGCTTTGCCTTCATCGATGCTGAAGAGGGCATCTTCTTCGACGAAAACGGCGCTCTCGATATAGAAAAGACAGATAAAGAGTTAGGCAGACTTCTCTCCTACCACGAGTATGCAGTTATCCCCGGCTTCTACGGTGCTACACCCAACGGCATGATAAAGACCTTCTCAAGAGGCGGCTCCGACATTACGGGCTCCATAGTAGCAAGAGCCTGCGGTGCTGACATCTATGAAAACTGGACCGACGTTTCGGGTATGCTTATGGCAGATCCCCGCTGCATCGAAAATCCTCAGCCCATCCCCGAAATTACCTACAGAGAGCTTCGTGAGCTTTCCTATATGGGTGCAACCGTTTTACACGACGAGGCTATTTTCCCCGTAAGAAAGGCAAGAATACCCATAAACATCAGAAACACCAACTGCCCCGAGGCTCCCGGCACAATGATCGTGCATAAGGCTTCAAGCAATAACGTTCCCACGGTTATCACGGGTATTGCAGGCAGAAAGGGCATCACAGCCATCCACGTTGAAAAGGATATGATGAACTCGGAGCTTGGCTTCGGAAGAAAGGTTCTTGAGGTTCTCGAAAACCACGGCGTTTCCTTCGAGCATCTCCCCTCAGGCATCGACACCATGAGCGTGCTCGTTTCCGCTGAAGCTCTCGGCTCACACAAGGGCTCAATCACAGCCGACATCGTAAAGAAGGTTAATCCCGATTCCATCACTCTCGTTGAGGGTCTTTGCCTTATCGCAGTTGTAGGCCGCGGTATGGTAAATACAGAGGGTACAGCCGCCAGAATCTTCACGGCACTTGCAAACGAAAAGGTCAACATCCGTATGATCGACCAGGGCTCAAGTGAAATCAACATCATCGTTGCCGTTGAGGAAAAGGACTATCAGAGAACAATTGACGCTATCTACAGGGAATTTGTAAAATAATTATGGAAGTAAGAATAAAAAAGCTCAGAGAGGATGCCGTAGTCCCCACCTACGGCTCCGAATTCAGCGCAGGCGCAGACCTTTATGCCTGCGAAACCGAGGATATTACAATAGCCCCCGGTGAAACAAGGCTTATTCACACAGGTCTTTCCTTTGAAATTCCCGAGGGCTTCGGCGGTTTTATATACGCAAGAAGCGGTCTTGCAACAAAAAGAGGCCTTGCCCCTGCCAATAAGGTAGGCGTAATTGATGCCGACTACCGCGGTGAGGTTATGGTATCCCTTCACAATCATTCTACGGAAGCACAGACCGTATCCCCCGGGGAGAGAGTGGCACAACTTGTAATTGCCCCCTTCCTCAAAGCGGAATTCACCGTGGCAGAGGAGCTTTCCGACACTGTCCGCGGTACGGGCGGCTTCGGCTCAACCGGAGCATAAACCCCGCGTCACATTGTACGGCTTCTGACCGTAGGGGCGGGGTTTCCCCGCCCGTTATTCAACCCTTGTATCTTTTTTACCGAATATTTACAACCCCTTTATAACGGGAGGGGCGACCCCTCCCCTACAAGCCTGATTTCTGAAATTTTTATCTGATATTTTCAACCCCTTTATAACGGGAGGGGCGACCCCTCCCCTGCATGAAAGGTTCACTCTGTTATGACAAACACACTCTCAGCGGAAAAGAAAAGCTCCATCGTCAGGATTCTCAGTTTTCTTTGTCCGCTTATTTATTTTGCAAGCTATATGACGAGGAAGAATTACTCCATCGTTATGGCTGACATCATTATAAGCGAGGGTATTTCAAATGCCGACGCATCCCTTGCCGCAACGCTGTCCCTTGTTTCCTACGGCATAGGACAGATTATAAGCGGAATCCTCGGTGATAAATTTAAGCCCCAGAGCATCATTCTCTGCGGACTGACCCTGACCACCGCCATGAACCTTGCAATGCCCCTTACGGACGATTTTACCCTCCGAAGCATTATATGGTTCATAAACGGCTTTGCGCAGTCAATGCTGTGGCCTCCCCTTGTCAGAATTATGGCAGAAACAATGGATTCAGCCACCTACAACAAGGTCTGCACCAACGTAAACGTGGCAGGCATCTCAGGCACGGTGCTTCTCTACATCACAGCCTCCGCTATATGGATAAAGTACTTCAACTGGAAATACGTTTTCTTCTCCTCTGCACTTGTAAGCGGTATTATTGCGATTATATGGGTAATCGGCTTTTCAAAGGCTACAAGGGGTACGGAGCTTTTCAGGACAGCAAAGGGCAAGGAAAAGGGCGCAGAGAAAAAAAATACCTTAAGCGCAAGGGCTCTTTTTGCGTCGGGCTTTATCCTTATTGCCCTTGCAATTATCTGTCAGGGCGCGCTCAGAGACGGCATTACGGACTGGGTGCCCACCTTCATCATAAACACCTTCTCCCTTGAAAGCGGAAGCGCAATCCTGAAGTCCGTCATAATCCCCGTTTTCAGCGTTATAAGCGTAAAGCTTGTGGGCATCATCAACGGAAAATTCGTAAAGGACGAGGTAAAGGCAGGCACAATCACCTTCCTTGCAGGAGCTCTGGGCTGTCTTCTTCTCCTTTTCATTTACAGGGAGAATCAGTACGTCACCCTCTTCCTTGCAGCCGTCATAACCTGCTTTATGCACGGCGTAAACTACTTCCTTATCTGCATTGTACCCGCACGCTTTGAAAAGTACAATGCGGTGTCCACAATGTCGGGAATAATCAACTCTCTTACCTATGTAGGCTCTGCCGCCGCAACCTACGGCTTCGGTGCCGTAAGTGACAGCTTCGGCTGGAATACGGTGCTTGTTTCCTGGGTAATTGTAGCCGCAGCAGGTACCGCCGCAGGTCTTCTTGCAATAAAGCCCTGGCGCAGATTTGTAACACAATGAGCAGCTTCATCACAACCCCCAATCTCCCCGAGGAAAGAATAAGTCTTGCAGCAGCAGGCAATTATCCTGCAATAATTTCTGCCCTGCACGGTATGGGAATTGCCACCGTTTCCCTTGAGGACAGGAATTTACCCGATGAGGTTTCCCGCCATCAGGATATGCTTATGTGCCATACAGGGGGAAATAAAATCTTCCTTTCCCCCGACATATCCCCTTCACCTCTCACAGATGAGGGCTTCTCGGTGCAGACGGCAGAAAAGCTCCTCTTTTATTACCCCGATGACGTAAAATTAAACGTTGCCGTAAGCAGGGATTTCTTTATATACAATCCGAAAACCGCAGACAGGACTCTTATAAACGAGCTGCTCTTATCGGGCAGAAAGGGCATTGAAACAAAGCAGGGCTACACAAAATGCTCCGTGTGCTTCGTCACGGAAAATGCCGTTATAACAGAGGACCCCTCAATTCACAAGGCTCTGCAGAATACGGATGTACACGTGCTTCTGATTTCAAAGGGAGATGTTCTTCTTTCAGGCGCTCACTACGGCTTTTTCGGCGGTGCAACGGGCAAAATTGACAGCACAACCCTTGCCGTCACAGGCTCACTCCGATACCACTCCGACGGGGATATAATAAAGGACTTCTGCCGCACCCACGGCGTAGAAATAAAAGAGCTCACCGACGGCAGAATCATCGACATCGGCGGAATCTTACCGCTTATATCATAATTTGTGCGGAGATTCCTCACAAATTATGATGCGATATATTTGCCGGGGGCAAATACGATATAAATGCTTTCGCATTTACGATATATTCCGCCACGGCGGAATATGATATATTTTCCTGCGGAAAATGTTTCGGAAGGCTTACGCCTTTGTTCCGCTTCGCTCTGTATTAAAATAGTGAATCCCTCTCGTTTGCCGCAAGGCAAACATATCGAGTTGCAAAGCAACATATCGAATCTGAGAAACAGATATATCGAATTTTTCAAAGAAAAATATATCGCATCATAATTTGACAGCCATTGGATGTTAAATTATGATTACTATGATTACGGAGGTAATCTTAAATGTACTCATTAGGCTTTGACATCGGCGGTACAAAATGTGCCGTGATTTTAGGCAGGGGCGAAATGCCCGAAAACCACGGGGATTTAATTATAGACAAAACCGCTTTCCCCACAAGGGTGGAGCGCGGATGGCAGGCAATAATCGATGAAATGATATCCTCTGCAGACACGCTTCTTTCCCGTCACGGCATCACCGACCCGAAAAATGAGCTTTGCGGTATCGGCATCAGCTGCGGCGGTCCCCTTGACAGCAAAAGAGGAACAATCAACTGTCCCCCGAATCTCCCCGATTGGGACAATATCCCCATCTGCGAAATTTTCCGTGAGCATTTCGGAATCCGTCCGAATCTGCAGAATGATGCCAATGCCTGTGCTGTTGCAGAATGGAAATTCGGTGCTGGAAAGGGTACCTCCAATATGATTTTCCTTACCTTCGGCACGGGAATGGGCGCAGGGCTTATTCTTGACGGAAGGCTTTACTCCGGCACAAACGATATGGCAGGTGAGGTAGGTCACATCCGTCTTGCCGACACGGGTCCCGTGGGCTACGGAAAGGCAGGCTCCTTCGAGGGCTTCTGCTCGGGAGGCGGAATAAAGCGCCTCGGTGAAATGATGATAGCAGAAGCGAAAAACAATAACAGACAAAGTGTCCTTTTCACGGAGGAGGAGATCACCGCAAAGACAATTGCAATTGCCGCACGAAACGGCGATGCCCTTGCAAAAGAGATATATGACACCTGTGCCGAAAAGCTCGGAATGGCCCTCGGCATACTCATAGATATCCTGAACCCCGAGGCAATAGTCATCGGAAGCATTTATTCCAGAAGCAATGACCTTTTTGACGATATTATTAATAATGTAATAAATAAAGAGGCGCTGTCTTATTCACGTGAGGTATGTAAGCTTCTGCCTGCCGCCCTCGGTGACAGCATAGGCGACTACGCCGCCCTCGGACTTGCATTTTAAGGAGATATAAAAATGAACACAGCCGCAATGATTTTCGATAAATTATATAAGGACTACCCCGCCCTCCGGGGCAGCAGAAGTGACATAGAAAAGGCCTTTGACCTTCTCGTAAAATGTGCCGAAAACGAAGCCTTCGTTTACTGCTGCGGAAACGGCGGCTCTGCTGCCGACTCTGAGCATATCACAGGTGAGCTTATGAAGGGCTTCATACTGGGAAGACCCCTGCCCGCTGAAGAAAGGGCTCGCTTTGACGGTATTGAAAACGGTGAAGAAATTGCAATGAAGCTGCAGAAGGGCATCCGCTGTATCTCCCTTGTAAGCCAGTCGGGTGTGATTTCAGCCTTTGCAAATGACGTTGATTCCTCTCTTGTCTTTGCCCAGCAGGTATATGCCTACGCAAAAAGCGGGAATGACGTCCTCATTGCACTTTCAACCTCAGGCAATTCCTTAAACATTGTAAACGCAGTAAAGGCGGCAAGGGCGGCAGGAATAAAGAGCATTTCAATCACGGGAGAAAGGGAAAGCAGGCTCTCAGAGCTTTCCGATGTCACCATAAAGCTCCCCACGGCGGTAACCTACGAGATTCAGGAGCTGACGCTCCCCGTATACCACGCACTATGTGCCGCCGTCGAAGCCGAAATATTCGGGAAAGATGAATAAAAAATCCGGTTGTCAGTTTTTGCCGACAACCGGATAATTTTCTTCTTATTACAACAAAAACGGGTATCGCTGTGGACTGCTCCAATTTGTGCAGACAGCACAAAAACGACCTTAATGGTAGATAAAAATTAAATTTTAAGCAACATACTGACTTCGTTTTTCAATCGGAGTCAGTTTTGTTTTTAGTTGGATTCTTTCATTGTTATAAAAATGGATATATTCACCTATGAGGAGGCGAGCCTCCTCATAGGTCCGCAACTTGGTTCTGTAAATACATTCTGTTTTTAATATTGAGAAAAAGTTTTCTGCCATCGCATTGTCATAGGGATTACCTTTTCTTGACATTGACGGCGTAATATTGTAAGATTGTGTTAGCTTAAAATACGGATGAGATGTGTATTGAAAGCCTTGGTCACTGTGGAGTTGCAGCTCAGCGGTGACCTTTTCCTTTTTCTTGGCTGCTCTGATTGTTCTCAATACAAGATTGATATTCTGTTCTGTTCCGGTTTTGTAAGCTACTATGCTGTTATCATACAAATCTCTTATGATGGATAAATACAATATTCCTTGCTTTGTCTTTATGTATGATATATCCGTAACCCATTTCTGATTAGGTCTGTCTGCATGGAAATCTCTGTTCAGAAGATTTTCATAACGATGCAGATAATTACCGTAATTACGATACTTCTTTCTTCTGATTACGGATAACAGGTTGTATTTCTGCATAACTCTTAATACTGTTTTAGGATCAACAGCAATTCCCTCATTATGAAGCCATATATGCACTCTGCGATAGCCGTATGTTCTTCCGCACTTTTCCTGACACTCCTTTATCTTTTCAGCTAAAGGTAAATCCTTGGCAGGAATATCCATTCTTTTCACATAGTCATAGTAACCACTTCTCGATACCTTAAAGAAGCGGCACATTTCGCTTATGGTGTATTTGTCTTTGTGATGATATATCACTCTATATTTAATATTCGTTCTCACTTCCTTTCTATGAGCGAGAGAAAATCCCGCATTAGTTCATTTTCCATTTCTAATGCTTTGATGTGGCGTTCTTTCATTGCAAGTTCATATTGCAATTGGGTAAGCTTACTTAACTGTTGTACTGATGGCGGCAATTCAGTTCCATCTTTTCGTGGTCTGCCCCTCTTCTTTAATGATATTCCTGCGGATAGCTTTCTCTGACTTCTGTTATATCGTGTAATGAAATCCGTTAATTGTTTTATTGTAAAACCATATTTTTCACATATTTCTCTTTTGCTTTTTCCTTCTTCTCTTAATTTGAGTATTTCTTCTTCATAATCCTTTATGTGACGATAACTTCTGGGCATAAAAATTCCTCCTAGGGTAGTTTCTTTCATTCTACCATAGGAGGTCGTTTTTTTCTATTGTCCGTTTTTTACGGACTTGTGCACTGTGATACCCGTCTTTTATTGTGTTCTGTTTTACTGCATGCCGAAATCGTTGTTGAAGAAATAATATGCATTTGAGGTCATATCCATCTTCTGATTCATTTTGAGATACTCGATTTTGATAAGACCTGCGCCCGTAAGCTTTATTGTGAAGTCAACGTCAATCACGTGGCTGTATTTTGCAGCAACGGGTGTAAACGTATCTGTCTTCACGAAATATTCAACCGTAAGGGCTGTCTTTATTTTGCCTGAGTTGCTCATCTTTACAAAGCTCTCAAGACCTGCCATTTCCTTTGCCAGGGAATCGAAGCCGCTTGCAACATCCAATCTCATATCCTCAAGGAGATTTCTGTAATTCTTGGTATAAATCTTATCGTGCACGAAGGTACCCTCAACGGGCTTTGTAAGATCCACCGTACTCTCGGGGATAACAATTGTAATCTTATAAAGCTCGGGGAATTCATAAGCCTTGATAGCACTTATGTCATAATTGAACTTGCCGGAGCTGAAGCCGGAGGGAAGCGCATCAACAAAATCAACGGTGCTTACCTTCTGCACGGAAATGCTCTTTACATCAGCATCGGTAAGGTCGCTTACATATCCCATACCCTTTGAATGGAAGTTAGTATTTGTAATAAGTCTGTCAACGGTAAGGGGTGCATAGGAAACCTCAGTTGAGGCAGCCATATCCTCACCCTCCATCATATCGGCAAGCATACCGCTGACAACGGGCTCGTCATAATGTGAAATATCCTCGAAAATACCCGTAAAATAATTGAGAATACCGGAGCGGCTCTTAAGTACGTTCACCATGGTATTGAAGGCAGGCATCTCACCCTCACAGCCGGGAACCGAGCATTTTGTAGCCGAGGTAAGGCTTATATTCTTAAAATCGTGACCGAGTGCGGGAACCTCTTCAGAGAGAACCTCGCTGTCGCAGGTCTTACAATATCCGCCCTGAGTTTTACCCTCTTCGGTACAGGTGGGGGAAACCGCCTCCTCGGTGATAACAAGCTCATGTCCTGTTGCGGGAACCGTTTCCTGAGCCTTTAATACCTCACCGCAAATAAAGCAATGTACACCCTCGGTTTTACCGTCCTCCGTGCAGGTAGGCTCGGCTGCCTTATCCGTTACAGGCTCATGTCCCGTTGCCGGAATCGTTTCCTGAGCCTTTAATACCTCGTTACATACTGAGCAATGCTCACCCTCAGTTTTTCCGTCCACAGTACAGGTGGGTGCTACAGCCACATCTGTTACAGCCTTATGTCCGAGTGCAGCAACCGTTTCCTGAGCCTTTAATACCTCGTTACATACTGAGCAATGCTCACCCTCTGTAAGACCGTCCTCTGTGCAGGTGGGAGCCACAGCCTCATCCTTTACGGCGGTATGTCCGAGTGCAGCAGCCGTTTCCTGTTCTTTCAGTACCTCGTTACAGACTGAGCAATGCTCACCCTCTGTAAGACCGTCCTCTGTGCAGGTGGGCTGGGCTGCCTCATCCTTTACGGCAGTATGCCCCTTTGCAGGAACCGTTTCCTGAGCCTTTAATACCTCGTTACATACTGAGCAATGCTCTCCCTCTGTCTTTCCGTCCTCTGTGCAGGAGGGTTCAACTGCCTCATCCTTCACGGCGGTGTGTCCCGTTGCGGGAATTTCCTCAGTATAGCTTTCTCCGCATTCACAGGCAAAGGTCGTTTCACCCTTTTCCGTACAGCCGGCAGCCTTTGTAACTGCAGATGAGAAGCTATGCTTGTGAAGCTCCTCAAGACCAACTGCCGCGCGGAGAATAAGACGGGCATCGGTTGCATTTACCGTGCCGTTAAAGTCAACGTCCGCAAGCTTCATCTGCTCATCCGTGAGCTTCTCAAGACTTACAGCGGCACGAAGCGTTATTCTTGCATCTGTCGCATCAATCTTTCCGCTTGCATCAACGTCACCCGGTGTACCCGCAAAAGAAAAAACGGGTAAAGCGCTCAGAAGCATAAGCACGGAAAGAATAATTGCAATAATTTTCTTGTTCATAAATAAGCCTCCGTAAAGAAAATTCAGGAAAAAAAATCCTGCCTGAAATCAATTATAGCACAAAAAAAATATATATCAACACAAAAAACAACGGATGTCCGCCTGTCGGCAAAACATCCGTTTTTCTTATTTCTTACATACCGAAGGAATTATTGAAGAAATAATATAAGTTTGTCTTCATATCCATTTTCTGAAGCATCGTAAGGTACTTCACACCGCCGATGGGGTCTGTGACTCTGACATCAAATTCAACGTCAAGTGCGTGGCTGTATTTTGCAGCAACGGGAGTGAAGCTGTCTGCAGTCACGAAATACTCAACGGTAAGTGTTGCTGTCATATCACCGTCTGTCTTCATCTTAAGCATACCCTCAAGACCCTCCAGCTCCTTTGCAAGAGAATCGATTCCGCTTGAAACCTCTGCTCTCATGCTCTCAAGAGTGGTATTATAGTCCTTAGTGTAAATCTTATCGAAAACGGAAGCACCCTTGACGGGCTTTGCGATATCAAACGTCTGCGAGGGAAGCACAAGAGTAATCTTATACATCTCAGGGAAGCTGTATGCCTTGATTGCGCTTATGTCATACTCTGTCTTGCCGGACTTGAAGCTTGCGGGAAGTGCCTTTACAAAATCCACCGTATCAGCCCTCTTTATGCTGATGCTCTTTACGTCGCTGTCAGAAAGTGCGCTTACAAAATTCGCACCCTTTGAATGGAAATTGTTATTTGTAACAAGTCTGTCAACCACAAGAGGCGCATAGGTGGTTTCCGTGGTAGCAGTAAGCTCATCGCCCTCTTCCATCATACCTGCAAGCATACCGCCGAGAACGGGAGCATCATAGTGCGATACATCCTCAAAAATACCCGTGAAATAATCAATTTTCTCATAGTCCTTAAGCACGTTCACCATATCATTGAAGGAGGGAAGCTCTGCATCACAGCCGTCAACCGAGCATTTTGTCTTACCCGTAACGCTGACCGTATTAAAGCTGTGAGTATGAGCATCAGCCCCTGCCTCGGGGAGCTTTTCAAGCCCTACTGCGGCACGGAGAATAATACGGGCATCGGTAGCATTTACAACACCGTTAAAATCAACGTCAGCCGCCTTCTGTGCCTCAGCCGAAAGGCTTTCAAGCCCTACAGCCGCACGGAGTGCAAGTCTTGCATCGGTGGCATCCACCTTACCGCTTGCATCAACATCTCCCGCGGTGCCCGCAGAAGCGGACACGGGGAGCATCATAAAGCATAATAATATTGCGAGAGTTGTGCTGATAACAGCCTTTATTTTCATTTTGCCAATCCTTTCTTATTCTGCGGGGAGGTAATTCGGGAATACGTATACAGATACACTGTTGGTCTTTGAAAGGGTATCCATTCTGCCCTTGATTACAAGACCTACGTTGATTTCCATTTCCATGTGCTGATTCATTGTTTCGGTTTCCTCATAAACAGCAACGATGGGCTCATAGTTTTCTTCAAGGAAGTAGTAGGTTACCTTACCGTCTGTGGACATATCGTTAAGGGTCATCTTCATGCCCATACCGTCCTGGTTTGTTTCCATATAAAGCTTGCCGTTGCCGCCCTTTGCATAGTGATGCTCAGCACAGTTTTCGGGACAGTCCTTTGAACAGCTGCTGTCGCTGAAGAGCTGCTCTCTTACGTCCGTGCCGAAAATCTTCTGAAGTGAGGTCTGTACTGCAGGGTCAAGCTGGTCAATTCCGCCATAGTACTTTTCATTCTTGACGTCAACAGTAACCTTGATTACGTCACCCTCAACATCAATTGCCTTATAAGGAGTAAGGTCATATTCGTTCTTGCCGACTGTATACTTATCGGCAAAGCCCGAAAGCACCTCAGCGAAATCAAGACCCGAAACTCTTTCAACGGTAATGCTGTCAATGTCGCCGTTACCGAGAATTGAAACGTAGTCCTCTGCAAAAACGGGAAGTGCGCCGATAACGGACATCTTCGTAATTCTGTCATAGGTTACGGGAGTTGTGCCCATTTCCTCCTCAAACATATCTCTTACGATAGATGTATAAATACCGAAGTTGATATTTGAGGGAGTGTTTTCGGCAGATGTCTTTATAAATCTGTGAAGCTTGGGATAGCCGTTTGTATAGTCATACTTGCCGTAGAAATCACTCTTGATTCTGTCAGTGAGTGCATTGAAGGTTGCAAGCTTATCCTCACAGCCGACACCGCAGCGATCGCAGAAGAAGGTGGGTACCTTCTTGTCGGCGCTGTTCAATACAGCATCGCTTTCAATGATGAAATCGTGGCCGAGTGCGGGTGCGATTGTTTCATAACAAATCTTACAGTAAACGGATGTTGTACAGGTCTGAACGCCCTCCAGCTGATGACCCTTTGCGGGAAGAATAATGGTTTCACCGGTTACGGTTTCACCGCACTCAGTACATGTACCTGACGTGGTGATAAAGCCGTCTTCCGTACAGGTAGGCTGCTGAACAGTACTGCAGGTATGTCCGGGAGCAACGTCTGCAACAACAATATTTTCATAGCTGCAATATTCGCAGGCAAAATACTTTGCCGTAGGTGTGGTACAGGTCTTGGTTGACGTTGATGTCAATACCATAGAATGTGCGCCGTAGTTTTCTGTTCTTGAAACAACCTCGTTACAGAAGCTGCAGCGGTATTCTGTGTAGCAGTAATCCGTAGGCTCACCGTCAACCGTCTTTGTGCCGTGCTTGACCTCTGAAATATTCGTATTGCATGCAACGGCATCCTCAATTACAGTTTCCACATAATCACAATTTGCATTATTACAGGGATATTTCTTGTAGCCTGTTGCCTGACAGGTGGGATCAACCTTATCCGTTCTGTCAAAGAACTTGCTGAGATTGTGACCCGTTGCGTCAATGTAATCTGTTCTTTCCTCATAAGTACATCTGGAGCAGGTCTTTGTATTATATCCGTCATCCACACAGGTGGGAGCAACAACCGTAGTTTCACCGAAAATATGTCCGAGTCCCTCGGGATAAAGTCCGCTTTCTACGATTGATGAAGCATCAATATGCTCGCATAACGTACACTCTAAAGCAGTATATTCATCGGTTGTACAGCCTGCCTCAAAGGTCTTCTTCTCATAAACGTGCTTGCTTTCATCAGCAGGAACAGCTTCCTGAGGCACAAGAATTTCATTACAAACAGAGCAATGCTTGCCCTCTGTAAGACCGCCATCCTGACATGTGGGAGGAACAGCCGCATCGGTAACCTCTGTGTGTCCCGTTGCAGGGTCGGTTACCTGAGGTACAAGAACCTCATTACAAACGGAGCAATGCTTGCCCTCTGTAAGACCGTCCTCTGTGCAGGTGGGGGGAACAGCTGCATCGGTAACCTCTGTATGGCCCGTTGCAGGGTCGGTTACCTGAGGTACAAGAACCTCATTACAAACCGAGCATTGCTTGCCCTCTGTAAGACCGTTCTCTGTGCAGGTGGGGGGAACAGCTGCATCGGTAGCCTCTGTGTGGCCCGTTGCAGGTATTGTTTCCTGAGCGACAATTACCGTACCGCATACCGAGCAATGCTTGCCCTCTGTTTTACCTGCAGTTGTGCAGGTTGCGGCTGCTGCCTTGTCTGTTACCTCTGTGTGTCCCGTTGCGGGTACTGTTTCCTGAGCGACGATTACCGTACCGCATACTGAGCAATGCTTGCCCTCTGTTTTACCTGCTGTCGTACAGGTTGCGGCTACGGCCTTGTCTGTTACCTCTGTATGTCCCTTTGCGGGTACTGTTTCCTGAGGAACTGTTACCGTGTTACAAACAGAGCAATGCTTACCCTCGGTCTTACCGGCTGTTGTACAGGTAGCATCTACTGCCTTATCTGTTACCTCGGTGTGACCCTTTGCAGAAACCTTTTCCTGAGCCTTTAATACGGTATTACATACTGAGCAATGTGAACCCTCAGTCTTGCCGTCTGCAGTACAGGTGGGAGCCACAGCCTTATCGGTTACAGCCTTGTGTCCGAGGGCAGGAATATCCTCTGTATAGCTGTCACCGCAGGAGCAGGTAAAGGTTTTAACACCCTTTTCCGTACATCCGGCAGCCTTTGTGACTGCAGATGAGAAGCTATGCTGATGAAGGTCCTCAAGACCAACAGCAGCACGCAGAATAAGACGGGCATCGGCTGCATTTACCGTGCCGTTAAAGTCAACGTCCGCAAGCTTCATCTGTGCATCCGTGAGCTTTTCAAGCCCTACAGCGGCACGAAGTGTTATTCTTGCATCTGTCGCATCAATCTTTCCGCTGGAGTTTACGTCACCGAGTGTACCCGCAAAAGAAACAACGGGTAAAACACTCAGAAGCATAAGAACGGAAAGAATAATTGCAATAATTTTCTTTTTCATATCCAAGCCTCCGTAAAGAGAATTCAGGGGACAAGCCCGCTTATAGTAGATTATACACTAAAAATAAATAACTCGCAATATATATAATAAAAAAAGACACAGCACTTTTTACCAAAGTTCCGCGTCTTATTTTATAAACAATTTATGAAGATTATTTCCGTTTCGTTTCTCCGTAGCAGCAAATTCTCCCCTCACCTTCTGAAGAGCTGCTTTTTATCGTAGGGGAGGGGTCTCCCCTCCCGCTACAGAAGGTTGTAATTTTTAATGAATTAAAGTAACAGAAGTTTCAAGGCGGGCGGGGAAACCCCGCCCCTACCATGTTAATCTGCCACTCGGGAACATTTGCAAAATCCCGATTATTAAACCTTTACCTTTATATCGCTTAAAAACTCCGCCGAAAACTCGTCGTGGGTGATAAGCACCGCAGTTTTTCCCGCAATTTCCTCCTTTATGACCTGCGCTACGGACTTAAGGGTTTCTTCATCAAGCTCCCTTAAGGGCTCATCGAGAAAATACAGCTCTCCGCCGTAGGCAAGCGCCCTCGCAACGGCAAGCCTTCTTTTCATACCGCCGCTGAGGTCCGCGGCCTTCTTGTTCTTATGCTCCGAAAGCCCCGTTCTCATAAGAAAATATTCCGCCCTTTCCCTGTCGGGCTGAACACTCAGTATATTGTCAATAACCGTCTTATGCTCAAGAAGCCTGTTCTCCTGAAAAACGAAGCTGCACCTCGGTTTCCGTCGGTAAGCCACCTCACCCGAATCAGGCTCAAGAAGCCCTGCAATAATTCTCAGAAGCGTGGTTTTTCCCTTTCCCGAGGCACCCGTCAGCGCCGTGCATTTTCCCTCCTCAATCACAAGGGAAACGTTCTCAAGCACCTTTTTTCCGTCAAAGCTCTTTGATATATTCCGAAGCTCAATCATCTTCCGTCACCTCCGGCACAAATTGTCCTTTTTCTTGTATATGTTAATTTTCGCCCCGATTTCCGTAGTGCACCCCGTAGGGGAGGGGTCTCCCCTCCCGTTTTCGGCAAACAAATTGTTTATTGATTAACCGCCGCAATGCACCTTGTTGGGGATGCAGACCACAATAGTTACAACCCTTTTCAACGGGAGGGGGCGAATGAGTGTGCCGCTGTCGGTGACAGATAAAGGCACACGAAAGAGGTGAAGAAACAAGGAGTATTGCGACCGCCTCTTACGGAGGCCGTCCCCTCTGTCTGCTTTGCAGACATCTCCCCACACCGTGGGGAGTCACCAAGGGCAGCAAGACGACTATGTTTCTGAGGGACAGCCC
>JAZSIM010000058.1:0-34943 GCA_045533835.1 Acutalibacteraceae bacterium
TGATATATTCTGTCATACCCGTCGAAATTGCAAGTACAAGACCGATGCCGATAATACCTATAGAGCCTGCCATTGAAGTCAGGAGAGTACGGCCTTTTTTTGTTTTAAGGTTGTTGAAGCTCAGAGCAAGTGCTGTAAGGAATGACATGGATATTCTCTTTTGTTTTTTAGGCTTCTGCAGTTGAATGTTCTCTTCATAAGGATCAGAGTCGCTGATTATTTTACCGTCAAGAAGCCTTACAATACGGGTGGAGTACTGCTCGGCAAGCTCCGGGTTGTGAGTTACCATAATAACCAGCTTGTCTTTTGCAATTTCCTTAAGAAGCTCCATTATCTGTATGCTTGTTGCAGTATCAAGAGCTCCCGTAGGCTCGTCAGCAAGCAGAATTTCGGGGTTGTTTATAAGCGCACGTGCAATGGCAACTCTCTGCATCTGTCCGCCCGACATCTGATTCGGCTTTTTGTGTATGTGCTCCTCAAGGCCTACCTTTCTCAGTACCTCCAGAGCTCTTTCTTTTCTTTCTTTCTTTGAAACACCTGCAAGTGTAAGTGCCATTTCAACATTTGAAAGAACGCTCTGATGAGGAATGAGGTTATAGCTCTGAAAAATAAAGCCTATTTTATGATTTCTGTATATATCCCAGTCGGAGTCGGTATATTTTTTTGTGGAAACACCGCTTATAACAAGGTCGCCCGAGGTGTAGCGGTCAAGTCCGCCGATTATATTAAGCATTGTGGTTTTTCCTGAGCCGCTCTGTCCGAGAATTGAGACAAATTCGTTGTCCCGGAAGCTGATGCTTACACCCTTGAGTGCATCCTGCTTAATGTCTCCCGTGCGGTAGGTTTTAACTATATTCTTTAACTGAAGCATAAAATGTCACCCCGAAAAAATATCCGTATTTAACCATATTAGCATATATGCATAAATTGAAAAAAAATAAATTGTAAATAATCTTAAAATTTTAACGGGAAACATAAAACCGCCGTGTTTTGACGGCGGTCTTTACTGTTATTTTACATATTCAATTTCGTAATCCACTATGGTTATTGAATTGCTTTTGTTGTTAAAGATTATATTCATAAACCGATATGTGCCGTTTTCGTCGGGCAGGGTATTGTATTCACCTGTGTCGATGTTGTAAATCAGCACATAATCGTGATGTCTTGATAAACAGATTGTCGATGCTATTCCCGTAAGTGAGGTTGGGACTGTCTCTAACCATCTGTCATCTCTTGAAATCCTTGAACGGAAGGATTCTGAGTCTAAATTCTTTATCCGTATATCGGTTGATGTGAAAATATATCCCTGTGCGGTTGTCTGTTGGCTGATTGTCCAGTTGGTAGTTGTGATTGAAGTATAATCGGGCAGATCTATTCCGGTCAACTCTTCTGCTTTAACATAAAGGTCAGGGGTTTCTGATAAAAAATTTCCGAACATAAACGGAATGCTTCCGAATAAAAACAGCATTACTGAAATTATAATGCCTATAACAATGTTTTTAATGCAGCGGTACCCCTTTTTTGTTGCATAAATTCCGAAAGCAAGAGAGATAAGCGGAATCGGAATAAACAGATATAAAAACTTCAGCGATTCCATTTCAGAAATACCGTGGATTTTAGGCATTATTATTGATGTCGCAAAAAAGAATGAGAAAAGAGCTGCGAAAAAAAGGATGAGTGAAACAACATAATATTTCGACTGTGCTTTCAGGTTCTTTGTCAGGGGAGAGGTGTTGATGTAGTAAAGGAAGGGGGATTCGGGAGGAATCTCGTTTTCTTTCAGAAGTATATATTTGTTGTTTACAAGAATTCTTATATAGTTTTCTTTTCTTTCAAATCTTTTGATATCACGGAAATCAAAATTCTCTGTTGTCTCAGGCTCTCCGTCTTTTGTCCGGATAACTTCTATACGAGTCGGATAAAAATTGTAACGGTAATTGGCTCCGTCAAGTCTTTCGCCTGCCAGCTTTCTGTGCTTTAATATTCTTATTAAGAATGCGGATTTTATTATAAGATACAAGGCAAGAATGCTGAGAAAAACGGGTGCGGCAGGATAAGCGGAGGTTACTCCGTTTGTTGTAACGGTTATATCGTCTAAGGATAACAGAATAAGAATAGCTGAAAAAATAGCAGTTCTGATTATGAATCTTCTGAGATGGTCGGAACCGAAGAATTCTCCGTCCTTTTTTGTAAAGGAGAAGTTATACTGCTCAATGGGTTTTATGGCTTCTGCGGACGGTACGTTATTTTCCTGTGCTTCAATAACGGGGATATTATTTATATTATCTTCCATAATTTTTCCTCCTTGCCGTTTTTTTATATTATAACATAAACTCTTTATTAAGTAAATCGTAAGCATTATGCATTTTTCGGTATTTGTCGGAAAAGCAGGAAAAGTATTGCTTGTTTTATACGGTGATAATAAAAAGCATCTCGACAGATTCGGGAAAATATGATAGAATGATAAAAAATAATTTTAGGGAGAAGACCTATGAAAAAATATACTCTTAATTTCGGTCAGTTCAGGCAGTATGACAAGAAATTCATTACAGCCGAGAACGGCATCAATGCAGAAGCCGTAAATTCCGTTGCTTTTCTCGGTGAAACACTTTATTTCACCGCAGAGGGCAGTCTTTTTGAATATAACGAGGGCAAGGTAAAGAAGCTCTCGGGCAAGGCTGACAGACTTTTCGGCAGGGACGGAAAGGTTTTTGTTGCGGCAGGCAAGACCCTCGGTGAGCTCAAGGGCGGAAAAATAAAGAAAATTGCCGAGTTTGACTGCGCCGTAAAGGATGTGTCCGTAGCAATGGATAAATCCCTCTGGCTTATGACGGAAAAGGCTCTTTTCCTTTTCGGTGATGAGGGCTTTACAAGAATCGTCGGTGTGCCCGAGGATGCAGTATGCTTATGTGCAAAGGATAACCTTTCAAAATACTGCGAAACAGTATACGTAGGCGGTGTTATTGAAGGTCTTCTTTCAATGAAGGGTAAGCGCCGTCACTTTGCGGAAATGACCCCCGATATGTCAGGCGTCCTTGCAAAGAAGGTAAACTGTCTTGCTCTTGACGGAATGGGACATCTGTGGGTAGGCTCCGATGACGGACTTAATATCTATGACGGCAGAAATTACTGGTACAACGGCAATGACTTCTACAGCGTGCCTGCCGGCTCCTTCAACGATATGTGCTTTACTAAGGACGGCAAGAAGTATTTTGCCTCCAATACAGGTGTTGTTGCACTTATTGAGGGTAAAATAAAGTATTTCTCCTACGGTGCCTGGCTTATGCATCCGACAGTTACAAAAATTGCAGTATCCGACAAGGGTACCATTGCAGCAGTAACTCCCAGAGGAATAAGCGTTATCACAGAGCGTCTTATGACCCTTGAAGAAAAGGCAAACCACTATGACGAAATGGCTGTAAAATATTTCACCCGTAACGAGGGCTATCAGGTAAGCCGTGAGCTTCGTAAGTACGGCGACCTTGATTCAGGTTGGCTTCCCAATTCCGATAATGACGGACTTTTTACAGGTCTTTACTGTGCTTCTCAGTGCTTCCGCTACAAGGTAACGGGTGATGAAGAGGCAAAGAAAAATGCAAAGCGTGCAGTTGAAGCCATGATAAAGCTTACGGAGATTACCGGAAAGAAGGGCTTTACCGCAAGAGCTACAAGATATTCCCACGAGGAAAACTTCGGTACGGAAAGCCGTGAGGAGTGGCACTATGTTGAGGGCAATCCCGATATGGAGTGGCTCGGCGAAACCTCCTCCGACGAAATGACAGGACATTATTTTGCATACGGCATTTACTTTGACCTTGTTGCAGACAAGAAGGAAAAGAAGAGAATTGCCGAGGTTGTAAAGAATATCACCGACCATATAATTGAAAACAATTTCCATCTTTGTGATGTTGACGGTATTCCCACCACCTGGGCTAACTGGGAGCCTGATCTTCTGAATAACGACGACCGCTGGTATTATGAAAGAGGTACAAACTCCCTTGAAATCCTCTCCTTCCTCAAGACTGCTTACCACGTAACGGGGGATGAGAAGTACAACAAGGTTTACGATATGCTGATATCCAAGCATCACTATGCTATGAACTGTATGCAGTACAAGGTAGAGGATGCACATCTTGCCCACATTGATGACCAGCTTGACTTTACAAACATCTATCCTCTTATCGTTTACACCGATGACAATGCCCACAAGGAAATCTTCAAAATGGGTCTTACTCATCACTATGATTACGAAAGAGTTGAGCGTTCACCTATGTTCAACGTAATTTACGGTGCGCTTACAAACAATTACTGTGATATTGAAAATGCGGCAAAGAGCCTTTCTGAAATGAATCTTGACCTCATCCGCTGGCCCGTTTACAACAGCCACAGAAAGGACATCGTATGGGATTATTCTCCCGAGGAAATGGGCTGTCCTCCTCAGCTTAAATATCCTGTAGAGTATGACGCACGTGTGCTTGTTCACTATGACGGTAACCAGTTTGTATGTGATTCGGGTGCAGAGGAATTCATTGAAATCAATTCAAAAACAGTCAACCGTACCTCGACCCTTCCCGGCACAAGTGCAACGGGAATGAGAGCACAGCAGCCTTATATCTATCTTCTTCCTTACTGGATGGCAAGATATTACGGCCTTATCGGCGATTAATTTGAAAAGATGTACATAAATAACCGTTTTTGACGCACAAAAAAACAAAGAAACCTGCCACGATTACAGTGACAGGTTTTTTGTTATGCTTCTTGTTTTGTGCTTAATGAATCCTTGTAGGCCTGACGGCATTCCGCAATTATCTTAAGGGCTTCCTCTCTGCCCTTATAGTCGCCGACCTCTACGGAGATGCCCTGCAGGACCTTGTAATTTGCAAAGAAGTTCGCGATTTCCTTTAATACGAAGGGGGAGAGGTCCTCCAGCTCGTTTATGTTGTCGTAGCGGGGATCGCAGTCAAGGACTGTTATGATTTTATAGTCAACCTTTCCGCCGTCAATCATCGTAAGGTAGCCGAGTATTCTTGCAGGTACCACACAGCCGGGGAAGGTGGGGTCCGAGCATATTACAAGCACGTCAAGCGCATCACCGTCGGGTGCTAAGGTGTTTTCGAGAATACCGTATTCGGCAGGGTACATCATCGCTGCATACAAAACACGGTCAAGGACAATTCTGCCCGTATCCTTATCAAGCTCGTACTTGTTTTTTGAACCCATAGGAATTTCAATTATTGTGTATTCGACGCTTTTCATAAAAATTCTCCTTTTCTTTTTTTTCTGTTATATATATGCCGTTGATTATTCTTGCTTCAGGGGTGCAGAAAATGCCGTGATGACGGACGCTCCGGGCGTCACATACAGTCTGAACGCTGTGTTTAATAAAAAGTTTAACACGGATAGTAATAATTTTCAACAGAATTTTTGCCCGGATTTTCTGTAGTTGCAATAATTTTTACAATATTCTATAATATAGGCAGGTGAATTCTATGAAGGTTTTGTTTCTTGACTTTGACGGTGTGCTGAATTCCGAAAGATATGTCCGCCGATGCGGCCGTTACGGAGTGATAATCGATCCGGAGAGGTTGGCTTTATTAAAGAAGATTACCGATGCTACGGATGCTGTGATTGTATTGTCAACCTCGTGGCGTGAGCATTGGGATAAGGATGACGCTCTCTGTGATGAAACAGGAGTGCAGATAAACGGAATATTCAGCGGATACGGACTCTGTATCTTTGACAAAACGCCGAAGCTTTTTTCCCGCAGGGAGGAGGAGATTAAGGCATGGCTTGATTCTCATCCGGAAACGGAAGGCTTTGCGGTGCTGGATGACGCATTTCTGAGTGCAGATTTCCTTTACGGGCATTTTGTGAAAACCTCAGATTTCCGCGGCGGCCTTTGTGAGCATAACGTTTTAGAAGCAATTGATATACTTAATAGTTAAAGGAGGAGAAAAATATGATATATACAATGATTACAAATAATATTCTTGAAAGAGCGGAAGAAATCAGAAATGAATTCGGCTGTGAAAGGCTTTATGCGTCGCATATACTTACAGCGGCGGCAGAGCTCTGCAGTACGGTATATACCGGACTTACAGCTCCCGTCGGCAGGTATCCCTCCTGCCGTTTTGAGGAGGAGCGTCTGAGATATGTATTTTCGTCAGAGCTTAAGCTGTCAAACGTATCAATGTACAGAAAATTTATGTCCGCTAATAAGCGTGACGGCGTAAAGGAGGAGGAATTTAAGCTCAGCCTTTGCGAAGGCGTTCTGGCTTCAAGGAATACGCAGCTGCTGTCTGCGGATATTCTTCTTTTATGTGCCCTGAAGGAGCTCGGAAAGCCTTACAGCGCTGCATTACGCAGTGCATTGACGTCCGATGCCGACGTGCTTGAGATATTGCAGAATACAGATGAAAATATATATGATTATGTTATCGGTGCAGTTGAAAAAATAATTGTGACCCTGAGGGAAAAGGCGGAAAGTGCTGCGGCTCTGAGAGATTGGAGGCCTGCCCCTAAATTTGCGGAGGAAGGGGAGCTTCCCGGCTTGTTTTTCTCCGAAATAAAGAGAAGCAGCGACGGAAAAGCCGCTCTTATTGTGCTTAAGGGCTTTTTCGGAAGGGCTGACCTTAAATTGACAATATACAATTATGACGGAGTTTTCTATGTGCACGATAACGGCTGTGCGGTGAAGCATCTTTCGTCTAAAATCAAGGATAAGGAAAGGCTTGAACGGGTGCTTTCAAGGGTATGTCACCCCTGCAGGCTTGATAAAAAAAGAGTTACGGGCCGTTTCGTCACTACGTCAAGCTTCCTTTATTACCTGCAAAGGCTTGTTTTTATAGCTCACGCCGACCTTTGTTATACAAGACTCAAACGACACGCATATTGTAAGGATAAGGATTATGTGTTTGTTTCTGCAAATAAGGCAGAGCCATTGAACGAAGCTCTTCTTTATGATACTCTCGGAAAGGCTGTCCGTTTCGGTTATGATGAAAACTCGGGGCTTTGGTATTCCGTCGATGCAAGCTTTGCTTATTCTTCAGTCCGTCCCGTTTTTCTTATGGAAGCACCTGAAAACGGAAAAATCCGTTTAAGTGATATGCGCAAGGGAAAATATGAGGGTGAGATTTTTGAAGCCTTCTATTGGAGCAATAAGGATATTGAGCCCTATTCAAAATTCATTGCAGGCTTTGCGGAGCGTTTCGGCGGAGAATTTGACGGTAAAAACATTTATCTGACAGATAAAAGTGACAATTTTGTTAATGCCGTATACCGCTTTTTTAATCTGTCTGTGTTGCTTTCCGAGCTGGGCAGCAATATTACCCTGCCTGCTCTCAGAAAGAAAGCTTAAAATTTATCCGATATGAGCAAACGAAGGAGGAAAAAATGTATCTGAAATATGAGGATTGCGGAGATAAAATAATCCTTAATCTGCCTGCAGAGAAGAGCTGGAAGATCTGCTTCAAGCTTTTTGATGACGATGGTGCGGAGGATTATAACCTGTATCTGATGATGGACGGTGAAACTGTTCTGTTGCTGGATACAGAATATCTGTGTCAGGGCAGACCCGAGCTCAGCTATCGTGCGGTCGGTGAGCTGTACGAGGAAATAATTGACGTTATTGCGGAAAAGCTTGAAAAGGAGCCCGATCTCAGAATCATTGATATTATGGCTGTTATGAACAAGCTGTTAGATGAAAAATATGAAAAGAAATGGCTTGAGGCAGGATTTATAACGCCTGATGCCAACGGCAGCTGGTGATAGCTTACGTTACATAAAAGAACAAAACACAAGACGGAGTGTCTTGTGTTTTTTGTTTTATATATAGTTTATTGGTTTTTGAAAAACCTGTCAAAGACCAAGCAATCTTTTTGCATTCAATGAGAATATTTTTTCCTTTTCTTCGTCGGAAATAAGTGTATCCAACAGTACTCCGCCTATATACATTGCAGGGTTACAGGTGGGAAAATCCGATCCGAAAAGGAATCTTTCCGCTCCGAATTCATCTATGCCGTGCCTGAGCATTCCGTGACGGAACATTCCGTAGCCCGAAAGGTCAAGATAGTAGTTTTCACTCATTTTCATTCTTCGGAGATGGCGTATAAATTCATCGTATTCTCCGGGGTGAGCTGCTACAATTTTAAGATGCGGATGATTTTTTACAAGCTCATCCATTTCATCCTCTCCGTCTGAATGGATGCTTACAACCATACCGCATTTTTCGGCTTCATCAAGAAGAACACCGAAATCAGCTCTTGCGTAATTGCTCCACGAGTCCATATAGGGAACAAGCTCACCGATCAGCTTTACCCCGAGCTTCTTCATCCGATGGATTTCCTCAATTGATTCCTCTGTAAAATCAGGATGAATATGAAAGCCGGGAATGTAAAAATCTCCGTATTTCTCACGAAGCTTCAGGGCGGTATCGTTGTTTCGGCGGATTTTGTCCCAGGGACTCTCATTTTCTCTTCGTGTACAGCTGATAACGCTTCCGCAGATTCTTGAAACACCGAGCTGCGAAAACAGCCTGTACGTTTCCTCGGCACTCATATTGCAGTTGTCAATATGGCTGCAGATGTTGTTTTCTCTTTCAGTAAACGGATGTGTATGAAAATCAATAATTTCAAAGGACATCGTATCTTATCCCCCCCCCTTCTTGTAATATAACACGCTTTCATTAGTGTGTCAATTGCTTCAGCCGTAACATGAGCCCCGCGGGCAGATATCCCGGATGCCGTTGGCGCAAGTCCTTCCTGCACAAAAAGGAAGCTGCAATAATTGATACGATGCAACACCCGACACGCCGGTATTTCATTCGCTGAACGGTCGGATTATTGTTCCTGTTCAGAGAAGCTTAATCGAGCCGGATCCCAATGTAATCTTACTGTTCCGAGATTTCCGTATATATTTTTTGCAACGATACACTCCGCTATATCACCCGCTTCAGTTTTCGGGTTGTAATAACGATCCCGATATAAGAGCAAAACCTGATCTGCATACTGATAATCTGCTTCCGTTATAAGCAAATCATCGAGTAGCGGACGTTTATTTTCTCGAAAATCACATGCTCGGGGCGTTTGACATGTACAAATTACAGGAATATCCAGATTCCCGGTCATTTGTTTCAGCTTACGGATTGACGATTTCTCTTGTGTTTGCCCGTCGTCGATGAGCAGCTGTAAATAGTCAATGATTACAGCGCCAAGATTTTCTGTATTCTGACACAATTCTTCAATATCTTTCACAGACCGCAGGGGCTGGTCATCAATCAGAATATTACCAAACTCTGCAGGCATATTCTCTGCCTTTTGCAGGCGCGCCATAACTTGTTCTTTTGACATGTCCAAAGAAATAATCAGAATTTTTTTGTTACTGCGCTTAGCCAAGTGTCTTGCTATATCCAGTGCAAGGGATGTCTTACCCATGCCGGGACGGCTTGCAATGATGACAAAGGCCTGTCTGTCATAAACATCGGTGTTTTTTTTCATAAGTAACATCTCCTTTTGATACCGGGTTAAGTATATAATATTTGATGTGACATAAAAGGGACACCAAAGCAGCTATTGCTGCTCGTTGTCATAATTGCGGATAAAAATAAAGCACGCCAAAAGGTGTGCTTTTGAGTTATTAATTACCAGTATTTAATTCTTGCACCGGTTCGACTTAAATCAAAGTTCCGTGTTGGATTTAACTGCATAAAATGTTTAATGTAAGATTTGAGCTTTGAATCAATATAATTGCGATTATTAGATTCTTCAAATGTATTGTGCACATATTCAAATGTTATAAATGTACCGTCATCTTCAATCAATTTGAAAAATTCAAGCATTTCATTTGTTTCTTTCGACTGATACCAACTTATTTTTCCATCGAGAAGAAAACCGATATCAAAAGCAACATAACCTGTGATTTTTCTTGATGGATAAATATCAAGTGAAACAATTTTATCAGGAAACTTATCCTTAAAAGCAAAAAATACATTTAAGATGTGCTCAAAAACGGCATCTTCCACAAAATCATTGTTGTGTGTGTTGTGGTCTTTTTTAAATAAATCAAACAATCCCATAATAAACCTACCTATTCTTATAAACTGAACATTGTTCATAATCATCGCCGTAATCTGTTTTACATTTGTAATTGACTTCGGATTCCGACAGCGTTTTTCTGCAAAGTTTGCAGTAGTAATCTCCTTGAGAGAATAATGCTCCCCTTGATTCATAATCTAAATATGGACATCGTGCCATAAACAATCACCTCCTAATTTTATGTTATAAATTATAACATATATTTATAACATCTGTCAAGGCATAATATTGGTGAGGTGACTTTGTATGAAAGAAAAACTCATCATAAATAAAAAATCCTTAAAAGGAGAAGACGGTTATAAAACCTTTTCCATAAGAATAAAGGATGAAACGGTAGCCAGTCTTGATAGATTGGCAAAACTGACAAACCGTTCAAGAAATGAACTTATTAATATTTTGCTTGATTACGCAATAGAAAACAGTGAAGTAAAATAATTAAGCACCTGAAACTATAGTAGGCGTCAGGTGCAATTTTATGTCTGCTTGCCTGTAAATCAATTCAAAAAAATATTTATTTGTGGAATATGATCCTGATATATGGTATAATTATTTCCATAAACAGTAGAAGCGGGAAAGGTAAAGCACGATATAATTCACGATAAGTGTACTGCTCTGTAATAAGTGAGGTATATTAATTATGAATTTTAAGACACGGCAGATACAGAATAATATACAAATTGTTGGCATCGCAGGCGATGACAGGATAAGTGTCACAAATCAGATGCTTCTGAAGGACGGTAAAGCATGGATACCCGTTATGGGCGAAATGCATTACAGCCGTGTACCTTGTGACAGATGGGAAGAGAATCTGCGGAAGATGAAGGAAGGCGGAATAGATGTTGTTGCTTCATATGTCTTCTGGATTCATCATGAGGAGCAAAAAGGAGAATTTGTTTTCAGCGGCAACCGTGATATAAGACGCTTTATAAAGCTTTGTCATAAAACAGGTCTTGAATTCTGTCTTCGTATCGGCCCGTGGGCTCACGGTGAATGCAGAAACGGCGGCTTTCCCGACTGGCTTCAGAATGAATGCACCGACATTCTGCGGTCAAGACAAGAGCCTTATATATCTTATGTCAGACGCTATATAAACAAAATTGCAGAGCAGGTCAAGGGGCTTTCTCTTTTTGCAATACAGATTGAAAACGAATTGACAGGAGATCCCGATTATATTGAGCTGGTTCGTCAGTTTGTTACGGAAGCTGGACTTCACGCCCCCTTATATACTGCAACAGCCTGGGGAAGAGCAAAGCTGCCCGAAACGGTTTTTCCTATGTACGGCGCATATCCCGAGGCACCCTGGACAAATCATATAAGAGAGCTTGAGCCGAATCCCAATTATTTCTTTTCTCTTATCCGTGAAGACGGCTGTATCGGCTCGGATATTCTCGGCACATCAACAGGAGTAACAGACAGTTCAAGCAATGTGCCGTTTATGACGTGTGAAATGGGCGGGGGCAATCAGATTACCTACCATCGAAGACCGATATTCTGCTCCCGTGATATTGAAGCTCTCGTTATATGTAAGCTCGGAAGCGGTATGAATCTTTTGGGATATTATATGTTCTGTGGCGGACTGAACCCCATAGGTCTTACTACTATGCAGGAAAGCAAGGCAAGCGGCTACCCGAATGACTGTCCCGTTATATCATACGATTTTCAGGCTCCCGTGGGCGATATGGGACAAATACGGGAAAGCTATTTCCGTTTATCCTTCATTCACAGATTTTTGCATTCATTCGGTGAAATGCTCGCCCCAATGACTGCAATAATGCCCGATAAGGCACCTTCCTCAAAGGATGATATAAAAACACTGAGATGTGCATTAAGAAGTGACGGGAACAGCGGTTTTCTGTTTATAAATAACCATATCCGCCTCCATAAAATGCCTGCGCATCCCGCACACAGCTTTAATATAGTTTTTAATGCGCGAACTGTGTCCTTCAGCCTTGATATTCCTGAGGACAGCTCATTCTTTATTCCTGTGAATATCTTAGTCTGCGGTCTTGACATCCTTTATGCAACTGCACAGCCTGTTTTATACTCCGAAAACCGTTTAGAGCTGCTGCAGATTGAGGGAATGAAAGCAGTTATTGCTCTTGCAAACGGGAAGATTTGTGCACTTGAAACGGGCATTAACCGTATCAATGACACAGATGTCATTCTTCTGAAAAATGAGCCCTATGAAAAATCAGTGCTTCACAAAATTAATGCTTCAGTGATACAGAATTGCTGCGCCCCGGATGTGTTATTGGGACATTTGCCGATTGAAGACAAAACCGATGAATATAAAGTATGCTGGACTGATGAGGATCAATGGCTTGTAATAAAAGCCAAAGGAAACATAGCAGGCTTTTTTGTAAACCGACAATTGGTATCAGATTTTTATCTTAACGGTGACAGCTGGGTAATTGATCTTCGCAGTATCAGAGAGAAAAACGGTATTATAAAAATTCAACCGCTTACCGATAAGGACTTAAAAGAAATCTATGCCGAAATCCCCCTCGAAACAGGCTCCTTTGTCCCCGAAGTATACACGTGTAAGGATAACCGATTATTCATTTAATAGCTCCTTGAACCAATTCGCGCAAAGGCTATGCCTTTGCTTGCCCGCTTGCGGTACCCAAAGGTCATTACGGCTTGGAGCGCCTATGACCTTTGACCGCTGCGCCGAGCATCAGCCTTCTTCATCGTCCGCCGGACGCGAAGGCAGATGCTCACCCCGTGCTATGAGCCCGCTCGGGCTCATCCCCTCGGAGGGAAGTTGGGGCAAGTCCTTCCTGCACAAAAAATAAAAAAAGATAAGCACACCATAGGGTGTGCTTATCTTTTTACATGGTTGCGGGAGAAGGACTTGAACCAACGACCTCCGGGTTATGAGCCCGACGAGCTACCAACTGCTCTATCCCGCGATATCTCTGATGCTCGATTAGTATATACCATATTGAAGAAAAAATCAAGAGGTTTTGAAAAAAAAGTTCAATTTTATAAAAAGATATAAAAACACGGCAGTCAGACAAGGTGTTTTTGTGTGGATTTCTCGAAAAAAGGCACCTGCAGGGGAGTGCAGGTGCCGGGAAGTAAAGGAGTTGCTCAGAAATCTACTTCTGTATCATAGTAGCAGCACTTGAGGAGAGCTTCCATCTGTGCGGGGTCGATGCTTCTGGGGTTTGAGCCTGTGCAGGCGTCGCCTACAGCGTTCTTTGCGATTTCGGGAAGTCTTTCGAGGAATACCTCTTCGGGAACGAAGCCCTGCTCTGCAAAGTAGCTGTCTGCACCGTAGTTCTTTATGCACTGAGGAATGTTAAGTGCGTCATTGAGCTCTCTTACGAATGCGATAAGAGCAGCAGTCTTTTCTGCGTTTGTGTTACCGCCGAGTCCTATGTGATCAGCAATTTCAGCATATCTTGCTTCAGCTGTTTCGTTCTTTGCGTTGAAAGCGATAACCTTGGGAAGGTACATTGCGTTAGCGGCACCGTGGATGATGTGTGCGCCGAAATCGTCAAATGCTGCACCTGTCTTGTGAGCCATTGAGTGAACGATACCGAGAAGAGCATTCGAAAAAGCCTCACCTGCAAGGCACTGTGCGTTGTGCATAACTGCGCGGGCGGCCATATCGCCGTTGTATGATGCTACAAGGTTTTCCTTGATGAGCTTGATTGCGTGAAGAGCAAGAGGATCCGTGAAATCGCTGTTTGCAGTGGAAACGTATGCCTCAACTGCGTGTGTGAGAGCATCCATACCTGTATGAGCTACAAGCTTCTTGGGCATTGTTTCGGCAAGCTCGGGGTCAACGATAGCAACGTCGGGAGTAATCTGGAAGTCTGCGAGGGGATACTTGATGCCCTTGTCATAGTCTGTGATAACAGAAAATGCGGTTACCTCTGTTGCGGTGCCGGAGGTTGAAGAAACTGCACAGAAATGAGCCTTCTGTCTGAGTTCGGGAATGCCGAAAACCTTGCACATCTCAGGGAAGGTGATTTCGGGATATTCGTACTTGATCCACATAGCCTTTGCTGCGTCGATGGGAGAGCCGCCGCCGATGGCAACAATCCAGTCAGGCTGAAACTCTGTCATAACCTCTGCACCCTTCATAACTGTTGTTACTGAGGGGTCGGACTCGATACCTTCGAAGAGCTTGACCTCCATGCCTGCTTCTTCAAGGTATGCTACAGCTCTGTCGAGGAAACCGAACTTCTTCATTGAGCCGCCGCCTACGCAAACGATAGCCTTTTTGCCCTTAAGGGTCTTAAGCACCTCAAGAGCGCCCTTGCCGTGGTAAATATCTCTGGGTAAAGTGAATCTCTGCATAATAATTCTCCTTTATGTATTACGGAAATCCGTTTTATTGGCTGAATGTTATTTTTTTAACAATCATAAATATTATACAACAATAACGGAAAAATTTCAATGCTACAGAATAAAAATTACAGAAAATTCACAGATTTTCTGTTTTTGGCAATAAAAAAAGGTAAGAGCCGGAAAAACGGATCTTACCTTTTGACGTCTGTTCTGTTTTACATTGCGAATGCCTGATGTACGTGAGCCTTTTTGAGATATCTTTCGAAAACGTCATCAATGTCAACGTTCTTTTCAAACTGTACATTAATGTGAAGGGTGAGGGTTTTATTGTCGGCTGAGGCTTCCGTTACGGAATCGAAAATCTGCACCTTGTTTTCCTTAAGAAATTCCTTTAATTCCTTGATTGCTGCGGGGTCATTATCAAGCTGTATGAAGCAGGGGACAAGGTTATCGTTTGCAAGCACCTTGTCGAAGCCAATAAGGAATTTGTGGAAGACAATCTGCACGAGAAGGAGAAGGACAACTGCGATTATGGAAACCGCATAAAGACCTGCGCCCATTGCCATACCGACAGCTGCAGTTACCCATATACCTGCCGCTGTGGTAAGTCCCTTGATTGAGGTGCCTTTAACGAAAATCATACCGGCACCGAGGAAGGATATACCCGTAATAATGTTTGAGGCAACACGGGATGCGTCAATTCTTAAGGTGTCGTCAAGACCCACAAGATCAAAGAAGCCGTATTTTGAAATAATGATCATAAGAGCGGCGCCCATAGCAACAACAATATGTGTACGGAAGCCGGCATCCTTCTGCCTTAAGGTTCTTTCTACGCCGATTATGCCGCCGCAGACACCTGCAAGGATAATTCTTATAACAAGGACTATTGTTGAATAACCGCTGAAAAATTCAATAATTTCTGCCATATTTATTCTCCCTAAGACATTAATTCATTACATTATATGCTTTTTAATGAAAAAAATCAAGAAAAAGCGGAGATTTTAAACTTTTTGTATTGCTTGTGTCGGCATATTCTTTTTCCAGCTTCCCGTGACATAGAATACAACACCTATGACAAAGGGGGTAAAGCCTGCAAGAGCATCACCCAGCCAGAAGCCGTAATATTCCATATTCAGTACCATTCCGAAAAGAATCGCAAGACCGAAGCGCATTATTATTCCGTCGAAAATTGCGGTTGCGAAATTGACCTTAGTGTTTCCGCTTCCGTTGAGAAGCGCATTCATAATGGCACGCATTGCGCTTGCGTAGAACAAAAGCACGGCAATAAAGAAGAAATGCTCACCAACGGCAACAACGGACTCGTCACCGTCGGCAAAGAAGCCGATTATTTCATTCTGGAAAAATAAGAAGATAATGCTTATGAGGGTGGAAACGCTCAGTGTTATAACTGCCAGGGTTTTGAGGATTTTCTTTACCCTTTCTTCTTTCCCTGCCGAGATATTCTGTCCCACCATAGTGGAGCCTGCCGTATTCATGGCGGCTGAAATGAGATTGCTTATTGAAGAAATCTTATTTGCGATTCCTGAGAAGGCAGAAACCTCAACTCCGTAAGCGTTTATCTGTGAGTTTACGAAAAGCTTGGAAATCTGCACCGATGCCATTTTGATAGCCATAGGTATGCCGAGCTTTACGAGGGAAACGAGCATTTCCTTTTCGGGGACAAGAAAATCGCGAAGCGTTACGCTGAGCTCAAATTCCCTTCTTTTGACAAACAGGAAGCCCGCACACATAAGAAAGCTTGTGCCCTGACTTATAACTGTTGCAAGGGCGGCACCCTTGGCTCCCATATCCGCGTATGCGACAAAAACTATATCAAGCACAATATTCATAACTGCGGCAAGGCTTACGAATATAAAGGGATGCTTTGAGTCGCCCATCCCCCTTAATACGGCGCTTACCATATTGTACCCGTAGATAAAAACAAGACCTATCATACATATAAGGGAGTATTCGGCAGCATCCGTATATGCACTGTCGGGAGTTTGCATAAATTTAAGAAGCGCATCCTGAAAAATAATACTGATAACGCTGATGACAAGAGCACCGGAAAGCAGAAAGGTGCACATTGTGCCCATAAATCTGCCAAGCTTATCCTTCTGTCCTGCACCTATGTACTTTGCCACAAGAACCTGTCCTGCATTTGAAAAGCCGATTGCAATAAAGGTGAGAAGATTGCAAAGGTCGCCGCCGACAGAAACGGCAGATATTCCGACCTTGCCGTGTACCTGTCCCACAATAAACATATCTGCCATATTGTAAATAACCTGCATAAGGTTTGAAAGAAACAGCGGTGCGGAAAAGACAATCAGCTGTGTTGGTATTCTGCCTTCGGTAAAATCTTTTATGCGGGATTTCATTTTTTCGCCTCTTAAATCAAATAACGGGCTTATGCATTTTTGCACACTCCCGTTTTTTCTGTGATATTAACCGACTGAATCTGCTGCAGTGGTTTCTTCAGCAGGTGCAGCGGTGGTTTCTGCAATTACTTCTGCAGTTGTTTCCTCTGCTGCGGTTGTTTCCGCTGCAGTCGTTATTTCTGCTGTGGGCTCCTCGGTTGTTGCCTCCTGGGCAGGTGTTGCATAAGCGGAGGTGATGCCGAAGTATTCCTCAAGACAAAGACCGCTGTTATAGATGGCGGTTGCGGTGTCAACGCCTACATATCTTATATGCCAGGGCTCGTACATATAGCCCGTCTGAGCCTCCTTACCCTGAGGATAACGGAGAATGAAGCCGTACTTGTGGCAGTTTGCTGCCACCCATCTGCCTTCCCTTGTATCCTTGAAGGCGTTTGTGATTTCGTTCAGGTCAATTGCAAGACCCGACTGATGCTCGGAGTGTCCGGGTCGTGCTGAGTATCTGTCAGCTGCAGCCTTGCCGTCACGTGCCGAATATCTGTTGTAAAGGCTTTCCTGAAGCTCATAGGAGCGGAAGCCCGATGCATTCCAGATTGTAAGCCCCTCGCTTGCGGCATCGGCCTTCATTCTGTTGAATGCCCTTTCACATTCGGACAGAAGCGCGCCGGGGTTATAGCTTGCGGGCAGGGCATAGGTCTTGTTTGCAACAAGCACGTTGTTCACATAAGTAATTCCGTTCTTTACGGAAATTACGTAGCCCTTTGAGGTATAGCCTGTAATTGTGCCGATGTATGTTACCTTTTCCTCTGTTGCGGCCTCTGTGGTGGTTTCCTCCTCTTCGGTTGTGGTTTCCTCGGGAGTGCTGTCACCGTTTGTAAGGGACGCCTCTGTTATGGTTTCAATTTCCTCTGATGTTGTTTCTTCTGTTCCCGTTCCTTCGCAGGCTGTAAACAGCACAGATGCTGCGAGGATAAGGGAAAGCAAGCCGTAAATTTTTCTCTTCATTTGATTCAGCCTCTTTAATATAAATTACTATACCTATTATAATCCGAAAAAAAACAATGTCAAATAGATAAATACCCTTTAAAAATTCATATTTTTGTGATAAAATTACAATAAAATACCGGGAGGAGAATATATATGACCGCATTTGCCAATATTTTCAATAAAATTTTTGCCGTGTTCTTTTCTGTACTGCTTGCTCTGACGGGCGGACTGAACGGGCTTTTTGAGGGTGAGGTTTATCCTTATGAGAGCGAGCACGCTGTTGTGGGGCTTGAAACTCTTACGCGCTCGCAGGATGTAACCACCGACGGAGAATACTTTTATTTCAGCGGCAAGCACGCACTTGAAAAGGTAAATCTCAGCTGCGACGAAATTATAGCTCTCAATGAAAAAGCAATTACCGATGAGCTTAAGTCGAAATATAATTCTCAGCACATCGGCGGAATAAGCTATTATGACGGTATTATCTATGCCGCACTTGAAGACAGCAAGGAGTGGAATCACCCCATAATTGCCCTTTATGATGCAGAAACACTTCAGTATACGGGTGTATGCTACGAGCTTCCCACAGAGCTTCAGACAAGAGGTGTACCGTGGGTTGCCGTTGACGGTGAAAACGGTGTAGCCTACACGTGTGACTCAAGAAATTATACCGAAATTTACAAATTCAGTCTTTCTGATTTTACTTATATTGAAACAATTACTCTTTCGGAAGAGGTGCAGAAGATTCAGGGCGGTGAAATTTCTGACGGCAGGCTTTATGCCGGCACAAACGATATGACGAGAGCCGTTTTCACAATCGACCTCGGCACGGGTGAGGTAACAAAGCTTTTCGACAGAATTATGTACGAGTATAAGCTCATTGATAACTTCGGCGGTGAGGGCGAGGGGCTTACCATTCTTCCTATGGAGGACGGCACCTATATCCACACTCTTCAGCTCGGCGCTCTGTTTATTGATTCTTCACTCAGACATTATAAATAATCAAAAAATGACGGGCAGGTTGACCTTGCCCGTTATTTCATTTTATGCTTGCTTTGCGGCAAAAATTAAGGGAAAGAGCGAAGATTTCCCGTGGCTCTTTCCCCTTTATTATCTTCCGTGCGTCAAATCCGCTGATTTGTGACACTTTACACTAAGCTGATTTCCTTGCCGGTCTTTGCCGATTCATAGATAGCACAGAGAATCTTAATCATATCAATGCCCTGCTGACCAACGAAAATGGGCTCCTTGCCTTCAATTACAACATCATAGAAGTGCTTTAAGTTGTTTGAGTGACCGTTGTTTTCCTTGCAGTTGGGAGCTGTGATATTAAGCTGCTGACCGTCCTCCTCGGTGAAGAGCTCAAGCACACCGTTTCGCCAGCTCATGCCTGATTTTGTACCGCGCAGCTCTACAAAGCGGCATTCTTCCTTGATGTTGGATGCCCAACTGAATTCGATCTGTAAAACGGCACCGTTGTCGAAACGGATCATGCCCATTGCAAGGTCCTCAACATCAAAGGTACCCTCTGCATTCTTGTCGCCGAAATCGGAATTTACTGAGTCGGAGGAATCGTTATCCGCAAACTTCATATAGGTGTTACCGGAAACTGCAACGGGAGTGGGATTGCCCATAAGCCATATTGCAAGGTCAATCATATGAACGCCCAGGTCAATAAGGGGACCGCCGCCTGACTGTGCCTTTGTTGTGAACCAGCCGCCCTTGCCGGGGATGCCTCTTCTTCTCTGCCAGCCGGCACGGCCGCAGTAGATGTCACCCATTTTACCCTTTTCGATGAACTTCTTTGCAAAAACGGAAGCATCAACAAAGCGGTTGTTTCTCATAACCATAAGGGTCTTGCCTGCCTTTTTTGCAGCCTCGTTCATTCTGAGAACCTCTGAAACGTCAACAGCATCGGGCTTTTCGCAGAAAACGTGCTTGCCTGCCTCAAATGCGGCAACTGCGATAATTGAGTGCAGATAGTTAGGTGTGCAGATGTCAACGGAATCAATTGTTTCATCCTTAAGAAGCTCGTTGAAATCCGTGTAAACCTTAGCATCCGGGAAATAGTTGTCCTTAAGAAACTGTGCTCTTTCTTCAATAATATCGCAGACTGCGGCAACCTCAAGTCTTTCGTCATTAAGATAAGTACTTAAGTGGGCACCCTTGCAGATACCTCCGTTGCCGATAAGTCCTACTCGCCATTTAGCCATGATTAAAGCCTCCAAAAATTTTTTTTCTTTATTTTAACACAACAAGGCGGCATATTCAATAAAATGTTTGTTGAAATATGTTGTTTTTTTGTCATTTTGTTGACACGGGGTGCCGGGGTCTGTTATACTGTTTCCGAGGTGATACATATGAAACTAGGTATTATAAACGGCTGGGAAGAGGGCCATTTCAGAGCAGTAAAGGAAAAGGGGCTCGACGCTGTTGAATTCTGTATTAACTATTATAATGATTCGGCGGAAGTGCTTAAAAGAGCAGAGGAAATAAAAGGCTATTCCGAAAAATACGGTATCCTTGTAGGCTCAATCGGCAGATGGGGTATGGAAAGAATCGATGAAGAGGGAAAGGTTATTCCCGAAGCATTGCAGCACGACAAGAATCTTATTGATTTGGCTTCAATTGTCGGCTGTCCCGTATATAACGTGGGCTGTAATTTCATTGAGAGCAAGACTTATTATGAAAATTGTCTTGTTGCCATAGAGTATTTTAAGACGCTTATTGATTATGCAAGGGATAAGGGCGTTAAAATTGCAACCTATAACTGTGACTGGGCAAACTTTGTTTGTGAGGAAAGAGCCTGGAGTGTAATTCACGGTGCACTTCCCGAGCTCGGTATAAAATACGACCCTTCCCATTGCTTCAACAGAGGCGGAGATTATCTTAAGGAGCTGCGTGACTGGGGTAACCGTGTTTACCATTTCCACGTAAAGGGTGTGCTTCACATAGCAGGTGACGGCTTTGATGATCCGCCCGCAGGTCTTGACAGTCTTAACTGGGGCGCAATTATGACATTGCTTTATGTGAACGACTATAACGGTGTTCTTTCCATCGAGCCTCATTCCGGCAAGTGGAAGGGTGCAAAGGGTCAGTGGGGCGTTGATTTTACCATTAAGTTTATAAGACAGTATATGATGCCCGAGGATTATGTGGCTTCAGAAGACCCTTATATGCCGTAATGTGAATACAAAAAAAGGACAGAGAAGCTGAAAATTCTCTGTCCTTATTAATTGTTTATGCTGTTATCAGAATGTGAAAATATCTTTGATTGCTGCAAAGAGTGTTTTGAAGAAATCAATAAGGCTGGTGATTCCTACCATTGATTCTGCTTCCCTGAGATTCTCAAGGTTGCCCTTGCCGACTGATGCTTCGCCGTTATAGTCTGAGGTATGTGAGCAAAGCCAGGAAATCATACCGTCGGGGTAGGTGAGTGTTACTGCTTCACCGAGACCGTTAACTGTTGTCATATAAGGATAATTGCCGTTTTCACTTGAGAACATATCGTGGTTTACCGCATACCAGGAGTGGTGAGCGCTGGGACATCTTTTTCCGTCCTCGAAGCAAACCTTCTTAAGAGTTGAAAACCTTACTTCTTCGGGATTGTTTGATACGGTACAGAGCTTTTCATAAGTCTTTGATACACCGAAATAGTAGTTGACAAGGGGATCAGGCTTGCCTGAGGTCATCCATACGGGCATATCTGCAATATAGGAAAGAGCGGTTGAGGAGGGAGCCCAAGCGGGACAGATGGGGAATGCTGCCGCGAACATTTCGGGGTATGCAATAGCCATTTTAAGTGTCATCTTGCCGCCCATGGAGAAGCCGCCTACATAAATTCTCGTAAGGTCGACATTTCCGCTGTTCTGTGCGATAAAATCGTCAATAGCAGCCTTTAAGGGCTCAATTGTGCCGTCATTCCAGCATACTCCCTTTAACTCGTCGGAGCGGGGAAGGATAACAAAAGCACCGCCGTTTGTGAATCTTGCCTGGAACTCATCGCTTGTCCAGTAAGCAGCATTGGAGGACTCAATCTGACTGCCTTCCTTCTGTCCGCCGCCCATACCGTGAAGGAAAACAACAAGAGGATACTTGTTTGTGTCGTTTTCTTTGACGGGGGAGAAATAACGGTAGTCAATTGAAAGACCGTTTGTTTCGGGACCTGCACCCTTAATGAACTGTGCATTGAGCTCGTCGATGCCGGCTTCAATTGAAAGTGCAAATGCGGGAGCTGCAGAGAAAGCGAGAAGCATTACTGCAAGAAGTACGGATAAAATCTTTTTCATTATTTTCTCTCCTTAATTCTGTTTGGTAATTTTATACTACAACATATAATGTAATATATTTTTACAAAAAAGTAAACATAATTTTAATAAAAATTACCTGTTCTTCGGAATTGACTTGCAGGGCTTTATAATATACAATATTCCAAGGTGATATTTTATGAAAATAAGCGGCTTTCAGAAGCTGACCCTGCTTGATTTTCCGGAGCATACCGCATGCACGATTTTTACCTCGGGCTGTAATATGCGCTGTCCCTTCTGTCATAATACTCCCCTTGTCACGGGAGAAGCTCAGGAGGAATTTTCAGAGGAAGAGATTCTTTCTTATCTTAAAAAAAGGCAGGGAATTCTTGACGGTGTGGCAATAACGGGCGGCGAGCCTCTTCTGCATAAGGATATTGCAGATTTTATAAGAAAAATAAAGGATGCGGGCTATAAGGTAAAGCTTGATACCAACGGCAGCAAAAGCGGAGTGCTTAAGGCTCTTCTGGATGAGGGGCTTGTGGATTTTGTTGCCATGGACATAAAGAATACTCCCGGGAAGTATGCTCTTACCTCGGGAAGTGACGTCCCCTATGATGAAATTGCAGCAAGCATTGAGCTTATAAAGCAAAGCGGAATCCCCCACGAATTCAGAACAACCGTTGTGAAGGAGCACCATACCGAGGAGGATATAATTTCCATTGCAGAGATGCTCGGAAAGAGTGAAAAATATTATCTTCAGCAGTTTAAGGACTCGGGCGATATCCTGTGTGAGGGATGCTCTGCGCATCCCGAGAAGGACCTCATAAAAATGGCGGAAAGGGCTTCGGAGCATGTGCTTCTCTGTGAAACAAGAGGTGTTTCACGATAAGCATATATTGTGATAGATTTTTGCTGTTGGCACAATATCTTGTGTCAACAGTATGTTTTTCGGCTTTTTGACAGACAATTATAACAAAAACGGAACAATATATTGTGCATTGTTCCGAAAATAAAAAAATATCAACACAAGATATTGATTTTTGGGGGATTGGTGTGCTATTATATGCAAGCACACCGCAGAAGGATGCGGTTTTACACGTAACTGAAATGTAATATAAAACAATAATTGAAGGAGGAAACAAAATGGCTTATCAGGTAATTAAAAGAGACGGCGAGAAGGCAGAATTCAATATTGCGAAAATTGCTTCCGCTATCAGCAAGGCTTTTGAAGCCCAGAACAGAGAAACTCATCCCAACATCATCGATTTCCTTGCACTTAAGGTAACTGCAGATTTTGAATCAAAGATAAAGGACGGTTATATCACCGTTGAAGATATTCAGGACTCTGTTGAATCCGTGCTTGTTCAGGCAGGCTATGCCGAAATTGCAAAGGCATATATCCTTTACAGAAAGAATAGAGAAAAGATCCGTAATATGAAGTCCACAATCCTTGACTATAAGGAGATTGTTGACAACTATGTTAAGGTTTCAGACTGGAGAGTAAAGGAAAACTCCACGGTTACATATTCCGTCGGCGGTCTTATTCTTTCAAACTCAGGTGCAATTACCGCAAACTACTGGCTTTCCGAGGTTTATGACGAGGAAATTGCTGCGGCTCACAAGAATGCCGATATTCACATTCATGACCTTTCAATGCTTACAGGCTACTGTGCAGGCTGGTCACTCCGTCAGCTTATTGAAGAGGGACTCGGCGGTGTTCCCGGAAAGATTACCTCCTCTCCCGCAAGCCACCTTGCAACACTTTGCAACCAGATGGTAAACTTCCTCGGTATCATGCAGAATGAATGGGCAGGCGCTCAGGCCTTCTCCTCCTTCGACACATATCTTGCTCCCTTCGTAAAGGTTGACAACCTTTCCTACAGAGAGGTTAAAAAGTGCATTGAATCCTTCATTTTCGGTGTGAATACTCCCTCCCGTTGGGGTACTCAGGCTCCATTCTCAAACATCACTCTTGACTGGACAGTACCTGCTGACCTTGCCTGCAAGCCTGCAATCGTAGGCGGCAAGCCTCAGGATTTCACCTACGGTGACTGTAAGAAGGAAATGGATATGGTCAATAAGGCATTTATTGAAACCATGATCGAGGGCGATGCTAACGGCAGAGGCTTCCAGTATCCCATTCCCACATACTCAATCACAGCTGATTTTGACTGGTCAGAAACAGAGAACAACAAGCTTCTCTTTGAAATGACATCAAAATACGGTACTCCCTATTTCTCAAACTATGTAAACTCCGATATGGAGCCCTCAGATGTACGTTCAATGTGCTGCAGACTCCGTCTTGACCTCAGAGAGCTTCGCAAGAAGTCCGGCGGTTTCTTCGGAAGCGGCGAAAGCACAGGCTCGGTCGGCGTTGTTACAATCAATATGCCCAGAATCGCATATCTCAGTAAGGACGAAGCAGATTTCTTCCCACGTCTTGACAAGATGATGGATATTTCCGCACGTTCTCCCAAGGTGAAGCGTGAAATCATCACAAAGCTTCTTGACGAGGGTCTTTATCCCTACACAAAGAGATATCTCGGTACCTTCAACAACCACTTCTCCACAATCGGTCTTGTAGGTATGAATGAAGTAGGTCTCAATGCTAACTGGCTCCGTAAGGATATGACACACGTGGAGACACAGGAATTCACAAAGAAGGTTCTCAATCATATGAGAGAGCGTCTTTCCGACTATCAGGAAATGTACGGCGACCTCTATAACCTTGAAGCAACTCCCGCAGAGTCCACATCCTACAGACTTGCAAAGCACGACAAGGCAAGATATCCCGAAATTCTCACAGCTCACGAGGGCGAAACTCCCTATTATACAAACTCCTCACACCTTCCCGTAGGCTACACAGAGGATATCTTCACAGCTCTTGATATTCAGGATGAGCTTCAGACTCTTTACACATCAGGTACTGTATTCCACGCATTCCTCGGTGAAAAGCTTCCCGATTGGAAGGCAGCAGCAAACCTTGTCAGAAAGATTGCCGCAAACTACAAGCTTCCTTACTATACTCTTTCTCCCACATACTCCGTATGCCAGGAGCACGGCTACCTTATCGGTGAACAGTACAAGTGTCCTCTTTGCGGAAAAGAGACAGAGGTTTACTCAAGAATCACAGGCTACTACCGTCCCGTTAAGAACTGGAACGACGGTAAGAGCCAGGAATTCAAGGACAGAGTTGTTTACAATATCGAAAAGTCCGTAATGACAAGAGACGGTGTTCCCGCAGAAGAAAAGACAGAATGCTGTGCCTGTGAAAAAGAGGCAGAAAAGGTTCTTCTTTTCACAACAGAGACCTGTCCCAACTGCAAGCTTGCAGTACAGTGGCTCGACAAGGCAGGAGTTTCTTATGAGAAGCTTCTCGTTTCAGAGAATCCCGACCTTGCAAAGGAGCTTGAGCTCAAGCAGGCACCCACACTTGTGGTTTACAAGAACGGCGTTGCCGAAAAGTTCGCAGGCGTTGCAGCCGTAAAGAGCTTCATTGATTCAAATAAATAAAAATGATATAAGAAGAACCTTAAGCCGGAAGGCCTAAGGTTCTTTTTTCAGTATAATGCAATGTGTGAAATTGCGGGGGCAACACGGGAATCGGTTATGGTGATTCTTACGGAGTCCGTAACCGTGGGGCGGAAGCGGGCAATTTTTTTGTAGCCCACGGTTGTTCCCTCGTAAATCTGACGGAAGCCCTTTTCTTTTCTGCAGTCAATTGTAAAGCTTTCAATTCTCTGGCTTAAAAGGATGTTTTCCTTAATTACCGCCATACGGATTTTCCTTTTTTCAGGAAGCGTAATGGTGATTGTTACGGTATTTTCCCCGTCATTGGTCTTGAAATAAGTGTCGTATGAGTCCGTTTTTACGTTTTCGATGAGGTTTTCTCTGTCACATTTGTCTGCCGTGAAAACGGCATCCTCCGAAAGACAGCTTGCAAAGGCGTTTTTTACTGCGTTCCCCAGCTGCTTCAGTCTTTTTACGTCAGCCTTGCTGAAGAGTCCTTCGGTGTCCGGGGGAATGTTCAGAAGAAGGGTGGAATTTCCGCCCACGCTTCTGAAATAAATATCAGTGAGAGTTTTAAGCGAGCGTACCCTTGTGTCCTCGTTTTTGTGATAAAACCAGCCGGGACGTATTGAGGTATCGGTTTCAGCAGGCTGCCAACGGAGCTCTTCTGTCTTCTTAAGAAGCTCACGGCTGCCGAGGTCCTCTGCGGTGTCCTCAATTACAGTACCGTCCGAAAGACGTTTTGTGATGACACTCCATTCGCTTTTTCTTGTGTCACCCGCTTCATTGCCGCACCAGCGGATATCGGGACCGCTGATTGATATGCAGGCATCGGGCTGATGCTCTCTTATAACCGAATAATATCTTTCCCAGTCATATTCCTGTTTTTTGCCGTTGGGACCCTCACCGCAGGCGCCGTCAAACCATACGCAGAAAAGGTCACCGTAATTTGAAAGAAGCTCTGTCAGCTGATTGCAGTAATAATCGTCATAAGCCTTGCCCTGACCGTAAACGGGGCAGTTTCTGTCCCAGGGAGAGAGGTATATGCCGAATTTTATGCCGCCCTTTTTGCAGGCTTCGGCACATTCCTTTACAATGTCCCCCTTTCCGTCCTTATAAGGGGAATTTTTTACGGAGTGCTCTGTAAAGCTGCTTGGCCACAGGCAGAAGCCGTCATGGTGCTTTGCAGTAAGAATAAGCCCCGTCATTCCTGCGGATTTTACTGCCTCGACCCACTGATTGCAGTCAAGATTAACGGGATTAAAGATTGCGGGGCTTTCCGTGCCGTCACCCCACTCCTTATCGGTGAAGGTGTTTACAGTGAAGTGCACGAAGGCATAAAACTCCATCTGCTGAACAGTCATCTGCCTTACGGAGGGAGTGATTTTTATAAACTCAAGGTCTTCCTTATATCCGGGATACATAGCTTTTACCTCTTAACAAAAGTTTAATATATTCTATAACAGAACGGTGTTTTTTGCAATATTTTCGTGAGAATTCACATAAAAATAGGCTGTTTCGGTATATTATGTTGGTTGACATTTTAATTTTCTTAATATATAATTATATTGCTATATGATAATATTTTTCAGGAGGAATTCCAATGAAAAAAGTAATAAGTGTTTTTCTCAGCATACTTTGTGTGTTTATGACGCTTGCTCCTGCATTCGCAGCAGAGGGCGAAGCAAATGCACAGAAATTCAACGTTACCTTTACGGCTCCCTCAAAGGATTTTGAAGGCGGCTATATGTTTGCAAAGACTGTTGACGGTGAGATTCAGTACGAGCCCGATGAGAACGGTGATTACGTATTCTTTAACGGCCGTTATATGCTTCCCTCAAACATTATTGATCAGACACAGGTTCCCGAGGAAAGATTCAGCATCGTTCAGTGGGATGATTTCAATGAAATCGAAGAGGGCGAAACCGTTGCATTCAAGGTTATTACATCCGAAAAGTACAACGTGCTTACTGCTGTTGTATTTATTAACGGCACTCCCACAACACAGAATGCTTTTGATGAGTATACCGTTTATGTTGACCGTGATATCAATATCCGCGTCGGTGAATATGATGAAAACGGACAGCCCGCACTTCTCAGAAATCACTTTAATGTAAAGCTTACCTCAGGCGATGAGTACAAGGTGCTTACTCTTAAGAATGAGTATTATCACGTAACCTATTACGGTGATTCCTTCCGCTTCCGCGTAAAGGTTAAGTCCGGCTATTCCGCTGCGGGTATGAAGGTTATGGTTCAGAGAGGCCCCGGCATCCTTAACGGTCTTCTTGATGATGAGGATCTCGGCTCACTCTCAGGTATTCTCGGAACTGCTGAAACTCTCAATTCCTACGGTGTTGACGAGGACGGCTGCCGTCTCTATGAGATTGAAAACATCACAACAGACTGCAGTATTATTGTTTCCGGTATTCAGGAAGAGGGCAGCGTAGGTCTTCTTGCTATGTTCAAGAGAATTTTAAGACTTATTCTCGACTTCCTCGGAATCAAGCTTGATTTCATTGAAGATATTACTGCATACTACAACGTAAAGGTTGACGGTGCTCAGGCTCCCGACGGCGTGACATATCAGGTTATCCGTTCCACAACAACTGATCCTGCTCCCTCAGAATTTACTGTAGGCGGCGGTGACGGTATCTCAATTATCGTTACAAAGAACAGTGTTGCGCAGGATGTTAAGGTTATCTGGACTCCCGGAAATGAAACGGGCACATACCAGACAGAGTGGATTCCCTCTTATGACCATCTGACAGGTAAGACAACCTACAGCGCAATCTATAATGTTGATAATATTTCTGCTGATACTGTAGTTACAATTTACTGATAAAATTCAGGACTGTACCCATTTCGGTGCAGTCCTCTTTTTTGTTTTTTCGGTGTTGCGTTTTTATTACATATTTGGTATTATAAAAACAACAAAAATACCCGAGGGGGAAAGAAAATGATTATCAAGGGGTTGGCTTACCTTATGGCTTTTATTATTGCAGGGGTCGGCGGTCTTTTCGGTGCCGAAACAAGGCAGTATTATGATGTTGTTGATATCTCGGAATATCAGACCTTCCGTAATTTCGGTACATCAATCTGCTGGTGGGCACAGACTATTGATACGGAGGAAAAGGCAGACGCTATTGCAAAGGCACTCTTTTCCGACGAAGAGGGACTCGGTCTTGACGTTATACGCTATAATATAGGCGGCGGTGAGGCGGATAATCCCGAATCAAGAATATGGGATACTGCCAGAAGAGCAGAAAGCTTTTACGTTTTTGATGAGGAAAAGGGCGAGTACGTTTACGATTTTACAAGGGATGCCAACGCAAGACGTGTTCTTGATAAGGCTATAGAATACGGCGCAAAGGAGGTTGTGCTTTTCTGTAACAGCCCCCATTATTCAATGACTGTTTCAGGTCACGCAAGCGGCGGCTTTGAGAAAAAGCAGTCAAACCTTCCCCCGGAAAACTATGATAAATTTGTTGATTATCTTCTGACTATTGCGGACTGGTTTGTGGCAGAGGGCTACCCCGTAACCTATATTTCTCCAATAAACGAGCCTCAGTGGGACTGGGGCGGCGAGTGGGTAGGCCAGGAGGGCTGTCACTATGAGCCTCAAGAGGTTGCCGTGCTTATGGGCAAATTTGCAACTGAAATGCAGAAGAGAAACACCTCCTACAAGCTTTCCGGTATGGAAACAGGTCAGCTTTCGTGGGATTATAATGACTACCTTTTTAAGTATTTTGAAAATGAAGCGGTCAATGCTTACTGTGATACCTTTGCCGGACATTCCTACTGGCTTGACGGCAATAAAAATGAAAAAGCCAATTTCGGAAACACCTTCAAGGAGAAATATCCCGATAAGGTATTTGAAATGAGCGAGTGGTGTGAGCTGCCCCTTACTATTGATTCAAAGACAATAGACAGCGGGCTTCATATGGCAAACGTAATTATTGAGGATCTGACGCTTCTCAATGCCGTATCATGGCAGAGCTGGACAGCATTTAACGGGGACGGTGTGCTTTATGAGGAGGACGGAGAAATTAAGAAGTTCAACCGTTACTATGCATTCAAGCAGTTTACCTCCTTTATAGAGCCCGGTATGACCCGTGTAAAGGTGTTTGATAATATCGGAAAGGATGATAATCTGCAGGAGGTTGCCTTTTCAAATGAGGAAAAAAACGTCCTTATAATTGTGAACAACGGTGAAAAGGATAAGAATATCAGATTCCTCGAAAAATACCCCGGAGCCTCCGTTTATGTGACGGATAAGGACCATAACTGCGAAAAGGTTGCAGACAGCCTTGACGGTACAAAATACACTCTGACCGCACGCAGCATAACAACAATCGTTTTTGATAAGACTATAAAGTAAAATAATAAGCGCTGTAAAAACCTCTGCGGTCTTTACAGCGCCTTTTTAATATATATGAAGTTGTCCGCATTGTGAGCAATTTGCTTATATCAAGAAACACCGATTCCCCCAAGAGTGATGGCGGGGGGGGGGTGATAAATCGTAAGATTTTTTTATACGTTAAAAAACTCGACCTGTTCATTGTCGTTGCCTTTTACGAAGGCTACGGTGATGGACATTTTTTCAGGCTTTGAGTCAAGCGGTACGGTTTTGGGATAGGTAAGAGGTGTAAAGCCTGCCTCCAGAGCCTTGTTGAAGGCTGCCTCGGGATCATCGCAGTACATTGCAAAGTGCTGCCACTTGCCCTCCTCTGCGTATTTGTCGCCGCCGTCGGCAAAAAGCTCAATAATATCGCCGTTTCCGATGTCGAGCATTACAATGAGATTCTCACCCTCGCCCCAGCGTACCTTTTCCGTCATACCGAGTGCGGTATACATAGAAAGTGATTTTTCTATATCCTTACATCTGAGGGCTACGTGGTGGAAGCCGAGATTTTTGATAATATTATTCATAAAACCACCCTATAAAACAAAATTTACAGAAGTATTTTTTTTCTTTGCATCCGTAGGGGAGGGGTCTCCCCTCCCGTTACATAGCTTTTGTAACTTTTATTTAAAAATAACAACCCTTTTAAACGGGCGGGGAAACCCCGCCCCTACCGTACTCACATCTCTTTTGATAAATTGTGATTTATAAATTCGCATACCTTGTCTATGCAGAGAGCTCCTGCCTTGGAATAAGGCTCAAGTGCGCTGAAAACGTGGGGAAGGTGCTTACCCTCAAACCTCGGAAAGTCGAGAAGCTGAGCTTCAATTCCGTTTTCAAGAAGTGTTCTGTAAAGCCTTCTTGTCTGCTTAAGCGCCAGCGTGTCGCCTGAGCTTGTTGTAAGAATAGTGGGCGGGAATGAGGGCACCTCACGGACAAGCTCGTCGATATTCATATAGCGGCGTGTGCTTTTCCTTGTGCCGTTTTCGCCCCACATCATTCTGCAGTAAAGTCCCATGGGAAGTGAATCGTTCATGTATGCCACGGGGGAGGTCAGCACAAGACAGTTGAATCTGAGTCCGTGGTCAGCCGTGTCAAATTGATCCCTTAAGTCTTCTGATTCTGCAAGGGCTGCCGTAAAGGCGGCAAGCTGACCGCCTGCAGAGTCACCCGTAAGAATTATCTTTTCTGTGTCGCAGGGGAAATCTGCCATAAGCTCCTTTGCTTTTTTTATGGCAAGGGCTACATCCTGAAGCTGAGAGGGAACAAATACCTCGGGAACAAGGCGGTAGCTTAAATTGAAAACAACGAAGCCTCTTTTTGCAAGATACTGTGCGTAAATCTTGTTAAGGTCCTTTGTTCCGTACATCCATCCGCCGCCGTGGATTTCAATAATCACGGGCAGAGGACCCTCTGCATTCTCAGGATAATATACATCAAGCATATGGTATTCGCTGTCTGAGTTCGTATAAGGGATGTTGCATACCTCTTTTATGCCCTCGGGAAGAGAAAGGGTCGCGATTCTCTTTTCATCCTGAGGTCTTGTGACATTCTGCCAGAACCAATCGAAAACACCGATAAGCATATCCATATTATTTATCTCCGTTCTTCTGCTCCATCATAGCGCAGATGCTGAAAATCGCACAGCCCACGAATATAAGAAGCATAACGGAATAAGCAATACCGAGCTTCATATAGTCAATGGAGGCTACGTTGCCGAGAAGCGCACCGATTAACTGGTTTGTGTTGCCGAGAAGAGTGTTGAGGTTGAATGCTCCGTTAAGGAAGGGATTTGCAAATGCGTTGAAGGCTGCATTCATAATAACTGCCGAAAGAGCGCCGACACCGGAAAGAACAAGGGATGCGCCGGGCTTTTTTGTTGCTGCCGCAGCTATTGCGAGAACGAGTGCGATTATGAGGCAGATTACGAAGCATACTGCAAACACGGCACCCCAGTGAAGACCGGGAATCATATCAACAATTTCCTGCTTCTTTTCGCCTGAAACAGCATTCCAGATTGTAGCAATGAGATTTCCCGTCGAACCCTCTTTGGCCTTGAGTGCAAGCTTTATTATATCATAAAGGCTTATGAATTCACTGAGTCCGAAGGAGTCAAGAAGATTCGTCTTTGTATCTCCCGAGCTGAAGCCTGAGGTGACAAGAATTCTGAAAATGGGGAGAAAAAAGCCTGTGGGAAGAATGAGAATAGAAAGAATCGGAGTAATAATTCTGTGAAGCAATCTCATAATATCACCTTATTTCTTATAGGAGGAGTTAAGCTGTACCGTTCTGTTGAAAATGAGATTTCCCTCTGTGCTGTCCTTATCGACTGCGAAATATCCGTTTCTTACAAACTGGAAGGATTCCTCAGCCCTTGCGTCCTTAAGACAGGGCTCGACAAGGCAGTCCTTAAGCACAATAAGGGAATCCTTGTTTATTGCATCAACGAATTCCTCATCGGGGATGGAGGCGGGGTCCTCAACGTCAAAGAGCTTGTCATAAAGGCGTACCTCTGCTCTGATTGAATCGGGGCCTGCCCAATGGATTGTACCCTTTACCTTTCTGCCGTCGGGAGCGTCGCCGCCTTTTGTTGCGGGGTCATAGGTACAGTGTATGCAGGTAACCTCACCGTTTTCGTCGGTTTCGTAGGATGTGCAGGTAAGGAAATATGCACCCTTGAAGCGCACCTCGTTGCCGGGGAACATTCTGAAATACTTCTTGGGGGGATCAATCATAAAGTCATTCTTTTCAATGAAGATTTCTCTGCCGAAGGTAACCTCTGATTTGCCCATTTCGGGGTGGTCGGGGTGGCGGTCAACAAGAAGCTTTTCCGTCTGTCCCTCGGGATAGTTGTCAACAATAACCTTAAGAGGCTCTAAAACTGCCATAGCACGGGGAGCGTTTGCATTGAGCTCATCTCTTACACAGCTTTCAAGAAGACCGTAATCGACAACACTGTATGCCTTTGAAACGCCTACCTTTTCAATAAAGGCTCTGATTGCCTTTGCAGGGTAGCCTCTTCTTCTCATACCGCAGATTGTTGCCATTCTGGGGTCATCCCAGCCGCTGACAAGCTTGTCGGTTACAAGACGGATGTTTCTTCTCTTACTGGTAATGCAGTAGTTTATGTTAAGACGTGCAAATTCAATCTGTCTGGGGGGCTCCTCAAAACCGATTTCCTTTATAAACCAATCGTAAAGGGGTCTGTGGTTTTCAAATTCGAGGGAGCAAAGGGAATATGTTACGTTTTCCTTTGCATCGGAAAGGGGATGAGCAAAGTCGTACATGGGATATACGCACCACTTGTCGCCTGTCTGATGATGGGAAACGTGCATAATTCTGTAAATTACGGGGTCACGCATATTGAGATTGGGGGAGGACATATCAATCTTTGCGCGGAGCACCTTTTCGCCGTTAGCGTACTTGCCCTCTGTCATTTCCCTGAAAAGACGGAGATTTTCCTCTACGCTTCTGTCCCTGTAGGGGCTGTTTTTGCCGGGCTCGGTAAGAGTACCGCGGTATTCACGCATTTCATCTGCCGTAAGGTCGCATACGTAAGCCTTGCCGTTTTCGATAAGCTTTATTGCACATTCATAGATGAAATCGAAATATTCGGAAGCATAGTAAACGTTTTCCCAGTTGAAGCCCAGCCACCTGATGTCCTCCATGATGGATTCAACGTACTCAACGTCTTCCTTTGAGGGGTTTGTGTCATCAAGACGGAGGTTGCAGATGCCGCCGTATTTTTCGGCTGTTGCAAAGTCAATACATATAGCCTTTGCGTGACCGATATGAAGGTATCCGTTGGGCTCGGGAGGGAAACGGGTCTGCACACGGGTGTTTACACCCGCTGCAAGATCCTCATCAATAAAATCGTGTATAAAATTGCTCGAAAGAGCAGAGGTTTCAATTTCTGCCATTTTAGTTTGTTCCTTTCGCTTATTATAAAGACGCTTTGAAGCTGTCAAGTCTTGCGAAGACCTTTTCTTTGCCGAGGGCTCCGAGGATTGCGTGAAGGTCGGGAGTGTTTGTTCTGCCTGTTACAGCAACACGGATAACCGTTGAAACGTCACCTACGTGTCCCTTGAATGCCTCGGGATTCTTCTTGAATTCCTTTACGTTGGGGGTAAAGCCTAAGGGCTCGCAGAGATCCTTGATTTTTGAGAACCACGTATCCTTGTCATCATTTTCGTCGAAAACGTTCTTGTAAGCATCAATAATTGCCTTTGCATCCTCTGCCTTTATGTTTTCGGGAAGAGAAGCGTCGTTTACGTAAAGGCTGTCATACATATATGCGACGTAGCCCTTGACGTCCGACCAGGTGATGATGTCCTTACGGGGCTTGGGTGTTTCGCGGTCAATGTTGAGAATTGCCTTAGCATAAGCGGGATCTGCCGTGAAGAGGCTGTAAAGCTCTTCGTCGTAAGTCTTTGCCCAGCTTACGGTGTTTTCGTAAACCTCGTCTGCTGTCATAAGAGAAACGATGTTCTTGCAGATATCATTGAGCTTGAGAATATCAAAAAGTGCACCCGAGGAGCTCATTTTCTTGAAGGAGAAGGGGAAGGAGTATTTGTCCAGAGTGGGGTTTGCCTTTCTCCAGTCCTCAAAGTTAGAGTTTGCAAGGGTCATAAGGTATTCGATAACGCCGTCTGCGGGGAAGCCCTGCTCAACGTAGAAGCTGACGCTTGCTTCGGGATCCTTTCTCTTGGAAAGCTTTCTCTTGTTGCCGTCATCAAGCTTCATAATGGGGGAGATATGTGCGAACTTGGGAGCCTTGTAGCCCAGAAGCTTGAAAAGCTGAATATGTAAGGGGAGAGATGAAATCCATTCGTCACCGCGTACAACGTGAGTTGTTAAGTCGGAGGCCAAGCGGTCTTAGGAAGACAATAGTAGGCCTCAACTCCTTGGCTCACAGCACGACATGGCTACGATCCGACTTGGAGCCTTGTAGCCCAGAAGCTTGAAAAGCTGAATATGTAAGGGGAGAGATGAAATCCATTCGTCACCGCGTACAACGTGAGTTGTT
>JAZSIM010000071.1:0-40087 GCA_045533835.1 Acutalibacteraceae bacterium
CCTTGGCTCACAGAACGACATGGCTACGATCCGACTTCATGTGTATGCTCCATATTGAAATGAATGTAAACGGTGAAAATGAATGAAAACATTGCCCACAGAGTACTCTGAAAGAATGAAAAAGCTTCTCTCAGATGAATATGAAAATTACGAAAAAGCCTTGCAGGAAGAACCTGTCAGAGCATTTCGTGTGAATACCGATAAAATCAGTCTTTCCGAATTTGAAAAGATAAATATTTTCGGCAGTGAAAAAATTCCCTATGTGGAAAATGGATTTTATCTTGATTTTGATAAAGTCGGCAATCATCCGTATCATCACGCAGGTATGATTTATGTTCAGGAGCCCGGTGCTATGGCACCTGCAGAATGTATTGATATTGAACCTGACTGGAAAATTCTTGATATGTGCGCCGCTCCCGGAGGAAAAAGTACACAGCTAAAGAATAAGCTCGGAGAAGACGGGCTTCTTGTTTCCAATGAATACGTGTCATCCCGCTGCCGTATTCTTACGGGCAATATTGAAAGACTGGGGCTTCAGAACACCGTTACAACCTGCATGGACACTAAAAAGCTCGCAAGGTTCTTCCCGGGGCTTTTTGACCTTATTATGTGCGATGCACCCTGCTCAGGCGAGGGGATGTTCAGAAAAGAGGATATTGCCGTTGATGAGTGGAGCGAGGAAAACGTGAGAATGTGCGCTGAAAGGCAGGCTGAAATTCTGGGAAATGCAGTACCGCTCCTCTCCCCTTCAGGCTATATAATATATGCTACCTGCACATTTTCACTTGAAGAAAATGAAATGCTGATTGACAGCTTTCTGCAGGAGCACCCCGATTTTGAAATCGTCCCCGTAAAGGAAGCAGTCAGAAGCGCAACGGCTGACGGAATAAATTTCGAGGGCTGCAAATGTGAAAATATGCATTTCTCAAGACGCTTTTACCCTTATATTTCAAAGGGCGAGGGTCAGTTTATGGCGGTGCTGCACAGAAAGGGCTGCGAAGCAAATCAAAAAAAATTAACCCCGGCAAAGGAAAAAATTGATAAAACGATTACTGATTTTCTTGATTCTGTGCTCACGTCTTACGATAAAAATGCGGTAAAGATGTATAATATGAATCCCGTGTATTTCGGCTCAGATGTTGAAATACCCAAGGGAAGCGCATTTTCCTGCGGTGTAACAATAGGAGAAATAAAGAAAAACTATGTTCAGCCCCATCATCAGTTTTTTACGGCAATGGGCAAATGCTTCAAAAGACAGATTGATTTGTCCCCTGACTCAGAGGAAATAAAGAAATATCTTCACGGTGAGGAAATTGACGTAAATTGCGAAAACGGCTGGGCTGTAATTACCGTAAACGGCTGCACTCTCGGAGGTGTAAAGGTTGTAAACGGCAGAGCAAAGAATCATTACCCTAAGGGACTCAGAACAAAAATTTAAGGCAGGGACTTCCCTGCCTCTTTTTTATTCTATTGTATCAGCAACCGATTGCATATCCTCGGGAAGCGGAGCCTCAAGATACATTTCCTCTTTTGTCACGGGATGCAGGAATTTCAGACTGAAGCAATGGAGCGCTGCACGGCTTATTGAAAGGTCCTCCGAGCCGTACATATCGTCACCTGCAAGCGGAGTGCCCATTGATGCGAAATGTACCCTTATCTGATGAGTTCTGCCCGTTTCCAGGTGAATCTTCACCACACTTCTCTTTCCGTCTGTTTTAAGGCTTTTCCAGTGAGTTACAGCATATTCTCCGTCCTCTCCTACCCATCGGTAGGTTTTGCCGGGATCGGGACGGACTATAGGCTTATTTATAGTCCCTTCTCCGTGATACTTGCCACCTGCAATTGCAATATAGTGCTTTTCCACATTTTCGGAAAGTATATTTGCCGCATGGGCATTAAGTGCAATTATCACAAGCCCGGATGTACACTTATCCAGCCTTCCCACGGCGCGGAAAACCGCCTGCCTGTTTTTCTCTGAAAGATAAGCGGATATTTTGTTTGCAAGAGTATCCCCCTGATGGTTATGTGTAGGATGCATTGCTATATCGGGGGACTTATTGATTACAAGAATATCCTCATCCTCGTAAATTATGTTAAGATTCTTCGTATCACTTGGGGGAATAGCATTTTCTTCATCCGGGAAGGTAACAGTTATTTCGTCACCCGTAAAGACACGGTCAATTGTCCTTATATGCTCTCCGTTTCTGAGAAGCCCCATAGGGTCGTTTTTCAGCTTAGGAAGAAGCCTTGCGGAAATTTTAAGGTGTCCCCTGAGAAAAACGATAAGCTTTTCACCGTTCAGCTCCTCGGGAATTCTGCAGGTTATACTTCTCGGCATACTTCTTTATTTCTCCGTTAATACTTTTGTTTTCTGCTGAAGGGCTTCTGCTTTTACAAGAGAAGTAAAATTCACTATAAACAGCATTATCTGAAGAAGAGCAAGAGGAATCATTTCCATAAGCGCACTTTTGCCCACGCCGATAAATATTACGGCAAAGGTCAGAAGAATGGCTACCGTACAGCCCATAAGAATGCCGAAGCCCTTATACTTTTTGAGGTTAAAGATAAAGAAAAGCACAACAACGGCCATGCAAAGCGCAATAAAAAGTCCTGTGGCTATCCAATGAAGCACTCTTTTGGGATTCCAGTCAGCAATGCTGTGGCCGAGAGTCAGAGCAACAAGACATATGCTTATGAACGCCAGAACACAAAGCACGTTCAGAAAACGGCTTTTGTAATTGAATTTTTTATACATATACTGCGTATTGATAATTATTCCGCCGATTACAAGTATTCCCCAGAGCCAGAACCAACCTTTTCTGTCCTCGCAAAGAAGAGAAAGAGTTCCCAGCTCCGAGGCGGGATTATTCCCCCAGAAAAAAGGAAGAGCGAGTCCATAAACAAAGCCGATAACAAGCAAGCTTATACAAAAGGGTTTATTCAGTATTTTATTCATAATCTTACACCTGAAGGTTTTATTTCATCATTTTTTTAAGGTAATATCCCGTATAGCTGTCCTTACAGTCCGCTACCTCCTCGGGAGTACCCTCCGCAACAATACTGCCGCCTCTGAAGCCTCCCTCGGGGCCGAGGTCAATAATATGGTCAGCACATTTTATAACGTCAAGGTTATGCTCAATAACAATAACCGTATTGCCTGTATCAACAAGCTTCATAAGCACCTCAATAAGCTTGTGGACATCTGCCGTATGAAGCCCCGTCGTCGGTTCATCAAGAATATACAAGGTCTTTCCGCTGGGGCGTTTTGAAAGCTCTGTTGCAAGCTTTACACGCTGTGCCTCACCGCCCGACAGCTGAGTTGCAGGCTGTCCGATGCTGATATAGCCGAGCCCTACGTCAAAAAGTGTCTGAAGCTTTCTTTTTATAGCAGGCTGGTTTTCAAAGAATCTGAGCCCCTCTTCAACAGTCATATCAAGGACTTCGCTGATATTCTTTCCCTTATATCTTACGTCAAGGGTTTCACGGTTATATCTGGCACCCTTACATACGTCACAGGGAACGTAAACGTCGGCAAGAAAGTGCATTTCGATTTTTACAATACCGTCACCCGAGCATGCCTCGCATCTGCCGCCCGCCACATTAAATGAGAAGCGTCCGGGGGAATATCCCTTCATTTTCGCGTCGGGAGTTTCGGAAAACAGCTTTCTGATATCGGTAAACGCCCCCGTATAGGTTGCGGGGTTTGAACGGGGTGTTCTGCCTATGGGTGACTGATCGATATCAATTACCTTATCGAGATTATCCGTACCCTCAAAGCCATTATTCTTACCGGGAACCTTCTTTGCGCCGTTAAGCTCATTTGCCAGATGCTTATAGAGAATTTCGTTTATAAGTGAAGATTTTCCTGACCCGGAAACGCCCGTGACGGCAATAAATTTACCAAGGGGGAAGGTTACATCAACGTTTTTGAGATTATTCTGTGCTGCTCCGTAAATTTTAAGGTGCTTTCCGTTACCCTTTCTTCTCTCCCGGGGAATTTCTATTTTCTTTTCTCCCGTAAGGTATTGCCCCGTAATTGAACGGTGGCATTTTTTTATATCATCAAGCGTTCCTGCAGCTACAATTTCACCGCCGTGAATACCGGCACCCGGACCGATATCGACAATATAATCGGCACTTTTCATTGTATCCTCGTCATGCTCAACAACAATAAGAGTATTTCCGAGGTCGCGGAGATTCTTAAGAGTTTCAATAAGCTTTTCATTGTCACGCTGATGAAGACCGATGCTCGGTTCATCAAGCACGTAAAGCACACCCGTAAGGGCTGAGCCTATCTGTGTGGCAAGTCGTATTCTCTGACTTTCACCGCCCGAAAGAGTACCCGAGGAACGAGAGAGCGTAAGATAATCAAGGCCTACCTTCCGGAGGAATTCAAGCCTTGCTCTGATTTCCTTAATAATGCCGTCGGCAATAAAATGCTCACGTTCGGTAAGCCCAAGGTCGTTCAGGAATTCAATTTCATCGGAAACGGACATTCTCGTAAATTCATCAATATTTTTTCCGCCCACGGTAACGGCAAGAATCTCATCCTTAAGCCTTGCCCCCTTACATCCGGGACATTCGTGGTCCGTCATAAAAAGCTCTATTTCCCATCTTGCCCAGTCGCTTGTTGTCTCGCTGTAACGGCGTTCAAGATTATTAACAATTCCCTCAAAGGGAGCCTCATATTCTGTAGTACCTGCATGAAAGCTTCTTTTAAGCTTCAGCTTTTCCTCCCCCGTACCGTAAAGAATTGCATTAACTGCCTTTTCGGGGATATCCTTTATGGGGTCATCCATCGAGAAGCCGTATTTTTTTGCAATGCCCTCCATATACATACGGGCAATTGTGCCGTACTTTTCATTGGTCCATCCGCAGCCCTTTATTGCACCGCCGTTTATTGAAAGCTTTTTGTCGGGGATTATAAGCTCGGGGGCAACCTTTTTGAAGACTCCGAGTCCTGCACACTTAGGACAGGCACCGAAGGGATTATTGAAGGAGAAAAGACGGGGGCTAAGCTCCCCTATTCCCACGTTATGGTCAGGGCAGGAATAGTTCTGAGAAAAGAGCATTTCATCTCCGTCCACGACAGAAACAAGAACAATACCCTCACTGAGCTTCAGCGCTGTTTCTATGGAATCGGACACACGGGAGGCTATACCGTCCTTCATAACAAGACGGTCAACGACAATTTCTATTGTGTGCTTATTTGTCTTCGTAAGCTTTATTTCCTCTGACAGCTCATACATTTCACCGTCAATACGGGCTCTTACGAAGCCTGCTTTTTTTGCATCCTCAAGAATCTTTACGTGTTCACCCTTTCTCGCTCTTACAACGGGTGACATAATCATAAACTTGGTTTTCTCGGGAAGAGCCATAATCCTGTCTGTCATTTCATCCACACTCTGCGGACGGATTTCCTTGTGACATACGGGACAGTGAGGAATACCTGCCCGTGCAAAAAGAAGTCGCAGGTAGTCGTATATTTCCGTTACCGTTCCGACGGTTGAACGGGGATTCTTTGACGTGGTTTTCTGGTCAATTGAAATGGCGGGAGAAAGCCCCTCGATAAGCTCAACATTGGGCTTTTCCATCTGACCTAAAAACTGTCTTGCATAGGAAGACAGAGATTCAACGTAACGCCTCTGTCCCTCTGCATATATGGTATCGAATGCAAGAGTGGATTTTCCCGAGCCTGAAAGCCCCGTAAAGACAACAAGCTTGTCACGGGGGATTTCCAGGGAAACATCCTTTAAGTTATGCTCCTTTGCACCGACAATTCTTATTTTACGTTGTAACATATTACCTCCGTAAATCATAGTTTAATTAAATCAGCTTTTTGAAATAAAATGCTTCATAGGGTCATTTAAATTATATATTTCCTTTTTCAAGAACTCAGGGTAAACAGTTATATTCTGAAGCTGTTCAACAGGCATCCAACCAATAACTACATTACAATTATCTTTTTGAGAGACAAATTCACTATTATCAGGTATTTCATTATTATCGCATAATTCAACCAAGTAATAAAATGCAATATTATGTGCTTGTTTTCCATTCCATTCCCAAAAACATTCTTCGCTCCATAAAAGACGATTACATTTGATATTTACTCCCATTTCTTCCATTGTTTCACGAATTAATCCATCTTCTAATGTTTCTCCAATTCTAATATGTCCACCGGGCAAAGCATATTCATTTCCATTTTTATCTCTCTGCACAAGAATTTTATTATCTTTCACTAATACCGCAACTGTTCTCAAATCACATATATATTCATCAGTTGAAAATAACCAATCTTTTTCCATAATATTCTCCTATAAATTCCTATCTATCCTTCTTGTAAAGCTTTGATCTTATCTCTTAAATATGCTGCATTTTCGAAATCAAGGATCTTTGCGGCAGCTTTCATTTCCTTGGTAAGCTGGTTTATAAGAAGCTCTCTTTCCTTCTTTGACATCTTTACGCCGCCCGCCTTCTTTGCAGCCTTGTGGGTATTTGAAATTTCAATTATCTCTCTTATTCCCTTGACTATGGTCTTGGGGGTTATTCCGTTTTCGGCATTATATTTCTGCTGCTTTTCACGGCGTCTGTAGGTCTCCGTTATTGCTCTTTCCATAGAATTTGTAACGGTGTCGGCATACATAATAACCTTACCTTCGGCATTTCGTGCAGCTCTGCCCACAGTCTGAATAAGTGACGTTTCGGAGCGGAGAAAACCCTCCTTATCGGCGTCGAGAATGGCTACAAGCGATACCTCGGGCAGGTCAAGACCTTCACGGAGAAGGTTAATGCCGACAAGCACATCAAACTCTCCGAGGCGGAGATCTCTTATTATCTCCATTCGCTCCATTGTATCAATATCATAGTGCATATAACGGACCTTGATGCCGTAATCCGTAAGATAATCAGTAAGGCTTTCCGCCATTGCCTTTGTAAGGGTGGTAACAAGCACCCTTTCCTTGCGTGCGGTTCTTTCGTTTATTTCACCTATAAGGTCATCAATCTGTCCGTCAACGGGACGAACCTCAATTTCGGGATCAAGAAGTCCCGTAGGTCTGATGATCTGCTCGGCGGTATGTGCACTGAGGCTTTTTTCATACTCACCCGGTGTTGCGCTTACAAATATTTTCTGTCTTGTTTTATCGTAAAATTCATTGAAGGTAAGAGGGCGGTTATCATAAGCAGAAGGAAGCCTGAAGCCGAATTCAATAAGACTCTCCTTCCGGGATCGGTCACCGCCGAACATTCCCCTGACCTGCGGAAGCGTTACGTGCGATTCGTCAACAAAGAGAATGTAATCCTCGGGAAAGAAGTCAAGGAGGGTAAATGGGGCCGAGCCCGGTTCTCTTTCCGCCATAATTCTTGAATAGTTTTCAATTCCCTTACAGAAGCCCGTTTCCAGGAGCATTTCCATATCGTACTCTGTACGCTCTCTGATCCTCTGTGCCTCAATAAGCTTGCCGTGAGCCTTGAACCAGGCTTCCCTTTCCTCCATTTCGGCAATAATCTCATCTACCGCCTTCTGTACCTTTTCCGGAGATACAACATAGTGGGAGGCAGGGTAAATTGCCACGTGGGAAACGGTATTTTTAACCTCACCCGTAAGTGGGTTGATTTCGCAGATTCTGTCGATTTCATCGCCGAAAAACTCAATGCGGATCGCATTTTCATTGTTGTAAACAGGGAAAATATCGACAACATCTCCCTTGACACGGAACTTGTTACGGATAAAGTTGATATCATTTCTCTCGTACTGGATTTCAACAAGCTTTTCAAGAAGCTCATCTCTGTTCTTTTCCATACCCGTACGCAGGGAAATAACCATATTCTTATAATCAATGGGATTGCCCAGAGAATATATGCAGGACACGCTTGCAACGATAATTACATCTCTTCTTTCGGAAAGAGCCGAGGTTGCTGAGTGGCGGAGTCTGTCAATCTCGTCATTAATTGCGGAGTCCTTTTCAATATAGGTATCGGTTGAAGCAATATATGCCTCAGGCTGATAATAATCGTAATAGGATACAAAATATTCAACGGCGTTATGGGGGAAAAATTCACGGAATTCCGAGCATAACTGCGCTGCAAGGGTTTTGTTGTGGGCAAGGATAAGGGTAGGACGGTTAACCTCTGCGATAATATTCGCCATAGTAAAGGTTTTACCCGAACCTGTAACACCTAAAAGCGTCTGCTCCATATATCCCTTATTGATACCCTCAACAAGCTCTTTTATAGCCTGAGGCTGATCACCCATAGGCTTATATTCGGATACTAACTTGAATTTTTCCATAAAAACTCCGTAAAAATATATTTCATATTATTATACTATATTTTTTTACAAATGTAAACACCAAAAATGAACAAATGTTCTCATTGCCTTTTTAATGCTCTCAGATATTTTTTCTGTCCGGAAGTTATACGACCGCTTTCTATAGCCTTCTGAATTGTTTTGTTATGAACCCACGTATCCGCCAAGCCGTTTTCGATAAAAGGAATAACAGCATCCCATTGCTTTGCGAGAGCCGTGGCAAAATACCAGGCAAGCATCATATTGATATAGTATTTATCACTTTTTATCTCCGATATTCTCAGGGGATATTCTTTTCTGAAATTACCGTCAAGAAAATGTATCATCATAACCTCGATACCGAAGCGGACGGTATATTCATGAGAGGAAGCCATCCACCTGAAGGCATCATTCTGAAGTCTGTCGGTATTTTTTCTGAAAATCACAGGCCGAAGACTGTCGCAGGTCGCCCAGTTGTCAACAAAAGGCAGAAATCGGTCAAGCTCATCTGTAAGCAGGTCATAATCCTGAAGCTGTTCAATAAGAAAAGCGTGAAGATTGTTTTCCTCATAATAAAAATGAGGAAGCTCCTCTATAAATTCATCTGCTTCGCGGCTTCCTTTAATCTCTTTTGCAAGTCTTCTCAATTCGGGAATGCGTATTCCTATAATTCTTTCAGGGTCAATATTCGGCATAAGCCGGCTGTGGAATTCACGGTATTCCTTATCCTGCAATGCAAGCAGCCTATCGCGTATATTCATCTTAATCACCTCAGATATTTTATCAATTGGATATTTTTATGTCAATAAAAAAAGCAGAGATATTACTCTCTGCTTTTCTTGCTTATGAAATTTTCTTGAGCTTAAGACGCAGCTTATCGGCAATCATCGCGATAAATTCCGAATTGGTAGGCTTACCTCTTGAATTCTGTATCGTGTAACCGAAATATGCGCTGAGAACATCTATATCACCTCTGTCCCAGGCAACCTCAATTGCGTGACGGATTGCTCTTTCTACTCTGGAGGCTGTAGTGCTGAAATGCTTTGCAACGGTGGGATACAGCACCTTGGTGACTGAATTCATCATATCGGGAGAATTAACGGAAAGAATTATTGCATCCCTGAGATACTGATAGCCCTTGATATGCGCAGGCACTCCGAGCTCGTGCATAATTTCGGACACGGTAATTTCAAGATCGGGCTCGCGGGAGGACTTCATCTTAATGACATTCCCGCCCTTGCCGTCCCATCCCGTAAGCTCGGCAATTCTTTCACAAAGAATATTGACATCCACAGGCTTGATAAAATAATAATCGGCGCCGTTAGCAAGCAGCTGCTGCTCAAAGCCCGAATTATCGGTATTTGAAAGCACAGCAATGTAGGGCTTTACGGAAAGCTTCATATTTGCAACCAGCTTCAATACCGCAAGCGCATCGAATCTTGCCATAAATGCTTCCATAATTACAATATCGGGATTGTATTTTTCAATAGCCGCAACAGCCTCTTCGCCGTTTTTCGGGATACTCATACATTCGAAGCCGAAGCCTCTGAGAGCCGACATCATACTTTTGAGAAAATCTCCGTTTTCCTCTGCAATCAATACTTTTTTCTGTTTCATTATACACATTTCCTTTCAATTTTACGGAATAATAACCTGAAAAATGTTATTTTTTCCTATTTCTTCCATATATTAACACATCAATTATAATTTTTCAAGCATTTTGTGATATTTTTACCACAATTTTCCATTTACTTTTTGTGACAAAATCCGCCCTTCGACAGTCATCAGCGTCTGTGCCATCCGGTCTATACCTTTCTTTTGATTACCATTTAAAAGAAAAACAGACATAAAGCCGATTAACAGCTTTATGTCTGCAAAAAAATTGTATTCTGAATTAATATGCGTTACCCCAGACAACCATATTGACAGCCTTTTTGCCGCAGCAAACGCAGGTATCGGAGAGATTCTCCTGCTCGAAGGGGATACATCTTGAGCCTACACCGGTAAGCTCCTTGACCTTATCCTCGCACTCCTCTTCACCGCACCACATAGCCTTTACGAAGCCGTCGCCGTTTGCAGCGAGCGCATCCTTGATTTCATCAATTGAAGTACATCTGTATGTTTTCTTTTCAATATTTGCAAGAGCCTTATTATAAAGAGCAGTACCCAGCTCCTCAAGAAGCTTGGCAATTTCCTCTTCAAGATTATCAAGAGAAACAAAATACTTTTCTCTGTTGTCACGGCGTACAAGCACACACTGATTGTTTTCAATGTCCTTGGGGCCGATTTCAAGACGGAGAGGTACACCCTTCATTTCATATTCTGCAAACTTCCAGCCTGCAGAATTATCCGAATTGTCACACTTTACTCTGAATTCAGCGGACAATCTCTGTCTTAATTCCTCAGCCTTTTCCTTTACACCGGGCTTATGTGCGGCAATGGGAATAATGATTACCTGAGTGGGAGCAACCTTGGGAGGAAGCACAAGACCGTTATTATCACCGTGTGACATAATAACAGCACCGATAAGTCTTGTTGTTGTACCCCAGGACGTCTGATGAACGTACTGCTGCTTATTTTCCTTATCCGTATAGGTCATATTGAATGCTCTTGCAAAGCCGTCACCGAAGTAGTGGGAGGTACCTGCCTGAAGAGCCTTACCGTCATGCATAAGTGCTTCGATTGCATATGTAGCCTCTGCACCTGCAAACTTATCGCTTTCGGTCTTTCTGCCCTTTATAACAGGCATATTAAGAACATCTTTGCAGAAGTCCGCATAGAGATTAAGCATACGCTCTGTTTCTTCAATAGCCTCCTCTGCAGTTGCGTGTACGGTGTGACCCTCCTGCCAGAGGAACTCTCTTGAACGAAGGAAGGGACGTGTTGTCTTTTCCCAACGTACAACATTACACCACTGATTATAAAGCTTGGGAAGATCTCTGTAGGACTGAACAACATTTGCATAATGCTCACAGAAAAGAGTTTCGGAGGTAGGTCTTACACAAAGACGCTCCTGAAGAGGCTCACTTCCGCCGTGGGTTACCCATGCAACCTCGGGAGCAAAGCCTTCAACGTGATCCTTTTCCTTCTGAAGAAGTGATTCGGGAATGAAAAGGGGCATATAAATATTTTCGTGTCCCGTAGCCTTGAAGCGCTCGTCCATCTGCTTCTGGAGAAGCTCCCAGATAGCATATCCGTAGGGACGGATTATCATACAGCCCTTAACGCTTGAATAGTCGATAAGGTCAGCCTTTTTTACAACGTCGGTATACCATTTGCCGAAGTCCTCCTCCATAGAGGTAATAGCTTCGACCATTTTTTTGTTTTCTGCCATAAATAATATCCTTTCGTACTTGTATCCTAAAAGGAAACAAGGGGCGCATATACGCCCCTGATTGATTCAAGTTTTGTTAAGCTTTCTCAGAGACAGCAATCAATCCTTATTCTTGAAGATGTTGAAGATATCCATAAGACTTTCATCAACGCTGTTTGATGTGTCAGCCTCGGGAGCCTTTTCTACGGGCTCTTCTGTCTTCTTTGCTTCTGCTGCGGGAGGAGTATTCACATTGCCGTCCTTACCGAAGCCTGTAGCAATAACAGTAACGATCATTTCGTCATCAAGAGCGGGATCTACGGAAGCACCGAAGATGATGTTTGCGTCGATATCAGCTGCATCCTTAACAATTGTAGCGGCAACATCAACGTCATCAAGAGTAACATCTGCACATGCGGAAATAAGAATGATAACGCCCTTTGCACCCTGGATTGTTGTTTCAAGAAGGGGGCTGGAGATAGCATCTGTTGCTGCCTTTTCAGCCTTATCCTTACCGCTTGCCCTGCCCACACCCATATGTGCGTGGCCTGCATCCTTCATAACGGATGTTACGTCAGCAAAGTCAAGGTTGATGATGCCGGGAACCTTAATAAGCTCAGCAATGCTCTTAACACCCTGACGGAGAACGTCATCAGCAATTGAGAAAGCGTTAAGGAAGGTGATCTTCTGATCGGAAACAAGCTTAAGTCTTTCATTAGGAATAACAATAAGGCTGTCAACGTGCTGTGCGAGCTCTGCAATACCGGCTTCAGCCTGAGTCATACGGCGTCTGCCTTCAAACTCGAAGGGCTTGGTAACAATACCTACTGTGAGGATACCCTTATCCTTTGCAAGCTGTGCAATAACGGGAGCAGCACCTGTACCTGTTCCGCCGCCCATACCTGCAGTAATGAATACCATATCGGTACCTGCAAGAACCTCGTTGATTGATTCAAGGCTTTCTTCAGCAGCCTTCTTGCCTACCTCGGGCTTTGCGCCTGCGCCCTGACCGGAGGTAACCTTTTCACCAATCTGAATCTTTGTTGTTGCCTTGGAATTAATGAGAACCTGCTTATCTGTGTTAACGGCGATGAATTCAACGCCCTGAACATTTGATTCAACCATACGGTTAACAGCGTTTCCGCCGCCTCCGCCTACACCTACGACCTTAATCTGAGTGACAAGATCATATTCGTTTGACATTTCAAAACCCATATTTATATCCTCCAAATACTATTTTACAACTAATCATTGTTTATAATATCATAGATACTTTTAAAATTCAAGAATAAAATTAAAAAATATTACAATGAGTTACAATTTTTGATTATTTTTATCCGACAGCCTCTGCAGTAGTCACTTCTGCAGTCGTTTCCTCGGGAGCAGGCTCATCGAAGCTTACGTTATTATCATCCTTGCGTCTGGCATAAGCCTTGCCGTCTGCGGTACCATCAATAACCATCGGGTGCTTTGAATCAGAAGCAAGAGTCTTGTCGATTACAGCCTTGCAGAAGGCAAGCTTTTCGGGTGCACCTGCAAGAGTGCCGAGCTGTACCTCTACCCTGTAATCAATGATAACCTTTATACTTGAAACCGTAGTAAGATTATACTCTGTAATACCCGTGATTCCGTATTCCTCAAATGCCTTGCAAAGTGCAACAAAGTCTTCGGTGCTGACCTTTCCCTCAAACTGAGCCGTTTCACCGGGCACGCAATCGGTAAGAGTAACACCCCTTATAAGTGCAGATTCGTTAATTGCCACAGCATCGTCATCAAGGATCTTACAGGAATTATTCATAAGCACATAGCCCGTTCCCGTATCAACGGCAAGTGAGGGCACAGCATCTGTAAGTATTACAGAAACACCGTCCGGCCAGTTTCTTTTGATTTCAGCCTTTTCAATATAAGGAAGCGTGCTTTCGATTTTATATGCAAGAGAGGCGGGATTCATAAGAAGCATACTGTCACCCGTGCTGAGCTCGGCTGCAGTAAGCACCGTCTTTTCGGAATATCTCTCACTGCCTGTAACACTGATTGTATTTATAGTCATTGCAAAGCAGGCAAAAGCTCCTATAACTGCAACAGCAACAACAAGGAGCATAATGATTATGAGATTATTCTGAAGCTTTTTATGCTTTTTTCTGTTTTCGGAGCTGTTCTTTACTCTGTCATTCCTGGTTACTGGTGCCGACTTTGTTTTTTTTGCGTTATCCTTTTTATTCGCAGACTTACTGCTTTTTGCCTTTTTACCCTTGCTCTTTTTTTCATTTTCGGGCTTACTGTCATTTTTAGGTGCGGAAACAGGACGGTCTGTTCTGAGGACCTCCTCTTCCTGCTCTTCAGCTGCCCTTGCGGCACGGTACTTTTCATTTTCACGGCTCATTTTTGCCCTCTCTTCAGGTGAAAAGCGGCTGTTCTTTACTCCGTGAATGTCCTGATTATAATTATCCATCTCCATCTTCTCCATCAATCCTTTTTATTTTTGCCGAAAGAGCCGAAAGTATTTTTTCGGGAGCCTCATAGCCTCTTTCAATATGCCGTATTTCAGATATACGGGATTCACCCTCAGCAGACAGCGCTGCAATCGTAAGTGCGGCACCGCCTCTCAGATCCGTTGCCTGAACACCGACGCCGTGAAGACGGCTGACACCTTCTATTACTGCCATTCTGCCGTCTACCCTGATTTTCGCACCGAGCCTTATAAGCTCACCTGCATATCTGAATCTGTTTTCGAATATAGTTTCTATGATGACAGAGGTTCCCTTCGCCCTTGTGAGAAGTGCAACAACGGGAGCACCTATGTCTGTGGGAAAGCCGGGATAAGGCATAGTCCTTATAAGCTTTACGGATTTAAGTCTGTCGGGAGCCTTAAGATAAAGACTTCTGCTGTCGGTAATAATACGGCAGCCGGTTTCTTCAAAAAGCTCAATTTCGGGACCTATATGAGCGGGGATAATATTATTGAATTTTACCTCTCCCCCGGTTATTGCTGCCGCACACATATAGGTTGCTGCTGCAATTCTGTCGGGAAGCACGGTGTGAGCAGCGCCTGTAAGTCTTTTCACACCCTCAATGACTATTGTTCCCTGACCTGCACCCGATATTTTTGCACCGCATGAATTGAGAAAATCGGCAAGGTCGCTGATTTCAGGCTCTCTTGCGGCATTTATAACGGTAGTTGTACCCTTTGCGGTGCTTGCCGCAACAATAATGTTTTCCGTAGCACCGACGCTTGGAAAGGATAAGGTAATTGTTGCCCCCTTAAGCCCGTCGGGCGCAGAGCACTCAATATTTCCGAACTCCTCACGGACAACCGCACCGAGCTTCTTCATAGACTCAAGATGAAGATCTATGGGTCGAAGCCCTATGTCGCATCCGCCGGGAGTTGAAAGGACAACCCTTCTGTTCCTTGCAAGAATTGCTCCGAGAAAAATTACCGACGAACGCATTTCACGCATAAGTCTTTCGGGAATCACATATTCCGAGGCATTATCCGACGTGACGGATACGGTATTTCCCTCTCTTTTTACGGTACAGCCCAGATGTCCGAGAATTTTTACGGTTGCTTCAACGTCAAGAAGCCGGGGACAGTTTCTGATCACACTTGTTCCGTCACAGATAAGCGAAGCGGCAAGTATGGGCAGGGCACTGTTCTTTGCGCCCTGAACGGTACACTCACCCGTAAGCCTTGTACCGCCCTCAACAATGTAGGAACTCATAATCAACACCCTTTCAACAGGAACTTACGCTTTATTCTATGGGAATAAATTTGTCCGTGTTACAAGGGGGATTTTTCTTAATCTATCAGAGAGAGCACTATATCGCATATCTGCTTTTTAGCATTGCAGACCGCCATTGCACGTGCATTTTCTCCCATTTTCAGGAATTTTTCTTTATTGCTTATCAGCTCCGCGATAACGCCCTTCAGTTTATCAGCGGTAAGCTCCTTTTGTTCACAGACCATAGCCGCATCATTCCTGACAAGTGCCATAGCATTGTGATACTGATGGTTTTCCGTAGCGTAGGGGTAAGGAATGAGATACGATGCCTTTCCGAGCACCTGAATCTCAGCAAGGGAGCTGGCACCTGCTCTGCTGACAACAAGGTCTGCCGATGCCATGAATTTTGCCATATCGTAGATGTATTCGGATATATGTAAGTTTTTATTATCTGCCGTATCTATGCCTGCTGCCTTCAGCTTGGCCGGCATATCGGTACCGTTCTGTCCGTAGCCGTGCACAAAAATAATGCCGGAGCCTGCATATTCCTTTATAACCTCAAGCATATTTTCATTGATTGCTGCAGCACCGAGGCTTCCGCCGGTTGACAGAACAACAGTTGCATCCTGAGAAAAGCCGAGTGCCTCTCTTGCGGATTTTTTATCTGCCGTAAGAATTTCCTCTCTTACGGGAAGCCCTGTGATATACGGCTTATTCTTACACTTCAGGAATTTTTCCGCTTCACCCGAAGTGAGCATTACAGCATCGGCATATCCGGAAAGAGCAATGTTTGTTTTTCCGGGGAAGGCATTCTGCTCGTGAATTGCAGTTTTAATTCCCATTTTGTGAGCCGTTCTGACAACGGGACCGCTGACGTATCCTCCGAAACCGACAGCAACATCGGGCTTGAAATCACGGATGATTTTCTTACACTGTCCCGTAACAAAAACAAGCTTTCTGAGAGTGCCGAGGTTTTCTATGATACCCTTTAATGATAAGGAGCGCTGAAAACCGCTGATTTCAATTGTAGCAAAGCCGAAGCCCGCCTTGGGAACAAGGGTTGCTTCCATTCTGTCGGCTGTTCCCACGAAAAGTATTTCCGCTTCAGGGTGGCGGCTTCTGATTTCCTGAGCAAGCGACAGCGCGGGATTTATGTGTCCGCCCGTACCGCCTGCTGCAATGAGAACCTTCATATCAATTCTCCTTACTGTTCAAACTTTTTCATTCGGGATGCACGGGAAATACTCAGCAGCATTCCCATTTCTGCGAAATTCACAAGAAGTGCCGTTCTGCCGTAGCTGAAAAACGGAAGTGTAATACCCGTATTGGGAACAATGGCGGTTGCAACGCCGATATTGAAAAATACATGTATAGCAAACTTGAAGGTTATTCCGAACGCAACAAGCGCACCGTATCTTGTGGGGCTGTTCACACCGATCACAATACCTCTCCAGACAACGAGAGTGAAAAGAATAATTATTCCCAAACCGCCGAGGAAGCCGAGCTCTTCAATGATAATTGCAAAAATCATATCGTTCTGAGCCTCGGGAACGTAGTTGTATTTCTGTATGGAATGTCCGAGTCCCTTTCCGAAGAAGCCGCCGGAGCCAATGGCATACAGTGCCTGGATTGTCTGCCAGTCACCGTTGAGCAGATCCTTATCAGGATTTATGAAATTTTTAATTCTGTCCATCATATATTCGCTGAGTACACCTGACATAAGAATCACGGGAACCAGAATAACTACTGCGCATATAGCGAATACAATCCATGTCGGACGGATTTCACCTACAAAGAGCATTACCGCCGCAACCAGAAGCATGATAATTGCACCGGAAAGATGAGAGCCCTTATAAACAAGACCTACGTAAATGAGGATAACAACCATGCAGCCTATGATAATTTTCAAGGAATCATTGATAGCGGCAAAGCCGAGCTTTTTGTTTATTCCTGCGGTAAACCTATCAAACCTTCTGATTCCCGTAGTAAGGTTCTTTTTGCTGACCATAAGGTGATGCCAGCGATGAAGCATAAAGGCCAGCGTGAGAACAAGTGCAAATTTTGCAATATCAGAGGGCTGAAACCGGATACCTGCAATTGTAATCCATCTTTTGATATCCTTTCCATCCTCTGTCTCGCCGATAAAAAGCGCGAGAACAAGAAGAACAAAAGATACAACCGAACCGATGACGGCTCCTGCCTCCATAAAAAGCATATGGTTCACTTTGCTGAGAACCATCATAAGAAAAACACCGACGGCAACACCCATTGCCTGATTTTTGAAATAGTAGGTGGGGTCAAATCCGTCAGAGTAAGCATCGGGATAGCTGGCTGAGAACAGCATTGTAAGGCCCGCAAAGATAAGGATAGAAAGAAAAATAAACAGAAGCACATCAAAGGAGCCTTCGGCAAGGAAGCCACCGCGTGATTTTATATACTGCCCTATTAGGCTTTTTCTGTATTTTTTTGTTATAAATTGTCCGAGAGAAGCAAAAGCCTGCATATTTTCCGCCTTTCTGCCGCTGAACGGCACTGTACCTTTATTTTATTTTTTAGCATCCCGTAAAGTATATTTACTTTACTGTAATCTGCCGAACCAGCTCAGCGCAACCGCAGCTGCAGAGCCTATCACTGTGACAAGTGTAAAGACTTTACAGATTTTCTTTTCCGACCAACCGCCAAGTTCATAATGGTGATGAATAGGAGCCATTCTGAAAAGCTTCTTTCCGTTATGGGTTTTGATGTAAGCAATCTGCAGAATATCGGAAAGGAATTCAAGAACGTAAATAAAACCTATAAGGACGATAAGCCAGGGAGAATCAAGGGAAAATGCGAATGTACATATAAGACCGCCGAGGAAGAATGAGCCGAGATCGCCCATAATAACCTTTGAGGGATTCCAGTTCCACATAAGGAAGCCGAGAAGTGCTCCGAAAAGGGCGGCAGAGAGAATTGAAAGACCCGAGAAGCTCATAATTACAGAACATACTGCAAAGCCTGCAGCTGCAACTGCAGTTACCGATGAGCAGAGTCCGTCAACACCGTCTGTAAAGTTTACGGCATTTACAGTAGCGTATATCGCAACAAAGCCGAGAGCAAAGAAAAGGAAGGTGTTTTCATATATGCCGAGATAAGGAATAAAAATGAAATTCACACCGCTTTTATATAATGTAAATAAGTATACTACGATAACAAGAATCTGCAGTACAGTCTTCTGCATTTCCGTAAGACCGAGATTTCTTTTTTTGACGACCTTTATATAGTCGTCAATAAAGCCTATAAAGGCAAAAGCAACCGACATAAGAATACCGCTGAAGACCTTGATATAAACAACATTAGAGGGACGGGAGTTTCCTTCAATAAGAAGATTTCCGCCGAGAAGCGTATCAGTTATAAGCGTTACTGCCACAGCAGCAAAGAAGCCGAGAATAATAAGGATACCGCCCATTGTGGGTGTTCCCTGCTTTTTCTTGTGCCATGAAGGACCGATATCAAGAATTGCCTGACCGAATTTCAATTTTCTGAGCCAGGGTACAACGGCAAAGCCCGATAAAAAGGCTGTAATAAAGCCGATTATTACACATAAAAGAAGAGCAAGCCATAATTCCATAGTTATCTTTCCTTTCAAGCAAGACCGAGTATACTTTTCACGGTCGCTTCATCGCTGAATGTATATTTTTTGTCACCGATTATCTGATATTCCTCGTGTCCCTTACCGGCAACGAGGACGATATCACCGTTTTTAGCCTTTGAAAGAGCAATTTCTATTGCTTTTTTCCTGTCATTCTGTACAATGACGTTTCTTTTGCTTTTTATCCCCTTCAGTATGTCCGCTGTTATCTCAAGAGGACTTTCATTGCGGGGATTATCGTCAGTTATTATTACGAAGTCCGAATAACGGGCGGCAATTTCACCCATTAAAGGACGCTTGGATTTATCTCTGTTTCCGCCGCAGCCGAAAACACAGTAAAGCTTATTATCCGTATTCTTTCTCAGTGCGGCAAGAACATTCTGAAGAGCTTCGGGAGTATGCGCAAAATCAATGAATACGTCCGTGCCGTCCTTACTTATCCTCTGAAGCCGCCCCTTTATTTCAGGAAGGGATCCGGCAATTTCAGGAAAATAAGCGGGAGTAACACCGAGAATTTCCGCAGAAGAGAATGCCGCAAGAGTATTATATACCGAAAATTCACCGGTAAGACACACCGACAGGGGAATTATATTTCTTTTATCAAAGAATATATAAGATATTCCGCCCGCCGTATATCTTATGTCCTTAGCAGAAAAATCCGCATATCTGTCTTTTGCGGAATATGTAAATACCTGTCCCCTGCTTTTTTCTGCAATCATTCCGGAATTAATATCATCTGCATTAACAAGAGATACAGCCGACTGAGCAAAAAGAGAAGCCTTCGCAGAGAGGTAGCCTTCAAACGTTCCGTGGCGATCGAGATGATCCGTGCCGATATTTGTGAACACAGAGAGCGTGAACTCTATAGGCGCGGTTCTTTTCTGCTCCAGCGCCTGGGACGAAACCTCCATAACACAGTATTCACAGCCTGCCTTCACAAAAGAGTCAAGCTCCTTATAAAGGATTTCGGGAGAGGGGGTTGTATACCCCGTTTCAGAGAAATAATCCCCGTTTTTCACACCGAGAGTACCTATAACACCGCATTTTTTGCCCGTAATCTTAAGAATATGCGACAGATATTCACACACAGTTGTTTTTCCGTTTGTACCGGTAATCCCGATTATTCTGAGCTTTCTTTCGGGCCGGGAGTAAAATGCACTGCAAAGCTCTGCAAGAGCAAGTCTTGCATCCTGCGTTTTTATCACAAGAGGATTATCGTTCTCCTCTTCGGACACAGCACACACGGCACCCTGCTTCAGCGCTCTTTCAATACAGCTGTTGCCGTCAAAGCTTTTTCCCTTTACGGCAACAAATATACTGCCCCTTGTAACGCTTTCTATATTTTCGGTTATCCCGGAAATCTCACAATCGGGAAGACTGCAGGATAACCGCAGCTCGTTCATTAAAGAATAAAGATTCAAAATAATACCTCCGTAAAATCGTATGAGCCATTATTCTTCCTCTTTTTTCACATCCTTATCAGTCGGAAATACCGCTTGTTTTGAAGTAAACGGTAATAATACTTCCGAGCTCGAGCTCCGTGCCCTCTGCGTATTCCTGCTTATAGGCTACAACCGAATCGGTTGAGAAGGAGCTGCCCGAGATTCTGATATTAAAGCCTCTGTTAACAGCCATCTGATTGGCCTGAGAAACCGTAAGCCCGTTGAAATCAGGCACAAGTGCTGTTTCCTTTTCTGAATCATCCTCAGTATAAAGTACAATAACGCCGTTAGCGGGAGTGGTTCTGCCTGCCTCAGGCGACTGAGAAACTACCGTATCTCCGTTGCCGATTACTCTTACAACGTGCTCCGTACCCGAAAGCTCAGCCTTTGCCGCACTTACGGTCCTGCCTACCATATCGGGAGCAGGCTCGGAAAGCTTTGCAAGCTCAGAATCGGTATAAACGGGCTCAATACCCATTGCGGGAAGGATTCTTGAAAAAACCTCACCGGCAACGGGAGCGGCAATATCACCGCCCGAGTATCTGGCGCCCTTGGGGTTATCTATAACAATAACAACGGTAATTTCAGGATCATCAGCAGGAGCAAAGCCTGCGAAGGATGCAATATATACATCCTTTTCGGGAACACCTGTTTTTTCACTGGTACCCGTCTTTCCTGCAACATGATAGCCTGCAACGTAAGCATTGGCACCTGTACCTCTCTTTACAACCTCTTCCATATAAGAGGTTACGGTAGCTGCCGTGGAAGCGGAAATAACCTGACGCTTTACGGTAGGCTTTGTTTCCTTTATGGTATTGCCCGAATCATCAATCGTCTTGCTGACGATATGGGGAGTCATAAGCTTACCGCCGTTACCTACGGCACTGATTGCAGCAGCAACCTGTATGGGAGTAACCTGGTTTGACTGACCGAAGGATACACTGACAAGGTTTGAATTGGTAAAGGATATTTCGGGAGAGTGATATGTGCCGTTCAGAGAGGGATTGGGCTTGCCCTCACCGGGAAGATCAATTCCCGTTCTTTCGGTAAAGCCGAATGCCTCGAAATATTTATAGAAAAGCTCAATACCCATTTTCTGTCCTACGTAAACTGAAAACGTATTGCAGGAGTTTACAAGAAGAGTAAGAGGAGTTTCAACACCGTGACCTATGGGATTGTAGTCCTTTACGTGTCTGTCACCTACCGTAATCGTACCGTGGCAGGTGTAAGAGGTATTTGCATCAATCACACCCTCCTCCATGGCACCTGCAACAAGAAATACCTTGTAAACGGAGCCGGGATAATAGAAGTCTGCAATTGCCTTATTCTTCCACTGCATCTGCTGGGCATTGCTGTAAGCAACATCCTTTTCTTCCTCAGTTTCAAGAGCATCTATCTCAAGCTGTGCCTTTTCGGAGATTGTGAAGGGATCGTTTGAATTATAGTCGGGAACATTACACATACCGAGAACGGCACCCGTCTTTGTATTCATAACAATACCGTAAACGTTATCCGCCTGATTATCCTCAAGAGCGGTAAGGCAGGCACTTCTGAGCACGGTCTGAACCTCATTATTGAGAGTCAGCACATAGTTTTCACCGTTCTTTGCCTCATAAATTATCTTGTTATTGCTGTCAAGCTCATTTGCTCTTGCATCGCGAAGAGTAAAAATTTTGCCGTCGACACCCGTAAGAGAGGTGTCGTAATAATACTCGAGTCCGTAAAGACCGTTACCGTCGGTACCGGTAAAGCCTATAACGGTAGAAGCAAGCGTTCCGTCAGGATAATATCTCTTTGTATCGGGCTCGCTGAAAATAATATCTGCAAGCAGATTATTCTTATCCCTTGCATACTTAATAATTTCCGACATCTGCTTATATTCAACCTCATTTTTAATAATGAGATAGCCGTATTTTTTATTTCTTTCGATTTTTTCTCTGAGCTTTACCGCATCAAGCTCAAGGATGGTTGATAAGCCGTCAACAACCTTTCCCATTTCCTCTTCATCTTCGATTTTAAGGGGGTTAATCTGAATTCTCCACACGGATGCGGTCTGTGCAAGCACATTCATCTCAGAATCGTAAATTGTTCCTCGCTGTGATGAAAGCACGGAATCGTTATACTGCTGGTCCTCGGCAAGCCTTCTGTACTCCTCACCCTTGAAAATCGTAAGATAGCCGAGTCGTCCGACAAGCACAATAAGAAATAAAAACAAAACTACGTACAGTCCGAAAACCGAACGTCTTGCACTTAAGGAAGTGCGCTTCATACCATCATTTTTCACTGCCAATGTCATTTCCTCCCTCTTTTATCCTTATATTAAAATATCGACAAGGGCGAAACCATATCCGCCCCTGTTTCAGTTCCTTTTTATATCAAAGTACATATTTTCGCACAGGACAGTTATATATATGCAGGAATTTATCCCTTATATACCTGTCAGTGCTTTCCCATAAGCGAGGAGGTGAAAAGCACCGCATCGCCGACGGAAAGATCAATACACTCAATCTGATAGCTTTCAGCCTTAGTCATTCCGAGAACCTCGGTTGCATAGGTTTCAATAGCTGCGATACTGGTAATTCCGTTAAGAGTTGAGGAAAGACGCACATTTTCAGACTCTTCAACAGCAATAAGGCCCTGAACCTTCTGAATCTCTCTGTCAAGCCAGTAATCTCTTGCGATTGCAGCTATCTGAATGCTGACAATCATAAACATCGCAAGAACAAACGCAAAAACACGTAAGGACTTTCTGAGTCCTGCTTTTGCCTGCTGTCTTTTTTCCTCCAACGTTCTGGGTGCAACCCTTTTCATCGGGGGCTTTTTCTTTTCCTCGGGCTTTCTCTGGGGAGCAGCCGAGGATCCGGCTTCAAAATATTCGAAATCATAACGATTATTTTCCATATTCTTATATCTCCTTACTCTTATTTCCTCTTATTAATATTTACTTCAACTTTATTATACTTCTCAGTCTTGCACTATGGCTTCTGGGGTTTCTTTCAAGCTCCTCATCTGAGGGAGCAAGGGATTTGAACTGCAATGCACCTCTCGGAGTCTTTCCGCAGACACATACGGGAAAATCCTTGGGGCAGGTACAGCCCTCCGTAAACTTTTTAAATGCATTCTTGACGGCTCTGTCTTCAAGGAAGTGGAATGTGATTATTGAAAGAACGCCGCCGACCTTAAGAGCATCAAACATTTTTTCAACCGAGGGGGTGAGATCCTCATACTCACCGTTGACGGCTATTCTTACTGCCTGGAAAACTCTTCTGGCAGGATGTCCGCCTTCTCTTCTTGCTCTTGCAGGAATACCGTCCTTGATGGTTTCCGCCAGCTGAAAGGTTGTTTCATAAGGTGCTTTTTCTCGTCTTGCAACAATGAGCCTTGCAATGCTTTTTGCAAATTTTTCTTCACCGTAGCAGGTGAAAATTCTTACAAGCTCCTTTTCGGAGTAGGTATTAATAATATCCTTTGCGCTTATTCCCTCTTTGCTCATGCGCATATCAAGGGGGGCGTCATTATGAAATGAGAAGCCTCTTTCGGGGGTATCAAGCTGAAATGAGCTGACTCCGAGGTCAGCAATTATACCGTCAAAGGCTTCAATGCCGAGCTCTGCCATTCGCTTATCTATTTCACAGTAGTTGCTTTTTACAATTGTTATATTATCTTTACCCCTGAATTTTTCGGTAAGGTTCTTTATCGCATCGGGATCTCTGTCAAAGGCAATAAGTCTTCCCTTATCGGAAAGTCTTGAAAGGATTTCGGCGGAGTGTCCGCCGCCGCCTGCGGTACAGTCACCGTAAATTCCGTCAGGCTTTATATTGAGTGAGTCAACCGTTTCATAAAAGAGAACGGGAATATGCTTGAATTCCATTGCACACACCCTCTCTTAGTAAGGTAGCTGCGGATATTCTGCAGGCGCAAAAGATGTAAGATTATCTTCATCAAGATAAACCTGCTCACTCCAGATTTCAACCTTATTATCATTACCGAGAAGATAAACCGTGTCAGTTATGGAAGCATGCTCAAGAAAATCGGCAGGAATTGTAAATCTTCCCTGCTTGTCGGGATTTATTGTCCATGATGATTTCATAAATGTACGGGCCTGTTTTCGTCCGTCCATTGAGGCTGCATCCGCTCTGAGAAGTGCCATAAGCTCCTTATGACTTTCGACATCGTACATAAAAAGACAGCCTTCAGGTGCCTTGAACAGTACAAATTCCGGCATAAGAGCAGATCTGAAACGAAGAGGTATTATCAGTCGGCATCCGTTTTCAAGAGTATGCTTTGACTCCCCAAAAAAGTTATAACTCATTCCTTTCACATCCTTTCCAGCATCCTCCGAGCCTCGTGTGAAGCCCAATCAACGCCAATTCTGTAATCTCATTATATATAACGCATCATTAAAAATCAAGTCCTTTTTTATGTTTTTTCACTATTTTTGAAAAAATTTTTCCCGTCGACAGAAAAGTGTTGTTTTCTCTTCCTCCGAGAGCATAAATTTAGGGTGACGGAAAACTTCCGCACTACTTTTCAGGAGGCAAAAAAATGAAAAAAATTGCAATCTTACTTACGGTTCTCGCGGCATTTTCACTGATTTTTTCCGCTTGCACAGCTTCGCCTGCAGGAGAAGAAACCACGGCCGAGGAAACTACAATTACCCCGGTTGACGGCACAGAGGAAACAGTAACCGACGATATTTTTACAGGAACAGATCCATCGGAAAGCACAACGGAAAATGCCGAAGAAAGCGTATTCTATGTAGGATAAAAAAGCACAGAAAAGCTGCCGCTCACAGATCATTCTGAAAGCGGCAGATTTTTTATCTTTTAAACAAAATTTCCGGTACAGATTTCATTCAAACTGTATATTATAAGAAAGTTAATAATTATACTGATTTCAAGTTGACAAACAGGGGGCTTCGTGATAAAATAACAGACAACAAAATGAAGTGTTTCCGGCATACGGGACCGTGCGAAAATGCAGTAGTGTTTTCGCAGTTGTTTTATGTCCCGGCAGGCGCCGGAGTATGAAAGGAAAAAAGATGACGAAGGCAATCAATGCAAACGTAATAGGCTCATCGGTTCTCCCCGGTTTCACGGTCGGCACGGGTGATTTATTTTCTGTTTCCGCTGTCTTCGAGAAGTTCAACGACTTTAAATTTACTGTCTTTCCCGGTTTCTGCGATGTGCATGTGCATTTTCGCGAACCGGGTTTTTCTTATAAAGAGGACATGCAAAGCGGCAGTCTTTCGGCTTCTCACGGCGGTTACACGGCAGTATGCACTATGCCGAACCTCTCTCCCGTACCCGACAGCATTGAAAATATGAAGGTGCAGCTTGATGCAATTGAAAAAAATGCTAATATAAAAATTTATCCTTATGCATCAATCACGGTAGGAGAAAAGGGTGAAGCTCTTTCCGATATGGAAGGACTTGCACCGTACTGTATTGCATTCTCCGATGACGGCAAGGGCGTGCAGTCAGACGATATAATGCGGGAAGCAATGCTTAAAGCAAAAAAGCTCGGAAAAATAATAGCAGCTCACTGCGAGGTCAACGACCTTCTTGAGGGCGGTTACATACACAAGGGCAGATATGCCGAAGCGCACGGACACAGAGGAATCTGTTCGGAAAGCGAATGGAAGCAGATCGAAAGAGATCTTCAGCTGGTCCGCGAAACGGGATGCGCTTACCACGTATGCCACATTTCCGCGAAGGAAAGCGTTGAGCTTATCCGTCAGGCCAAAAAGGAAGGGCTTGACGTAACAAGCGAAACGGGTCCCCACTATCTTGTTATGGATGACTCAGACCTGCAGGAGGACGGAAGATTCAAAATGAATCCGCCCTTAAGAGATAAGGAAGACAGGCTGGCACTCATAGAGGGCATAAAAGACGGCACAATCGATATGATTGCAACCGACCATGCACCTCACTCCGCTGATGAAAAGAGCAAGGGCCTCGAGGGCAGCTCCTTCGGAATCGTCGGACTTGAAACAGCATTTTCCGTAATGTACACACACTTCGTAAAAACAGGTGAAATAAGCCTTGAAAGGCTCATTGAGCTTATGTCAATAAATCCCCGCAAGCGTTTCGGAATCCCCTTTGACGGCAGCTTTACCGTATGGGATCTCAACAGGGAATTCACGGTTAACCCCGACGAATTTCTCTCAAAGGGAAGAGCAACGCCCTTCACGGGTGCGAAGCTGTCAGGCGTATGCATGCTTACGGTTTCGGATAATAAAACAGTTTATGAACATCAGAACATATAAGGAGAGAATTTTATGGCTAAAAGAACAGACATCAGAAAAATCATGATCATCGGCTCAGGCCCCATAGTTATCGGTCAGGCTGCCGAGTTCGACTATGCGGGCACGCAGGCTTGCCTTGCTCTCAAGGAGGAAGGCTATGAGGTAGTTCTCTGCAACTCCAATCCCGCTACGATTATGACCGACACAATCATCGCGGACAAGGTTTACATGGAGCCTTTGACTCTCGAATACGTAGCTAAAATTATCCGTCACGAGCGTCCCGATGCAATCATCCCCGGCATCGGCGGTCAGACAGGTCTTAACCTTGCTATGCAGCTTGAGAAAAAGGGCGTTCTTAAGGAATGCGGCGTTGAGCTTCTCGGCACATCAAGCGAAAGCATTGAAAGAGCAGAGGACAGAGAGCTTTTCAAGGAGCTCTGTCAATCTGTAGGCGAGCCTACAATTCCCTCCGAAATCACATACAATCTTGATGAAGCAAAGGGAGCAGCTGCAAGAATCGGCTACCCTGTTGTTCTTCGTCCCGCTTTTACTCTCGGCGGCACGGGCGGCGGCTTTGCATACAGCGAGGAGGAGCTTATTGAGGTCGGAACAAACGCTTTCAAGCTCTCCCCCGTTCACCAGGTTCTCATTGAAAAGAGTGTAAAGGGTTACAAGGAAATCGAATTTGAGGTTATGCGCGACGGCAACGACCACGCAATTACCATCTGCGGAATGGAAAACATTGACCCCGTAGGCGTTCACACCGGTGACTCCTGTGTTGTTGCGCCCATTATGACGCTCAGCAAGGAAGACGAGAAGATGCTGAACGATTCCGCAATAAAGCTCATCAAGGAGCTTAAGATTGAAGGCGGCTGTAATGTTCAGTTTGCTCTTCATCCTCACACCTCCGAATATTACCTTATTGAGGTAAATCCCAGAGTATCACGTTCATCCGCTCTCGCATCCAAGGCTTCGGGTTATCCCATCGCAAGAGTAACCGCAAAGATTGCTGTTGGTATGGCTCTTGAGGATATTCAGATTGCAAACACAAATGCCGCCTTCGAGCCCAGTCTTGACTACGTTATTGCAAAGTTACCCCGCTTCCCCTTCGACAAGTTTGCAGGCGCTCCCAATACACTCGGCACACAGATGAAGGCTACAGGTGAAATCATGGGCATCGGCTCAAATCTTGAGGAGGCGCTCCTCAAAGGTATCCGTTCACTTGAAATCGGCGCAGACCACATTTATCTCTCAAAGTTCGACAATATGAGCGTTGATGAGCTTCTCGAATATGTCACAGAATTCCGTTCAGATAATATCTTTGCAATTGCAGAGCTTCTTTATCATGGTGTTTCCGTTGAAAAGATTCACGAAATCACAATGATTACCCCCTTCTTCCTTCAGGCATTCAAGAACATTATTGATATGGAAGAAAAGCTCCGTATAAAAAAGGATGCTGAAATCCTTGCAGAAGCAAAGAAGATGGGCTTCGGCGATAAGTATATTGCCCGTCTCTGGAAATGCACAGAGGCAGACGTTTACAATATGCGTAAGGAAAACAACCTCTTCCCCGTATTCAAGATGGTTGACACCTGCCACACAGGCGCATACATTCCTTACTTCTACTCCTCATACACAGGTGAAAACACCTCCCGCCTTACCGACAGAAAGAAGATTATCGTTCTCGGTGCAGGTCCCATCCGTATCGGTCAGGGTGTTGAATTCGACTACTCCACGGTTCACGCCGTTATGACCATCAAGAACGCGGGCTATGAGGCAATTATCATCAATAACAATCCCGAAACGGTATCCACCGACTATACAACGGCTGATAAGCTTTATTTCGAGCCTCTTACGCCCGAAGACGTAATGAACATTGTTGAGTTTGAAAAGCCCGAGGGTGTTGTAGCTTCCCTCGGCGGTCAGACAGCTATCAATCTTGCTCAGCCGCTTCACGACAGAGGCGTAAGAATTATCGGCACGGACTGTGCTGCAATAGACCGTGCGGAAGACCGCAACGCATTTGAAAACCTTCTTAACGAGCTTAACATCCCCCGTGCAAAGGGTAAGGCTGTCACAAAAATTGAGGACGGCATTGCAGCCGCAGCAGAAATCGGCTACCCCGTGCTTGTGCGTCCCTCCTTCGTTCTCGGCGGACGTGCAATGCAGATCGTTGCAAATGAGGAGCAGTTAAGACATTACCTCAAGACAGCCGTTGAAATCGACGAAGACAAGCCCGTTCTTGTTGACAAGTACATTCAGGGTAAAGAGGTTGAAGTTGACGCTATATGCGACGGTATCGACGTATTCGTACCCGGCATTATGGAGCTTATTGAAAGAACAGGTATCCACTCCGGTGACTCAATAAGCGTATATCCCACCTTCTCGGTATCCGATAAGGTCAAGGGCACAATTTTACAGTATGCAAAGAAGCTTGGCCTCGGCATCGGCATCAAAGGTCTTTACAATATTCAGTTCATCGTTGACGAGAACGATGACGTATACATTATTGAGGTTAACCCCCGTTCCTCACGTACGGTTCCCTTCCTTTCAAAGGCAACAGGCTACTCACTTGCAGACATTGCAACTGAGGTAATAATGGGCAAATCCCTTAAGGAACAGGGCATCTTCGGAATTTATCCCGACGAAAAGAAGAGATGGTACGTAAAGGTTCCCGTATTCTCATTCTCAAAAATAAGAGGACTTGACGCATACCTGTCCCCCGAAATGAAGTCCACAGGCGAAGCAATCGGCTATGACGATAAGCTTTACCGTGCAGTTTACAAGGCACTTCAGGCAGCAGGCATGAAGCTTCAGAACTACGGCACAGTCTTTGCTACAATTGCAGATAAGGACAAGGAGGAGGCTCTTCCGCTCATCAGAAGATTCTACAAGCTCGGCTTCAACATAGAAGCAACCGAAGGCACAGCAGAATTCCTCAAGTCCCACGGAATCAGAACTCACGTACACAAGAAGATAAGCGAGGGCAGCACCGAAATTATCGATGCTATCCGCCAGGGTCACATAGCTTACGTTATCAACACAAGAGATATCGGCTCGCACGGACCTATGAGCGACGGTCATGAAATCAGAAGATATGCAACAGAAAACAATATCACTCTCTTCACGGCTCTTGACACGGTAAGCGTTCTTCTTGACGTTCTTGAAGAAACAACACTCTGCATCTCCACGATTGATGCATAAGGAGCAGAAATGAAACAGAGCTTATTTAACATAATTGAAAACCGTCCCCTGACAAAAGACGTATATCTTATGCGTCTTCAGGGTGACACCTCAGATATAACCGCCCCCGGTCAGTTCGTCAACATCAAGCTTGATGGACTTTTCCTCAGACGTCCCATTTCCGTAAATGACGTTGAGGGCGACGTGCTTACAATCATATATAAGGTTGTAGGCAAAGGTACCGAGCAGATGAAGGAAATGAAGGACGGAACACTTGATATTCTTACAGGTCTCGGAAACGGCTATGACACCTCCCTTTCGGGAGAAAGCGTGCTTCTTGTCGGCGGCGGAGTAGGCGTACCTCCGATTTATATGCTCGCAAAGAAGCTTCTCTCAGAAGGCAAGAAGGTCGGCGTAATTCTCGGCTTCAATACCGAGAGTGAGGTATTCTTTGAGGAAGAATTCGCTTCTCTCGGCTGTGACGTTACTGTTACAACGGTTGACGGAAGCCACGGAACAAAGGGCTTTGTTACAAATGCCCTCGAACAACACCCCAATGCCGGTTATTTCTACACCTGCGGTCCCGAGCCTATGCTGAAAGCTCTTTACAATGCAACATCAATTGAAGGACAGTTCAGCTTTGAGGAAAGAATGGGATGCGGCTTCGGTGCATGTATGGGATGCTCATGCAAGACACTTTACGGAAACAAGAGAATATGCAAGGACGGCCCCGTCCTTAAGAAGGAGGAGATAATATGGGAAAAATGAGTGTTGACCTTTGCGGAATAACTCTTGACAATCCTGTTATCCCCGCAAGCGGTACCTTCGGCTACGGCTATGAATTTGCCGAGCTTTATGACATAAACATACTCGGCACGTTCTCCTTCAAGGGAACAACAAAGGATCCCAGATTCGGAAACCCAACACCCAGAATTGCTGAATGCACAGCAGGCATGATAAATGCAGTAGGTCTTCAGAATCCCGGTGTTGAAAAGGTAATTTCGGAAGAGCTTCCGAAGATGAAAAAGGTCTTTCATAAGAAGGTAATGGCAAACGTCAGCGGCTTTTCAATTGAGGACTATGCTTATACCTGCGATAAGCTTGACAAATGTGAAGAAGTAGGCTGGCTTGAAGTAAACGTCAGCTGTCCCAACGTTCACGGCGGCGGTATGAGCTTCGGTACATCCCCCGAGGCTGCTGCTGAGGTAACAAGGGCAGTAAAGAAGGTAACAACAAAGCCCGTAATCATCAAGCTTTCCCCCAACGTAACAGATATAGTAAGCATCGCAAAGGCCTGTGAGGATGCAGGTGCTGACGGCATAAGCCTTATCAACACACTTCTCGGCATGAGAATCGACCTTAAAACCAAAAAGCCCGTAATTGCAAACAAAATGGGCGGTTTTTCGGGAAGTGCCATCTTCCCTGTTGCGGTAAGAATGGTTTATCAGGTTGCAAACGCAGTCAGCATTCCCGTTGTGGGAATGGGCGGTGTTTCAAAGGCTGAGGACGTAATCGAGCTTATGCTTGCAGGTGCTACGGCAGTTGAAATCGGTGCACAGAATCTTATTGATCCCTTCTGTGCAAGAGATATAATAAACGACCTTCCGAGGGTTATGGAAAAATACGGAATCAATTCACTTTCAGATATAATAGGAGGAGCAAAATAATGGGTAAAGACGTAATTATTGCATGTGATTTCCCCAGCAAGGAAAAGGTTATGAGCTTTCTTGACCTTTTTACGGAGGAAAAACCTTTCGTAAAAATAGGTATGGAGCTTTTCTACGGCGCAGGTCCCGAAATCGTTAAAGAAATCAAGGCAAGAGGACACAAGATTTTCCTTGACTTAAAGCTTCACGATATTCCCAACACAGTTAAAAAGTCAATGGCTGTTCTTTCAGGTCTTGATGTCGATATGACAAACCTTCACGCCGCAGGCACAATAAGAATGATGGAGGCTGCAATTGAAGGACTTACAAGAGAAGACGGCACACGCCCCATTCTTATTGCGGTTACACAGCTTACATCTACCGATCAGGAGGCAATGGAAAATGACCTTCTTATCAGGGAGCCTATAGATAAGGTTGTTATGCATTATGCTGAAAATGCAAAGAAGGCAGGCCTTGACGGCGTTGTATGCTCTCCCCTTGAGGCAGAAAAGGTACATGCTGTCTGCGGTAAGGATTTTGTAACGGTTACTCCCGGCGTGCGCTTTGCTGACGGTGAAATAGGTGACCAGAAGAGAGTTATGACACCTGAGCAGGCAAAGCTTATCGGCTCTGACTATATCGTTGTGGGCAGACCTATCACAGGTGCAGAGGACCCCGTTGCAGCATACAGAAGATGTGTTGCTGAATTCGTTGGCTAAAAAAGGAGATTAATTATGGAAAGCTATAAGAGAGAATTTATACAGTTTCTTGAGGGCGCAGGCGTTCTCAAATTCGGTGATTTCACAGCAAAAAGCGGAAGAAAGATTCCCTATTTCATCAATGCAGGCGACATAAAGACCGGCGATCAGATTTCAAAGCTCGGTGAATTTTACGCAAAGGCTTATTTTGAAAAAATCGGCAACAAGAGAACTGTTCTCTACGGTCCCGCATATAAGGGTATTCCGATTGCTGTTTCCGTTGCATGTGCACTTTCAAAGGAAAGCCTTGACGTTCCCTTCTTCTTCAACAGAAAGGAAGAAAAGGATCACGGCGAGGGCGGTGTATTCGTAGGCTACAAGCCTCAGGCAGGCGAGGAAATCGTTATTGTTGAGGACGTTATCACCGCAGGCACCGCTATCAGAGAGAGCATGTCCATCCTTTCCTCTCTCAAGGATACAAAGGTTGCAGCCTGCTTCGTTATGGTTGACAGAAAAGAAAAGGGTCAGACCGATAAGTCCGCTATGGCAGAGGTTGGTGAGGAATTCGGCTTCCCCGTATATTCCGTTGTTGATGTATATGACATCATCGAATACCTTGAAGAGGATGAAAAGAACAAGGAAAACGTTGACAGAATCAAGGCTTACCTTGAAGTAAACGGTGCAAAGTCATAAAAAGCACTGACAAAAAAGAAAGGAAACGGGTGTAAATGAGAAGCCTTATAAGCATTTTTGATTTAACAGTCCCCGAAATAGACGAGCTTATTGAAACCGCTAAGGACATCATAGCAAATCCGGGAGAATATGCGGAAAAGTGCAGACATAAGAAGCTTGCCACACTTTTCTATGAGCCCTCCACAAGAACAAGACTCAGCTTTGAAGCTGCAATGCTTGAATTAGGCGGAAGCGTACTCGGATTTTCAGAGGCAACAAGCTCTTCTGCCGCAAAGGGCGAAAGCGTTGCAGATACGGCAAAGGTAATCAGCTGCTATGCTGATATTATCGCAATGCGTCATCCTAAAGAAGGCGCTCCCTTTGTTGCGGCTGAAAACGCAGACGTGCCTGTAATCAATGCAGGTGACGGAGGTCACAATCATCCCACACAGACACTTACGGACCTTCTCACAATACATCGTGAAAAGGGCTCCTTACACGGCTTCACAATCGGCTTCTGCGGAGATTTACGCTACGGCAGAACCGTTCATTCACTGATTGAAGCCCTCTCCCGTTACAAAGACATAAACGTGGTGCTTATTTCTCCTACAGAGCTTCGTCTTCCCGGAAACATAAAGAAAAAATATCTTAAGGAAGGCTTATATACGGAAACACACAGTCTGGAGGAGGCTCTTCCATCACTTGATATACTTTATATGACAAGAATCCAGCAGGAGCGCTTCCCCACCTTTGAGGAATATCTCAAGCTTAAGGATTCATACTGTCTTGATACGGAAAAGCTTGAGCTTGCAAAGGCGGATCTTACCATCATGCATCCCCTGCCCCGTGTAAATGAAATAAGCGTAGGGGTTGACAAGGACCCCAGAGCCTGTTATTTCAAGCAGGCACTGAACGGCAAGTACATAAGAATGGCACTGATTCTCAAGCTTTTAGAGGAAGCCGAAAAAGACAGTGTCTACCATCCGGCTACAGATTATATTGTTGACAATACCCTTCGCTGTGACAACGGCAAGTGTATAACGTCGATCGAGCAGGAGCTTCAGCATAAGTTCCGTCTGACAGACCCCGAAAACGGTATCTACAGATGTATTTACTGCGAAAGACAGACCAGCAAAAACTGACACTTATATATCTTTAGTGCCTTGACTGAAACCGGTATTTATGTTAAAATATATATACTGTTTATAATGCTTTGTAACTGACGGAATAATGTGGAGCACCACAGAGGAACAAAGCGTGAAATCAAGCCGACCGTCTGGGCACACTTACTATAAGGTAATTGTGCCCTTTTTTGTTTTTTCATTGAAAAAAGGAGGTAAAAAAATGAAGAAAGTCGGAATTGTTATGGGAAGCGACTCAGATCTTCCCATCATAAAAAAAGCAACAGATACATTAAAAGAGCTTGAAATCCCCTTTGAGGTACATATATATTCAGCTCACCGTACCCCCGAAGAAGCAAGAGATTTTTCACTTGGTGCCCGTGAAAACGGCTTCGGTGCAATAATCTGCGCTGCAGGTATGGCAGCACACCTTGCAGGTGCGGTTGCAGCCAACACTACCCTTCCCGTTATCGGTATCCCCTGCAAATCATCCGTGCTTGACGGAATGGATGCACTTCTCTCAACAGTTATGATGCCTCCCGGAATTCCCGTTGCAACCGTAGCAATCAACGGCGGTGCAAACGCGGCTCTTCTTGCAGCTCAGATAATTGCTGTTGAGGATAAAGCATTGGCTGATAAGCTCGATGCAAAAAGAAAGGCTGCAGCTGCAGTAGTTCTCGAAAAAGACAAGAACGTTCTTTCTCAACTCTGATAAAAAAACACAACGCAAAAAAAAGGAGGAAGGCAAATGGGAGGATTTTTCGGAGCCGCTTGCAAAACCGATGCTATGAGCGACGTGTTCTTCGGAACTGACTATCACTCACACCTCGGCACAAAAAGCGCCGGCATGGCAGCCTACGATAAAACAATAGGTCTGCAGAGAGTTATTCACAATATAAAAAACTCTCCCTTCAGAACAAAATTCGATGATATCTTTGACGAAATGGAGGGCTCCTCGGCTATAGGCTGTATCAATGACAGCGAGCCTCAGCCTCTTCTTATCCGCTCAAATCTCGGAACGTACGCTATCTGCATTATCGGTATCATCAACAATGCAGATGCACTTATAAAGCAGTATCTCACCTTTTCAAGCGGTCATTTCGGAGCAATGACCGGCGGTGCGGTAAACTCAACTGAGCTTGTGGCAGCTCTTATAAATCAGAAAAGCAACTTTGTAGAGGGCATCACCTTTGCGCAGGATTCCATTGACGGCACGGCAAACATCTTGCTTCTCAAGGATGACGGTGCAATAATTGCAGCCCGTGATAAAATGGGCAGAATACCCGTAATTATCGGCAAAAGCGAGGATGGCTACTGTGCAACCTTCGAGTCCTTCGCATACAAAAAGCTCGGCTACACAGACTATAAGGAATTAGGACCCGGAGAAATCGTGGAAATCACCGCAGAAGGCGTGACACAGCTCTCCCCTCCCCGCAAAGAAATGAGAGTATGCTCGTTCCTTTGGACATATTACGGTTATTCCACTTCAACCTACGAGGGTGTAAACGTAGAAATTATGAGAACCCGGAACGGTGAAATTCTTGCAAGGAATGATAAAAAGAACGGTCTTTGCAAGGATATTGATTATGTAGGCGGCGTACCCGATTCGGGAACACCCCACGCAATAGGATATGCAAATGAAAGCAAAATCCCCTTTGCACGTCCCTTCATCAAGTACACACCCACCTGGCCCCGAAGCTTTACGCCATCAAATCAGAAGGAAAGAAACAGAATCGCAAAGATGAAGCAGATTCCCGTTCACGAGCTTATAGAAGGACAGAATCTTCTTTTTGTTGACGATTCAATCGTAAGAGGCACACAGCTCAGAGAAACCGTTGATTTCCTTTATGACAACGGAGCAAAGGCAGTACATATGCGCTCAGCCTGTCCTCCCATTATGTACGGATGTAAATACCTTAATTTCTCAAGAGCAACAAGCGAAATGGAGCTTATCACAAGAAGCACCATATATGAGCTTGAGGGTGACGAGGGAATGAAGCACCTGGATGAATATTCCTCACCCGATACCGAGAGAGGCAAGAAATTAAGACAGACAATAAGCAACTCTCTTCACTTTGCGTCACTTGAATTCCAGACCCTGGAGGGTCTTTTAGAAGCAATAGGACTTCCCGCCGACAAGGTTTGCACCTACTGTTGGACCGGAAGAGAGTAATTAACAAATAAAGGAGAACGTAAAATGGATCACAAGAATTCTTTTTCTGCCAGCTACGCTGCTGCAGGTGTTGATATTACAGCCGGCTACAAATCGGTTGAGCTTATGAAAAAGCACGTTGCAAGAACACGTAACGAGGGTTGTCTTGACGAAGTAGGCGGATTTGGCGGCTGCTTTGACCTCAGCTGTATCGCAGGTATGGAGCATCCCGTTACCGTTTCCGGTACAGACGGCTGCGGTACAAAGGTTAAGCTTGCCATTCTTATGGACAAGCATGACACTATCGGTATTGATGCTGTTGCTATGTGTGTAAATGACATTATCTGTGTCGGCGCAAAGCCCTTATTCTTCCTTGACTACATCGCCTGCGGCAAAAACTATCCCGAAAAAATTGCCGAAATCGTAGGCGGCGTTGCAGAGGGCTGTGTTCAGTCAGGCGCTGCTCTTATCGGCGGTGAAACTGCCGAGCATCCCGGTCTTATGCCCGAAGAGGATTACGACCTTGCAGGCTTTGCCGTAGGTGTTGTTGACAAGCCCAAGATGATCGACAACAGCAAGATGGCAGCCGGTGACGTTGTTATTGCTCTTCCCTCTACAGGCATTCACTCCAACGGTTTCAGCCTTTGCAGAAAGGTTTTTGATATTGATAACAATAACCCCGAGCTCTACGTTCCCCGTGACGAGCTTGGCGGAAAGAGCATTGCTGAAGCTCTTCTTGTTCCCACAAAGATTTACGTAAAACCCGTTCTCAGCCTTCTTGAAAAGGTTCAGGTCAAAGGTATTTCTCATATCACGGGCGGCGGCTTCTATGAAAATATTCCGAGAAGCATTCCCGACGGACTCTGTGCAAAGATTGACAAATCCGCTGTTAAGGTACTTCCTATCTTTGACGTAATTGCAAAATGGGGCAATATCCCCGAAAGAGATATGTACAACACCTACAATATGGGCGTCGGCATGAGCATCGTTGTTCCCGCAGACGAGGTTGAGCTTTCTCTTTCAATTCTTAAGGAAAACGGCATCGACGCTTACGTTATCGGTGAGATTATCGAAGGCGACGAGAAGGTAATTCTGTAATGTATAAGAAGATTGCAGTTCTTGTATCGGGTGGCGGCACAAACCTTCAGGCACTTATTGATGCCGAAAAAAGAGGTGAACTCGGTAACGGAAAAATTACCTGTGTAATTTCCTCCAAGGCTGACGCGTACGCTCTTACCCGTGCTGAAATGAACGGTATAAAAACAAAAACACTTATAAGAAAAGAGTTTCCCGACATCGCATCCTACAGCCGTGCTATGAGGGATTTGCTTCTCGGGGAAGAAGCAGACCTTGTTGTATACGCAGGCTTTATGACAATACTTGACGAGAATGTCTGCGATGCCTTTCAGTATAAAATGATAAACGTGCATCCGGCTCTTATCCCATCCTTCTGCGGCAAGGGATATTACGGCTTACACGTACACGAGGAGGCGCTTAAAAAGGGCGTCAAGGTTTCGGGAGCTACGGTGCATTTCGTAACAGCGGAATGTGATGCAGGTCCCATAATCCTGCAGAAGGCTGTTGAGGTTATGGAGGATGATACTCCCGAAGCGCTGCAGAAGAGAATTATGGAGCAGGCTGAATGGAAGATTCTTCCCAAGGCAGTACAGCTTTTCTGTGATGACAGAATAACAGTAGAAAACAACAAAACCTATATTAAATAACCGGAGGAATTCAAAATGGAAATCAAGAGTCTTGAATGTGAGCTTAATTCTCTCCCCTACCACGGCAGAGGCATTATTATAGGCAAAAGTGCCGACGGCAAAAAGGCAGTTACAGCATATTTCATTATGGGAAGAAGCGTTAACAGCCGTAACCGTGTTTTTGTACCCGAAGGCGATGCTATGAGAACAAAGGCCTTCGACGAATCCAAGATGACAGATCCCCATCTTATCATCTACTATCCTGTAAGAGTTCTCGGCAACAAGACCATCGTTACCAACGGCGACCAGACAGATACAATTTATGAGCTTATGGATAAGCAGATGACCTTTGAGCAGGCTCTGAGAACCCGCGAATTTGAGGACGATGCCCCCAACTATACACCCCGTATTTCCGGTATTATCCACCACGAAAACGGCAAAATGAATTTTGCTATGTCAATCCTCAAGTCAGCAGACGGTGACGGCAGCTCCTGCCAGAGATACACCTACGCTTATGAGAATCCCATAGCAGGTAAGGCAAAGTTCATTCATACATATAAGTGCGACGGCAATCCCCTTCCCAGCTTCGAGGGTGAACCCAAGACACTTGAGCTTCCCGATACAGACATTGATACGCTTACAGATATCCTCTGGAAGAATCTCAACGAAGATAACAAGGTTTCTCTTTTCGTAAGATATATTGACCTTGAATCCGGTGAAGCTGAAACAAGAATCGTCAACAAAAACGTATAAGGAGAACTGAAATGAAAGAATTTGAACTTAAATACGGCTGTAATCCCAATCAGAAGCCCTCTAAAATCTTTATGGACAACGGTGCTGATCTTCCCATTGAAATATTAAGCGGCAGACCCGGTTATATCAATTTCCTTGATGCCTTCAACTCCTGGCAGCTTGTAAAGGAATTAAAGGAAGCAACAGGTCTTCCCGCAGTTACCTCCTTCAAGCACGTAAGCCCCACCTCCGCTGCTGTAGGAATAAAGCTCAGCGATACTCTCAAGAAGGCTTGCTTTGTTGATGACATTGAAGGTCTTGATGAAAGCCCCCTTGCATGCGCATATGCAAGAGCAAGAGGAACAGACAGAATGTGTTCCTTCGGTGACTGGGTAGCTCTTTCAGACGTTTGTGACGTAACAACAGCTCTTCTTATCAAGAGAGAGGTTTCCGACGGTGTTATCGCTCCCGGTTATGAGCCCGAGGCTCTTGAAATTCTCAAGTCCAAAAGAAAGGGCAATTACAACATCGTAAAGATTGATCCCGACTACGTACCCGAGGAAATCGAAAGAAAGCACGTTTTCGGAATCACCTTCGAGCAGGGCAGAAACAATTACAAGATTGACGCCTCCCCCCTTAACAATATCGTAACAGCTAACAAGGACATCCCCGAGGCAGCTGCAAGAGATCTTGTTATTTCTCTTATCACTCTTAAATATACACAGTCAAACTCCGTATGCTATGCATTTGACGGTCAGGCAATCGGTGTAGGCGCAGGTCAGCAGTCAAGAATCCATTGCACACGTCTTGCAGGCACAAAGGCTGACACATGGTTCCTTCGTCAGCACGAAAAGGTAATTAACCTTCCCTTCAGACCCGACCTCGGCAGAGCAGACCGTGACAATGTAATTGACGGCTACATCAACAAGAATGAGGAAGACGTTTGCGCAGACGGCAACTGGCAGAAGTATTTCACTGTTCAGCCCGAGCCCTTTACACAGGAAGAAATGAAGGCATTCCTTGACTCCCGCGACGGCGTAGCACTGGGCTCAGATGCATTCTTCCCCTTCTCCGACAACATCGAGAGAGCTAAGAAGAGCGGTGTAAAATACGTTGTTCAGCCCGGCGGCTCCATCCGTGACGATCTTGTAATTGAATGTGCAGACAAGTACGGCATGGCTATGGCATTCACAGGCATGCGTCTGTTCCACCATTAATCAACGGAGATTTACAGAATGAAAATTATGGTTGTAGGCGGTGGCGGAAGAGAACACGCCATCATAAAGAAAATCAAGGAAAATCCCGATGTAACCGAGATTTTTGCACTTCCCGGAAACGGCGGTATGTCAAAGGATGCCACTTTAGTAGGCATAAGTGCTACCGACATTGACGGCATTGTTGCTTTTGCAAAGGAAAACAGGATTGATTATGCTGTTGTTGCCCCCGATGATCCGCTAGTTCTCGGCTGTGTAGACAGACTCGAGGAAATCGGCATCCCCTGCTTCGGTCCCCGTGCAAATGCCGCTATAATTGAAGGC
>JAZSIM010000073.1:0-11809 GCA_045533835.1 Acutalibacteraceae bacterium
TTGATTTCGGACAGGCTTCTCGAATTTCTCAGTAGAATTTGTAATGATTGTTTAAAATCTCTGTCGGTGAAATAGAACCTCCAATCCCAAATACATTGGTTCTGCCGTGTTTCGCAGAGTGTTTCAAACGATTCAATCCCGTCACTCCGACCATATTGAGTATTCATAAGGGATTTGACCTGTGAATACTCAATTTTTTATATCTTTTTATCAAAGTATATAACCCACTATGACACTTTCAGCTTTACAGCAAAGATGTCATAGCGGGATTTTTTATTAAAGTATTGAAATATTGTAAACTGTTGTGATATACTAATTATGCTACACAAACTGAATAATTAGAATAGTGGTATCAATTTTTCTTTTTGTAGGGATAATTATACCCTTTTTTGTCACAATTACTTTATGAGTTTGATAAAAATGCAAGCTCCACGAAGTAGTTGTGGTTTTGATACCTTTATTCTATTTCAGTTTGTGTAGCGACAATCGGAGTTTGCGTTTTATGTGCGTCGGCTTCGGTTGGCGCACTTTTTTATTTTGCGGAGATGAAAGAGTGAAAAATTCTGTGGGTGTTCATAGATTTCCGCAAATAATATTAAAAGGATGATAACTATGAAAAAAATCATTGCATTGCTTTTACTTATGGTAATGAGTTTGTCACTTGTTGCTTGCGGTGGAACAAAAACTGATTATTCAGTCGGAACTATGGTTTCAACAGATTGTGCAGAACTGACATTAACATCTTGTGATTTTTCCGATACATATAACACCATCGTTGCAGATGAAGGCAAAGTTTTTGTTATTCTCTCTTTTTTAATTAAAAACACTGGAAAAACTGAATTAGATTATATAAAAACAGTCGACGGCAAAAAGGATTCTTTAATGTTTTCAGCAATTCCTTGTGTTGACTACAATAATGGCTACTTATTCTCCTATGATGACAAGTTAGGCAACGTTAAATTGTGTTCAACCGATCTTACATTAAAGGATCTTGAACCTCTAAGTGATGCCTTAGCTGTTCAAGTTGCGATACAAGCGCCTGCTGAGGTTGAAGAGAATGAAGATAATCCTCTTGTTATAAAAATGGCAGTTCCGAAATCAAACGGAACTCAAGTATTTGATTATAAAATCCGCTAAAAGTGTTGTTAAATAAAATTTGAACATAAATAATCAATCCCTTATGAACACTCGCACCACCTAAGTACAACGTAGGTAATACAGCCGAAATCCCTTGAACACGGGGTTTCGGTCTTTTTATGCCCAAAGCACTCTGAAAACTGTTGCTTTTTGTTTTGCGGGTGGTATAATGATCTCGATAAATAAGAATTTGCGGAGGTTGCAATGGAAATATTAAAATTTGATTTGAATAGCTCGGGCAACAAATTTAAAATTCTTAATGCGACTAACGGCGGACCTTGGCACAGAAGGCACGCAAATGACCAATTCCGCAGTAATTTTACGGATTATAAGTCAGCGCGGATTCCATATAGCAGGAATCACGATTCTGCTGTTTGCGGCATTTACGGCGGTCCGTACAGCCATGATATTACATGCATTTTTCCTGATTTCGATGCCGACCCTTATGACCCTGCATCCTATGATTTTGCGTGTACGGATGAAAGCATTTTAGTTTGTCTTGATGCAGGCACCGAAACATTTTTCAGATTAGGTCAGACAATTGAGCATCAGATAAAAAAGCACGGCACCGTTCCGCCTGAGGATTTCAAAAAATGGGCTGTTATCTGCGAACATATTATCCGACATTACAACGAGGGTTGGGCAGATGGATATAAGCTTAATATGAAATACTGGGAAATCTGGAACGAGGCTGACCTTGACCCGGATGATTCATCCAACAAGCGCACTTGGGGCGGAACAAAAGCCGAATTTTTTAATTTGTATGAAATTACCGCAATGCATCTTAAAGAATGTTTTCCTGATTTGAAAATAGGTGGGCCTGCACTTGCACATAATGAAGAATGGGCAGAGGATTTTCTTCAGGAAATGAAAAACAGAAAAGTCCCGCTTGATTTCTTTTCCTGGCATATTTATTGCACAGAGCCTGCGCATATGGCTCAAAAGGCAGAAAGAATAAAAACTCTTTTAAACAAATATGGTTATGAAAATTCAGAAAGCATACTCAATGAATGGAACTACGTAAAAGGGTGGGAGGAAGAGTTTGTTTACTCTGTTAAAGCAATCCACGGAATTAAGGGTGCATCGTTCACATTAGCTTGTATGTGCACATCTCAGCATTCTCCCGTTGATATGCTTATGTATTACGACACTCGTCCCTCGGCTTTTAATGGTGTTTTTGATTTTTATACTTATGAAAAGTTAAAGGGATACTATGCTTTTTATTGGTACGGCCTCCTTTATGATTGCGAAAAGGAAATAACCTCCCAGAATGAGATTGAAAATATCTATTCTCTTTGCGGTGCGGATAAAAACGGGAAAGCAACAATTATACTTACTTATTATAGCGATAATGACTCTTTGCCCAATAAAGAGATTTCGTTGGATTTAGGTAAAAAGGGTTCATACGATATTTATAAGGTTGATAACGGGCATAACGGGGAGCTTGTAGCAGTTACAGATAATCTTTCATTTGAACTGGAGCTTTACAGTATGGTGCTTATTAAAGAAAAATAAAAACATTTTTATATTTTGGTATATGTGATATAATCATTGTGATAAACAATAATCTGATAAGCAGAAGCAAAGAGGTGCAAGGAATGGAAAAGTATAAATTTGATTGGGAAAATCCCGCTGTAATTAAAAGGAATAAAGAGGATGGACATACAATAGCCTTTTCTTATAATAACGAGGCAGATGCGCTCGAAAGAAAAGTGCCTGAGTCCAAAATGACTCTTAACGGCATGTGGAAATTCCGTTGGCAAAGAGGTCTTGATAATTGTCCGGAGGACTTTATGTCAAATGATTTTGACGCTTCAGCCTGGGATGAAATAAAGGTCCCTTCAGTCTGGCAGATGGGGCAGGAAACAGGCAGCTACCCCTATTATTATGCAAGTACATATTGCCGTGCCTTAAGCCGTAAAAAGAGTAAAATTCCGTCAATTGATCACAAGATGCAGGAAATCGGATTGTATATCCGCGATTTTGATATGCCTGAGCATTTTGACGGTCAACAGATTTTTATGCACTTTGGTGCCGCAAAATCTGCAATTGAGGTTTATGTTAACGGTGAGTATGTCGGCTATTCACAGGGCTCTATGACTCCTCATGAATTTGATGTTACAAAATTTGTGCATGGGGGGACTAATAAGGTTGCAGTAAAATGCTATCGTTTTTCTGACGGTGCATATCTCGAAAACCAGGATATGTGGCTTCTTTGCGGTCTTTATCGTGAGGTATATATCTATGCCGAGCCAAAAAAATGCCTGCGTGATTTTTACATTACAACCGACTTGGATGCTGAGTATAAAAACAGTAACACTGCACTTGAAATTCAGGTCAATAATTATGATGGGGCAGGCTGTGCCACGGTGAAAGCAGAAATTATTGACGGGGATGACAGAATTCTTATGGGCGAAGGTGAAACAGACGGATCATCAAAGCTTGTTTTTACAAAGCTTATTGAAAACCCGAAGAAATGGTCTGCTGAAAGTCCTTATCTTTACAAATTGCTTCTTACAATAACAGACGACGGCAAAACTACCTGTAAATCAATCCGCTTCGGTTTTAAAAAGGTTGAAATTATCGGTGATAAGCTGTTGTTTAACGGCAAACAGATGATGCTGCGTGGTGTTAACCGCCACGATTTTGACCCTGATTACGGTTGGGCGGTACCTAAGGAAAGGTACCATCAGGACCTTAATCTTATGAAAAATGCAAACATCAATTCCATACGTACATCACATTACCCCGATGATCCGTATTTCTATGATCTTTGTGATGAATACGGCTTTTATGTTATGGATGAATGTGACCTTGAAACCCACGGTGTGCGCCGTAAGGGTGTTCCCGGTGATAACCCCGTCTGGACGGATGCGGTTGTTGACCGTATGGAAAGAATGGTGCTTCGTGACAGAAACCACGCTTGTGTGTTTATGTGGTCTTTGGGTAACGAGGCAGGTGACGGCAGCAACTTTGCCGAAATGAAGAAGGCTGCTCTTAAACTCGATAACACACGTCAGTTCCATTACGAGGGTGACTTCAATTTTACAAAAAGTGATGTTATTTCAAGGATGTATCCTGTTGAAGCTGCAATGAAAAAGCTTTGCAATAAGGAGCCTATTGAAATTACCCTTTTTGATAATATTGCCAATGCTCTTGCGGCAGACTCAAAGCCCATAAAGAAAGAGGACTATTGCAGACCTGTTTTGCTTTGCGAGTATGCACATTCTATGGAAAACAGTCTTGGCAACTTCCAGGAATATATGGATGATTTTGAGGCATATGACCATATGCACGGCGGTTATATCTGGGATTTTGTTGACCAGGCAATCCGCAAAAAAACACCCGAGGGCGACCAATGGCTATATGGTACGGATTTTGAACCCTACGAGCCGGGCAGATATACTCATTTGCCGAACACAACTGCAATGACGGGCTCTAATACATATTTTAATGCAAACGGTATTATTGCTGCCGACCGTAAGCCTCATCCCTCATATTATGAGGTGAAAAAGGTTTACTGTGAAATTAAGGTCAAAGAAAAGGATATCAATGCAGGTCTTTACACCTTGATAAATAAAAAGCTTTTTACCGACCTTTCTGATTTCGTGTTTAAATGGAGTTTGCAGGCAGAGGGCGTTGAAATTCAGGGCGGAACGGTTGACGTTAACTGTGAGCCTCTTTCGCAGGTTGATTTTAATGTTCCTTATGACCTTACAGCCTTGCCGGAAAAAGAATGTGTGCTTATAATTTCGTTTGTTAATAAATACAGCCACCCCTGGTGCGAGGCAGGCTATGAGCAGAGCTTTGATCAGTTTATAGTTAAGGAAGCGGCCTCTGTAAAAACTGCAGCTCAGGGTGAAATATCATTTAATAGAAACGGCAATGCAGTTTATGTTAAGGGTGAAGGCTTTGATTTGCAGATTGTTAAAGGCAAAATCACTTCACTTAAATATGACGGCAAGGAATATCTTAAGGAGTCCATTGCCCCCAACTATTTCCGTGCACTTACCGATAATGATATTTCTAATTTTAATTTTGTGCCGTTCCTTATTCCCATAAATCCCTATTTCAATTGGCGTTGGGCAACAAATACGGCAAAGGGCAGCATAAAGTCTGTTGACAAAAACGAAAAAGGTCAGCTTGTAATAAACGTTAATTGGAGCGTTAAACTGTTTAAGGGCGTTACCTCTGCCTTTGTTATTAACCCTGACGGAAGCATAGAGCTCACACATACGGGCACACCAAAGATGTTCAAGCTTCTTCGCTTTGGTACAAAGATGGGTATTCTTCGCGAGTTTGATATGGTCAGATGGTACGGCAGAGGGCCTCACGAAACATATTTTGACCGCAAAACAGGCGGAAAAATCACCCTGCATGAAAAATCTGTTGCAGACCTTGAGCACCATTATATGCGCCCCCAGGAGAATGCAAACCGTACCGATGTACGCTTTGTTGAATTCAGAAATAAAGAGGGAACGGGTCTTCGATTTGAAGCTATGGGAGAAACACCAATCTGCTTCAGCTCCTGGCACTACACGCAGGAAGAGCTTCAGAAGGCAAAACATATACATCAGTTGTTACACAAGGATATTACAACAGTCAATATTGATCTTAACAGTATCGGTGTCGGCGGTGATATGCCGGGTGATGCTCAGGTGCGTGAAAAATATAAGCTGAAGCCCGGCAAGGTTTATACATACACATTCCGTATTCAGCCTATAAAATAAAATCATAGGATATGTAAAAACGAAGACCGTATAAAATAAGAGCTCTTGCAGGTTAATGACAGTAAGGACAGCACACGGGTTTATCCTGCTGTTCAGCAGATTTCAATTTGTCGAACCATTTTAATTCTGACTAAAACAAGCTACAGACACAAAAAAATCCAAGCCTTCGGACTTGGATTTTTTTATCCATTGCGAAAGCAATGGTATATCATCAATACGTCAGGACTGTATATCATCACGCTTTTGCGTGTATCAAAAAAGCTTTCGTAAGGATGATATGCAAAACTGTGTTTTGATGATATGATATACAAGGCTCCGCCTTGATTCTTTTGACACCTGCACACGATTGTAATTTCTTATAAGATGTGATAATATTGTCTTAATCAATAAAATTCGTTGCAAGGAGATTTTTGTATGAGTCAATATTTTAACCATACCCCTGCAGTTTTTGCGGTTGACAAATACTATCAGATTATGATGCCCTGCGAAAAATCCGTTTTTTTCTTTGTAAAGGTGGGAGATAAGTTCTATTATGATGAATCAAACGGAATTATGTGCTCAAGGAATAAAATACACAAAGTTGAAGTGCCTGCCTGTGAGCTTGATAAAGCCAAAGAATATACGGTTTACATCCGTCCTATTATCATAAGAAAGGCCTACTTTTCAAAAACGAAAAAGGTGCTTGAAAAAACATATAAGTTTTACCCCATTCCCGAAAACAACATCAGAGCATATCATATCGCCGATGCACACAACCATATTGAAGAGCCGATAAAAGCAGCAGAGGCTTTTGGTGACATTGATTTTCTGATATTGAACGGTGACGTTATTGAGGACAGCAGTAACCCGAAAAATTTTATGAACATATATGAAATCTGTGCTCGTTTAACAAAGGGTGAAAAGCCTGTTATCTTCTCAAGAGGCAATCACGATTTAAGGGGAAATTTTGCTGAGAAGTTTGCGGAATATACACCTACTCATTTGGGCAATACGTATTACAGCTTCCGTCTTGGCAATATATGGGGAATTCTTCTTGACTGCGGTGAAGACAAGAACGACGATCATCCTGAATACGGCTTCTCTGTTGCCTGCCATGTTTTCAGAGAGCGTCAGACGGAGTTTCTTAAAAGAATAATTGAGAATAAGGAAAACGAATACGAAGCCGAGGGGGTAAAGCATAGGCTTGTTATCTCTCACAATGCTTTCGTTCACAGATATCAGCCTCCCTTTGATATTGAACAGGAGATTTTTTCCGAATGGGCAAGGCTTCTCAGAGAAAACGTAGAGCCCGAGGTTATGATCTGCGGTCACGCGCACGAGCTGAATATCTATTATCCTGAAAACAGTGACTGGAACACCAACGGCAGTGTCTGTCCCGTTGTAATCGGAAGTACAATTAAAAAGCAGAATCCTGCATATTTTGCCGGCTGCGGTTATGTTTTTAATGATGAAAGCATTGAAATTGTTTTCACGGACAGCAACGGTGAAATGTTAAGGAAAGAGCAATTGCACATTGGGAATAAATCATCATAAGCTTTGTCGGAGAACAGTCCTCGGATTGTGAATTCCGGTTATGTGTGATAATTGTCCGAAAAATAAGAATATATAGGAATGAAAGCAATGATTAATGCTAACGAATATGGATTTTTGCCTGAAAATAATGCGGATAAAAACTCCGAGGCTCTGCAGAAGGCGGTTGATAAGTGCGGTGTAATTAATGTTACCGTTCCCGGTATTTATAAAATTTCCGAGCAAATTGAAATCGGTGATAATACAAGGCTTGTGTTCTGCGAGGGGGCTATTCTTCAACGTGAAGCATCTGAAAGCGGCGTTAACGGCAATGCTTTTATTAACAAAGGCGCACTTAAAGGGGAATATAACCGTAATATTGAAATTATCGGCTTACATCTTGAATGTAACGGTGTTGAAAGCAGCGACTTTGGTGTAAACAGTCGTATTGCCGGCTTGCGGGCACAGGTTGCAATGATTTATGTTGAAAATCTGAAAATTGACAAATTTGAGTGCCACGGGCTGCTTGAAAAGGACTATGCAATTCAGGTAAGTGCATTTAAGGATATAATTCTTAATGACATATATGTCACAGGAAATAAAGACGGAATTCATCTGGGTTGGGGCGACGGGTTTGTTATCAGCAACGGCAAATTCCGTACATTTGATGACCCTATTGCACTTAATGCCTTTGATTATGCTACTTCGAACACTCATGTCGGTTGGATTGAAAACGGAATAATCGAAAACTGCATCGATATGGAAGACAATACGACAACCGGATTTTTTTGCAGGATTCTCGGAGGCGCCTGGTGCAGCTGGTATAAGGGAATGCAGGTTCAGCACTCCGATACTGTTGCTGTTAACGGAAAAACATACCGTGTTCTGATGAATCCTAAGGACGGAAGGCTTTATACTTCTTACACGCCGCCTTGCCACGAAAAAGGCATTATGGAATACGACGGTATAAATTGGGTTGTTGTGCGTAATACGGAAGAATTGAACTGCGGCTGCCGCAATATAATGATACGAAACTGCAGACTGCAGAAAAAGCGTGATATAGCAATAGCGATAAGTCTTAATTACGACACCTATGCACGAAGCTGTTATCCCGGTTGCGTTTGCGTTCCGCAAGGCGGAATCACGCTTGAGAATATCGTTCTTGAAAATGATGTGGACGTTCTGCTTCGTTCTGATTATCCCACTGAGAATGTAACGCTGAAGGATATTGATTTCAAAAGCTCAAAGCTTTGCTTTGATATCGTAACGAAAGCGGACAAGGTGATTTATCCGGAAGTTGATATTACTGCAGAAAATGTTATTTTTAATGAAAAAAACATACAAGTAAACCCAAAGCATCCGATAAAGATATGCTTTAAGAAGTAGTAAGACAAATTCCGTTTATCTGCTTCAGAGCAAGCTTTATCTGAACAAAAAAACGGAGCAGTCTTTCGGATGAGCTGCTCTGAACCGCTGATTGAAATTCAATATTAAGTATGATAAAATTATTCCGGTAAGTCAGAATTTTTTAGGGGGCGATGTGTTATGAAAAGAAAGAAAATATCCTTGTTGCTTGTATTAACTATATTTATGCTGTTCGGGGGATGTTCTGTGAATTTTACAGAAGACAGCGACCTTGAGAATGGCATTCCTGAAAAGGAAGGCTATGTTCTTGATTTCAGCACCGAATTCAATGACGGCAAATTAGATACAGAATTGTGGTTACCTCAGTATCTGCCTCATTGTACTGCTAATACGGAAGGCTCGTCTGCAAGATATAAGGTAGAGAACGGGTGTCTTAATCTCTATATCACAAAGGATTCTCCTGATTACTTCGGCGGGCAGCCGGGCTCGGCAGATCCCGAAAATCTTTTGTGGATAGCTAACGGTATTCAGACCTGGGAAAAGAATAATCTGCATCCGGGCGGAGCACAGCAGACGGAGGTTGAGCCCTTTGAAGGCTATGCTACTCAGTACGGTTATTTTGAGATACGAATGAAAATGCCTGACACCAAGGGCGGCGGATATGCTGCATGGTGGCTTATCGGTGCGCAGGATGATACCGGCCCCGACGGAACAGGCTCTCAGCAGAATGGCGAAATAGACGTATTGGAAACATTCTTTGATAATCCGGGAGTATTTCACCCCAAGGTACACGCCTGGGATGACCCGAATCTCAATGAATGGTCAAGTGAGATAAACCTTAAGGGCTTATCAGGAAAATATGTTAAGGAATTTCACACTTATGCATTTGACTGGCGACCCGAGGGAATAACCTTTTATGTGGACGGAAAAAGAGTGGCACAGACCGAGGAATCACCCCAATACAGAATGTGTATGATTCTGTCTATGTATATCAACTCGGATTTCAGCGGTTGGGATGAGCCTGAAAATGAATATCCTATAGAATGGCTGATAGATTATGTACGTGTTTATAAGGATATAAACGGGTATAAGTAAGCCGCTGAAATTTCGGCTTTATCGGTAAAATGACATTTTAAGTTAATATATCCGGAGGAAATTTATGAAATACAATCTTGTTGTTGCAGGCGGAGGACTCAGCGGTGTTGCAGCTGCGGTAAGTGCCGCCCGTGAAGGGCTTAAGGTATTGCTTGTTGAAAAATCGGGCTGCCTTTCAGGTGCAATCTCCAACAATCTTGTTTATCCCTTTATGCCTTACTGGACAAAGAACAGCAAGGAAAAGGATGCTGCAAAAAAGTATCTTTCGCAAGGCATTTTTAAAGAAATGAAAGAGCGTCACGACAGATATGTTGATGATTGCAAGGATCACGAATTCAATTCGGAATACTTAAAAATAGTGCTTGATGATATGACAGAGGAAGCCGGCGTTGATGTTCTTTTTCACGCTGTTGTATATGATGTGAAAAACGATAACAGAAAAATAACAGCTGTTGAAATCACCGCAAAAGCACAAAAAATAACGGTTGAAGCGGATTTCTTTATTGATGCTACCGGTGACGGAGATCTATTTTATCTTGCGGGCTGTGATTATCAATTGGGGCGTGAAAGCGACGGCCTTTGTCAGCCGATGACAACCTGCTTCAGAATGAGCGGTGTTGACCTTGACCTTTTTACCGAAGAAAGACCCCGTCTGCAAGAGCTTTACAAGGAGAAGCAAGCAAAGGGAGAAATAACAAATCCCAGAGAGAACATTCTTGTTTTCTTCGGCGTGGGGGAGGATGTTCTGCATTTTAACTCAACCCGTGTTGTGAAGCTTAACCCGACTAATCCGTTTGATGTGAGCAAGGCGGAGGTTATCGCAAGAAAACAGATTCACGAGCTTATCTGCTTTTTGAGAGAAAATTCAGATGCGTTTCATGAAAGTGCTTTAATTTCCGTTGCTGTAAATATCGGTGTCAGAGAAAGCAGAAAGCTTAAAGGTGTTCACATCCTTACCGGTGATGAGCTTATAAACTGCACTCGATTTGAGGATTCAATTGCACTCGGCAATTATGATATAGATATTCACAGTCCTACCGGTACTGGAACAAGTCACAGATATTTCGGAGAGGGAGAAATTTATACTATTCCTTACCGAACCCTCCTGCCGAAGGAATATGATAATCTTCTTGTTGCCGGCCGTTGTATCTCTGCTACTCACGAGGCTCAGGCTTCAATCAGAATAATGCCGATTTGCTGTTGCCTGGGTGAAGCTGCAGGTACAGCTGTTGCTATTGCGCATAATACAAATAAAAATGTGCATACGGTTGATATAAAAGCATTGCAGAAAAAGCTTATAGAAAACGGTGCAGTGTTATAATGATATAAGGAGGCTAAAATAATGAAAAAAGAGTATTGCGGAATGCCTATGAGATTTGCACACACGGGAGTTACACAGTTTGCTCCCGAAAATTCCTTGGAAGCATTCAAAAAAGCTGCCGAGCTCGGCTTTGAGGGTATTGAGATGGATATCCAGCTGTGCGGCGACGGGGAAATCATTGTAACTCACAACGATAATATGGGGTATATGACACATGAACGTTATCGTGATGCTTTTTTCAAAGATATGACAGCTGAGCAGATTAAGAAATACGATATACCGTACCGCAATTCACTCAAGCTTAAATATCCCCCTTATCCCTGGACGGAGCATTACGGAGGCAGACGTATGATTACGCCGCCGGATTACATCGAAGACAGAGTGACCCATATGATCACCTTCCCGGAATTTGATGCCTGGTTATCAACCGTTGATTACGACATCAACGTTGAGGTCGAATTTAAATGTAAGGGTATGTGTCCGCGTATGGATGAAATTCTTGCAAAATCGTCAAATGTTTCAAGGTACATTTTCATGTCAGGCGATTGGGAGGTGCTCGAAGAAATTCAGGAGCATTACCGTAAGGTTGGTAAGCCGGAGGGATTGCGTTTCGGTGCTAATATCCGTTTTATCAATGAAAAGACTATGGATT
>JAZSIM010000055.1:0-9356 GCA_045533835.1 Acutalibacteraceae bacterium
AGTGCGATCTGCTTGTAATTGACGATCTGGGCGCGGAATTTTCCACGTCATTCACCGTTTCCGCCCTCTATAATATAGTCAATACGAGAATCAACACCGGTCTTCCCACAATCATCAGCACAAATTTGTATGTATACATTATTGATGAAGAGATTTCAAACAGAATATCCTCACGCTTTATCGGCGTATACTCTCTTTTATTTTTCGAGGCTAAGGATATAAGACAGATAAAAAACGAGGAAGACTGATATAATTGCTCACGGGCGGGTAATTTACTTTATATAAGAAAAAATCTTATGATTTATCAACCCCCTACCCCCAATCTTGGGGGCTGTAGGTGTTTCTTGTTATAAGCTAAATTGCTCACAACGCGAGCAATTTCCTATATAATAAGAAAAAATCTTACGACTTATCAACCCCCTACCCCCAATCTTGGGGGCTGTAGGTGTTTCTTGTTCAATAAGCTTGCGTCATTCAATACGCCGCAGGCGAATTATAAGCTAAATTGCTCACAATGCGAGCAATTTCCTGTATAATAAACAATTTCTGCCCGTGGGAATTTCCCTCGGGCAGTAAAATTTTAAGGGGAGGCTTTATGCGCCTCCCCTTTTTCCGGTTACTTTTTATTTTGCAATTTTATCGTAATAGAAATCCATAAAGCCCTTAGGTCCGAATACCATATAGGTGAGGTCATTAAGACCCTTGAGCCCTGCATTCAGAAGCTTATCCATTATGCCGGGCTCTGTGGGAGCATCGTAAACACCGATTTCAACAAGCTTAGCTTCAACCTCTGCGAGAACAGCATCATCCTTTTCGGGATTGTTTACTGTTACGGCAGCCATAGCGTCAGCCTTTGCAAAAGCAGCTTCAACGTCAGCAGCAGGAACATAGCCTGTTTCGTCGCAGTATCTCTGGAGGTCTTCCTTGTACCACTTGAGAGGCTTGAGGTTTCTTGCGTTGTTGAACTGAGGATAATAGTATTCACCCTCGGGATCTGCACAGCTTGCTACGTCTGTTACGTGGCCTGTTGCAAGGTTGAGTGCAAGAGAAAGAGCTGTGTTATTGTATTCAAGCTCGTGCTTCTGTCCGTAGAAGAACCAGGATGTATCCTTATAATAGCAGGTTGAAATATCAATTGAGCCGTCGGGAGAAAGCTCTCTGCCTTCGGTATCCTCAAATCTGGTGTTGTAAGCAACGTAGGATGTACCGGGAGCTGTAGAGTCAATATTGATGATTTCGTCAGAGTTTGTGATGGGTCCCTGCTTCATAAAGCCAAAGAGGCTGTAGTCGGCTGTGCATGCGCCGAAGGGAAGACCGTAACCTGCAATGAAAGCGAATTCTACGCCTTCAGCCTGAAGTCCGGGAATTGTTTCGGTATGAAGTCTTGACTTTGCTTCATAGAAGGCGTCAACCTCTGCCTTTACAACGGGAGAGGAAACAAAACCTGTAGCCATAACCTCCTCGTATCTTGCGAGAGGAGCCATATTTGCAAGTGAGGGAGTAGGTCCGAAGAGATCTGATGCAAGACCGCGGAGTGCCATATCAATGAAATCACGGAGAACCTGCTTGGGGAAGAGTCTGAGAGCTATGTTTATAACGTAGCCCCAGGGCTCGCCAACAAGGTCGGAAATAAGTCCGTTATAGAAAAGGTCTGCGGAAAGAGGCTCGCAGTAATTCTGGGTAAGCATATCAGCAATTATTTCTGTGCCGTCCCATGCACCTACGATACCGATAACTCTCTTAACGTGGCTTGTTGCTCTTGTGGGATAAGCATCAAGATAAGCAGTTGTAACGGAAGCGCCCATGCTCATGGGAACAAGGATAACCTCTGTTGCGCCTACAGTATTGGTCTTGAGAATTGTTTCGATAAAGTCGTGAAGCCCCTCTACGTTCTTTGATGTGTAAGAGAATGCGCTGTAGTTATAAACATAAAGATACTCTTCATATCTTTCACCGAACTTTTCCTTTGCGATGTCTTCGCAGGGGATAGCGGAGAAGAAGCGCTCTCTTGCTTCGCTTCTCATTTCGCCGTTTTCACCCTCTGCCCAGGGATACTGTGCAACAGACATAGCGTATCTGGGAGTTACAACTCTGGGATGGGGATTGCCCTCTTCGTCAACAAGGTTGAAGGTGAAAAGGTTGCGTACGATTGTCTTTACATCTTCTTCACTGATAATGCAGTTTCTTGTGAATGCAGAAACAAGAAGATCAAGAACAACGTTAATGATAGCACCGATTGTCTGGGTGTTGGAGAAAGCCTCATCAAAATCGTTGAAGAGATTCCATCTTGTCTGATACTCACCTTTTGCAATAAGGTCAGCGTAAACATCATAGTCCTGAAGTGATGCGCCGTACTTATCAACGTAGCTCTGGTCAAAGCGGTAGGAGTAGCTCTGTCCGATACCAGTTACGAAAACGATAAGAGCGTCACCGTCAACAAAAGCGCTTTCAAGGGTATTTGCAGTCTTTACTGCAGGCTCTTCACCTGCTTCTGCAGCAGAAACGGGGATAACAGCTACAGTAAGGAGCATTGCAAATGAAAGCATTAAAGCAATAAATTTCTTCATTTCATTTTCCCTCCGGATATTTTTTCTAGTATATACTACCATTTTTCATTTTTTAATGCAATTGTGTTTTAAATTTTCGGCTTTTTGTACAAACAACTGCACTGAAACCTCAGCATTTTGCTGATTTAGCATTACAACCTTTTAATATATATTGAAAATTTACCATCTCAATAGTAAAATAACAACACAATAAAAATACACGGAGGATTTAACTATGGACGTAATTATAGCAGTATTCAAGCTTGTTATGGCATTCTTCTTTGCACTCCCCCAGATTCTTGCTCCCATTCCCGCACACCTTAATCAGGCTGCGTATTTTGAGGACTGGTCAGCAGAAACAGAGTATACCGAAGATTATGCGATAGTGCTTGAAAAAGAAGCAGACAAGGATTTTGTTGTTCTGAACCTTGCTGACATTCAGATTTCAGACGATGAAAACTACTATCCCGAATATGAATATGCCAAGGAAATGATCAACAAGTTAGTTACAGAACAGCAGCCCGACCTTATCACTCTTACAGGCGACAACGCATGGGACACTGTTTCTTACATAACACTTGTTGACTTCATTGATTCTCTCGGCATTCCCTGGGCACCCGTAATGGGCAACCACGACGGTCAGGGCTGTATGAGCGAATTCTGGTGCGGATACCTTTTCAATGAAGCAGAAAACTGTCTCTGGAAATTCGGCCCCAAGGATATGGGCTACGGCAACTACGTTATAAACGTTGAAGAAAACGGTGAGGTTGTTCACACAATCATTATGATGGACACCCACGACGATGTTGACTACACCGACGATAACGGCAACCACATCGAAGGCTATGACCACCTCTGGGCAAACCAGATTGAATGGTACGAATGGGTTATAAAGGGCATCGAAAGAACAGAGGGCAAGAAGGTTGAAAGCTCTGTATTTATGCACATTCCCGTTTACGAAGTAAAAGAAGTCTGGTATTCCTACTATAAAGGACATTACTGTGCAGCCTGTGACAAGAGCTTCACAATGGCACAGCTCAAGAACGGCAGCTGTCCCGACTGTGCAGGTGCTATCACTTTTGCAGACGCAAAGGACGGCTTATGGACAGGCGAATATGCCGACAAGGCAACAGGCGTTATCCACGAAACTCCCTGCCCCGGTGCAGTAAACAACTTCTTCACAGATAAGATGCTGGAGCTCGGCAGCACTAAGAACGTAATGTTCGGTCATGACCACGTATGCAACGCTTCAATAAACTACGAGGGAATTCAGCTTACATACTCTCTCAAGCTCGGCTACGGCTGCTACTATGAGGACGGTCTTATGGGCGGCACAACCCTCACAATCGGCTCTGACGGTGCAGCCCAGTATGCACATCACTTCTGCGGATAATCCTTACAAAAAAAACCACAAGGCACGAAACGGCAAATCTGCTGTTTCGTGCCTCATTTTTCACAAAAAACCGTGTCTTTACCTGTAGGGGACGGCGTCCCCGACGTCCCGTTCTGCAGATATCAAAATGTCTGTATAAATTATTGCGGAATATAACAATGTTCCCCTTATAAAATATGACTAAGTACGCATATTCATCTTGCGGGAGGTCGAGGACGCCCTCCCCTACAAGCCCGGATTTACAGTACAGCTTTGCAGGACAACAATTTCTGTAGTTTTATTTTATCATATTTATAATACTTTCGAGGGCGGCGGCATCTATCATACCTGAGCGGTTGTAGCGGATGTTACCGTCAGCGTCGATTGCGATTGTGCGGGGTATACCGGAGATACCGTAGGTTATAGCGGCATTGTATTCCAGGTCATAGTATGTCGGGAAGGTGTAGCCCTTGTCGGCAATAAATTTTTCACCGTTTCCGATACCGTCATCGGTGTTTATTATCAGAAACTGAATTTCCTCACCGTATTCCTTGAAGGCTGCCTCAAAATCGGGCATTTCCTGAACACAGTAGCCGCACCAGGTTGCCCAGAAATTGAGAATCACGGGCTTACCCTCAAAATCGGAAAGCATTACAGCCTTTCCTTCCTTATCATAGATTTTAACATCCTTGTATTTCTGATACTGCACCGTATCAGAGATACTTCCCTGCTCTGCCGTTGTGGTTTCCGTTGCCTTGTCTGCAAGTGAGGGATACACGGCTGCCGCAAGAGCTATAATTGCGACAAGCACAAAAATTGTAACAATAAGAGATTTGTTTTTCATATATACTCTCCTTTAACTGAGAATTGTCAGAAATTTATTCATAAGCCCCGTCATCATAAGAACACCGATAATAACGAGGAATATTCCGCAGACGGTGTTGATAACCTTGTAATTTTTCTTTATAAAGGTAAAAGCGCCCTTAAGCTTGTCTATCAGCACGGCACTCAGAAGGAAGGGGACTCCGAGACCGAGAGAATAAAGAAGGAGCATTATAACGCCCTTTGTTATATTGCCCTCACTTGAGGCAAGAGCCAGAGCCGACCCTAAAAATGCCCCGACGCAGGGTGTCCAGCCCACGGAAAAGACTACACCGAAAAGAAAGGCAGAAAAAAAGCCCATTTCCGTTTTTACCTTACGGCTTTTTGCTCCGGAAAATATTTTCAGCTTGAAAACGCCAATATAATTAAGACCGAAAACAATAACGATAAGCCCGAGGATTATATTGACTATTGCTTCATACTGCTTAAGAAAGCCTCCGAGTGTGCCTGCAAGGGCACCCATAGCAGTAAAAACGGCGGTAAAGCCGAGAACGAAGCCGACGGCTCCCGTCAAGGTCTTTTTCGTGCTTCTCTCCCCTCCTCCTGCAAAATATGAGAGGTACACGGGAAGCATAGGAAGAAGACAAGGGGAAATGAAGGTAATTATTCCCTCAACAAACGATACGAGATATTGCATATTTTCCTCCTGAGGAAAGTATTTATATTTTTATTTTATCTTTTTTCCTTAAAAAAATCAATAAGCACATAATTTTGTTTTTATATTGAAAATTGAAATAATATTATATATAATGTTTTTAAATGGAGTGTGATTTATATGGTACGAGCCAGAATCAGAAAGCCCGTTGACAAATCTATAGCAACAAAGGGCTTCGCAAAATTCCTTTTTTACCTTGTGCAGTTTACCTGGGGTCTTCCCGTAAACGCAATCAGCGGTATAATTTACCTTATTCTTAAAAGAAAATACCGCACCGAAAAATTCAGAAATTCCTACATTACCTATATCCCCGGTAACTGGGGCGGACTTTCTCTCGGTCTTTTCATTTTCATTGCCGAGGGTAAGGCTGAGGGCTGGACAAACAATACAAAGATTCACGAATACGGACACACCATTCAGTGCCTGCTTTTAGGCCCTCTCTATTGGATTGTTGTGGCACTTCCCTCTGCAATCTGGTGCAATTTCTTCGCTGATTACAGAAAGAAGAACAACGTTTCCTACTATAAGCTCTACTGCGAAAGCTGGGCAAACTCCTGGGGCGTAAAATGGTCGGGACTCAAACAGTTCGGAATAAAATAAGCTGAAATGTCAAAAGAAAAAGCATCAAGAAACAAAACCATAGATATTTCCGTAACAGAGGGCAGCGAATATCTCGGCCGTTGTATCAAGGTTGGAAAAGCCGTAACGGATATTGCACAGGTCACAGACAAAACCATACTCGGTGACACCTTCAGGGTCTGTCCCCGTCTTCCCGCAAAAAGCATTGACCTTATAATTGCCGACCCTCCGTATAATCTCAGAAAGACCTACGGAAGCACCACGTTTTCCAAAAAAAAGGCAGAGGAATACGAGGACTTTACAAGAAAATGGCTTGCTGCCGTAAAGCCCCTGCTTAAGGAAAACGGCACGATTTACGTGTGCTGCGACTGGGAATCAAGCCTTATTGTCGGAAGAGTGCTCGGTGAATTTTTCACCGTCAGAAACCGTATCACCTGGCAGAGAGAAAAGGGCAGAGGTGCAAGGGCAAACTGGAAAAACGGCATGGAGGATATATGGTTTGCAACCAATTCCGACAAATATACCTTTAATCTCAATGCCGTAAAGGTCAGAAGAAGAGTGCTTGCCCCCTACCGTGCAGACGGAAGCCCTAAGGACTGGCAGGAATCTGCAGAAGGAAAATACAGGGACACCTGCCCCTCTAATTTCTGGGATGATATCACCGTACCCTTCTGGTCTATGTCCGAAAATACGGCACATCCTACCCAGAAGCCCGAAAAGCTGATAGCAAAGCTGATTCTTGCAAGCTCCAATAAGGGAGATACCGTATTCGACCCCTTCGCAGGCTCGGGCACTACCCTTGCCGTTGCAAAGAAGCTCGGCCGTCATTATCTCGGCATTGAAAAAGAAAAGCAGTATTGCATCTGGGCGGAATACCGTCTGGAAAGGGCAGAAGCAGACAAGGAAATCCAGGGGCTGAAAAACGGTGTTTTCCTTGAAAGAAATTACCCTAAAGCAAAAAAAACATAACATAAAAAAACGGTTCTGCAGAGAAATTTCTGCGGAACCGATATTTTTTAAATTGCATCAAACCATAAAACCTGATTTTCAAGACCTACAACTGCACGGAGAATAAGCCTTGCATCAGAGGCGGTAAGCTTTTTGCCGTCCTTGTCGGCTTCAACATTGCCGGCATCTGTAAACCATTCAGAGGAATTGCTTTCAAGTCCTACAGAGGCACGAAGGGTTAGTCTCGCATCAGAAGAAGAAACCGTGCCGTCGGAATCAAGGTCACCCTTGACAACCACGGTATATTCGGTGCCGTCGGGCATAGAAACGGTCATACCGCTTCCGAGCTTTGCGTCACTCTGAAGGTCTTCACCGTTTACACCTCTTACAACAGCGCCCTTTACATCCGTAAGGAAGTCTTCAACTGAGGTATCGCTCTTTGCTGCAATACCGCTGTCACCAAGGGGCTTTATTTCCTTATTTTCGTTTTCGTCAACATTGAAAATATTGTCAGAGTAATCATACTCCCTTTTTTCTTTCGCAATATAAAATTCAATAAAATCACCGCAATAGTTACCGGGATCATCATAAGAATCTCTTGAACATACCAAAATTGACACATAACCTTCGGCAAATGCCGTAATCTCCCCTGTTGCAGAAACAGTGGCAACCTCGGGATAAAGGCTCTCGTAAGTGATAACCTTGCCTCTTGCAAGCTCACTTTCCACCCACAGGGGTTCGGGAGCATTTATCTCCTCTCCGAGAATAAACGTCGGAGCACCCCACGTAAAGGTATAGTCATCCGCATTTCCGGGAAGCCTCTGCGCTGATGAACCGTAGGGCAGAAACAGATACTCTCCGTTATATTCTTTTACGGTGCATCCTGCAATAATACCGTTGGCTCTTGTATAATAGCCCAAATTTTCCCCGTAGTTTATCCATCCGTCAGAGTAGCACTCGTCATTTATCATACTGTCTCTGCGACCCGGATTTTCAAGATACTGAAATCCGTCTCCTCCGCCGCCCGGTGACGCAAACCTGTTCTTTGTAAAGTAAGGCACACAGCCGTTAAGGCTTGAGCCGCCCTCTGCCGCATTACCCCAGTATTCTGAAGCCGGCATTCCGCTTTTATAGTGCATAAATCTGCCGTCTATATAGAAAATGCTGTCGCCGTAATAGACGTATTCGCAGTTCATTCCCTCGTAATAGGGTGATACACCCTCAATAAAGTCGGTGAAATACCAACGGGAAATAAAATCTCTGTCCGTTGTTCCGAAAACATCAAAAAGAGGGTCATAAAGATTCCAAGTACCATTATAGTAAATCATAACCCAGCCGTGGTCAACCTCACGGTTACCGAGGTCTATAAAATCTCTCATATCCCCTCGTGAGCCTGCACAGAAAACTGCAGGCACCCCTGCAAGGCGCAGTACCTGAGAAATAAAAAGACCCAGTCCCAGACAGTTGCCTGTCCTGTAATAAAAAACGTCAATCGGGAAATAATAGGTTCCGTCCGTATATGACTTATACTTTACATTTCTGTCTGCCCAGCCTACAACCGCATCTGCCTTTTCCTTGTCGGTTTTACAGTTTTTTGTAATTTTATCGGCAAGAGTCTGCAGAACCTCTTTGTCAGCTTTACTGCCGAAGGAAAACTCAAGTCCCAGTTTGGGGTATTTTTCAATATATATTTCGTTAAGATAATCATACACCGCATCAGTAAGCTGAGGCGTCATTGAAATTGCAGGCTCCTCCAGAGCAAGGGAGGTAAGAGGGAAGGCCGTAAGAATCATTATCAATGCGAGTATAAGAGATAATGCTTTTTTCATTTTTATCTTACCTTTCAAAAAATCTCTGCATCCGAAAAAGGGTGCAGAGATTTTGTATTTTACCAGATAACTCTTGTAGCGATTTCTTCTGAAATCAGCTTAATGAAGTCTGCAACAGGCTGTACGCCCTGGTCGCCGTGTCCGCGCTTTCTTACAGATACCGTAAAGTCCTCTGCCTCCTTATCGCCCACAACGAGCATATAAGGAATCTTTTCAAGCTGAGCCTCACGAAGCTTATAGCCGAGCTTTTCACTTCTTGTGTCAACATCCACCTTTACGATACCTGCATCCTCAAGAGCCTTCTTGACAGCGTAAGCAGCATCCTGATGGCGGTCAGCAATGGGAAGGATACGAACCTGCTCGGGAGCGAGCCATACGGGGAATGCACCTGCATACTTTTCAATAAGAAGAGCAAGTGTTCTTTCATAGCAACCGATTGACGTACGGTGAATGATGTACGGATTCTTCTTTGTTCCGTCTGAATCTGTGTATTCCATACCGAACTTTTCAGCAAGCATCTGGTCAATCTGGATTGTGATGAGAGT
>JAZSIM010000022.1:0-10258 GCA_045533835.1 Acutalibacteraceae bacterium
GGCAGCCCGAGGATCCCCACAATCCGCCAAAATTCTGTCCTGAATGCGGCGACATTTTTGATGTAAACGATGCTAAATAAATTATTAGGAGGAAAATATAATGGGACTTTTTGATAAAAAATATTGTGATATCTGCGGTGATAAAATAGGATTGCTCGGCAACAGAAAGCTTGAAAACGGAAATATGTGTAAGGACTGTGCAAAAAAGCTTTCTCCGTTCTTCAGTGAAAGAAGAAGCTCAACGGTTGACGAAATCAAACAACAGCTTGCATACAGAGAGCAGAACAAGCAGGTTCTTGCAGGCTTTACACCGATGTTTACTTTCGGTGAGAATGATAAAATCTACATTGACCCTATGAAGCAGAGCTTTGTTGTTTCACGCCGTAACCCCGGAAGCTGGAGCGAAGAAAACCCCGATGTTATTCCGCTTTCAAGCGTTACCGGATGTAATCTCAGGGTTGAGGAAGACCGCGACGAAATCTATACACAGGGTAAAGACGGAGAGCAGGTAAGCTATAATCCCCCGAGATACAAGTTTACTTATGATTTTTATATTGACATCAAGGTAAACAATCCTTACTTCGATGAAATAACCGCAAAGCTCAATGACAGCGATGTTGAGGGTATGGGTACAATGGAATATAACCGTTATCAGCAGACTGCCCAGCAGATTATAAACAACCTTACACAAAACGGTAATGCAGGAATGCCGATGAATAACGGTTATAATCAGCCCGTGAATCAGGGCTATGCTCCTGCAGGTGCTTACGGTCAGCCCGGTCCTTATGCTCAGCAGAATGCATATAATCAGCCGATGAACAACGGATATGCTCCCGCTAACGGATATAATCAACCCATAAATAACGGCTACGCTCCCGCTAACGGATACAATCAGCCTGTGAACAACGGCTACGGTCAGCCTATGAATAGCGGCTATAACCAGCCTATGAATCATGGCTACAATCAGCAGCCTGTTTACGGTCAGCCTCCCGTACAGCAGCCCGTAGCACAGACTTGGATATGCCCTTCCTGTAACGCACAGAATGAGGGCGGCAGATTCTGTATGGCTTGCGGTACCCCGCGAGGATAACAATGAAGAATAAAATCATATTTGCAGTAGCCATTATTCTTGTAATCGTTTTAATCGGGGTAATATATTACGTAAAAAATGTTATGATTATTCCGGATAAAGACGGAATGGTATATGAAGAGCAAAATGAGATTGCTGTTAATAATGAAATTTTCGGCAAAGGAGATGATTGACAGTGTCAACAATTACTGAACAAAAATGCCCTTGTTGCGGCGGCGGAGTACAGTTTGACTCAGGTACGCAAAAGCTTAAATGCCCCTATTGTGATACTGAGTTTGAAATTGATCAGTTAAGCAATGAAACTGCCCGGGAAGCAGATTCAATAAGCTGGGCTGCACAGGAAAACCAATGGTCACCAAATGAAACAGACGGAATGTGTGTTTATGTCTGCAATTCCTGCAGCGGTGAAATTGTTGCCGATTCTACAACAGGTGCCACAAAATGTCCGTATTGTGACAACCCCGTGGTAATGAAAGGTCAGTTTTCGGGTGCACTCAGACCTGATATGGTTATACCCTTTAAGCTTGATAAAAATACGGCAAAGGAAGCACTCAAAAAGCATATTTCAACAAAAAAGTTCGTTCCGAAATCATTCCTTTCAGGTAACCGGCTTGAGGAAATCAAGGGCGTTTACGTTCCCCATTGGCTCTTTACCTGTGATGCAGTCGGTAACGCAAATTACAAAGCAAAAAAGGTAAAGAAATGGTCGGATACAAATTACGACTACACCGAAACCTCATATTTTGACGTTTACAGAAGCGGCAGCATCAGCTTTGACAATATTCCCGTTGACGGCTCAACAAAAATGCCCGATGATCTTATGGAATCCGTCGAACCCTTTGATTTGTCGCAGGCTGTTGATTTCAACACCGCATACCTGGCAGGCTATCTTGCCGACAAGTACGATGTTACTGCGGAAGAAAGTATGCCCAGAGCAAACGAAAGAATCAGGCAGAGTATTATCGATTCTTTTAAAGAATCCGTAAAGGGCTATGATGATGTTGAAAATCAGGGTGCCAATATGAATGTTGCCAACGGCTTATACAAATACGCACTTTATCCTGTTTGGATACTCAACACGAAGTGGAACGGTGAGAAATATACCTTTGCAATGAACGGACAGACAGGAAAATTTGTCGGAAATATCCCAACGGATAAAAAAGCCGTTACAAAGGCATCGCTTTTGCTCGGTGCAGGTATAGGTGCTCTTATCTACGGTCTTTTATGGCTGATAGAGCTGCTTTAAGGAGGTGCGGAAATATGACGAAAAGATTTGTTGCAATTCTTATTGCGGTGATAATGAGCCTTACTCTGATGATTTCTGCAGCGGCTTATACATATCAGTACATTACTGACCCTGCGGGGAAGCTGACCTATGGCGAAATTGACGAGCTTGAGGCTTATGCCGAGGATATCGAAAGCTCTTACGGAATCTGTGTTATGCTTTGTATAACAGAGGATACAGACGGAATGTCAGACATTGAATATGCACAGAAGATATATACTGATAATACCGATAACGAAAACGGATTAGTTCTTCTTCATAATGACAGTGAAAATACTTATGCGGTATTCACATCTGGTAATGCGGACGAAATTTTTGACAGCAAAGCAGTCAGTGAAATGCAGTCTTCTTATGACGCCAATGAAAGCTATTACGGCGGTGTTTATGACTACTATAAGACTGCAGAGGATATCCTCGTAAACGGCAGAACAGTACCCGGAATTGCCGAATCCGAAACACAGGGTGAGGACACCTCCGATGAAAAGGACGGTGTGAGCATTATGGCGATTCCTGTTTCTCTCGGAATCGGTCTGCTTATAGGCTTTCTTATTATCAATTCAATTGCGGCTAAGAACAAGTCGGTTCATATGCAGAAAAACGCAACTGTTTACACGCGTCCCGGCAGTATGATTATTACCGGCAGTGCAGATAATTTCCTTTACAAAAACGTTGAACGTAAGGAAAAGCCTAAGCAGGAAAACAAAAAATAAACCTTAGACGGAGGGATTTCCTATGGGACTTTTTGATTCACTTAAAGTACAGGCAGAAGCTGCACTTAAAAGACAGGTTTCACAAGGAATAAGCAACGCGGTGAATAATACTGTTGAGTCTGCGGGTAAGAGTAAAAATCATACCGAAACCTTTACCTTTACAGCACTTCCCGAGTGTGTTGCAGAGCTTCAGGCGCTCCCCGAAGCGAGCCTTGATTCTGCTTTTAAAACAACGGCACTTACTCTTGCAGCTTTATGTAATTATGAGCACAACCCCGATGCAACAATTGAGATGCTGAGCTTTCTCAAGGGACCCGGTGAAGTCAGCGGCTTTGAAAAGCAGTTCATCAAAGAACACCTCGGTTCGGAGGGCTATAAGGCACGCTCATTCTTTGAAGGGGCAACTCCGCTCAACGGCTATCAGCCCAATACGCCCTATAAAATAACGGTTATTGAAAACCCATATTCTTTTGCTGACGAAAACTGGGCAACGCTCTATGTTCAGAGCGGCGGCGCAGATAATCCCAGACCGATAAAGCTTCGTAAAAAACCTTCGACAGGTCAGTGGTTCCTTGTGGAAATCCAATGTCTTGCCGACATCCGCGTGCCCGTGGAAGAAGACCCCTGGGCATAATAAAATTCAAAGAAAAGGAGAATTTTATATGAAAAAAGTATTTGCATTACTTATTGCACTCTTAATGGTAATTTCACTTGCAGCCTGCGGTGATAAAGCTCCCGATCCTACCGACGGAACAACACAGCCTTCAGGTGTTTCCGGCGGTGACATTGAAACCGCATTTTTTACAATTAAGCTCAGCGACGGCTGGATAAACATTGAAGAGGACTTCAAGAATGAAGAAGAATATGCAAAGGCAGTTCTTCAGGTGCTTGACCCCGATAATACGGATTATTATCTTATTGAGGCAGAAATCAAGGTTGAAATTGACGAGCCTTACGATTTTCGAGAGGATCTTGTTTACTACGGCTTCAATCAGTATGAATATGAGGTTGACAAGGCTTACGAAACCGTTAAAATCGGCGGTGTTGACCTTCTCAGATATGATGACGGTGAAGAAACTCTCGTTTATTTCAACCGTATTGAAGGTGCAAATGCATCTGTTTACGTCGAGTTTGACGCAACTGACATCAATGATGCCCGCATCGGGGCTTTGATTGAGGGAATCACCTTTGACATCAAAGACATCGGAAACGTTGACGGTCCCTGGGAGTGGGAAGGCGAGCGCTTCTCTGCTGAACCGGCAAGCGTACAGGCAGGCTCATTGACAATCAGCTCAACCTTTGTTCCTTTTGAAGTGCCTGTTACTACCTTTGAAGTATTTGACCACTCCGTTGCTGCAATCGGTGATAAAGTGTATGTTCTTGTTGACGGCGAGCTTAGTGAGTGTCACTATAACGGCTCCGAACTGGCTTTTGTCCGGTCTGTTGATCTCCCCGAGGATGATTATGAAAGAGTTGAAGCAACAGCAGACGGCACACTCTGGGTCAGCGGTTCGATGAATGATATTCTTTGTATCAAGGATGGCAGTATTGTTGCAAGCTATGAAGATATAGACAATCTTGCTGTTCATCCGTCAGGTGCCTGGGGCGTAAATTATTTCACATCAAACGAGTGTGCAATCGTCAGCTTCAGCGGTGATACATACTCTGCAACTCCCGTAATCTTTAACGAAGCAGATACGATAATGCACTTGTGTGTTGATGAAAACAATATTTATGTTTGTGCCAATGCCGCAGATGACAGCGGTCACAAGGTATTCATCTATAACAAAGACGGTGTTCTTCAGAATACTCTCTGTGATGCTGAAGGCGAGGGACTCGGAAGTGTAACATTTGTTACTCAGACCGCAAACGGTTATATCGCCTTTGACGGAAATATGAGAGATGTTCTTGTTTGGGACAACAGCTGCAACTTCATTGCAGAGATTTCTGACGGAGATATTTTCTCCACAAATTATCCGTGGTTCTGTGATTCAACTGTTCTTCCCGACGGCAGCATCTTTACAATTATGACAGACGAGCGTGAAGACAGATCCGCAACCGAGCTTGTAGCGTTTGCCGTTAAAGGATTCTGATTTTGATAAATAAGCTAAAAAGTATTGTTTGTATATTATTGCCCCTGTGTTTCACGGCTGCTTTATCCTCTTGCGGAGAAAAACCTCCGCAGGAGGTTAATATGTAATCATAGTTGAAAGAATTCGTGGTGTCGCTAAAAAACGACACCACCTTTTCTTTTTCAGGAAAATATAATAGCTATTTTAAAAAGAAAAACTTTGCTTTCAGAAAATATCTGTAATCAGGTTGGTTTTCCGCATTTGCATATTCGTTTTTGATTGTGTTTTCAATCCAAGATAACATGTTATCGCTCATATCTTCATATCTGCGGATTTTAATGAGCCCTGCTTCAGATGCCTTAATAATTTCCGAATATGCATCCTCTATAAATTCAACATTTGTTACAATGGCAGGCTTTGAAGTTGTAACAGCATTACTGATATTGATACTGTTTTCATCTTCCTGAATGGATTCAACATAATAAATATACCCGGAAATACCTTTATACGTATCTTCTATAGCATTAGGATAGTATTCATCCAATGTTAATATGCCGTTAGCATCAAAGCCGTAACTTGCCCATTTGTGCCACTTATCGCTATGAGAAAATCCTGTTTCTTTACAATACTTTTCAACAGCATTACTCAAATACACAAGAACATTTTCTCTTTTTGTCGAAAAATATATAAGCGGTGCATTGTGGTTTGATACTCTCGGTTCAAGAACTTCAATACCGCCAATCTGTGATGCATGATAATACAACAAAGTCACCTCGGAAATTATTATAACATGATTATACCATATTCCAATAAGGCAAATCAACCGGCATTGTTTTCTTATTGTTTGCATTGAATAATTCTTATATAACTTGAATTCGGTTCTCTTAATACATTATTGTTTTAATGCAAAAAGTTTATTATTATAGTATTAGATCATAACGCATCTTTTTAAGGGGTGAAACAAATGACAATATACCTTAATGAAAACATTAGAAGATTAAGACAGGAAAAAGGCATCACTCAGGAAACACTTGCTGATTTTTTAGGTGTTACTTTTCAGAGTGTAAGCAGATGGGAACGTGGAGATGGTTATCCCGATATAACATTACTTCCTTCAATAGCATCATTTTTTAATATTTCAGTTGACGATTTGCTGGGTGTCAGTAAAATACAGAATGAACAACAACTCAACTCTTACCTTGAACTTTGTGACACTATGAAGCTGAAAGATTTACCGTCTATTTTCAATGAGTACAAGAAAGCCATAAAAGAGTTTCCCGGTGATTTTCGTATTATGGTTCGATATATGCAGCTTTTGCAGGAAGTGAAAATCCGTACACTTTCTATCTCTGAAATACTTTCAGGAGATTATCAAAAACCATCAGAAGAGATATCAAAAATATATGACAGCATTCAGAAATACTGCACGGACGACAGTATAAGAATCTGGTCAAAGACAATCATGATTTCACATCTTTTATGGAAATATGATTGTATCTGCAATGAAGATGGCAAATATGGTGTTTATGAAGAATTTCTGCAACAGGCAAACGATATCATAAACACTTTGCCTGCTATGTGTAATTCAAGAGAAATAATGGCTCTTGACAGAACGGATTATTATACAACTCATAAAAATACTCTTGAAGAATTAATGTTTCATCTTCACGAAGAACTTTTTGGTTATTGTCTGAATTATTCAGCGGATAAGAGATTGGTTCAATATGAAAGTTTGCAAAACCTTTTAAATTTGATTTATCCTGACGGAAATTTCGGCAAAAACTGTTATAACAGGCTTTATAATCTTGGTCATCTGGGGAATTTATATCATCAGACCGGCAACGATGAAAAGGCACTGAAGTATCTTGGAGAAGCTGCGAAATATGCCAAAGTTCTTGATGATACAACCGATGTTTCGGGAAAAGCAAAAAGATTTTACAATTACGGAACTATTTATCGTCAAACTTCAGCATCGCAATTTATGAAAATTGTGATGTCTGAACATTATCCGTTGTCAGAAGATTTTAAATCAAAAGATGAATTTAAAGAAATAATTGAACAACTTAGCAAAGATTGAAGATTAATAAAATCTGTAGTGCCGAGCAGAGGTTAAATTCTCTGCTCGGCATTCTGTTATTTAATAAACAAAATCGTTCTCACCCGCAAAACAAATCAACCTGAATACATATTGTTATATTCCTCTTGAATTTGTCGCTAATTTTATTTATAATAAATTTAACGACAGGTCTAAATAATTCAGCTCGAAATGAGGTAAAAGTTATGACAAAGATTATGGCATTCTTTACGGCAATTATTACATGGCTTTCTGTGGTTTTCTGCCCCGCACAGCCTGTTGAGGGTGTTTTCTTAGAGCCTGCAGAAACAGAAAAAGTTGCTTTTGACGAAGGTGAGTTTGTTATGGGTGAATTTGACATCATTGTTGCTCCCGACGGTGATGACAGAAATGAAGGTACAGTTAATGCACCCGTTGCAACACTTGAAAAAGCAAAAGAGCTTGTAAAAACAATCGACACAGATGAACTCATTACAGTATGGTTCAGAGAAGGCACATATTTCATCGGAGATACAGTGAAATTCACTGCAGAAGATAAGCAGAATGTGCTTTACCGTTCCTACCCCGATGAAAAGGTTGAATTTACGGGGGCAAAGGAAATTTCCGGCTGGAGCGAAACCACGATCAATGGTGTCAATGCTTTTGTTACAGATGTTGATATAAATTCCGAGGAAGACTATTTTCGCTCACTTTTCAAGGGCAACAGAAGACTTTCACGCTCACGGTATCCTAAAAATAATGTTTTCAAGATCGCAGATCCTGCTATAGATGAAGGAATTCCTTCAGAATGGAATGTGGAATTCTTCACCCATTCTCTTGCATTTTACGCTCACAAGGATAATGTTCTGAATTTTGCAAACATCGGTGATGTTGAAGCAATAGTTATGCATTACTGGTGTGATGAGCACCTGCCGCTACATTCTGTTGATGTTTCCACCGGCAGAATAGAAACAACAAAAACCACGGCAATGACACTCAGAGTTGATGACAACTATATTTTTGAAAATGTTAAAGAAACTCTTTCACTTCCCGGTGAATGGTATCTTGACAGAACTGAACAGAAGCTGTATTACATTCCCGAAGAGGGTGATACAACAGAAAATACAGTACTTTATGCAGGTTTGACAGAACAAATATTTACATTCAATAATTCAGAAAATATCACATTCCGAGGCATTGATTTTATAAACACGGACTGGGAGCCCGTTGACGGTGCATTCTTCAAAGACATCTTCAACGAAACACATCCCTTGTATGGCAATATTAAATACGGCGGAGAGCATCCTCAGGCTGCATTTGAAGTACCTGCTGCAATCCTCATTTCTGCATCAGAGGGAATTAACTTCACGGACTGTTTCTTTGAAAACATTTCATACACAGCAGTAAAGTTCGAAAATGCATCACAGAACTGTAGCATTACAAGCAGTATGTTTAATGAAATTGGTGGTAATGCAGTTTTCATCCACGGTGATTTCGTTGTTCCTGCATCTACAAAGAACATCAATGTAAAAGACTGTCATATCGGTTACTACGGCAGAATTTTCAACAATGCAATCGGCATACTGCTCACTCATGCAATTGATTGTGACCTTTCAAATAATGAAATTCACGACGGCTGGTACACGGGTATTTCAGTTGGTTGGAGCTGGGGTTATGCTGATAATTCGACAAACAATATCAGGATAAAAGATAACCTTATTTACAATATCGGTAACGGCTGGCTTTCGGATATGGGAGGTATTTATACACTTGGTATTCAGCCGGATACAGTAATTTCCGGTAACATCATTTATAATGTAGGCTGTGATGAAGGTGACTACGGTTATGGCGGCTGGGGTATCTATCTTGACGAAGGGTCAAGCTACATGACGGTTGAAAACAATCTTGTTTACGATTGTTCTTCTCAGGCGTTCCATCAGCATTACGGTAAAGAAAACATTGTCAGAAACAATATATTTGCATTCGGTGGTGAAGGTCAGTTCATTATAACAAGAAATGAGGACCACAATTCACTTACACTCACAAATAACATTCTTGTCGGTGATAATACAGTTATGTACAAAGACTCGGTAAATAAAGATTGGTTTGTTGATGACAGCAATCTGTACTGGGATTACACAAACGGCGGAAATGTGTATTCAGGCAGATCGATGAAGCTTACCGAAAGACATACACTTGTAATAATGACAACAAGAGGTTACTATAACAATGCTGTTTTTGAAGATCCTGTTTTCAAAGATGCTGCAAACAGAGATTTCACTCTTGCAGAAAACAGCCCAGCCCTTAAAGCAGGCTTCGTGCCCTTTGCATATGATGCAGGAACAATCACAAAATTCTGATAATTACCCGCAAAACAGAGCCGTACTTTTTCGTACGGCTCAAATTCTTGTTATAGATAAAATAAAAAAGCAGATAGCCTAAACTACCTGCTGTATGGTCCGAGTGACGGGATTCGAATCCACTCAACCAAGAAAAATATAGGCGCAACACTTGCTTGGAGCGCTGCGTGTCGCTTCTTATTTTTCTTCTCCTCCGCCTCGCTTCATCTGTCACCGACAGCATTCGGCTCCGTCACCTGGTCCCTCACATTGCTTCGGGACAGACAAGAGGCCGTGGGGCGCGAATCCCATCTGAAATTTTCGGCAAAAAAATAAAAATCCCCCGATACCGAAAGGTATCAGAGGATTTTTGGTCCGAGTGACGGGATTCGAACCCACGACCTCTTGGTCCCGAACCAAGCGCACTACCAAGCTGTGCCACACCCCGATATTCAATTCTTTTCCCGGGGATTCGAACCCGCGACCACGGTCCCGAAACCGTTTCGCAGAAACTCGCGCACATACCAAGCTGTGCCACACCCCGAAATCGACCGTATCATTATATCACGGTCGCTTCTGTTTGTCAAGACATTTTTTGGATAATTCAAAAAATCCTTGTTTTGCGTTGTGGCTTTTACATCATCTCATCAAACAAATTGACAAACTCCAGCCCGTTTTTCAGGGCATAAGCGGCGGTATAGGCAGTACC
>JAZSIM010000078.1:0-4755 GCA_045533835.1 Acutalibacteraceae bacterium
ATGGCACATTTACAAAGAAACTCCTTGCAACAATCCCCGAGAATATTTTAATCCGTTCAACAAATCACGGCGTTAACCGATATAAAAACATGCCGGGATTTTTGCCGTAAAATGAAACAAGCGGAACCGAGATTTCTTCCGATTTCTCGATTCCGCTTTTCTTTGTTTAAGGCGTGTCTTATTTTGTTACGGGGTTATATGTATTTTATGTGATAATATCACAGAAAAGCATAAAAAGTTGTGGTAATATAAAGACACAAAAGAAAAAGGAGGATAACAATATGGCAGCTATAAATATTAACAAAAACAATTTTCAAAGTGAAGTTCTAAATTCAGACAGACCTGTTCTCTTGGATTTCTGGGCACCGTGGTGCGGTCCTTGCCGTATGGTAGTGCCCATCGTAGAGGAAATCGCCGAGGAACGCCCTGACATCAAGGTTGGCAAGGTCAATGTAGACGAGCAGCCTGAACTTGCAGGACAGTTCGGTATTATGAGCATACCGACACTGGTGGTTATCAAGGATGGCAAAATCATAAATCAATCAATGGGAGCAAAACCAAAGGAAGCAATCCTTGCATTGCTGTAAACATAAAATGTCCGCCGGATAGCACTATCGGCGGACATTCATTTATTCATCGCTTAAGCTTTCAAGCTTTTCAGAATCTGTAATTTCTATCATACCACGGGAGAGCTTAACCATTCCTTCATTTTGAAAATATTTGAGCATTCTCGTCATTACCTCACGGTGAGAGCCAAGATGATTTGCAATAGTTTCGTGGGTAATTTTTAGTTTTTCTGTTCCCTCTATAGAAATTTCCTCAAGAAGAAATTCTGCCAAGCGCTTATCAAGACTCTTCCACATAATCTGTTCTATCAGCCACATTACATCAGAAAATCTTGTTGCCATAAGCTCATTTGTGTAATTGGCAACGGGTGCAGATTCTTTCATAATGCTCTGGTAAAGCTCTGCCGGAATAATCCATAAATCGGTATCCTTTTCGGCTTCAATTGTTATATCAAACTGAATAGAACGCATAATACAGGAGGCTGAAAACAAGCACATATCCCTGTCGAAAAGACGGTAGATTGTGATTTCTCTGCCTTCATCGGAAAGAATGTATGCACGAAGCTGTCCGGTCTTTATCAAAAGCAGCCCAGTACATTCCATACTGCCGTTATGAATTACAGTTCCTTTTGTTACCTTTCTGGTAATCAAGTTGCCTGTGATACGGTCTTGCTCTGCTTTATTTAATTTATCCCATATTGGAAAGTAGCTTTGAAATTCCATAATAGCTATCCTCGTATATCTGTACTTTCTGTTCATTGTATCACAAAAATCGGATTTATACAAGAAACAAAACAAAGAATTTTACAGCAGAAAAAAATCCGCCGAGGATTGTCCCAGGCGGATAATTTATTTAATCATATCAATTCCACGCAGCAATGTTTCGCCGTCAATAGCACCTGTAGCCTGAGCAATAGCATAGCCTTCTGCGTCAATAAAATATGTTGTCGGAAGCGAATATGCTCCGTATGTTGCGGCAGCGTAAGATTTTGTATCATAAAATACCGGGAAAGTGTATTCTTTTTCTGCGATAAAATTCTTTGCACTCTCTAAGGTTTCTCGTCCGGTAGTCATGTTTACCATCAGGAAGTTTATTTCATCACCAAGCTCGAGATATTTTTCGTGAAAGTCCGGCATTTCCATCTGGCAGGGGCCGCACCAGCTTGCCCAGAAATTGAGGACTATTGGCTTACCTATAAAGTCATGCAGCTTAACTTGATTTCCGTCAGCATCATAAACTGTGAAATCCGGTGCTAATGTTTTTTGATTTTCTTCTGTTTCATTATTCTCTTGTTGTTCAACTGAAAGCTGATCGGGTGTCTGCGACTCACCAAGCTGAGAGTACAGAATATACGCACCACCAAGCAGAACAACAAATGCAAGAATAAGTATTATTAGTGTTTTCTTATTTTTCATAGTTCCTCCTAACCAAGCAGATTCAAAAGCTGCCCAAGTGTGCCTGTTGCCATCATAATACCAATTATAACAAGTAGGCTGCCGCTTATAAGGTTAATGATTTTGTAATTTCTCTTAATCCAGTTAAACGCTGATTTGAGGTAGTCAATCAGCACCGCACTTAGTATAAAGGGTATTCCAAGTCCCAATGAATAACTAAGCAGCATCAGCATTCCTTCTGCTATATGACCTTGCTGAGATGCCAGCATCAATGCGGAGCCTAAGAACGCTCCCACACAAGGAGTCCAGCCTACGGAAAAGATAATTCCAAAAAGCATTGCAGAGAAAAATCCCATATTATCTGTTTTAACAGAGCGCTGATTTCCTTTGAAGATATTTAGTTTAAATACTCCAAGAAAATTCAGTCCGAAAATTATCACAATCAGTCCTGAAATGATGTTTACTGTTGTCTGGTATTCACGAAGGAAGCTTCCAACTGTTCCTGCCAATGCTCCAAGCATTACAAAGACAATGGTGAAACCTGTTACAAAGCCGACAGCACCCTTTAATGTTTTTGCAGTAGTTCTTTCTCCGCCGCCTGCAAAATATGAAATGTATATGGGCAGCATTGGAAGCAAGCAAGGCGATATAAAGGTGATAATCCCTTCAAGAAACGATATTAAATATTGCATTAAATTTCACTCCCTTTATGTTCTTCAGCAAGATATTCTTCCGCCGAATGAACTGCCATTGCACCATCCGAAACAGCGGTAACTACCTGACGAAGCTGTTTAGTTCTTATATCGCCGACAGCATACACACCGGGGATGCTTGTCTTTGTTGTTTCGTCTGCAATGATGTATCCGTTCTCATCCAAATCAAGTTGACTTCCGAGAAAATCAGTTGCAGGCTTTCTTCCCACACTTACAAATACACCGTCACAATCAATTATGCTTTCTTCTCCTGTTTTGACATTTTTAATCTTAACACCTGTTATTTTATCTTCATACAAAAGTTCCGTAACCGTGCTATCCCATTTAAACTCCACATTTTCTGCATTCATTAAAGGCTCATGGTAAATCCTTGTTGCTTTTAGGGTGTCTCTGCGATGAACAATGATAACCTTTTTTGCAATACGACTTAGAAGAATTGCATCTGCAGCAGCAGTATTTCCTCCGCCAACCACAACAACTGTTTTGCCTCTGTAAAACATTCCGTCACAGGAGGCACAGTATGCAACGCCTCGTCCTATAAGTTCAGTTTCTTTGTCAACGCCAAGCTCTCTTGGGTTCGCCCCTGAAGCGAGTAGGACTGTTTTTGATAAAAATGTTCCCTTTGCAGTTTCTATTTCTTTTGGATTTACCGTAAGATTAACTTTAATTACTTCGGCATTTTCACTTCTTGCACCAAATCGTTCCGCTTGTTTTTTCATTTTATCAGCAAGCGAAAATCCGTCAATTCCATCCTCAAATCCGGGATAATTGTCAATTTGATGCGTCAACGCCATTTGTCCGCCTGCTGAAAATTTTTCAAGAACCAAGACATTAAATCCGGCTCTTGCAGCATAAAGTGCTGATGTGTATCCACCCGGGCCTCCGCCAACTATTATCATATCGTAAACTATATCTTTATTCAAAGCTGTCATATTCACATCAGCTCCTTTCCTATGTTAGTTGTATTATATATTATAGTTTTTTTATTTTCTGTGATGTTATCACATAATTATAATTGCATTTTTTGCATATCTATGGTAAAATATAGATAAATAATTATACGGAGGTGTTTATCATGTGTGATAACAACAAATTTTATATCTGTGAGCATTGCGGAAATTTAATCGGTATGATTCACGATGCAGGAGTGCCTATGATGTGCTGCGGTCAGAAAATGACAAAGCTTGAGCCGGGTACAGTTGAAGCAAGCCACGAAAAACATATTCCGGTAGTAAGTGTTGACAACAATACTGTAACCGTTACAATCGGTTCCGTTGAGCATCCTATGACAGAAGAACATCACATCGTTTGGGTATATCTCCAGACCGACAGAGGAGGTCAGCGTAAATGCCTTGAAATCGGAAAGGATCCTGTTGTAACCTTTGCTCTTTCTGATGAAAAACCTGTTGCAGCTTATGCTTACTGCAATCTCCACGGCTTATGGAAAGCTGATATCTAATTATACCACAAATTCATCTACGATACAATATTTTGAGCCTCCGAGGAGTATTTTTTTGGAGGCTCATTTTATTCGTATATACTGTCAACTATATACTCCCAATTATCAAAAAATATTTCTACAAACTGTAGCTTATGTAAGATGTATTAAACTGTTTTACTTTATTATACTTGAATTTTGTGCTGAAAACGGAAAAGAACCTCAACAGCAGTACAAGGGCAGCTTTAATGTGAGAATTACTGCAGACTTGCACAGAAAAGCAAGTCTTGGTGCATCAGCTAAAAACATTTCATTAAACAGTTATGTAGAGCAAGCTATCGAAATGCAGGTTGCAAAGGATGCTGTTGCACTTTAAAATTCTTTAGCAAAATATCAAAGCGGAACCGAGATTTCTTCCGATTTCTCGATTTCGCTTTTCTTTGTTTATGCGTTGCAAATTTTTACACGAGGCATGGTTAAATTGTGCAAACAGTGTCTGCACAATTTCTTTATTAAGATACTATTTATTAAAAGAAGGTGCTGTCGTTTCGTTATTTGCAAAAGCATTAGGTCCCGGATCAGACATTGAAAAATACATTCGGGCAGCTTTTGTTGTTCCGAAATTACTCTTAGATCCGCTATT
>JAZSIM010000084.1:0-27491 GCA_045533835.1 Acutalibacteraceae bacterium
TTCCTTGAGGCTTTCTCCGAATGAGCCTGAGAAGATTGAAGGCTCCGTTGAAGCATCATAAGTGAACTGTCCGGGCTCTGCACAGACCTCGACTACCTTGCCCTGCTCGACGATGATCATACACTGACCGTCTGCGACAACAATACCCGAGCCCGAAGTGATAACATTATCACTGCCCTTTGTGTTTGAGCTTCTGCCCGATACATTCTTCTGTCCTTTTACTATAAGTACATCGTCGCTTATGGAATCGCAGGTGAAAAATTCCTTCCATTGATCGGCTAAAACGCCTCCCAATGCTCCGATTCCGGCTTTAATAAGTCCCATAATTATTTCTCCTTTCGGTTAATTAACTGTTATTTATTAATCGCACAAAAATGCAATTTAACTGATTTATTCCTTATCTGCAGGCTTATATGCACCGCTTGAATAAGGATTTTTATTTTCTCTTTGCTTTTCGGGCATATTCCCTACCCTGTTGAGAGCAAAAAGAAGAGAGGTTCTCGCAAGCACGATTATTATCCATAGTGCAATAAAGCCTGCCGTCCACCAAAGTGAAATCCCGAATATAAAATGCAGAATGAATGAAATTACTGCCGGTATTGCCCATTCGAGATTAAAAAGAAGATTTATGAAAAATGAAAGCAGAAATCCGCTGTCCTTTTTAACCCATTTCATTTTTTTCCTCTCAATCTTCAATAATAAGTCTGCCCGTAATGCTTCTTTCAAGATTCGGATGAACGGACAGATATTCGTCAAGAATTTCTCTGCAGGAGGTTGAAACCATTCTTGGCTTGCCGTTTTTCTCAATTTCACTTAAGGGTACATTAAAAAAGTTTTCTACATTCAGAAAATGGAAATGCTGAAGACCTATTTTATACAGCTTATTATCATCGATCGGTTCACCGTTAAGGTTAAACCGCACAAAATCGTGAAGTGATTTACTGTAGGTCACTCTGACACCCGTTGAAAACTGATAAAATTCACAGTGCGCGCCGTCCCATACCTCATCACGTAGCATATGCTTTATCATTCTTTTAAGCTGTGCACCCGTAACACGAAGCATATACAAGGGATCGTCATAGGGGAAGCACTCACACAAGTCAGAATAAAGAACGATAGGACCGATTTCGGCGTTTCTTACAGCACCCGAGCCTCACAGCATAACATCAAGACCGATGCTTTCCTTCATAATATCAGAGAACAAGCCGCCGAGCTCAGTTTCCTGAATACGGGTAGGATGAGTAGCTTTTTCTTGAGCCTTGTGACTACCCTGTTATATTTATTGTCGGTCTTTGTTTTATATGAGCGTATAAGAGTTTCAAGAGCCGCATCTCTCTGACAATGGGTCTGATCAATGGGCACCGTTTTCCACGTGAAGCTATCAATACAGTTGTTTTCTGTATCAATAAGCATATCAAATCTGCCTATCAGATCAGTTCCCGTTCCTGCCTGAACAATAACAACATCATTTACTACAGCAGGCTCTTCGATAAATGTATGTGAGTGTCCGCCGATAATCATATCAACACCCCAGGCGGGGTCAAGCTTTTCAGCAAGCCTTTTGTCTTCCTCAAAGCCTATATGAGTAAGCAGCACCGTAAGGTCAATATCAACCGAATTATATGTATTGCAGATTTTTCCTACCTCTGCCGCTGCCTCATCAATATCAACGAAGGAGCCTATAAGTCCGTCATTCTTTGTCTGAGAAAGAACCTCTTCCGTCAGAATGCCGATGAACAGAATTTTCATTCCGTCAACACGGGCAATATGATAGGGCTTAAAAAGTCTTGCGTGGTTTGTTGTAACGTGAAGATTTGCATTGATTATGGGAAAGGTTGCGCATTTTTCGATAAACAGAAGGTGTGCAATTCCGTAGTCTGTTTCGTGATTACCGACAGTTACAACATCGGGAGCAAGAAGATTCATAATTTCTATAGTTGAGGTTCCCTGAAATTCGGAATCGATAACAGAGCCGCGGAACATATCCCCTGCTATACAGTAAAGTACGTTTTTCTCTTCTTCCCTTACCTTGTTTACATAACCGGAAAGCATTGAAACACCGCCGACTAAATTATCGTCAATTTCCTCAGCAAGAAAGTCACCGTGCATATCATTTGAGTGCAGTATTGTCAGTTTTTTTAAATTTTCCATTTATAATCTCCGTAAATACAGTTTCGCTATAATAATTATATTATAAACGGGTTTTCTCAAATACCTACAACTGTAGGGGGGCATAAGACAAAATAAATACCGCCTTTTGTGCATTTCCACAAGGAGCTGTTCAAAAAACAACAGCCGCCGGCATATCACCGACGGTTGTTGTTTTTATTTGCAGTTTATTTGAGGATTTCAAGACCTACTGCAGCACGAAGAATAAGACGTGCGTCTGTTGCATTAACAGCTGAATTCTTATCAACGTCTGCTGCCTTCTTAGCTTTTTCGGAAAGCTTTTCAAGACCTACTGCTGCACGGAGTGCAAGTCTTGCATCTGTTGCATCAACCTTCTTATTAAAGTCAACGTCACCAAGCATATATTCTGCTTCAAGTGCAGGGATGGTCTTCTTTTCCTTAACATCCTTACATACCTTACAGGTTAATGCCTGTTCGCCGGCAACACCAACCTGAGCGGGCTTTGTTACAACCCATTCATAGCTGTGACCGGTTGCTTTTACTGTTGTATCAGTAATTGCAGTTTTACCTGCAGCATCGCTGAAGAGCTTACCGCAGACAGTACACTTATAATGCTCTACAGTACCCTTCTCTGTGCAGGTGGGCTTAACAGCTGCTACCTTCTGAAGCTTGTGACCTGTAGCCTTTGCAGTTACATCAGTAATTGCAGTTTTACCTGCAGCATCGCTGAAGAGCTTACCGCAGACAGTACATTTGTAATGCTCTACAGTACCCTTCTCTGTGCAGGTGGGCTTAACAGCTGCTACCTTCTGAAGGTTATGTGACTTTGTTGAGCCATAAGCTTCTCCGCAAACAGAGCACTTTGCTTTTTCTGTACAGGTCGCTGTTCCGCCTGTATGTGTCTTATGAACAATTGAATAAACTACCATTATACTGAAGCCCATATCTCTTTCGTATGCGCCAACGAATTCTACATCATAGCCATCGATTTCTATATCAACAAGGGAATCTTCAATATAGTGGATACCTAAAGGATTCTGTAAATCTATATAAGAATAATAGCTTGCACCTTCAACAGGAGCAGTTGTAAGCTTTTCACCCCAAGTGCCTGATGTATAAGACTTATATAAAACACCTGTTTTTGCATTATAGCCTGTCACAGAACCGTTTGACATAACCGATTCCAATTTTGTGAATACAGGTGCATAACCGCTTAATGAGGAGTTGTACTCTACACCTGAAGCCTCTGCTTCAACACCGCATACACGGGCTGTCTTTCTGATAGTGTAATTAATAAAAACGTTATAGCCTGAGAAACTTGCACCGAGAAATTCGATGTCATAACCTTCGATTTCAATCTCAACAAGTGAAGCCTTAACATCATTTGCGCCTGTGGTGGCAGGAATTGTGATGTAAGCATAATAGGTTTTGCCCTCTTCGGGGGCAGTTTTAAGCTTATATGCCTCAACATAAGAAGAAGCAGTCTTATCCGTATATAAGTACGAAGCTACAGGCATATAACCGGTAACAGCACCTGAGGGATCAAGAACTTTTAATGTGGTGAACTCAGGCATATAAGCCCCCGCCACATTATGAATTTTGGTTGCCACTGCTTTCACACCGCCGACTTTTTCGCCTGCGGCACTTACGGACACCGGCATAATGCTGACAATCATAAGCAGACACATTACAAGGCTTATGATTCGTCTGGTCACTTTAATTTCTTTAGTCATAAGTTTTTCTCCTTTGTCTTTTTAGTATAAAAACATATCTGTACATAATGAATTTTATATCAACAGCGTTTTTATAGCCACCTACATTTGTAGGGGGGATCCATAGAAAAAGCCATTAATATTTTGTTTACATTTACACAACAAAAAGGCACCCTGACAGAATCAGAGTGCCTTTCGCTATATAAATAAGATTTACTTTATTTCTGCAAGATAAAGACTGCCGTCTTCGCCGCTCATATTAACTGAGAAGCTTTTTATTGTACCGTCGGTATCAGCATAAGAAATGCCGTAAGCGGGAATTGAGCCGTCTGCCGTAAGATGAACGGCAAGATTGAAATCAGGACCTATTTCATCAACGGTATGAAGCACTTCCTTATCAAAGGTAATAACACCGCTTTCGTCTGCATCAACAAAAGTAAGTCCAAGCACCTTTACATCGGTGATTTTCACATCGGTTCTGAAAACAGCGTAAAATGCATATTCATCCGCAGAGGCATTGAAAACTGTACCGTATTCACCTGCGATATCCTCAACCTGCTCGACCGTTACCGAGGCATTCTTTGTTTCAGCAGTTACTTCTTTCGGAATTTCCGTTGTTTCATCGGCTGCAGTAGTCTCTTCTGCGGCGGCTGTTGTTTCCTCGGCTGTTGTTTCCTCTGTTGCAACAGTTGTTGCCTCTTCATTTCCTCCGCAGGAAGCAAATGCAAATATAAGCATAAGTACGGTGAGTATAATTACAAATTTTTTCATTTTTCATTCTCCTTAGTATTATTCAAAGTAATTATAGTTAATTGTAAAAGAAAAAACATCCTACAAATATAGGGAGTCTGCGCTTTTACTGATTGATAACAAGTCCGCTTTCTCTTGCCTTCACAGCAAGCTCCGTTCGGCTGCGAAAGCCTGTTTTTTCCAGCATACTCTGAATATAGTCACGGACAGTATACTGTGACATATTGAGTCTGTCTCCGATTTCTTTATTTGTATCTCCGGTAATCAGCTCTCTTAAAACATCAAGCTCTCTTTCCGTAAACTCAATACTGAGAGCGTATCCCATCTGCAGAGTCGGAGTCATATCGGGATAAATATTCTCCCCCTTTACCGTACTGTCCATTACAGCAATAAGCTCACTTGCAACGGGAGATTTATACCAGAAGCTGTCAACGCCGATACTCTTTGCCCTCTCAAGAAAGCTTATTTCGGGCTGGCTTGTGATAATTATAATTTTTATTTCGGGATATACGGCTTTAATTTTTTCGGCAGCATCAAGACCGCTTGCATTCATTGATGTGCAAACGTCCATAAGAATAAGATCGCACATTTTTTTACTGCAAAAAAGCTCTGCCATTGAAGCACTTTCTACAGTGGAAACAACCTTATAAGTCTCGCTGTCCTGTAAAAAAACCTCAAGAAGCTTACTTGCCATTCTGTCGTCTTCAACTATCAGTACATTTATCATAAGCTGTTCTCCTTATTTCGGGACTGTTATTATAAGAGTAAAGTCATTTTCGGTTTTAACTGTCATTCTTCCGCCGAGATTCTCAGTCTTTTTTCTGAGTGCAGACAGTCCTCCGCCTTCACAGTAAGACTTATCTGCTTTCTTGCCGTCATTGGAAAAGGAAGCGGTAAAGCTGAAAAGATCAGAGGTAAAGGAAATACTGAAAAGCTTGGCATCCGCGTGCTTTACGGCATTGGTAAGAGCTTCGGCAGTAGCTTCAGTAAAAAGCTTCTTCACCTGTTCCTTTTCAGGCATTTCACCTGAAATTATTACTCTTATTCCTACTGCCTTTGCCGCCTCAATAAGCCCGTTTATGGCATTATATTCCGTATCCTCGGTATTTTTAACACCAAGCACCGTAATATTGCGTTTCCAGATATTTATGATTTCATCGGAATTTCCGTCATTGTTCTGAAGATACAGTCTTGTTGCAAGAAGAGCGTTACCCAGCTCTGCATGAATACGGTACTTTGTTTCAAGACGCTCACGGGACTTTGTAAGCTCATCAACATTTTCCCCGTATTTAAGAAGACGCTCATTCATTTCTCTAAGCTCGCTGTTTGAAAGCCTCAAATCCTCCGATACTCTGTATAAATCAGTTGTATCCGCAGCAGTTATCTCGTACATTTTACCTATTCTTTTAACAGAAAAACGCCACACGGTATAATCGGGAAGACGGAGCATTATATCATCATCGCTATTTAAGACCTCTGTTCCGGGCTGACATTCTCTGCTTCTGAGAGAATTTATAAAGTCAAGGGCATTTGTCATTTCTTTTCCCGTTATGATTCTGCTGAGCTCATCCATTCTGTGATTAATAAGCTTTATCATTCCGTTTTCATACGAAAAGCATATTCCTGTTTTAAGCTTATCAACACTTTCCTTAACAGAAAAAGCAGATATTCCGTTACGGATTCCCATAAAGAAAAATATAAGAAGTGCAGAAATTATAATTGCATCAATAGCTGCGAACAAAATAACTGCAATTGCAGGAAGACTGAGAAGCTTTTCAACAAAGCTGTACGCGTTTACTGAAACGCCGTTTTTTTCCGCCAAAATGTAAGCGGAATACGGCAAGATAAACAGAAGTGCTGAAATTGCTGAGACCGGTGAAATAATCTTCGGCAACAGGTTTTTCTGCATAAAGCTCCATATGGTAAGACAAGATGAAATACACACCTCAACAAAGAGTATTGTAAGAACTAATGCTCTTACATAAGTGCCGAGTCCGATAAAAGGTATCATATCACATTACCTCCTTCGGGATGAGCACATCTATAATTATATCATCATCGGAATTTTCAATAATTATATCAGCACCGCTCAGTATTTCGCTGTCAGCAAGAATTTCATCCCTCGCACTTTTAACACCAAACATCATTCTCATTGAAATGAAGCTCTCTTTTTCTGATATTTTCACAAAAACAGCATTAACAGTATCAAGAAGCTCTTCGGTGAAAAATTCAAATATATCATATATCTTTACGGCTGCTGCTGACGATATATCTTCATCAAGACAGAAAACAAATGAAGGTACAATATCAAGCAATCGTAAATTCGCCAGGGACTCATTTATGCAGAATTCTATTTCACGGGATCTTATCTTTTTTCTGTCCTCCGAAATTATAAACAGGTTTCCCCGTCTTTTTATATATGCACCTATTACGGCAAGCTTTGCAAGATGCATTCTTTTGTTTTTTTCATCCGAAGAAGCCAATGCTAACAATTCTTCTGCCTTCAGAAGCTTCGGCGAAATTTCATAAATCAGCTTATTGAACAGACGGTTTTTTTCTTCTGTTTTGGCCCTGTTTTCCTTGAGCTCATACTCTGCCTGCAAAAGAAAGTTGTTTTCACTGAGCTGCTTCTGTGTTTCCTGTAAGGCTTCTATAAGCTCCGTTATATACTTTATGTCATCCTGCCAGTAAACATATCCGCCCGATATTTTTTCGGCATTCAGAATATAATCTCCAAGATTCTGCGGTGACAAAACGGCACTTTTCAGAATATCGGTTGTAAAAACTTCTGATTCTGCAGAACGGACACAGACATTGAAATTACTGTCAGAAATCTGTGCCGTTACACTTGATATCTCAAACAGCTTTCTGTAGTTGGTGCTTGTTCTTATAAGACCGCTCTGAATTGCACTTTCAAGAAGAAGTGTAATAAGTGCGCAGTCAACCGCTGTAAGGTCCGCATCAATACCCGTAAAGGCATAAAGGCACCAGAAAACCACAGCAATTGCCATAATAGCAATATGTACCCGCTGAAACATACGGTTACCGGGGCCCTTACCCTTAAGAAGAAGCTTTACAACAAAATAAAAGCCGAGAACGGTAAACCAGCCGGACGGGATAAAAAACAGCGGACCGTAAGTATAATCGGAATTAAAATACAATATCCCGTTCGGAAAATCAAAAACAAGACGGTGAAAATCGTTGGTAAAAACAAGCAGAATCACCAACGCAGCAGGAATATAAAACAATCTGAAAAGAGACGGCAGCTTATAATCATCGGATTTTCCGATATGCATAGTTATAAAAACACCGATAAGCGGAATCAGAATCATAGGTATATAAAAGGCATACCAGAAGTAACGGGTAAGCGTATCGGTCGTATAAAGAAACTCAATCTTACAGGTTCTTATGACCATCCACCCTATCATAAGAAGACCGACGGAAATGAGCATATTTCTTATCTGCTTGCTGACAACTCTCATATAAATTGAAACAGTCCACACTGCCACAAGAGAAATGTGCATTGCATTTCTTATCATAACAAGAAGCGTAGCTATAAAAAACCCGTCAATATTGTATGCAACCACTCTGCATATAAAAGCAAACAGCATAATTACGGCAATGATGCTGATATTCCTGATATTTTTCTTCGACTTCATTTCCATAGCTCCACCTCCTTCAGCTTTATATTACCACAGCAAACAAAATAAATCTATCCCCATTTTTTACAATAAAAAAAAGACAGCCCGAAGACTGTCTTTTTGATGGAGCATAGCGGGATCGAACCGCTGACCTCTACACTGCCAGTGTAGCGCTCTCCCAATACACGCAAAAACGCACCCCACATAACGGGTTGAGGTTAGCCGAGGGTATAAACTGAAAGTTGAATTTAATATTGACTTTGAGCAGTTTATGGTTGGATTGGATAAGGTGGTGTAAACTAAAAAGGACTTGACAAACTAAATTCAATGTGTTATTCTTGTCAAAATTCAATTTGAGGTATTATTATGAACGCATATCTTCTCAAAAAACTTGATATGGATATGAATTGGCTTGCACAGGATGATTATCATTCATCAATGGGCAGGCTTATACCTCTATATTCATTTTGGGATAGATAATATTATTTTTCCATATGTTTATAACGGTGTAAGTTGCTGCAGAAACTTACACCGTTTATTTTTTATATCCAAAGGAGGATTTCTCTATGAAATTACTTAACTTAATCAAAAAGAAACTTTTCAAAAAGCACCACGAATTTACAGGAGATTATCTTGTTGATTATTACAACACTCACGATGAAGATGTTCGTCTTTTATCCAAGCACGGCAGAGTTGAATTTTTGACAACTGTGAAATACATTGAGCAATACTTGAAATCCGGTATGAAAATTATAGAAATCGGAGCTGCAACAGGCAGATACTCTCATTATTTTGCTCAAAAGGGCTTCGAGGTTGATGCTATGGAGCTTATTGAGCACAATATTGAGGTTTTTAAAACTAAAACATTGCCCGGGGAAAATGTCAGAATTAAACAAGGTAATGCTCTTGATTTATCTGAATATCCCGATAACAGCTATGATATAACACTTTTGCTCGGACCTATGTATCACCTCTATACATTTGAAGAGCAGAAAAAAGCACTATCTGAAGCAATCAGAATCACAAAGCCTGACGGATACATCTTTGTTGCATATTGTATGCTTGAGCCCTCAATGTTCTGTTGCTTCAAGAATAACAGAATTGACAAACTGATTGAAGACGGCGAATTTGACCCTGTTACACTTGAAGCACATTTTCCACCACATGGTATTTTTAAGGTGTATAGCAAAAACGAAATATTTGATTTAACAAAGAGTTTTGGTGTAGAACGATTGCATTTTGTTGCTACAGACGGTTATACTTGCCATATGAAAGAGTCCGTTGACCAAATGGACAATGAAACCTACGATTTATATCTTAGATACCATTTCAAAACCTGTGAAAGACAGGATTTAGTAGGCATGTCACACCACACACTTGATGTGCTGAGAAAGGAGTAGACACTATGATTAAATACCCAAACTACGACAGAAGCATACTTTCGATTGCTTCGTCTGTTTTAAACCATTTTGGTGTTAAAGACTGCCAACACAAGACCTTGCCCGAATTTGATAAATTACTCGAAAAAGACTACAAAAATATTATAGTAATTCTTTTTGACGGTTTGGGAACTTCGGCACTTAACTACCACCTCAAAGAAAATGACTTTTTGAGAAAGCATTATATAACCGATATTTCTTCAGTTTTTCCGTCAACAACTGTTGCTGCAACCACATCCATTTTAAGTGGCTATTCTCCATTGGAATGTGGATGGCTTGGCTGTGACTTGTACTTTGAGGAAATAGGATAAAACGTTGCGGTTTTCAAAAACACTTTGCAAAGGAACGGTGAGCCCGCCGCAAAATACAACGTAGCTCACAAATACATTCCTTACAAAAACATTATGCAAAGAATTGAAAAGGTCAAAGGCAGAAAAAGTGCTTACTGTGTAGCATTCTTTTCAAAATACCGAATTAAAAGTGTTGAAGATATTTGCAAGACTATATACAAGCTTTCCAAAAAGAGAAAGAAGAAATACATATACGCATATTGGCATCAGCCTGACGGAGCAATGCACGGTCACGGAGTAAAAAGTCCTGAAGCATATAAAGAGATTTTGCATATTAACACCGAGGTAGAAAAGCTTTGCGGTAAATTAAAGGATTCCCTTGTAATCATAACTGCTGACCACGGACTGTGCGACAGTGTGAATTTGTTCCTTGAAGACTATCCTAAGCTTTACAATATGCTAAAAATACCACCATCAATTGAGCCGGGCAGAGCTATGAGCTTATTTGTGAAAGACGGCTTACAGAAGAATTTCAAAGACGAGTTCAATAAACATTTTGGTGATTCATTCAGATTAATGACAAAGGAAGAGGTGTTCTCAGAGAACATTTTAGGCTATGGTAAGCCCCATCCGAGAACATATGGTTTTGTTGGTGATTTTCTTGCTATAGCAACAACTGAAAAAACATTATTTACAGCAAGAGAAGAACACGAATTCGTTGGTGTTCACGCAGGTCTTACCGAGGAAGAAATGACAGTTCCGTTTATAGTGATTGAAACAGAAAAGAGGCGAAAATGATGACGCTCAAACAAAAAATCAAACAGATAAAATACATAAAAAACACACCTATTCTTGAAACAGAAAGGATGCTTCTCCGCCCTATTACCCCCGATGATGCAGACGAGGCTTTCGTGTGGTTGAGTGATGAAAAGGTCAATAAATTTATGCCGTATAACCTTTATAAAAATACAGATGAGGTATTGCATTGGATAAATATTATACTTCCTGATGACAACAATTTTCACTGGGGAATTGTTCTTAAGGAAAGCAATCTTTTAATAGGTAGCTGTAGCATTGGTCCTGATAAAAAAGAACCTGGTGCTTGGGGTTTCGGTTACAATATCCGTTCTGATTATTGGAACAAAGGTTTAACCACAGAAGCTACAAAACGAATGATTAAATTTGCACATAAAGAACAAGGAATAAAGGATTTTGTTTCAAATCACGCAGTTGATAATCCTGCATCGGGCAGAGTTATGGAAAAATGTGGTTTAGCATTCGACCATTTTGGAGAATACAGTACATTCGACGGTACTCAGACCTTTAAAGCAAAATTCTATAAAATGCATCTAGATTAAAACAGAAAATTATTATTAACCAAGAAAAAATCCGCAATCATAATGATTACGGATTTCATGGTGGAGACGGTGGGGATCGAACCCATGACCTCTTGACTGCCAGTCAAGCACTCTCCCAGCTGAGCTACGCCCCCGGATATGAAGAATTGAGCAATAGTGAAAGGAAAAATTAACTTCCCCGTACTTACTACAAGGTGAATTATACACAAGTACGGGGGTGTTGTCAATAATTTTTTTGATTTACGGCAGATTTTCTTTTTTTATTAAGTACATGTAAAAGAAAAATCAATATCCTTTAGTCAATGTAGATTTCCCTGACAGTTGAAACATCGGAGGCAATCTGGATTTTACCGTTTATAAGTTCCACATAATCTCTGTGTATATGTCCCGTAAGCAGCGCTTTAATCGCATCACAGTTTATGATAAATTCAAAAGCCTCTGCCGTTAAAGCATCCTGCCTCTGCTGAATAAATCTGTCCTCGGAATAATCCTGCATAAGCTCCTCAGGTACAGACATAAGGTAAGCGGGGTCCCCTTCTTTTTCTCTCATATACTTATAAAGCTCACGGGAATAAAGAGGTGTATGCATACAAAGAATTACGGGAAGACCTTTATTGCATTCAATCTTCAGGAAATCAAGCTGCTCCTCATCAATAAGATAATATGAGTTATCAAGGGCAATGAACAGAACACCGTTTATCTCCCTTGAGGACAATCTTATATTGTTCCTGAATACGGACTGAATCCTCGGAAGACTTCTGTTTCTGTAGGCTGCATCTTCCTTTTCCTCACCGAGGTAAAGACTGAATTCATGGTTTCCCGCAGCCATAAAAATATCAACAGAATCGACAAATTCCTTAGCCTTTTCAATATTCAGCTCCGACACGAAATCAATAAGGTCGCCGGTATGGATAATTGTTTTGTTTTCGGATATTGACTTATTTTTTATAAATTCAAGGTTTTCGCGTGCTTCGGAAAAATGCTTGGTTCTATGTTCTGCAAGCTTTACCTTCCTTTCATCATTTCTGCTATCAGCGAAGGCTATATGGGTATCGCTTACATGAAGCACGGTAAACGGCTTTTCAATACCTATGCGTATATGGTTTTTCAGGACCTTCATGTCAATTCTCCTTTTGTGCATTTTTTACACGTCTTACAAAGAGGATATTTGCAACGAGAACAGCAAGTACACCTGAAATCAGCTTTCCGGCAATCATAGGAAGAATATAATTTTCATTGAACGATACCGTAAAGGCAAGGTGATCAACAAAGGCAAAGGATGCACTGACAGCAAATGCGGAATTCAGCACTATTCCCTTTTTATCCATCTTATCCATCATTTCAAATGTAGGAACAGAAGTGCCGATTGTTGTAAGAAAACCGAAGGCAGAGGTTTCGTTTACGCCTAATTTACTGCCGAGCCGTTCAAGCACGGGAGAAAGAAGCTTTTTGAGAACGAAAAAAAGCGGAAGTGCGCCTGCCATAATACACATAATGTTGATGATAATATCCATTGCATTGGTGAGGTTATCCATATAGGGAACAAGCGCTTTTCCTGTTAAAAATTCAATTATACCAAAGATAAGTCCTGCAGTAATAACAGCCTTGATTACAAGGGCGAGCACCGAAAAAATCCTGATGGTTATCTTTTCAAACTTTATAATACCGACACCGATAACAGCGACAAGCAGAATAAGCGGAATGAGATTAAGAAGCAGATCCGTTACAGCAAGTCCTGCGATAAGTCCCGATACGAGAAGCCCGACGGGAATGGTAATCATACCGCAGAGAATTCCGAAAAAGATATCGGAATGATTTTCTTTTTTTGTTACCTGGATTGAAAACGGAATGGTGAATGAAACGGTAGCGCCCATCATAGAGGCGGTCACAAGTCCGTTGAAGTAGCCCATTGCCTCGTCCTTTGCAAGGTCGTGTGCCAGGTGTGCACCGCCCATATCATTAGCGAATATCAATGACGGAACAACCGAAAAATCAAGAAAATCGGGGAAATATCCGCTGACATTCTGCAAAAGATGTGAAATTGATGGAGCTAGCACCAGAATACCGGCCATGGAGAGAGCAAGGGGCGCTATCATTGAGACTGCCCTTTCCAGCTCTGCTCCCAAACCGATTTTATTGCCGGATATTCTGTCAAGTCCGGCTACGGCGGCAATACCTATCATTACCCAGATAAAAACTTCCATAAATACCTCAAAAAAAATTGTCGTTACGGTAATTTTAACATATCAGAAAATAATGTCAACAAAAAACATAAGGCTCCGTTTTACCGGAGCCTGAATGCTGTATCAATTATTCTGCTGCGACTGCTCTTGTAAGAGTAAGCACGGTACCGTCTGCCTTTGTAAGTGTAAGGACATCCCCCTTAAGCACGAAGGTGTAGGTTACAGGCTCTTTACTTATAGTCTTGTCAATGGTAAGCACGTTTTCACTGATTGACCACTTCATCTCAAGAGGAATAAGGTCACCGGTAATCTCACCGGGAGCGGTGCCCGTACCGTCTGCATTGAAAACAAAGGTCTTTTCCGTAACTATTCCGAGGACAGTTTCCTGATAAGTCCACTTGCCTGCAATTCTTTCCTCTACGGGTGTGCCGCAGGCTGCGAAAGCAGAAACGAGAACAACAAGAATAAGTGCAATACTGAGTATTTTTTTCATAATCTTTCTCCTTTCAAAGAAGCATTCTTTACACATTCATTATATTAAAAGAACGGCAATAAATCAATATCAATTTTCTTTTGAGCTGTATTTTTCTGCCTGAAGACGGAACATATATGCATATTTGCCATCAGCCTGCATCAAATCATCATGAGATCCATGCTCAATTATCTCACCGTTTTCAAGCATAAATATTTCATCAGCCATAACCGTGGTTGAAAGACGGTGAGAGATAAAAATAACGGTCTTATCATCTGCAGCCCTTGACATCGACTGATTGAGATTATACTCGGCTACGGGGTCAAGATTTGCGCTGGGCTCATCGAGAACCGCAAAGGGGCAGTCCTTATAGAATGTTCTTGCAATCGCAATTTTCTGAGCTTCACCCCCCGAAAGTGAAACACCGTTATCATCAAATTCTCGCAGAAGTATGCTGTCTGTGCCGTCAGAAAGAGTTTTTTCAAAGCCTGCGGTTTTAAGGGCATTCTTTACCTTTCCGGCATCGGGAGTGTCATTCATCGAAACGTTTTCACCGAGAGTTGCACCGAAAAGGGAGAAATCCTGAAATACTGCGGCAAAGTTCTTATGATATGAAGCAATATCCCAGTCCCTTATATCCTTACCGTCAAGTGTAATTCTGCCGTCGGTCACGTCATAAAGACGCAAAAGCAGATTTGTAAGAGTGGTTTTACCCGCTCCGTTATAGCCGACAAGGGCTATTTTTTTATAGGGAGAAATTTCAAGATTTATGTTTTTGAGCACATATTTTTCCGTGCCGGGGTACTTGAATGACACGTTTTCAAACCTGATAGTGACGGGCTTTTTATAAACGGTGTCATCCGTACCGTTTATTATCTTTTCCTTTGCATTCATAAAGCGCTTGAATTTTTCCACGTAAAGTCCGTTTTCACGGAAGGAAATTGCAAACCAGCTTGTTATTGCAAAAACGCTGTTACTGATGGAGGCTGCTCCGTTGAAGGTTGCAGCAAAATCTCCCAAACCGACCTCCTTTGTGACAATAGCCTTATATCCCATAAACAGAGTAATTCCGAGATAGATAAGAAGCGTCATCGGAAGAGATTCCTGACAGAAATACAGCTGCCACTGACGTCTTAAATACGGGGCAATTGTGTTTAAACGGTCGGTTATATTCCTGTTATATCTTCGCTCGACCATTTTTCCCGCACCGGAAAGCCTTAATTCCTTGGCATAATCCTGCAGATAAAAAACACGGCTGAAATAAAGATTCTTTCTGTCAAGAGGAGTCATAGCCTCTGTTCTGTCAACATTGACCTTAGCAATAAGGCGGCCTATAGGTGTCATTATTGCAACACACAGGAACACAAAAATAAAGCAGGCAGGGTCAATGGTAACAATAACAGCACCGATTGTAAGAACGCCGACAACATTGGTAATTATGGCCTGAGCATTGGACATAACATTGTTTGCTCTTTCATTCATTGAGGTCATAGCAAGAACAAGGTCATTATAGAACTCAGGATTATCATACGATTCATAGTCCATTTTTGCGGCTTTTTCGTAAATGGTCTTATATATGCTGAAATAGAGCTTTTCTCTCTGCTTCGGCATAGATGCCTCATAAAATGTCGTGGTGAGAAGATTTGTTATAATAACGAACACTACGAATGCGGCAAGAACGTAAATGATTCTCTCATAGCCCGAGCCCTCAATTACAACGTCAATTATGTATTTGAGAAGCACAACATTTGAAAGCGTCCAGGGCAGATTTGCAAGCACGTCATAAAACATATAGCCGAAAAGCATATAAGGTGTATGGCGTCCTATGAATTTCAGCATAAATATATAATTTTTAAGGGCGTTTGCGTTCTCTTTTACCTTACCGCGATTATTATTCTTCACAGTCCGTCACCCCCTCAATATAGCCTGATGCCTGCAGGGTAAACATCTCGCTGTACTCTCCCCCGTCCGCCATCAGCTTTTCGTGAGTTCCCTGCTCCGTTATTCTGCCACCGTTAAATACAAGAATATTGTCGGATCTGGTAGCGCTTGAAAGACGATGGGAAATATAAAGCACCGTCTTACCCCTTGTGCCTTCTGCCAGAGCATCATACATTTTGCTTTCTGCTACCGGATCAAGAGCCGAAGAAGGCTCATCAAGGATTGCAATGTCAAAGTCCTTGGCAAAAAGGCGTGAAATCGTCACCTTCTGGGTTTCTCCTCCGGACAAAAGCACACCGTCCTGAGAAAACTCCTTTGTAAGGACAGAATTTTCCTTTTCGGGAAGCTTTTCTATTTTCCCGTAAACACCTGCCAGCTTCAGAGCATTTACCGCATCATTTATGTTTTCTTCCGTAACCTCCTCTGTCAGAACATTTTCGGCTACAGTCATGGCAAATACACGGTAATCCTGAAAAACACTTGCAAATTTTTCGCGGTATTTTATGAGGTCATATTCCTTTATATTGACTCCGTTATATAAAATTTCACCCTCCGTTACGTCATAAAGACGCATAAGAAGCTTTGAAAAGGTGGTTTTACCTGCACCGTTATGACCGACTATCGCAACGGTCTGCCTTTTTTTTATTTCAAAGGACAGATTTTTCAGTATATCATCCCCATCCTCCCTGTAGCGAAAGGACACGTTTCTGAACTCAAGGCTTTCGAAATCACCCGGTATAAGCTCACCGCCCTGAATTTTCGGCTCATAAGCAAGGAAATCCCTTAAATTCTGCACCCACAGACAATGCTTTTGCTGCATTGCAAAATAATGTGCCAGGTGGTTCAGCTTGTTTCTGCATGTAGTTATTGCGGAAATAAGCACGGAAAACTCGGAAACAGGAAGGTTTTCGGCTATTATCAGTCTGTAGCAGCCATAAAGAAAACCACCCGTTACGGGAATAATTTCTGCAAAATAGTCCGATATACATTCAAGAAGTGCTATTTTCCAGCCGTACTTTTTTATCACCTCAATATTTTTTGCTATTGCACTGCGAAAACGCTTATCTATAACCGCAAAGATATTGGTAGTCTTGATTTCCTTTGCAAAATCCTTGAGAAGAATTGTTCTTCTGACGTAATCCTTCTGTCTTTCGTAAGGAGTCATATCCTTTTCTTTTTCAAGCTCAATATTATTCTTGTGTGTTCTGAAAAAGAAAACAACAATGGGACAGAGAATAAAAATCAGCAGGAAGGGGTCGATTGACACAAGGTAACCGACAAGTGCCACAATGCTCACAAAGGAGCCTATAGTCCAGGCTGAGCCCTCAATGATTCTCTTGAAGCCGCCCTTTTCCACTACCCATGTAGCACGGTTATAGTTATCAAAGAAATCGGGATTTTCATAGCAGCCAAGCTCCACCTGCTGTGCTTTTGTGAAAATCAGCGAATTTATGTAGCTTTCGCATTTAATCTCAAACTTAGTTCTGACCGTATAAAACGTAATATAGCCGTACAGGTCAATTGCAAGCTTTCCTATTACAATCAGACTCATTCTTATTACAAATTCCCTGAAGGTACCGTTGCCCTCAACAATGGACAGTGCAGTTTCCAGAAACATTACGTTTATCACAACGGAATAATAGACGTTTTCAAGGATATATTCTATGTAGATAAGTATTACCGACAAGGGCGCGCACTTGAAGGCACAGCCAAGCATAAAGGCTGTATTTTTCAGTATATGGGCTTTTTGCCTTTCTTTTTTCTTCTTTTTCATTATTCTCTCCGTAAAAAATCAAAATACAGAGTAATTTTATAATAAAAGGAAAACATTGTCAATTAAATTGCCCTTAACATAAAAGAATTAACAATTATTGACATAAGTGTAAAATAAATTTATAATTAGGCTGACGGGAGTCGAACACATTACGGTTTCGCTCGTCGTCTTATTCCGCATAGTTTCACACTCATTCTTGAAAGGCGTCAGTATTTCAAGCAATGAGGTAAAGTCAAACGGAAAATTATCGTTTGTCAGGCGTGATGGGTTAGGCTCCCGTCACCCTATTAAGAAAGGAGTGTTCTGATATGCCAGAAAATACCTCTCTGAGGAGCGGCATCACACAGATTGCATGGGGCTTTGTTTTTGTCCTTTTTCATTTTAAGATAAATTCAATTGATCTTCTTCCCGATTTTGTCGGATATATACTGATTGCCATAGGAATCGGCACTCTTGCAGGGAAGCTTGCTCACCTGAAGGCGCTTAAGCCGCTTTCAATTATAATTTCAATATGGACGGCATCGCTGTGGTTCACGGAAGCGCTTACTCTTACAAGTCTTCTTTCTGCCGGCTATATGTCAACCGTTATGGGCTATCTTTCGACGGCAATGGGCATTGTCATTCTCATTTTCAATATTATCCTGCTTACTGATTTAAGTGAGCTTGCCGCCGGATATCAGCCGGAGGACAAAAATCTTGACCGCAGGCTTATTGTTGCAAGAAACATTTATGCCGTGTGCTGTTCCGTAAGCATCGGCTTGTCGCTGTCGGTTCTGTTGACGCTTAATAAGATACCCGAAATCCTTACAGCTATTACAATGGCTCTTTCTCTCGTTTCGGGCCTGGCAATGCTCGTCGCAATGATTCTTATTCTCATCTCCCTTTTCTCTCTGAGAAAAATTATAAGCGACGCTGAAATAAACCAAGCCTACAGCTCCTATAATATACCTCCCTTCAGCACAGAAGGCGTTCCCCCCTACGGTTTTCCCGAAGCACCTATAAACGAAGAGCCTTCAGAAATACCGGACAACAGAGAAACACAATAAAGCACACACCGAATCGGCTTTTTCCGGTTCGGTATTTTTTTTTTGCAAAAATCTATTGACAGAACCATACTACAAGTGTAGTATATAGTCAGATACTACAATTGTAGGAGGAGTTATTATGAAATTATCAGAGAAAGAATGGCCCGTTCTTGAGGTGCTTTGGAAAACGGGCGGCAGCGAGCTTGGAGAAATCGTCGAAATGCTTAAGGACGATACCGGCTGGACACGCAATACCGTTCACACTTATCTTACAAGAATGGAAACAAAAAAACTGGTTCTTATTGACAAGGACGTAAATCCGCATATTTACAAAGCGGCAGTTTCAAAGGATGAATGCCGCAAATCCGAAAGAAAGAGCTTTTTATCCCGTGTTTATAAGGGCTCTGCAGGAGATATGATTGCCGCATTCTTAAAGGAGGAAAAACTCACTTCCGAAGAAAAAGAAAAACTCAAGAAGATTCTTGACGATATGGAGGTGTAAAATATGAGGGATATTTTTGAATTTCTTATCGTAAGTACAACTGCCGGCCTGACAGGATTATATATACTGATTATCAAAAGGATTTTCAGAGATAAGCTTCCGCCCGCATGGCAGTTCGGAATATGGGGAATTCTCGGCATTACCCTTATTTTCCCGTTCACTTATCCGGAAGCTGTTCCCTTCGCCGCGGAGCTGCTGAAATCATTCCTGACGGGAGAAAATACAATTTCAAGACCGTCGTTATTCTTACCCCTTACGGATTTTTCATTTTCCTTCACCATTACGGATATTCTGTTTCTCGTATATTTGCTCGGCGTTTCCGTTTTTCTGATTAATTATATCATTTCATATATTAAGCTCAGAATTCTTACAGGAAAGGCATCTGCTTTATCCGGAGAAAACTTTGACAGATTAAATGAAATTGCCGAAAAATATTCTCTGAAAAAATGCAGAACGGTTACAGTAAAAGGAATCACAGCCCCGTTTGTTTTCGGAACTATAAAGCCGGTTCTTATCCTGCCCGAGATTTTTCCCGATGAAAAGGTTATTCTTCACGAGCTTATACATCTTAAATATAAGGATGCTTTATGGAGTATTGCCATCTCTCTGTTCCGTTCAATTCATTGGTGCAATCCCCTGCTATGGTATATCTTCAATAAAATCAGAAACGATATTGAGGAGTTATGTGACTCAAGAGTACTCGCGCTGCTTTCGGGAGAAGAAAGACGGGAATACGGAAACATACTGCTGTCTATGGCAAATGAAAAATATGCCTCATGCTTTGCATCTACGGCAATTGCAAACGGCGGCAAAAATATCCGTTCACGAATTGAAACAATCGCCCGTTTCAAACAGTATCCCGACAATAACAGACTTATATGCATATGCATCAGCATTATTACGGCATTATTTTTATTGGTAAATACCCGTGCGACTACCGTACCCGAGGGCTACCTTCAGCTGACAGATAAGGCTTCCGTTGACGTCGCACTTGCCGCATCCAGGTGTTATTACTGCCGGACACCTGCCGCGGCTATTGATGCCTACGCAAAGGCTGTTCTGAAGAATAACGGAGTTTTCAGAGCATTGTGCGCACCCTTATCAATGCACAATGAAATTAAACAAGCCCTTAATGACAGTCTTGCAAACGGCAGACCGACGGAATTAATTGCTGATATTGACGGCACACCGACATCATATAACCGGTATCATATCTATAATCTTGAAAATACAGGCAAAAACGAATACACGGCGTTGCTTGTTTTCGGTATAGCTTATCACGATCCGGATGAAGATAATAACCAAAAAATCGCATATCAGAAAATCCGTATTTTCAAAGAAAATGAGAGATGGGTTGTAACAGAGGAATCAGACTTCAGCTATGTAATCACATATAAAATGCAGTGGAACTGGGGCTGTGAGGATTTACCGGTATATACTTATTCAGCCGTATCGGGTGATTTCACGGTCGAAAGAAATTATCAGCTTTGCTTCTCTCCCGAAGAAAAAGCATCAGACAGCAACTCGCCTTATCTTACTGCGACATTTTCTGAGGTTACCGTGAATACCTTCTCACGCTGTATTTATAACGGCTCCGAAGACAAAAAGTCCGAAATAACACACCTGGGCTTTTCCTGCAAAGCCGGAAAGAGAGGGGATTTGCCCGAGTTTTCCCCTGAACTTACAAATGACACTATGGACAGATTCAAAAACACTCGCGCCTGGGAGAATATTTCACAAGAGATAAAGGAAACTCTGAGCGGCGGAGATTTTTCGTCCTCAAGCACAACAGGTGAATCCTCTGCCGGAAAATCGCTTTCTGAAAACTGGGATAATATTCAGCACTTCAGCGGCGGCGGACATACAACCGAATATAAGAAAAAAATGAACTATCTTCCCGACGTTATTTACGGTGTTCTTTATGTAAACGGGATACCGTCCGAAGTACTGACGCTTGAAAGGACTGATTGATATGACAGCCAATGAAAAGCTTTATAAAGCAATATCAAATATCGCATACGGCTTTATATTCATTCTTATCCACATAAAAATCGGGCCCTTTGATATTCTTCCCGATTTCGTGGGCTTTATCCTGATTACCCTATCTGTTATTTCACTTAAGGATGAATGTAAAACAATAGGGCTGCTAAAGCCCTTAGGGATATTCCTCACGGTATGGGAAGCTGCTGAATTACTTCTGAGCTTCACAGATACAGCGATAATTCTGATGGCAGGCCGCTTGACTTCGGTGATCACTATCATAAACATCTATTTTTATTTTCAGTTATTTACAGATATCAGCCATATTGCAGAAAAATACCAGCCTGAAGGCTCAAAATTTGACAAAAAGCTGATTACAAGAAGAAACATATATGTTATCTCAGAAACTATGATTTTTCTGCTGACATATCTGATTCTTAATACAGATACATTGGCACAAAATGACCTTTCGGCATATATATTAGTGCCCGTAAGTATAATTAATCTGATTGTATTGCTTCTTATTGTATCCGCACTGTTTTCCTTCAGAAAAATATTCAAAGCCGAAGAAATCAACGCAGAAATCCCTGACAGCAATACAGAATAAGCATAAAAAAACCGAAGCGGGAAATTTACCGCTTCGGTCTTTTTTCAGTTAAAAATTGAAAGAATGATATTTTTTACTTCGCTATCACAGAAGGGCCTCGGATAGCCTACGATTTTTGCTTCCTCCTGTGCTCTTCTGACAATTTCATCAAGGTCTTCACAGTTAAAGGCAATACCGTCAGCACTTACTCCGAGCTCACAAAGCAGCTCTTCAACCGCAGAGATAAAGCTGAGAGCGTTTTTCTCATCACTCTCCCCTGCATTTCCGATTCCGGATAAAACGGCAAGAGAGGAAAGCCTGTCGGCACCGTACGGCAGATACGCCTTCAGTACGGGTGCAATTGCAATTCCTACCGCAAGCCCGTGAGGAATATGACAGAATTCACCTAATCTGTGGGCTATAGCGTGAATATATCCCGTTCCGATTCTTCTGAATGCAAGACCTGCATTGAAGGATGCCGTCTGAAGTGCTTCCCTTGCAGCAATATCGGAAGGATTATTGAATGCAGTACGCAGATTTCCGAAAATATCTCTGCAGACAGCGGGGGCTGCTTCCGCATCCTCCGGGAAGGATGAAGCAAAAAGGCTTACGTAGCTTTCAATAGCGTGTGAAAGAGCATCTATTCCCGTATATGCAGTACTCCTCGGAGGCACGGAAAGAGTAAGCGACGGGTCGAGAACAATCACATCAGGGAGATACTTATCACTTACAAAGGGACGCTTTTTGTTTTCATCTTCTTCCGTCACCACGGCGAAGAATGTAACCTCAGAGCCTGTTCCCGAGGTTGTGGGCACAAGGAAAAGAGGCACACTCATATTTGCATCGCTTTCAAGCTTACAGATATCATCAATTACACTGTCCTTGTTGTTTGCTCTTAAAGCGGTGATTTTTGCAGTATCAAGCACCGATCCTCCGCCGATACCGACAACGCAGTCGCAACCGTTTTCCATGTAAACAGCAAGTGCCTCATCAGTATTTTTAACGGTCGGCTCACCTGCTATTCTGTCATAAACAGCAAAATTCCGAAGAGAGTCAAGGAAGTCACCGATACCCTCTATAGTATCTGAGTCCGGGAACGTAATCACCAGAGGCTTTTTAACACCGAAGGCAGAAATCTCTTTATTGAGCTCAGAGATTTTTCCCGCCCCCTTTATAATCTTACTGTCCGTAGGATATGCGTTTTTAAGCACACCCAGAGTAAGCTTCTGTATGGAATTCAGCACTCCTCCCGTTTTTCTCATAGGCTTTATATCAACGGGAGTAAAGCCGAGACACAAGCCCCTTCCGCCATCGGGATCCGCCGTAAGATAATCTTTGTCGGGCACACTCCACCTGAAGCCCGTATTTTCAAGACGCGAAAGCGTGAAATCATTGCGCATCGGCACATTCTGTGACCTTCCCGAAATTATCATATAGAAAAGCAAAACACTTATATCCCTGTCATCGGTGTTTGCGAATGCAGTTTCTATCATTTCGAGGGTTGAAGTATGGCGGTAAGACACACCGAGAAGCCTGAACAAATCACGGGAATCAAGATAATTCTGATTAAAAAGGTGATATATTTCGTTGGTTTTACCAAGCATTGAAAGACGCACAAATGCATCCGCGCACTCATCAACGGGAGTTAAATCCATAGGATATTTATCGAGATTTTCGTGATAAATACCGATTTTAAGCATTGCGTGAATACGGTGCAGAAAGCCGTTATCCCCGGAATTCTTTTGGAATTTTCCGTCGGATGCTCTCCATGTAAGATTACCTATACGGTAAATATTTGCACGAAGCCCCCTTGTTCTTGCCTTAATTACTGCCTCTTCCGCGCGGTATTTACTGTGAATATACACGTTATCGCAGTATTTCTGACCGATATCAAGAAGTGTTTCGTCAAATTCCGCATTCTTTCGTGTCTGTCTGACCGTTGCAGCTCCGTGCAGACTGACGGTTGAGGTATGATGCAGAACAGCACCTGCCGTCAGGCAGAATTCAATTATATTTTCAGTTCCGTTTACGTTTGTCTTACGCATTTCCGAGTAATCGCCTGCGTGATGCACATTTGCCGCAACGTGATAAACCGCATCCGTTTCCTTTGCAAGGCGGTTATATTCATCCGGTGAAAGACCGAGGCCGCTCTCTTCAATGTTGCCCTTTACAGGCACGGCTCCCTCTATACTGTCACAGCCGAAATAATACTGTAGCTGAGAAGAAAGCTTTTTTTCATTTCTGAGAAGACAGTAAACCTTTACTCCTCTGTCAGTCAGCTCTTTTAATATATGAACACCGAGGAAGCCCGTAGCCCCCGTAAGCAGAACAGTTTTATATTTCTTTTCCGTATCAGGTGTCCCCGTTGTTTTTGCAATAAGCTCATTTATATCGGGAATTCCGTCTGCTTCCGTTTCCGTGTAATCAAGAAGCTTATTCGCAAGCGCATACAGGAATGGATTATCATAAATAGCCTGAGGCTTTACATTAAGAGAAACGGCAAGCTCAACCGCATTAAGGGAATCTCCGCCGACGGCAAAGAAATTATCCGTCATGCTGAGCTCCTTTATTCCGAGAAGCTCTTTTACAGTATCAAAAACCACCTGCTCCCCGGGAGTTTTAGGCATAACGGGGTCAGGCTTTTTTACTTTTCCGTGATTTCCTCTTTTGATTTTTGAGGAAGCCGTTCTGGGAAAGGGAGTATCCCTTAATATGTAGGCTGAAATACGCTGAAATACTGCAAGCCCCGAGTTTACACGGGTAAGCATTTCAATCATAGCGGAGTCAATATCAGTAATACTATTTTCTGCAATATACGTTTTATCGGGATAAATTTCCGCATAGATTGCCCCGTTATCGCCGAAGCACACAACCTCAGAAACGAGCTTTTCAAAAGCAAAGCGCTCCTCAAGCATTTCTGCAGATACATTCTCACCGTTATCAAGAAGGATAAGATTCTTACATCTGCCGGTTATATAAAGGAAACCGTCATCGTCAAAGTGACCGACGTCACCCGTGTGAAGATATCCGTCATCAGTAAAGGCATTCCCGGTGGCTTCGGGATTTTTGTAATATCCCTTCATAACACTGGGTCCCTTTACAAGAATCTCACCGTCTTTTATTTTCACATCCATACAGGGAATGGGCATACCGACAGAGCCGTGACGAAAATTACCCACGGCGTTATTTGAAATTATGGGAGAGCATTCGGTCATACCGTAGCCGTTAAGAACGAGCACTCCTGTCGCATTGAAGCGCTCATTCAGAGCCGCATCAAGCGGCGCACCGCCGGAGATAATATCGATAATATTACCGCCGAGAAATTCTCTTACTGCCTCTTCTTCCGTCAGCTCGGACCTCGAAGCGGCATATTTCAGCGCACCTGCCATCAGCTTTTTAACAATCTGAGGTACGGCAACGATGCTGTCGGGCTTATAAAGACGAAGGTCCGGGACAAGATTTGCAAGACTGTCGTTTACGCAGACAGTTTTTCCCCGGCAGATACTTTTTGTGATATTTGCAGTAAAGCAGAAGCCGTGATAAATAGGAAGACAGCAGAACATTTTTGTTGTGGGACAGGCAACATGTACGCTTGCTGCAGAATAAACGAGATTTCTGTGAGTAAGCATTACACCCTTGGGAAAGCCCGTTGTACCCGAAGTGAACATAATAGCACACACGCTGTCGCTGTCAGGCTCTTTATCGTACACTCCGCCGAAATAGTTCAGTATATCACTGAAATTTATAACGTCTTCATTAGCCGACGTATTATCAACCGAAATAAACAGCTTTACACGGTGAAGATTTTCCTTTACGGCATCGTAAAGAGGCTTGTTTTTCTCATCGAAAACAAGCACGTCAACGTCTGCAAAATCAATAAGCTTCACATTCATTTCAACGGTTTCAGCCGTTGCAAGAGGCACAATTATGCTCTCTGTTGCAACCGTACCGAAATACGTAACAATCCAGTTGTAGCTTGTAGGACCGATAACCGCAACATGAGCGCCGCGAAGTCCCATTTTCTCAAGCATAAGGCTGAATGCATCGCAGTCTGTTTTTAAATTTTTGTAGGATTTTGACTCAATTCCACCGGGGATTTTATACTGAATAAAATCCCGTTCGGGGAAATTCTCCGAAGCATAGTCCACCATATGCTTCAGATTCCTTATTTTTGTCAGATCATCATAAATCATATCAACTCTTCCTTTTACCGGAAAACAATAATCATATCATTGCTGCAAAGCGGCAGGCACGTGCATAGGCTTCTGCAAAATACTCCTCAAGAGGCATTCTGTCATATTTGTCATTTTCATGTCTGTCAGGCTTTGAGGTTTTACAAAGCTCGAAGGTAAGAATACCCTTATATCCGCATTTCCTGAATCTGTCTGCGGTTTCCTGCCAGTCCCTTATACCGTCAAAGGGCAGAAGATGCAGATCATCATGCCAAAAAATTTTTCCGTTATAGTCCTTTATGCCGAGGTTATCATTTATATGGGTTGCAATAAGCTTATCTCCGAAGAATTCAAGAAGGTTTTTCCCGAAATTATAGCATATTTCGTGCCCGGTATCAAGACAAAAGCCGATGTTTTTCCTATCACCGTATCGATCAAGAAGAGCAAAAAGGTACTCCTCCCCTTCCGTATTTTCAAAAGCAATGTTGACACCGCACCTTTCGGCTTCGTCTATAAGTCTGCCGTAGCGCGCAAGCCCTTCTTCCGTTATGTCAACAATACCGTCGAAGCCGATATAACAATGAGAAATCATAAGCCCCACACCGTTTTCGCTGCAGGAATGTATACAATCGATAAGCTCCTTTTCGGCCACCTCAGCCTTTTCCTTGTCACTTCTCCACAAATCGGCAACACCGCCGAAGGGCGCATGAATTGACTGATAAATCATACCGAGCTCCTTTGCAAGAGCCGCCCAATCGGCTATGGGATATTCCTTCTTCCAAGGGGTAAAAAATCCCTCAAAGCCGGTTTTTTTAAGAAGTCGTATCTGCTCTCCGATGGGTACTCCGAAAGCTTCACTTGTTCCCATTGCCATAAGATGACGGTGCATACTTCCACCTCGAAAAATTCACATTTTTGACATAATATATTCATATTATATCATACCCATTTTACAGACGCAATAAAAATTTTTTTACTCAGATAAAAAACTGTTTCCCCTTGCACACAAAAGTAATTGACATAGAGAAAAAGTTTTGATATAATTATAGGGCTTTATTAAGTATATATCCGGGTGTGGCACAGTTTGGTAGTGCGCTTGGTTCGGGACCAAGAGGCCGCAGGTTCGAATCCTGTCACTCCGACCAATACGAAAATTGTAAAATCAGTCCTTTTTTAACAAAATAGGGGCTGATTTTTTGGAAATCTTTCCCGGGAGGAAAATACGTTGAATTATCTCTATTATGGTGCCGCGGTGGCATCCTGTCTATTGATTTTTGCTTTTTTGTTTTTCTTGCGAAACAAGAATATTTTAGGAGAGCGCTTGAGCAACGCACAGTTGGTAGCGCTGATTTATTCGGCGCTCTTTTTTGTTCGTTTTCTTGGAGGAAAACCACTAATCCAATACACCATCGGTCTTAACGTTTATTCTCCGTTTGGCCCGCAGGGCGGGGGAATGGTGCTCTTATCGGCTTTGCTGTTTTGGCTTATCTACGCTGTACAACTGGCAGCAGTTACTTATCCTTTTTTTGAAAAGCA
>JAZSIM010000057.1:0-2937 GCA_045533835.1 Acutalibacteraceae bacterium
ACGGCATTTACTACGTTTCCGCCCTTCTTCTTTTCAGCCAAAGAAAATCACTTCCTTCAAGTCATATTAAAGACCGAGCGGAGTGTTTCCGCTCGGTCGCCATTGATATTTCGTACTTATATTAACATACTTATTCACAAAATGCAAGAACTTTTTTTGTTAAAAACAGAAAAATTAAAAGAAAAAAACAAAAGAAGGACAAATCCGAAGGGCGACTAAATCAATGCGGAGCATTGTATATCATCAATTCCGAAAGGAATTGCATATCATCAAAACAAAGTTTTGTATATCGTCATTGCGAAAGCTTTTTTTGATACACGCTAAAGCGTGATGATATACAGTCCTGACGGACTGATGAGATACAACAATGGCAATTTTGCCATTGTTGATGATATACCAAGCCTGTCGGCTTGGATAAAAAAATCCGACAAGCAGAAACTTGTCGGATTTTTTGGCAGTACGTCTCATTTTAGAACCACAATAAAATCACAAATTTTCAGCTTCAAATCTTAAAGCGTAAAACTGTCTTAACCATTCGGGCTGTTCATCTAAAGTATCTTTCAGCCTTTCAAGTGTTCGCTTACCTACACGGCGGTCAAGTATTGCGAACATTCTTACAATAGGGTTGTCGGATTGAATACTAATCTTTATATCCTGATTGCGATATTCAGCAAGGGCATCACAAAAATCTTCACAGATATGAACATCACGTAATTCAACAGAATTATCATCTACATAATGCCTCATACTACTCCAAGTTATATCTGAATCATCAATTCTTTTATTTAACATATCTGCATACAATGTATCCCAAGCAAATTGCTTCTTATAAACATCATCAATGCAGATTTCAAAAATCCGACAACTATCCATACCGGGATATGTAGTACACCAATATCTTACTCTGCCTTTTAAACTTTCTGCAAGCATTTCTTTTTCAAGATACTTACGCATACCACTCCAGGAACCTTCATACCCCATAAAATATCAACCCTCTACGAATTTTTATTTATCTATACAATCATATCACACCTGAAGCGAAAATACAATCGGGTACAGGTGTCAATTCCGTTTGTCCGAAGGGCAACTTCATTGTGCCGAAGGCACACTTCATTTCCGAAAGCAACTTCGCTTGCACCGTAGGTGTAACTTCGTTTTGTGTCCGCAAGCGGACAATGAAGTTGAGCTCACACTCAAATGAAGTTTGCAACTAAAGTTGCAAAACGGAGTTGTGTCCTTGCGGACACAAACACAAAAAATAAAGGACTTCTTACGAAGTCCTTTATTTTTTGGAGCTGATAACCGGATTTGAACCGGTGACCTCATCCTTACCAAGGATGCACTCTACCTACTGAGCTATATCAGCGGGTTGAAGTAATAGGTAAGAGGTAAGAGTGAAGAGTGACACGGTATGAAGCCGTTTCACGGCTTGAATTATAATTCAAGGCGAAGCCTTCCGACAGGCTACTTCTTCACTATTCACTTTTACTTTTTACTTTAAAAACTGGCGACCCAGAACGGGCTCGAACCGTCGACCTCTAGCGTGACAGGCTAGCGCTCTAACCAACTGAGCTACTGGGCCACAACAAAGTTTATTATACACAAAAATCATCCTTTGTCAATACCTTTTTTATTACTATTTCAGGCTGACTTTTTTTGAACAAATCTTAAATATTTTGTGACTTTCCGACAATCTTCCGACAAGTTGTCGGAGAAAACACAAATTGCTGTTTTCTGTTTGTTGACACTCTGTCGGTTTTCGGGATAGAATAACCGAGTATTCAACAAATTTCCCACTAAAAAGACAGGAGAAAACATATGAACAACTATCCCGGATTTACAATGGACGAGATATTACCCGCATACGGTAATATGAACCTCTACGAATTCCTCAAGTGCTGCCTTGCACCCCACAAGGAAGACTATCCCATGTTCCAGTTCAAGCTTACCGATCACATGAGAAGCGAATTCTTCAATGACGTTGAGGCAATGGCAGTATACTTCAAGGAAGAGCTCGGCATGAAGCCCGGCGATGCTTACTCCCTTTTCATACCCAACTCAATTGAAGAGGTTGTATGCCTTTATGCACTTAATAAGATAGGCTGTATCGCAAACCTTATTCATCCCCTTTTCCCGCCCGAGGCAATGAAGAATTCCGTAACCTACACCAAGTCAAAGGGTGTTCTTATTTACGAGATGTTCCTTCATCAGCATGCAGCTGCTCTCAAATCCATTGAAAATCTTGACGTTATCATCACATCTCCCCTTCTTTATGCAGCACCCGTAGCAAAGAAGGCATATATCCGTCCCGACGAAAAGTTTATGGCTATTGCAGCAGCAAACGGACTTGAGGTCAAGTTCTTCGGTGACATTCTCAAGAAGTATTCCGGACAGGAAACAGAGGGTCTTTACAGAAGCGGCGACCTTACAGCTGTTTATATGAACGGCGGCGGAACAACAGGCGTAAGCAGATTCATAATGCTCTCCTCAACAGCACTTAATGCGGTTACAAAGAACGCACTGGGCGCTGCAACTCCCTCCGATCACAAGCCCGGCTACTATGCAAAGATTCTTGCACTTCCCTTCTTCCACGCATACGGTCTTGTAGCAGGTCTTTTAACCACAATGGTTTCAGGCTGGAAATCCGTTCCCATGGCTCGTTTTGAAGCAGATGAATATATCTCCTACCTCAAGGCAAACAAGTGCTATGAAGTAATCGGTGTGCCTAATATGTACCGTAAGCTGCTCGATCATCCCGAATTCAAGGGTGAACACCTCAAATATCTCAGATACGCTTTCGCAGGCGGTGACTATGTTCCGCTTGACTTTATAAAGAAGTTCAATGATATTATGGATGAATACGGTGCAGAAGCAACTCTTATGCCCGGCTACGGTCTTACAGAATGCGGTGCTGTTAACTGCATCAATATGCCCTGG
>JAZSIM010000044.1:0-3384 GCA_045533835.1 Acutalibacteraceae bacterium
AAGATGTCGCCTTCCTTAAGGTCGTTGTACTTCTCAAGACCGATACCGCACTCATAGCCGGACATAACCTCTTTTGCATCGTCCTTTTCACGCTTGAGGGATGCAATAGAGTCCTCGGCAATAACGATACCGTCACGGACAACTCTGATCTTGCAGTTACGGGATACCTTACCGCTGAGGATGTAGGAGCCTGCGATTGTACCTGCACTTGAAAGCTTGAATACACGGCGGACCTCTGCACGGCCAAGCTCAACGTCACGGAACTTGGGAGCAAGCATACCCTTGATAGCAGCCTGAACGTCCTCGATGCAGTCATAGATGATTGAATACATACGCATTTCAACCTGATCTCTCTCTGCGTGTGCGGTAGCATTTGCGTCGGGACGGACATGGAAGCCTACAATGATAGCATTGGATGCGTTTGCAAGCATAACGTCGGATTCGGAAATAGCACCGACACCGCCGTGGATAACGTTAACGCGCACCTCGTTGTTGGAGAGCTTTTCAAGATTCTGCTTGAGAGCCTCAACGGAGCCCTGAACGTCAGCCTTGACAATGATGTTGAGGTCCTTGAGCTCACCTGCCTCAAGTGTTGAGAAAAGAGTATCAAGAGTAACCTTCTTATATGCGTTGAACTGCTCATCCTTGAGCTTCTGCTTTCTCTGCTCAACAAGCTCACGAGCAAGCTTTTCGTCGGAAACAGCATCAAACATATCGCCGGCCTTGGGTACCTCGGCAAGACCCATAACCTCAACGGGAACGGAGGGACCTGCCTCCTTTACGCGTCTGCCCTTATAGTCGGTCATAACACGGATACGGCCGACGGATGTACCTGCAACAACGATATCTCCGTTATTGAGTGTGCCGTTCTGGACAAGAAGAGTGGCAATGGGACCCTTGCCCTTGTCAAGACGTGCTTCAATAACAACGCCCTTTGCAGCTCTGTTGGGGTTAGCCTTGAGCTCCTTCATTTCAGCAACAAGAAGGATTGACTCAAGAAGCTTATCTATATTCATATGAGTTTTTGCGGAAACGGGAACGCAGATTGTTTCACCGCCCCATTCCTCAGTAACAAGACCGTACTCGGTAAGCTGCTGAAGCACCTTTTCGGGCTGTGCTGCAGGCTTATCCATCTTGTTGATGGCAACGATGATTGAAACGTCGGCTGCCTTTGCGTGGTTGATAGCTTCAACCGTCTGGGGCATGATACCGTCGTCAGCAGCAACAACAAGAACGGCAATATCGGTTGCCTTTGCACCTCTTGCTCTCATCTCCGTGAAGGCTGCGTGGCCGGGAGTGTCAAGGAAGGTGATATCGGAGCCGTCAAGATTTACTCTGTAAGCACCGATGTGCTGTGTGATACCGCCCGATTCGGATGCGGTAACCTGAGTATGTCTGATAGCGTCAAGAATTGAGGTCTTACCGTGGTCAACGTGACCCATAACAACTACAACGGGGCTTCTGGGCTCAAGAAGGCTGTCATCGTCCTCGGATGCATCAATGATTCTGTCCTCAATTGTGACAACAACCTCTCTTTCAACCTTTGCACCGAGCTCTGTAGCTACGATTTCGGCTGTATCGAAGTCGATTGTTTCGTTGATGCCGGCCATAACACCGTACATAAAGAGCTTCTTGATAACCTCGGAGGCTGTGAGCTTAAGCTGGGAGGCAAGCTCGCCTACGGTGATTTCATCGCCCACCGTAACAACGATTGTTCTCTTTGAACGCTCCTCCTGGATTCTCTTAAGACGCTCCTGCTCGGTTTCCTTCTTGTGAGCGCGCGTGCCCTGCTTCTTGTTGTACTGCTGGGACTTCTGCTTCAGCTTCTGCTTGCGGTTATCAGCATCTCTCTCGTTTATGGAAGCGGAGGAAAGACGGTCGTACTTCTCGTTGTACTTGTCAAGATCAACCTCCTCGGCACGGGTGTTGACTGTCTTCTTCTCACCCTTTGTTCTTGACTGCATAACACCGTCAGCATTGCCCTTATTCTTGTTTTCCTTCTTCTTGAAGGGATTGAGATTGGGCTGATTGCCGTTATTATTATTGTTATTGCCGTTATTATTGCCCTTATTCTCGTTTCTTCTGCCCTGATTGTCGGACCTGTTATTATTCTGCCTTCTGTTATCGTCACGGCGCTCGGCGGGCTTTCTTTCGGGAGCCGAGTCAGCCCCCGGCTCATCCTTCTTGGGAGCATCCTTCTTGGGAGCGTCCTTTTTGGGAGCATCCTTCTTGGGTGCGTTCTTCTCAGGCTCAGCCTCAGCCTTGGGCTCTTCCTTTTTGGGTTCGGGCTTCTTCATTGCAAAATAATCATCAAAGCCCTTTACCTCATGTGTTTTTGTAAAATGCTCGAAAACAAAGTCAAGCTCCTCGTTTTCTACGCTTGAATTGGCTTTTTTAGGGGTTTCACTGAAATCTTTGAGTAAGTCAATGATTGTATTGTTTTTTACTCCGAAATCCTTTGCAAGATCCGAAATTTTGAATTTTGCCATATTCTTATTTACCCTCCTTCAGTAGTGTGTTGAGAATTGCCTTTGCGAATCCTTCATCTTCCAGGGCGTATATACAGCTTTTCTTGCCTGTGGCAACGCCCGTTTCATTCATATCATAGGGAATAACCGCTGTTTTCTCCTTAAAGCCTGCCGCCTCAAGCTCTCTTCCGTGGCGGGGCGAGGCATCCGAAGTCAGAAGCACTAAATGAGCCGTGCCCTTCCGGACAGCGAGAAGCGCCGCATCGTGACCGATGCTCAATTTTCCCGCTCTTCTTGCAAGCCCTAAGTATCCGAGTATATCAGCCATCGGTTATCTCCCCTTCAAGTCTTTCATAAATTTCATCGGGTACGTCGCATTGGAAGGCCTTCTCAAGTCTTTTTGCCTTCTGAGCCTTCATAAGACATTTCTTGTCCTTACAGATGTATGCGCCTCTGCCCGATTTCTTTCCCGTAAGGTCAACGCTGATATTACCCTCGGGATCTCTTACAATACGCACAAGCTCCCTTTTTTCCTTCATTTCGTTACAGCCCGTGCATTTTCTCATAGGTTGCTTTTTAACCTGCACCGTAAGTCACCTCTTAAAGCTGAATCATTGATTCAAACTGACCGTCAAGGGCAACTATATCAATCTTCCACTTTGTAAGTCTTGCTGCAAGACGGGCATTCTGACCCTTGTTACCGATTGCAAGGGAAAGCTGATCCTCGGGAACGGTAACTCTGCAGGAGTGCATTGCCTCGTCAAGAATCTCAACGCCGAGAATCTTTGCGGGTGCAAGAGCAGCGCTTATATACTCTCTGGGATCCTGGCTGTACTTCACGATGTCAATCTTCTCACCTGAAAGCTGAGCGATGATTCTGTTTATTCTGTCACCTCTCACACCGATGCATGCGCCG
>JAZSIM010000028.1:0-21897 GCA_045533835.1 Acutalibacteraceae bacterium
GGCAGAGTGCATTGGAATCCCTCTCTCCGCTACGCTCCGTTCGGGATTCCAATGCACTTATTCAAGAAGACAAAACTGTAACCTATCTTCTTGCACAAGTGTTTACAATCTTACTGTTGACAGAGGACGCCGTCCCCTACAATGTGAGATTTACGAAACTGCCACAAAAAACGAAACTTCTTCGCTATTACATTTTCCTTATTACCTTTGTTCATGCACCGACCCCTACAAGGTTAATTGTACGGTATAGCCTCAGAGTGAAATCTTCTTGTCCGTTTTTTTCGGGAGGGGAGACCCCTCCCCTACGAAGCGGATATTTATGTTTACTTTTTTCTCTTGTAATTTACAAATTAAAGATATATAATTACTATGAACATATATTTTTCGAAAGGCGGTATATTTATGAACGATGTAAATAAGCTTTATTCATTGTGGAGAGAGAAGGCTACGGAAAAAGAGGTTCTTGATGAGCTTATTTCCGTTGAGGGTAACGAAAAGGAGATTCTTGACCGCTTCTGGCAGAATCTTACCTTCGGTACGGGCGGTCTCAGAGGAGTTATCGGCGCCGGTACCAACCGAATGAACGTGTATACCGTTTCCCAGGCAACTCAGGGACTCAGTAACTATCTTAACGAGGCATTTGCAAATCCTTCCGTTGCGGTAGGCTATGACTCAAGAATCAATTCCGATAAGTTTGCACGTGCGGCGGCATGTGTTCTTGCTGCAGACGGCATAAAGGTATATATTTTCAAGGAGCTTATGCCCACTCCCATTGTAGCCTATGCGGTTAAGGAGCTTTCCTGCTCCTCGGGTATCGTTATTACCGCAAGCCACAACCCCTCAAAGTACAACGGCTACAAGTGTTATGACGAAAGAGGCTATCAGATGACAGATGAAGCCGCAGAGAGAACACTTCAGTATATCAATAACTGCGATATTTTCGAGGACGTGAAGACCTGCGACTTTGACAAGGCTGTGGAAGAGGGTATAATTGAGTTTATTGAGGACAGCTTCCTCGACAAGTATTTTGAGCTTGTTCTCTCAAGAAGCATTAATCCCGAGGTTGCAAAGAATACCGATCTTTCCGTAATTTATACACCTCTTAACGGTACGGGAAACAAGCCCGTAAGAAGAATTCTTTCTATGATGGGAATTAAGGATGTGACGGTAGTGCCCGTGCAGGAAAATCCCGACGGACGTTTCCCCACCTGCTCCTTCCCCAATCCCGAGATAAGAGAGGCATTCAATGAGGCATTGAAGCTTGCAGAAACAAAGAAGGCTGACCTTCTTCTTGCAACGGACCCCGACTGCGACAGAGTCGGTATTGCAGTGCTTACAGACGGTGAATATAAGCTTATGACGGGTAATGACGTAGGCTGTATGCTGGTTGACTATATCCTTTCACAGAAGAAGGAGAAGGGAACCCTGGCAGAGAAGCCCGTTATTGTTAAATCCATTGTATCCTCTGACCTTTCAACCATGATTGCAGAGAGCTACGGCGCTGAAATGAAAAACGTGCTCACAGGCTTCAAGTATATCGGCGAATTGATGACTGAGCTTCAGGAAAAGGGCGAGGAGAACCGCTTTGAGCTCGGCTTTGAAGAGAGCTACGGCTACCTTTCAGGTATGCACACAAAGGATAAGGACGCTGTAAACGCATCAATGCTTATCTGCGAAATGGCAGCTTTCTATAAGGAGAAGGGGCTTACTCTTGTTGACGTAATGAAGTCACTTCACGAGCGCTTCGGCTTCTGGAACAATGCACTCTTCAACTTCGGCTTTGAGGGTGCTGACGGTATGAAGAAGATGCTTTCCATGATGGACGGTCTTCGCACAAATGCTCCCGTAAGCCTCGGCGGTAAGGCTGTAGCTGTGGTTGAGGACTACAAGACGGGTGAAGCTCTTGACGTGAAGACCGGTGAAAAGACCGGCCTTGACTATCCCTCATCAAACGTAATTATTCTTATTCTCGAAAACAGAGATAAGGTTATTATCCGTCCCTCCGGCACCGAGCCTAAAATCAAGATCTACACAATGGTTCAGGGCAAGGACGAGGAAAGTGCAAAGGCACAGACAGAAAATTATAAGAAGGACATTATGAAGGTCCTGGGAATAGGTGAATGATATGAATAAGAATTTTGCAAAAATCGTGGCAATCGCTATGGCAGTATTGATGGCAGGCAGCGTATGCACTGCGGCTCTTGTAGCATTTTTATAAGATAATGAAAGCCCCGGACTTCGGTTTCGGGGCTTTTCCGGCTTTGTGAAAGGGAAAGATTATGGCGGATTTTAATAAGGATTATTATGTGCCGAGGCTCCGTCGGATGATAGAGTGCAGGACTGTTTCAAAAAAGGATTCCTTTACCCCTGACGAGTTTATGCGGCTTCGCGGGGTTATGAAGGAGCTTTTTCCTCTTGTACACGAAAGAGCGGAGATAATGTATTTCTCCGATGACTGCTGGGTGTATAAATTCGAGGGTACCGAAAGTGATGAAAACATTCTTCTTATGTCCCATCACGATGTGGTTGAGGGGGACGGAGCGTGGAAGTATCCACCCTTCTCCTGTGAGGAGCATGACGGAAAGCTCTGGGGCAGAGGTGTGTTTGATACGAAGACCTCTCTTTTTGCATTTTTTCAGGCGGCAGAGGAGCTGTTCTCCAAGGGCTTTAAGCCCTCTTACAATCTGTGGTTTGCTTCCTCGCATAATGAAGAGCGCTTCGGTGACGGAATTCCGAAGGCTGTGGAGTATTTTAAGGAAAGGGGCATTAATTTCACCCTTGTGCTTGACGAGGGCGGTGCTATAACCGAGCCTCCCGTGGACGGGGTGAAGTGCGGAAAATGTGCAATGGTGGGTATTCACGAAAAGGGAAGATTCACCTTCGGGTGCGAGGCATCCGATAATTCGGGCTACGGGGATATGACAAAGCCCCGTAAGAAGAATCCCGTTGAGCGTATGACGGAGTTTATAAATGACGTACAGCACGGAGATATTTTTACGGTGAGAATAAATGACCCCGTGAAGGATATGTTTACGTATATAGCTCCCCATCTGGGCTTTCCGCTGAGCTTTATTTTTAAGAATCTTAAGGTTTTTTCTCCTCTTATTGTGAAGATTATGCCGAAGCTCAATCCTCTTGCAAAGGGGCTTATCAGCACAACCTGCTCCTTTACTGAAATTTCGGGCAGCAGTGCTTCAAAAAAATGTACGGCTACTGCTTATTTTCAGCCCGTGGATTCAGAGGATTTTGAAAAGGACAAGGCTGCCTTCAGAAAAAAGGCAGAGGAGCACGGAATTATTCTTACCGAAGGCAGTAATAATGAGTATCACGAGCCTGCGTGCATTACGGGCAAGGGCTTTTCCTATGTCAAAGGGTGCATTGAGGAGGTCTTCCCCGACTGTCCCGTTGTACCCTATCCGCTTCCCTCGGGAGGCACGGATGCAAGGCATCTTACCGAGGTGTGCCCTGCTCCCTTCAGATTTGCACCTCTTAAAATCACGGGCAAGCAGCTGAGCCTTGTGCATCAGCCCGATGAAAACCTCGATGCCTCTTGTCTTACTGAGGCTGTGCGCTTTTATAAGCATTTTATAAAAAATTACAGATAAGCATTTTTGCGGAATAAAGAGCCTCCGACGGGTAAAAATACCCTCGGAGGTGTTTTTATGAAATACTTATGGGCGTTTATTATAGGCGGACTTATATGTGTCCTGGGACAGCTTCTTATTGATAAAACAAAGCTTACTCCTGCAAGAATTCTTGTGGGCTTCGTGTGTGTCGGGGTGGTGCTGGGAGCATTCGGAGTGTATGAAGGACTCATTGATTTTGCAGGTGCAGGGGCTACGCTTCCTATTTCGGGCTTCGGTGCATTGCTGGCTAAGGGTACGAGAGAGGCGGTTGACAGGGACGGTCTTTTAGGTGCCTTCACGGGACCTCTGACAGCCGGCAGTGCAGGTATTATGGCTGCGGTGCTTTCGGGGCTTGTTCTTTCCTTTATGACAAGGCCAAAACCGAAATAAATTTTGTGAAATTGTTATGTAACTATTAATTTTTACAAAAACCTTGTATTTTATTTTCCTTTGTGTTACTATAAAGATGCAGAAATGCATATTTTAGTTTGCGAGGTGAAAATAATGAGCGTACAGGAAATTCTTGATATCATCAGAGCATTCTTCGAGGCTATCATTGCCGTTTTCAGCGCACTTACAGGCGGCAAGAAGGAAGAGGGCGCAACAGAGCCTCAGGCATAATTTTATATTACGCCGAAGACCGACGGGAAACCGTCGGATTTTTCTTTTTATGAAAAACTTGACTTTTTTAATGTGCCGTGGTAATATGTAATCGGTAAATTGAAAAATATTATCGGAGAGGTGAAAAAAATGTTTGTACAGGATATCGTAAGAATTATCGAAGCTTTCTTTAATTTTATTCTTAAGATTTTTGAAGCATTAGGTGTTATCGAGCCTGAAACAACAACTGAGGCTGCAGAATAATCACTGAAGAAAATTCAGCGAAAAACGGCGGAGTATTCTGCCGTTTTTTTCTTTTCTGCTTGATCTGTGTTTTTTTTGAATAATCTGCTTCCGGCGAATATAATATGTTGACAATATATGTATAAATTGATAATATTGTATTAAAGAATTATACGGAGGTATAATATGAAAAAGATAATTTCTGTTATTCTGGCAGTATGTATGCTGTTATCCCTTGTAAGTGTTTCCGCTTATGCAAAGGAAGTCACGTGGGATGACGTTACAAAAAATGAATATCCCTTTGTTTTCGTTCACGGTATGGGCGGATGGGGCGCTTATGAGGATAATGCTCCTATGCCTTACTGGGGCGGTTTGAATTTTGAGGGACTTAAAATGAGCGTGGGAAGCACCAATATTGTTGAGATTCTGCAGGATAAGGGTGTAGAGGTGTATGAAGCCTCCGTCGGTCCCTTCTCAAGTGCATGGGACAGAGCCTGCGAATTATACGCACAGCTTACGGGTACGGTTGTTGACTACGGCGAGGCTCATTCAAAGGCTCACAATCACGACCGCTACGGATATTCCTATGAGGGAAAGGCTCTTATGGGTGAAAACTGGGATTTGGAAACTCCCATAAACATTATGGGTCATTCCTTCGGCGGTCCTACGGTACGTCTTTTTGCTTCTCTTATGTATTACGGTGATGAGGCTGAGGTTGCCGCAACAGGTGAAAATACCTCTCCTCTCTTCACGGGCGGACATGACGTGATTCACTCCGTTGCAACCTTCTCGAGCCCCAACGACGGTACACCTATTGCAGATTTTCTTGTGGACTTAAAGCTTATTGCTCTTATTGCTTTTGCAGGAAATCTTCTTGGCTGTCTTTTCGGTGATGAGGTTATGATGTGGCACCTTCGCTTCGGTCATTTCGGACTGACTGCAAAGGAGGACGAGGAAAGAGCCTCCTTCAATATAGGTAACATTGTGAATTTCTATAATTCAAATGACAACTGCGGCTATGATATGACCATTGACGGCGCAAAGAAGCTCAATGAAAAGATTCAGCTTGTGCCTACTGCATACTATTATTCCTACACCGCAATTGCAACAGAGGAAAATATTGTAGGTATGCAGAAGCTTTCAACTCCCTCTCTTTTCTCCTTCTCATCCCTTATTTTAAGTGCATCCGAGGGCAAGACCATTGACGGTGTTGAAATGACAAAGGAATGGGCAATGAGTGACGGTATCGTGCCTTACGCCAGCGCAAAATGTCCTATGAAGGATATAGATAAAGCAAAGGTTTACTCCGATGCAATAGCTGCCGGTGAGGAAATTGAAACGGGCAGATGGTATATGATGGATCCCCTTATGGATTTCCAGCACGCAAGCTATATGGGCACTGTCGGCTGGCCTGTTTCCGTAGAGGATTTCTATGTAAACTACATTAACACCGTAAATTCAAGATAAAAACGACAGGCGTACCGAAAGGTACGCTTGTTTATTTTGTAAATCATAATTTAACGGATAATTTGCCGTATGTATCGTAGGGGAGGGGTCTCCCCTCCCGTTTCCGAGGGTTGTTATTTTTTTGCAAACGAAAGTTACAAAAGTTATGTAACGGGCGGGGAAACCCCGCCCCTACCGTACTTTATTCTCCGAATTCCGACCTTTTAACGGCTGGGCTGTTAAATTATGATTTGCCGGGGAAAGAAAAATAAATACTCTTCCTTATTGACGGGTGTATGAGAATTTGTTATGATATGTTTAAGAGGTGGTTGAATTGAAAAATACAAAAAAGATACTTGCTGTTATTCTTTCATTGGTTTTTGTTCTTGCTTCATTTTCCGTTCTTGCAGGTGCATCGGGAAGAAAGACAGCTTTACCCAAAAGTGCCGGAATTGAGGCTCTGAGGGATGAATTCAGTATTGATACGGCACCTGCGGCTGACGGATATGCGCTTGACTATGCATATTATTCTCCCGTAGGTGAAAATGACAGCACAAAATATCCCCTTGTAATATTCCTTCACGGTATAGGACACGCTGATTACGTAGGTGCACAGCTTGATGACAGCGATTTCCCCTATTGGGCATCCGCGGAATTACAGTCAAGATTTTCTGAGGGCGGTGCATTTGTGCTTCTGCCCCGTGCTCCCGAGCATAAGCTCGTTTACTGGAGCAAGACTCTTATCCCTGCGCTCAGAAGCGTTATTGACGATATGATAAAGAAGTACGGGGACAATATTGATACGACGAAGATATTTATAGGCGGCTCCTCTGCAGGCGGTGAAATGACCTGGGATATGATAATTGCCTTCCCCGAGTATTTCGCAGGGGCATTTCCCATTGCCGCAACGGGTACAGTCAGCGCTTCGGATACCAAGAAGTGCAAGGACGTTGCTATATGGATGATTGCAAGTGAGCTTGACCCCGTTGTAAGTTACATTGCCACCACAAAACCTCTCTGGAACAACGTTATTAAGAATAACACTCAGCCCGAAAACTGCAGGCTTTCAAGCTTTTCATCGGTAAAGGAGCCCGCGGGCACGGGTGCCAGCGACAATCACCACATGGCAAAGGTCGTGACCTATGATTTCCATATGCTTGACGGCAGTACCTATCCTAATGTAAGCCACAAGGATGGCCTCGGAAGAAGTATTGCCCTTGACGGTGAAAACGGAATCATTTCCTGGATGAACGGCATTTCTTCGGATTATCAGGGCGAAGCAGGTAGCGACAGCGGTAACATCAACGTAAACGGACTTACGAACTTCTTTGATGCAATACGCAATTTCTTCCTGAAAATAGTAAATATCTTCCAGCGACTCTTCGGATTATAAAATTATGTATTGATTTTTATGAACGAATAATGTCCGGTAGGGGCGGGGTTGCCCCGCCCGTTCAAAAAGGTTGTAATTTTTTATGATAAAGTTACAGAAATTATGCTGCGGGAGGGGAGACCCCTCCCCTACGAAGAGAAACAACCCTCTGTTGCGGGAGGGGAGACCCCTCCCCTACGAAAAGAAACTCCACCTTTTGGCGGGCGGGGAAACCCCGCCCCTACGGTAGAATATGAGGTGCACACATAATAAAACGGGCGGAATGAATCCGCCCGTTTTCTGATGCTTTGCTATTATTCTAACTCTTCTAACTTAGCCTTGAAGTCTTCAACTCTTTCAGCAACGTTTGTGATGCCCATGGAGTCTGCAATTGTTTCGATGAAGGGGAGAGCCTGCTCAAGTGTGAAGGGTCTGCCGATTTCAAGCATGGGGTGATCCTTTGCTTCGGGAACAAGCTCGAAGAGGAATTCAGCTGCCTTTGCGTCGTCAAGAAGCTCGCCGATTGTTGTTGTTTCGAATGAATACTTTGCCATAATAAAAGTCTCCTTTAATTATTATAATTGGAAATTGCACGTATTGTGAGCAATTCTGCTTACTGCAGGAAATACCTGTATTCCCCGTGATTGGGGTGGGGGGATACGCTATAAGATTTTTCTTACATTTTTTCAAGCTTCATAAAGTCCACCTTTTCAAGGGGTGTGTGGGGAAGCTCATCCATAAATATAATTTCTCTGGGAACGGAGAACTGGTTGAGATTCTTTGCGCAGGCTTCGGTAATCTGCTTCTTATAGTCCTCTTCGTCACCCTTGGTCTTAAGGGAAGCGTAAAGTCTTACAAGGGGCTTGCCGTCGGGGCTTTCGCCTCTTACTGCGCAGGATTCCTTGATAAAGGGAAGTGTATCCATAAGGTTTTCGATGTCAACGGGATAAACGTTGTAGCCTGAAATGATGATGATTCTCTTCTTTCTTCCGTAGAAATAGAAGAAACCGTCCTCATCCCTGTAGCCGAGGTCACCCGAAAGAACCCAGGGAGTGCCTTCCTCATCATAGTAGATGCCTGCATCCTTGGGACCGTCCTCGGTAAGGTAGCCTTCCATCATTGTGGAGCCTGAAATTACGATTTCACCGACCTCACCGACGGGTACTTCCTTGTGGTTGTCATCCCATATTTCCATGCGAAGACCTTCAAGGGGCTTGCCTATAGAGCCGTCCTTATATACCCAGTTTGTGTTGACACAGCATACGGAGCCTACCTCTGTAAGACCGTAGCCCTGACGAAGACGGGCGGAGGTGCCGTTCTTCTCAAGCATGCCGTTGAAGGCCTCAAGGAATGCGGGAGAGAGGTCGTCACCGCCTACGAACATCATACGTGTGTTTTTAAGGTGAGGACCGTCAAAGCCGGGTGTGTTATAAAGCTTTTTGAACATATTGGGAATACCGCCGATACCAACGACGTTATTCTTCTTATAGAGCTTGAGCACAAGCTTTGCATCAAACTGCATAAGGGGAATGATTCTGGCTGCGTTGCAAAGAGCCATATGACCTGCAACAACAAGACCGAAGGCGTGGAAGAAGGGGAGAATGATGATTTCTGCTTCTTCACCGGGATATTCGATGTGGTCTATGTAGCCGAGCTTATGAACGTTTTCGTTGATAGCCTTGTTCGTAAGCTTTATGGTCTTGCTTTTTCCTGTTGTGCCGCCGCCGTTGAGATATACTGCGATGTCGTCACAGTTGTTTACGCAGCCTTCAACTCTTCTGCCCTCATACTTTTTCACAACGTCCTTGTAAAGGGTTGCGTTCTTATAGCCGAGAATCTTTTCGAGAAGAGCCTCACCTGCTCCCGCTGCCGCCTTCTTTGCGGGGGATGCGTAGTCAGAGCATCTGCAGAGAAGCACGGGAAGACCGAGGGAGTTTACAGCATCAACGTTGTGCTGCTTGAGTCCTAAAACTCCGAGGCACATAATACCCTTGGAGCCGGATTCCCTGACGGTTTCGATAAGTGCTTCGTCGGGGAGAAGGGGATGTAAGAAGTTTACTATAACACCGAGCTTGTTAAGAGCATAGAAGGCTGTGAAGCTTTCTATATCAGAGGGAACGAATATTGAGTAAACGTCGCCTCTCTTAAGTCCGAGCTCCTTGCTGAAATAGCAGGCAAGAGCCTCTGTGTCGCAGATGAACTTTGAGCGCATAACCATCTCGTCCATGTGCTGAGCCTGCTTGTAATCGCCGTATTTTTCGGTTGCTGCAAGATAGAATTCATAGCAGTTATAATTGCCTGCTTCTATCATATTGGAAAAAGGTTCTGTGTTCATATTTTTTCTTCCTTAATCAGTTTATATCAGTCAGAAATTCTGTGACCGTTTTTAAGTTCGATTGTTCTCTTCATAAAGGGGATTCTGAGTACGCCTTCAAACTTGTCACCGTTGAATGTAACCTCTGCTTCAAGCTCTTTGCCGGGAAGCATTGTGATTTCTCCCTTGCCTTTAAGTGTGTTGCCGTTTTCAACTATGTCGTAAGTTCTGATTTTTACATCCTTGAGCTTATCGGGGAGCCGGAAGTCGATGTCATACTGACCGTCCTTGTCAGCGATGACAACTGTGATATCTCCCTTGAAAATCATCATATTTACGGATGTTACCCATGTTCCTAATCCTATCATAGCAGGTTCCTCCCAATGTTAATATTTTATTAAATTATAACATTAAAAGTAAGAGAAAATATGAACATTTTGTTAAATTTAAGGCTACAAAATTATGCCTGTATGTTGTTTATTTATTTTCTGCGGATATTTTTTCAAGAGCCATAAAGTCAACCTTTTCGAGAGGTGTGTGAGGAAGCTCATCCATAAATTCGATTACTCTCGGAACTGAGAACTTTGAAAGGTTCTTCTCGCAGGTTTCGGTGATTATTCTTCTGTACTCCTCCTCATCGCCCTTGTCCTTGAGGGAAACGTAGAGCTTTACGAGGGGCTTGCCATCGGAGAAGCCTCTTACGGCGCAGGATTCCTTGATGAAGGGGAGTGTATCCATAAGGTTTTCTATATCAACGGGATATACATTGTAGCCTGAGATGATGATGAGTCTTTTCTTTCTGCCTGCAAAGTAGAAGAAGCCGTCATCATCCATATATCCGAGGTCACCTGAGCGAACCCATTTTACGCCGTTTTCGTCCGTATAAAGACCTGCATCCGCGGGACCGTCAGGTGTAAGGTAGCCCTCCATGATTGTGGGACCTGAAATTACGATTTCGCCCACGGTGCCGTTCGGAACCGGCTTGCAGCTGTCATCCCATATTGCCATTGTAACGCCTGCAAGGGGAATGCCTATGGAGTTGTCCTTGTTTGTATCGTTTGTGTTTGCACAGCAGACGGAGCCTACCTCTGTAAGTCCGTAGCCCTGACGAAGGCGTGCCTTTGTCCCGTTTTTGTCAAGCATTGCATTGAATTCTGAAAGGAATGCGGGGGAAAGGTCGTCACCGCCTGCAAACATAAGACGGGTGTTCTTGAGGTGGGGACCGTCAAAGCCGGGTGTGTTGTAAAGCTTCTTGAACATTGCGGGGATGCCGACGATGCCCGAGATTCTGTTTTTTTCGTAAAGCTTTACAACGAGCTTTCTGTCAAACTGTAAAAGGGGAATGATTCTTGCTGCGTTACACATCGTCATGTGCATTGCAACAACAAGACCGAAGGCATGGAAGAAGGGGAGAATGATGATTTCACCCTCGTCACCGGGATCAAGTATATGGTCGATGTAGCCGAGAGCATAAACGTTTTCGTTGATAGCCTTGCTTGAAAGCTTTATTGTTTTGCTCTTGCCTGTTGTTCCGCCTCCGTTTAAGTATACGGCAACATCCGTGCCGTTATTCTTTACGCCCTCTACCTTTTTGCCGTCATACTTCTTTATAACGTCCTTGTAGAGTGTGGGCTCACGGTATTTGAGGATTTTTTCAAGAAGAGCTTCACCTGCACCTGCTGCTGCCTTCTTTGCGGGAGAGGCGTAGTCCGAGCATCTGCACAGAAGTATGGGAAGACCCGTCTTATTGACTGCATCAACGTTGTGCTGCTTAAGACCGATAAGACCTAAGACCATAATGCCCTTTGACTTTGATTCTCTTACGGTTTCAAAAAGAACCTCATCAGGGAGAAGGGGATGAACGAAGTTTACGATTACGCCGATTTTGTTAAGTGCATAGAATGCTGCTATGCTTTCAACGTTTGTGGGGGTGAAAATCGTGTAGGCGTCGCCCCTCTTAAGACCGATGTCGTGTGTGAAGTAGTAAGCCAGTGCGTCAATCTGTCTTAAAAGCTCGCTGCGCTTTCCTCTTTCATCCATATGCTGATAGGCATCGTAGTCACCGTACTTTTCAGTTGCATTCACAAAGAATTCGTAGCAGTTGAGATTCTCTGCCTTGATCATCATATTCAGGGCTTTGTCATCACGGAATCTGTTTTCTGTCATAAAAGATACGTCCTTTATTTATTTTTATTATAGACTATTTTACTAAACACTTGTCGGAAAAGCAATAGTTTATTCATATTTTGTGCATAATTTTGTAATATGAGGATTATGCAACACTGTTACAAAAAATGTATTAAATATATCTTAAAAATTGTTGAAAATCCACTAATTGCCAATAGTTTATTTGATACAGCATTGTCAAAAGGTTGACATATATTTTTTGTGAATGTATAATATTTAATAAAGTAATGAATATCTGCTGATGTTCCGGGAGGGAATACCTTGAAAAATATTAAATCCGCACTTGCGGTACTGACTGTTCTTTCAATGCTTTTTTTAAGCTCGTGCTTTGCTTATTCGGACTTTGATTCGCTTGTAATCGGGCAGAATGAGGGAACCACGGTTTATGAATACAAAACCACCTCATACAATGAAAGCACAACTGCGATTGCAATCGTGCTTCCCGAAAGCACCACGGCTGTGCAGGTGATTCCGCAGACAACCTATCCTCAGGTTACTGAGCCTCAGCCCTCATATCCTCAGGTTACTGAGCCTCAGGTGACTTATCCTCAGACTGAGGTGACAACCGCTCCCGTGCAGCAGGAGAATTACACTAAGAAGGAAATTATTGATATATATTCTGATGCGCTCAATAAAACAAGGTCTTATGCCGGTGCGCTTACCGTGAATCATTCCGAAAGCTTTACCGCAGATATAAAGGATGCACATCCGGGCGGTGCGCTTACGGAGCTTCTTGCAAGCAATATTGTAAAGCTTGTAGGCAGTGAGGGACAGCAGACTCTTTCCTATAACGGCGGCTATGCCGTAAATAAGGACGGGGAAACCGTCCCGGTGCTTCTGCCTCAGAGAACCCGCTTCAATCTTCCCGAGGCGGGCGTTGCAGATGCCTCGCTTACAAAAACGGGGGACAAGACGAGTATCCGCCTTACCTTAATCCCCGAAACCGTCACAATGGGTCAGGTGCCGACTTATAATTCGGGTGCTATAGGCTATCTTGATACCTCGGGGATGGATTTTAAGATTATCACTATCTCCCGTGTTGATATAACATATCCCGGCTCGGTTATTGATGCTGTTATCCGTGCGGACGGATATATTGAAAGCGTGACGTATACCATAAATATGAGCACCTATGCGGAGCTTTCGGGTATGGGTATTACGGGCTACGGTACGTTAGAAGGAGCCCAGACAGAAAAATGGAATCTCATTTGGTAAAATTTCCATAAATCACCGTCCGGATTCAGATAAATGTTCGGTAGGGGCGGGCTGTCCCTCAGAAACATAGTCGTCTTGCTGCCCTTGGAGCGGTCGCAATACTCCTTGTTTCTTCACCTCTTTCGTGTGCCTTTATCTGTCACCGACAGCGGCACACTCATTCGCCCCCGCCCGTTACATAACTTTTGTAACTTTCGTTTGCAAAAAATAACAACCCTCGGAAACGGGAGGGGAGACCCCTCCCCTACGATTATAAATTATGATTTGTGGCACAAAAAAAGGGTATCAGCCAAACGGTTGATACCCTTTTATTTGTATGATGTGATGTAAAAAACGGTATTCCGCTGTGCAGCTTAACCGCAGCAGGGGGCTTCGGAGGTATCGGGGAAGGAGCGTCTTTCGATTTTTGCTCCCACTGATGTGAGCTTGTTTACGATGCTTTCATAGCCTCTGTCGATGTAGTGGATGTTGCTGATTACGGTTTCACCCTCTGCGCAAAGACCTGCAATGATCATTGCGGCACCTGCTCTTAAGTCATCTGCAGATACGTTCGCACCGCGGAGAGTTTCAACGCCGTCAACGCTTGCGGAGGTGTTTGAGGACTCAACGGAGATGTCTGCGCCCATTTTCTGAAGCTGCTGGGTGTACTTGAAGCGGTTGCCCCAGATTGCGTCCGTAATGTCGCTTCTGCCCTCGCAGATTGTAAGGAGAGTTGTGAACTGAGGCTGCATATCCGTGGGGAAGCCGGGGTAGGGCTTTGTGCGGAGATTGCATGCCTTGAGTCTGCCTTCGGAAATAACTCTTACGGAGTCGCCGCCTTCTTCGACGGTGCAGCCGCAGGCACGGAGTCTGTCTGTTATTGTATCAAGATGCTGAGGCACAACGTTTGTGATGGTTATGTCACCGCCCGTAGCGGCAGCAGCTACCATATAGGTGCCTGCCTCTATCTGATCGGGGATAACCTCATGGGTTATAACCTTGCCCTCAACGTACTGAAGCTCGGGCTTGCCGTAAATCTTGATGGTATCGGTACCTGCGCCTCGGATTGATGCGCCCATACGGTTGAGGAAGTTTGCAAGGTCAACTATGTGGGGCTCACGGGCTGCATTGTTGATTGTTGTGGTGCCGTCCGCAAGAACGGCTGCCAGCATAATGTTGATTGTGGCACCTACGCTTACCGTTGTGAAGGTGAAGGTGTTGCCGACAAGCTCATCAGCCCTTACGGATACCACGCTGTAGTGGTCATTGCGCTTTATGGGGGGAATTATAACGGAATTGTCGGGGCAGATTGTAATGTTTTCGCCCATTTCGTTAAGAAGAGAAACAAGCTTTGCTGTTCTCTCGTCCGTTGAGGCATTCTTTATAACCGTTGCGGAGTTTGAGTGAAGGGATGTGAGGATATGGTCTGTTGTAAGGTTCTTTGACTGCTCGTCGAAAATGATTTCCGAGGCGAAGTTGAATTCCTCGCAGTCGGGCACACAGCCGTCAACAGTGATTACCTTGCCGTCCTCATCGTACTCAATATCAGCCTTGTTGCCGCTTCTGAGGATTTTGAGGATATCCTTTATATGATCGTCAATAAATGCGTTTCTGATAACCGTTGTACAGTTGGAGTTTATTGCGGTGATTACCGCATTGAGGGTAGAAGCAAGGGAGGGGTGCTTCAGGTCAATTTCAAGGCTGCCGAGAACAGAGGTCTTTGCACCGAGTGTTTCAAAGCCGTCAAGATGGAAATTGATGGGACGTCTGCCGCCGAAGTTGCAGCCGCCGGGCATTGCAACCTTTGCAAAGCTGAAGCGTCCGAGCATTGAGCCGAGAAAATAATAGGAGGCTCTGAGCTTTCTTGAAAACTCGTAGGGAATCTCCTTTGACTGCACGCCCGTGGTGTCAATTTCGAGTGTTCTTCTGTATTTGCCTGTTTTTGTGATTTTGACCTCTGCACCGAGGTATCTTAAAATATCAATGATTACGGCGATGTCTGCAATGTCGGGAACATTGTCGATGAAATATTTAGCTTTTATGAGCACTGTAGCGGGAAGAATTGCAACTGCGGAGTTCTTTGCACCGCTTATTTCTATGTCACCGGAAAGACGCTGTTTACCCGTGATAACATATTTTTCCACGAAAGCACATCCTTATATCTTTACAAAAATCTATAAAAAGGGAAGAAATCATAACCAAGCAGGGCATTTATGCGTACAAAAATGCCCATACTTGCAGTTATTATATCATATTTTACAGGAAAATCAAAGCATTTACGGAAAAATATTCCGAATTGATATTTTTTATCAGTATTTTACAAAAATTATAATTCTATTTTGTTGATTCCTATATTTAATGCAAAGGTTTTGCCGTGAAGCTTAGCTACAGCCTTTGTGTTTTCGGGTACCTCGAAGGTATAAAGGTATCCCTTGTCGGTTTTCTCCCAGCGTGAAGAAACTTTGCCGTTTGCGGTGTCAATTGATGCTTCGGCGTATGTGAAGCGGTCTGTGACTGTGGGTGCAAAGATAAGCTCTGTAAAGCCGGCAGTTCCCTCCTGCTGTCTTATGCCGCACATTTTTTCGTACATCCAGTCACCTACGGCACCGTAGGCGTAGTGGTTGAAGGAGTTCATATCGGGTGTTGCAAATGTGCCGTCAGGCTTATAGCCGTTCCAGCGCTCCCACATGGTTGTTGCGCCCTGAGTGATGGGGTAGCACCAGGAGGGGAATTCGTTTCTTAACAGAAGGTCATAGGCAAGCTCGTTTTCACCGATATCGGAAAGAACGTGAAGAAGGTAGGGAGTGCCTACAAAGCCCGTTGTAAGGTGGCCGTACTGCTTTACGAGAGCCGTCAGCTGGTCTGCAAGGGGCTTTTTATCGTTATAAATGCCGAAGTGAAGGGCAAGCACACAGGCTGTCTGGGTGTTGCAGTGCATTCTGCCGTTTTCGTCAATAAATCTTGCAATAAATGCCTTCTTTATATTCCTGAGAAGGTTCTTGTAATATTTACACTCAATGCCCAGCACCTCGGAGGCCTTGATAAGAAGAGAGGTAGAGTAATAGAAGAAGGCACAGCCGATGAGATCCTTTTCCGTTGCACCCTCAACAGCCTCCTTATCGGGAAGGTCAAGTGCCAGCCAGTCGCCGAAGTGCCAATGTCCTTCGTAAAGGTAGGGATTGGTGGAAATACCCTCGTCGGGCTTCTTCTTGAGTGCCCATTTTCTCATAAAGTCTACCCATTTTTTCATAAGCTCATAGTTTTCTGCCAGAAGCTCCTTGTTGCCGTAGGTAAGGTACATCTGCCAGGGCAGTACGGTGGCAATGTCAGCCCAGGCTGAGGAGCCTCCGTCATCGTCAAACTTTGTGGGTACGAAGGAGGGGATAGTGCCGGAGGGCTTCTGCATTGCTCTGAGGTCGCCCATCCACTTCTTAAAGAATTTTTCAACGTCGAAGTTATAGCTTGCAACCTTACAGAATACCTGAGCATCACCTGTCCAGCCGAGGCGCTCATTTCTCTGGGGGCAGTCTGTGGGCACGTCAAGGAAATTGCCCTTCTGACCCCAGATAATGTTGTGGAAGAGCTGATTTATCATGGGATCGGAGCATTCAAAGTAGCCTGTTCTCTTCATATCGGAGTGAACAACGATTGCCAGGATTTCATCGGGTGAGGAAATTTCCATTCCCTCGATTTTAATATAGCGGAAGCCGTAGAAGGTGTAAACGGGCTTTACGAAATGTGATTTTCCGTCTGCGATAACGGTCAGCTCCTGCTTTGCGGAGCGGAGATTCTCGGTATATACGTTGCCCTCCTTTGTGAGCATTTCAAAGTGGGTGATTTTTACGTTTTCACCCTTCCTGCCCTTTACATAGAATGCAAGATAGCCCGTAAGCTCCTGTCCGAAGTCAATTACGGTGTCGCCCTCGGGAGTAATTATGAGTTCCTTACCGCGGATTGCTTCCTGCTCGGTGATAAGCTCGCCCTCCTGAGGAATGAGCGTATCCTTGGTGTAGGGGATGACGGTGACGGGGACGGGCTTTCCGGGTCTGAAATTAAAGTCAATTGTTTCGCCGTTATACATATTATTATAACGGATCTGATTTTCACAGCTCTTCCAGCTTTTGTCGGTGTAAATGCTGATTTCTTCACCGTTTTCGTAGGTGAGGGTCAGAGCCGCAATAACAGCCGTTGTGTGAGGGGATACGATTTTTGAGGAAAGGTCATACCATCTGTGGAAGCGCCAGCCGATGCCCGTTCCGACGGTAATTGTGTTTTCGGATCCGATAAGCTCTGTTACATCAAAGCTCTGGTACTGAATACGCTTGTTATAGTCAGTCCAGCCGGGGTTGAGCACGGATGCTGTTACGGGTCTGCCGTTTATTTTACAATCATAAACGCCGAGAGCCGAAATCTCGAGAATTGCCTTTACGGGGAAGGGCTTTGCGGTGAAGGATCTGATGAAATCAACACCAACGTCCTTTTTCTGACGGGAGGGCTTAATCCAGCTTGCATTAAAAATTTTGTCCATAATATACTCCTTTGTGTGTAAAGCGTCACAAATCAGCGTCTTTGACGCACAATGAATATTGATAATTTGTGTCACGCTATATTTTTTTACAAAAATTTTCTTGTGTGCTACGCTATAGCTTTTAGAAGTGCTTGTTTTTCGGCTCTTCGCAGTACCATCGTACGGCTTGCCAGAGCCGAAAAACACAAATACACTAATTTTTGCCACTTTCCACGAGGGTTGCCTTTACAAAGAGCAGACCTTTGTAAGTTAGTTTTACCCTACGCATAAGGCGGCTATGATAAATTTCCGTTAAATGCTCATATTTCCCCCGTCTGTAACCGCTTATCTGCGGATAAACGGTGCATACGGACAAAATATGAACATTTTCCGTCAAACGGTAACATAAGAGGAGGGTGAATGATTTTACACGTTAGGTTTTATTAGTGTTTCTGCGGAATTTATGATATGTCGGCAAATAGTGCCGAAATTTTTTCTCTGAGGGGAACGTTTACGGGTGAGGAGAGGTCGGGATCGGTCTTAAGTATTGCCTGCGCCTCGTCCCTTGCGGCATAGAGAATACGGGAATCCGTCATAAGTGAGGCGATTTTAAGGCTTGGCAGACCGCTCTGCCTTGAGCCGAAGAAGTCACCGGGACCGCGCATTTTAAGATCCTCCTCGGAAATTCTGAAGCCGTCGTTGGTTTCACACATAATCTCAAAGCGCTTCTGTGTGTCCTCGTTTTTTGTGTCGCTTACAAGTATGCAATGGGCTTCGGCGCTTCCTCTGCCGACGCGTCCTCTGAGCTGATGAAGCTGGGAAAGACCGAAGCGCTCGGCATTTTCTATGACGATGACGTTTGCTTCCGGCACATCGATGCCTACCTCGATTACTATGGTGCAGATGAGTACGTCAATGTCACCCTTCTTGAAGGCTGTCATCATTTCGTCCTTTTCCTTCTGCTTCATTTTGCCGTGAAGCAGCCCGCAGCTTATGTCGGAGAAAACGGTTTCCGAGAGAAGCTTATGGTATTCCTCTGCGGATTTAAGGTCAAAGTCCGATTCCTCGTTTTCCTCAACCATAGGGCATACGATGTAGCAGCGGTTGCCCTTTTTCACTTCCTTTTTTATGAAGGAGTAAAGCCTTTCGTGATAGGCTGAGGTAACGGAGTAGGTCTTTACATCCTTTCGGCCCTTGGGCTTTTCGTCAAGAATTGAAAGTGAAAGGTCACCGTAGATAATAAGTGACAGAGTGCGGGGAATCGGGGTGGCGCTCATAACAAGCACGTGAGGGGACTCACCCTTTTCACGGAGGGCTGCACGCTGATTTACTCCGAAGCGGTGCTGCTCGTCCGTAATTACAAGTCCCAGACGGCTGAAATGCGTGTCGTCGGTAATTACCGCGTGGGTGCCTATGATAATGTCGGCGTTACCCGACTGAATCTGCTCTTTTATGATTTTCTTATTCTTTCCGGTGGTGCTTCCCGTGAGAAGGACGGTACTGATGCCCGTTCCCTCAAGGAATTTGCCGAAGGTTTCAAAGTGCTGGCGTGCAAGCACCTCGGTGGGTGCCATAAGCACGCATTGGTATGAATTTTTTACAGCCGTGTACATAAGTGCGGCGGCTACTGCGGTTTTTCCCGAGCCTACGTCACCCTGCAGAAGTCTTCGCATGGGGGAGTGCATTTTCATATCACGGATACACTCATCTATGGCACGGCGCTGTGCATTTGTAAGCTCAAAGGGAAGCTTTTTTATGAATTCCCCCGAAAAATCCTCTTTTATTATAAATTCCGTTCTTTCCCCGTCGCGTCTTCCGCCTGAGAGAATACCCAGCTGCAGGACAAGCAGCTCCTCGTAGATGAGGCGTCTTCTTGCCGCCTTTATCTCGTTTTCGTTTTCGGGGAAATGAAGCATACGAAGTGCATCGTAATATGACGGGAGCTTGTATTTCAGTAACTGCTGCTGAGGCAGAGAGTCCCTCAGCTGTCCTCCCAAGACCTCGAGAGCGGTTTTTACTGCTTTGCCGATTGCTTTTGAATTGAGGTCTGCCGTCTGTCTGTAGACGGGGTGGAGGTATTCCCCCGTTTCTGCCTTCATATAGCGCGGGGAAAGCATTTCCTTTCCGCCCATATCGTTTATTTTTACCTTGCCGTAAAATATAAATTCCTGCCCCTCTCTGAGGTCCTGAGCCACAAAGCGGTTATTGAAAAAGGTAAGGTGCATTATGCCCCTTCCGTCGGTGGCTGAGGAGCGGTACATAAGCTTGCCGCTGCGGGTTTTTATCGGCATCGGACGGGCTATCATTATGCCCTTTACCGCCACGGTATCATTTTCCTTTGCGTCCGTTATGGGAGTAATATTTTTCCAGTCCTCATAGCCTCTCGGGTAAAAGGAAAGAAGGTCGGCGACGGTATTTATGCCGAGCTTTCTGAAGCTCTGCGCCCTTTTGTCACCGATGCCCTTAAGGAAACGGATGTCTGTTGTTGTGATGTCGGTCATAATCTGTCTCCTTCCGGGAATACTTTTTCTGAGGTGGGAAAATGCGTGAAATCAATATGAGGGCAGAGTATATTCTGCTTGAAAATAAAAGGGAATTAAGGCGGGAAATGCTTTTGCTGAGAGTAATCGGCTTCGGGATTCTTGTGTGCGCAGGGGGAGCGGCAGGCGGTCTTGCGGGGAATAAGTTTCTTATTCTTCCGGGGCTTGCGGGAGGAGCCGCACTTTTATATTATTACCTTGCCGGGGGGCTTTTTCTTTCGGGCAGAAGCTTTTCTCTTGCGGGGGACGGGGGAGAAGAGCTGCCCTTAAGGCAGGCTCTTGTTCTTCGGTTTGCACGCTTTTGTGCAGTAAGGAGCCTTGTGAAATTTCTGTGGCTCAATTTTTTTCTTATGCCGGCACGCCTTATAGGGATGATAGCTGTAAGGACCCTTTCCGTAACGGGGAACATTCAGCGGGTCATGCTTATGACCCTTGCGGCGGCATTTATACTTCTCAGCGCCGTGGGGCTCGGCTTTTATTTTTATCTGTCGGGCAGATTTTATCTGTCGGAGCTGCTTTTCTTAAGGTGTCCCGGGCAGAGGGTGGGAGAGCTTCTTAAAAATTCTGCACTTTTGTCCTCGGGGAGGCTTCCGGAAATTATGCTTTTCAGAATAAGAAACGCGTTTCCGGCAGGGAGAGTACGCAGAAAAATACGCGGTACGCTTTTCTCTTACGATTTATTCTCCGACAGAAGATTTTATAAGAGGTACGGACTCGGATAATTCTCCGTCCGGCTTTGCCTCATCACTTGAAATACGGCAGAAGGCCCTTACATTCCGAGAGCCTTTTTGAGATTAAGACCCAGAATGCCGTCCTTTGCCTCCTCGGGGATGTCAAGGCTTTCGATTCTTTCGATTGCTTTTTTTACGTAATGAGCCTTGTTGTAGGGGAAGTCAAGACCGAAGATGCTTCTGGTGTTGCCCGTCTGGTGGATTACGGTGCGAAGCTCGTCATCGGTAAGCGACCACTTGCCGGGAAGACCGTTTTCGCTCATTGCTATGGTTGTCCAGCCGGCAAAGACAGTATCGTTTTCGGAGTTCCTCTCGCTGTTGCACATAACGGCAAGAGCCTCGCGGAAGAAGTGGTAGCCGCCTATATGCTCCATGCTGAATTTTAATTCGGGATAGCACCAGGCTACCTCATCGAACAGAAGAAGGTTATAGTCCTTTATGGGGTGCCAGTGAAAGCCTGTGTGGAAGGAGAGGAAAAGCCCCTCCCTTTCTGCTTTTTTATAGACCCTCTGAGCCTTGAAGGACATTACGTTTTCACCCTGGAAGGCAGGGTGGATTTTTATGCCCTTAAAGCCGTAGGATATCATTTTGTCTATCTGATAGTCTACATCGTCATCCTCGAAATCCACGGTGCCGAAGCCGATTAAGGAGGGATCGTCCTTGATTTCATTGTAAAGCCAGTCAAGTCTGTCCCCGGGCAGTCCCGAGCGGGCAAACTGATCCTTGAAGCAGGTGAAGCAGACGGCTTTTTCAATGCCCGTTTCAGCCATTAATTCTTTTAATTCGGGGACACTTGCTCCCTTTTTTGATGCCTCGGGAAAAACGTGTGCGTGGTTTGCCCATATAGTGCGGTTGCTCATAGAAAACTATCCTTTCTGTAACTTGTAATTCAGAGATGTAATTTATCTTATGTACCGTAGGGGAGGGGTCTCCCCTCCCGTTTTTATAACTTTTGTAACTTTCATTTGTGAAAAAAATACAACCCTTTTGAACGGGCGGGGGCGAATGAGTGTGCCGCTGTCGGTGACAGATAAAGGCACACGAAAGAGGTGAAGAAACAAGGAGTATTGCGACCGCCTCTTACGGAGGCCGTCCCCTCTGTCTGCTTTGCAGACATCTCCCCACACCGTGGGGAGT
>JAZSIM010000034.1:0-49804 GCA_045533835.1 Acutalibacteraceae bacterium
AAATCACCACAAATAATTACAAAATCATCACGCGACATTTCTTTTTGTTCAGGAAATATTTTTGTGGAGAATTTAGTCCAATCACCATGTGTATCGCCCGTACAGTAAATCATAAATATATCTCCCTCCATTTTTTAATTATATCACATATTTATAACGCTTTTCAATTGTGTGGAAATATTTAATAACTGCCCCACCAATGCAGCATTCCAATATATAAATACTGCGTCAGATTATTGGTAAAGGGTCATTGTGACCCTTTTACCACTTTTATGCTCGTAATTTTCAAGAGACCAATGTGGTCACTTGAAATATTATCCGTTTTGGAGTTCCTAATAAAAATTCAGGGAACAAATCGACTGTAAATAAGCACAATTTGTTCCCTAAAAATCAAGTTTTTCTATTCAGATAAAAGCTCAAGCAAGCTGGGAATATCATTCTTCAAGGTCTCATATACGATATTCAAATCAACATTTCCGTAATCGTGAACAATACGATTACGGAAGCCGTACACAGCATTCCATGGAATATTACTACGAGCCGCTTTATATTCATCTGATAATTTTTTGCTGTTTTCAGATATCTGAATCATACGAAACAGCATAGAGTCCAAAAGTATTTCATTGGCATTTAGATCTTCGATATCGGTATTCTGCATCTGTGATGTGACAAATGTCAGGTCTTTGATGATTTTCTGAAGATAGTAGCTGTCATTCTTAATATTATCCATAAATCTTCACCCCGTCTTTAAGTATTTCGTTCACAAGCTCAAGGTTATCTTTGAGCTGATTAACATCAAGCACATCCACTCTTTTGTGAAGTGCCGTACGGATTTCTTCTACCAATCCGTAAAACTTCAAGCCCTTGATATTTGCAGAAATAAGCAAATCAACATCGCTTACCGGTGTTGCCTTCCCTTTAGCGTAAGAGCCGAAAAGATAACAGTAATTTACATCGTAATTCTGAAAAATTGCAGAGCACTTTTGGGTGATGTCACTCATTTCAAGAATGCCGTGTTCCTCGTCAATTACATTTGTCTTTTTGAGTATTTCAAGGATGTAATTATATTTAATTGTATCTGCTTTTTCCGGTTCGTTTTCATAGGTTTTATATGACCTTAAGGAAATGCCGACTAAATCAGCAACCTGCTGTTGCGTCATTTTCTTTTCAATTCGTAATGATTTCAAATCGCTCATATTTGCACCTCCCAATTTAGTATAGTGCAAAAATTGCACTTTGTCAATAGCAAAAGTGCAATTTTTGCACTTTTGCTTCTGACGATAATATTATCTGCAAATATAACTTTATTATAATCATCAGAATTTTCAGGGAACAAACTGACTGTAAATAAGTGCAATTTGTTCCCTAAAATACTATGGATTATTCTTGTTCTGCCATATCTATAATTGGTTTTAGTTCAAAAATATCGCCGACATTTTTAAAACAATACAGATTGTTGTATGTATAAGACTTTGTTTTTGACGTGTTTTCAAAAAATAGCTTTCCCTGCTCATACAAAATGGCACTTTCGGCGTGGTCAATTATTTCGTCAATATTTGTATACGGATAAACGACTTTTCCTATTCTGATCTTTATTGTGCCTCTGTACTCTTTCAGCCACCAGCTTTGATGACCTTTCAGCCTGTGCCTGATAGTGTTATGCTTTGTAGCAATGCCTAAGTACAAGGAGGTTTCTTTGTTGCCGAAAACTCGGGAAATGTAGTAAAGACCTGTTGAATTAGATTTTTCGCTTTCAATAGCTTCGTCTATTGTAAGTGCATTTTCCCACTTGATTACGACATTGTTATTTGATGCTCGCTTGCCTTTTTTCAGATAGTTCAGAACTGTGACACCGTTTTCGATTTTTGTGTTAATTGCTTCAAAGCTTGAAGGGGTGCTGTCAGTAAATAACGGCTTATCGTTTTTATCAGCAACAACAGGGGCAACAACAAGGCTCAGTTCATCAATAACATCTGCTCTCTGAAAATATCCGTTTACAATACTTCCGCCCTCTAAAAGCAGAGTATCACATCCGATAATATTTTTAAGCTTGAAGAGTGCAAGCTCAACATCAATTTCGGTTTCGCCTGCGAATATGTATGGGATTTCCATACTTTCAAGATAACCTAAATATCGTTCATCTGCCTGTTCGGTCAGCACCTCAATAATCTGTGCACCGTCATATCCCGGGTCACCGTCAGGGTCGATAATTTTATTCGATTTCCAACCAAGCTTTCCTTTCGGGTCAAAGGCAATAGCGTAAAAGCCGGTCATATCGTCAAGAATAAAATCCATCTTTAAATCCATATCGTGATGTACGGGCTCATATTCTGAACGGTCAGGATAATATCCACCGGTAAAACTGCCTTCCATTGTGACTCTGCCACAGATAAATCCGTTTGATTTCAAGTTACGGTTAATCTCGTAATAGGTTTCGCAAGCAGTTGCACATTCGGGATTTCCTAAAAAATCACCTGTAACCTTCCCATCAAGAGAGGTTACCATATGGCAAATGATGTACGGTCTGTTCATATTCACACCTCGTCAAATTGATTTTATTACTCTTCAATTATCTCTCTGATTTTATTTGCATAGTCTTTGCCGTGGTTTATGGAAAACTCGCCGTGATATAACTTAGGAATAACTTGCAAAAAACTATTCCGTAAAGTTTGATGAATCATTTCAGCAGATTTTAACATTGTGTTATTTTCTTTCTCACCAACAAATACAAAAACCTTTGCTTCACAGCTTTTTATAGATTCTTTTAAAGAATACAGTGAATTTGCCTGCAAGAATGCAATCATATCATTCTTGGATATGTCACAAGTATCTTTATAATAACAATCAAACAAATCAGGTTTAATTTTAAGCGACTTGAATTGTAATTTGGAAAACCATTTGTACTGTATTAACCCATAACAACTTCCAAACGCAGGCTTAATCATAGAATGCGTTATTTTCGATGGTATAACTAATGCACTTTCAATGATAGCGTATTTACAAATATTGTTGCGTTGCGACAATATCTCCAGTAAAATCTGTCCGCCTAAAGATAAACCTCCAATCATAAAAACAGAACCTCCAAAATGTGTATCAATAAAAGCTATGATTTCAGCGGCATTGTCTTCTATGGTTGTAAAAGGTTTATCACTTTCTGCGTGCCCGTCCAGTATCGGTAAGATTATGTGAAAGTCTTTTTGAAGTGATTTTGCTGTATCTTCATAATTCCACCACGATAAACCACCTCCATGCAAAAGAAGGATGATGTTGTTGTTTTCTTTTCCGTATTCAACATAATGCACACTCTTTCACCTCTCATTCAAGTTCCTATTAGTCACACTTATTATACCACACTGTAACCATGACTTTCAACATAACCTGATTATATAATAACTGCCCCCACAAATGCAGATTCCGGTATATGAATACTGCGTTAGATTTTTTAACAGTAAGAATTTTTCAAAAACAGGAACATTTTAGGTGTCCTCATTCCCATTACTATATAGAGGGATAAATTGTATTTCACTCGCTTATTTTCAGCGAGTGCTTTTTTATACCCTGAAAACAAAGCTGAGATTTTCTCAAAAGCAAAGTCCAATCCGTCAGATTTTGGATTTCCAATCGGTCTGATTTTTCTTTTTCGGTCCGTAATAAAAATATAGGGAACAAACTGACTGTAAATAAGTTCAATTTGTTCCCTAAAATATTCAATTCGTTAAATTGGAATTTTTCAATCGTTTCTTTCTGTGCCGTCAAATGCATTTCGTTCAACATAAGCCATCATTGTATTATTTCTCCAAGCATGTCCTATCAATAGTAACAATATAGCGGCGGCAACAAAAAGGGGTAAGGTTAAAATAATACCTATCACGAGAACTGTGATGATTCCTATACCCCAGCAACACATGGCAACAATATGTTCTTTCAACCACTTTTTCTTATAAAATGCTACCTTTTCCTTAAGAGTAAAACTACTCACTTTGACGACTTGCCTAAGATTTTCTTCTGCTGCTACTTTATACTCTTCCTGAGTTAGTCTCTTTCCACTCAAAAGTTCGTTAATACTAACATTAAATAGCTTACTCATAGATAACAGCATTTCTGCCGAGGGTAAATATGTTCCTGTTTCCCAACGTGATATTGTTTTGTTCGTTACGCCTATTATTTCGCCCAGCTTTTCCTGAGAAAGTTCGTGTTCCTTTCTAAGTTGTGCTATAAACTTTCCTATCTGTACTAAATTCATTTGATTCACCTCCAAGAATATTATAGCAAACATTTACTTTCCTGTCTTTACCATAAATAGCGAATGATTAGACATTTTTTTGAATTCGCAATTTGCTTTGTAAATTCTTATTTGTCTATCTCTTTTTCTTGGGTAACGGAAGCTCATCATATATTGCGCTGAAAAGCTCAATAAGAAAATCCTTGCTGTCAACATTATCAACTAACAGCATTTCTTTTGCACCTTCATAAGGCAATTCATAAATTGCATCCGGCATAAGTGCAACTGCCGAATTAACAGGCTTTACAAGAAATCTGTCGTCATATATACCGCCTACAATTTTATCGCGATAATAGATGATATATTCTCCCATCATTGCTCTGTATGTTATGCCTTCTAATCCGGATAACTGTTCTAAAATAAAATTCAGATATTCTATACTGGAAGCCATACTGCACCTCTCCAAATTGATTTTATCGCCGTATTAAAACACCTTTCATAAACTGTGTTTCATTATGTGTTTCATATACTATTTTCTTTTCTTCCTCTGTGCATCCAATCAGTATTTTAATTTCTGAATCTTTCTTCATTAAATCAACAATACACATTATCGCATCAAGCTTTTTCTCGCCGCTTCCAACCCACACATCTATTCCTGCACCATCCATAGAGGTTGTATCCTTCAAATATCCATAATCAACTCGATAAATGAAATTAGGATACTTGGGATGTGAAGTTCCTTTTGGTCTGTCGATTACAATTTCTGAATTATTCACCAATTCATCTAATGCGTTCCAAAATTCAATATTATGTTGCATCTCATCAATCCTCTATAAAATCTAATTTGTTTAACTGTTATATAAACTGGGATTTATGGCTAACCCTAAACTAATATTCCTTTATTAAGATATATTCTTTATCTTCATTTAGTGTTTTTTTACCATCTAAATAATCGAATCCCAATTTGCGATAAAATTCGCAAGCATATATTGAAGCGGGTATCACTAATTCTTTGCAACCTATATTTATTGCAATATCCTCAATATTTTTTATTAGTTTTTTTCCTATCCCTTGATGATGTTCTTCCATTTTTACAAATACAGTCTGTAAAATAAATTTTGTACCTGTTTCATCTTCGCTGTACTTATTTATACTTGCAGTTCCAACAACTTTGTTATCTTTTAATGCCACTAAACATTTAGTTCTATTAGGAAAATTTTTCTTTATCTCTGATTCAGTAAAATATTGTGAAATTCTATCAATAACTTCTTTTCCGTGATCTTTAATATTGATTTTATACATATTGTCTAAAATAATTTCAGACAACTCTTTTGCGTATTCATCTTTATATTCTACAATTTCAATCATTTGTTTAAACTCCTTACAAATTCTGATTTGTCTGACACCATTATATCACACCCTAAAAGACAATTTCAACCTGCATAAAACGACTCAAAAACACAAATTCCGTAATATGAATACTGCGTCACATTTTTAAATTTCACTATTCTTTACATAGCACTCGTCAGAATTGACGGGTGTATTTTTATATCCAAAATTTATAAGAAAGGAGTGAGCCTTATGCAAAAATTAAAACTTAACCCTCAGTTATTTGAGAAAGTATCAACGCTGATTAAAACGGGGTGCTGTAACTGTTATGAAGAAAATTGTCTGTTGCTTGATGACGGAGATAGTCATGCCTGTCCTCAGCTCATAACACCGAGCCGCATTATCTGCAGATATTTTCTTGAGTCTGTACTGCCGGGTGATAAAATATTGCTGAAACGAATAACCGAACTTTAAGACTAACTGTTTTTCAGTTGGTCTTTTTTTTGTCGGGATTTCCGTTCAGCCGATAAAAATTTTTCTTTGAACAAAACATCGTTTGAGGAATTTCTATTCGATAAACGCTCAAAAAACACGGAAGGTATTCCGATGAAAAATGCTTAAAAAGTGTACCTTTAATTTTTTTGAAAGGAGGAAAGTAAAATGTCAAAGGCTAAAGAAACTCATTTGTGGTTTGAAAAAGGTGACGATGAAATTCAGGTTGAAAGCTACAGTAAGAAGCTTAACGAAGCAATTCTTGAGCTGAACAAAAATGTTTCGGGTGCAGTATATATCATTGATGATGAAGAACGAGGCTTTCTTCGTGCGGCTGTGAAGCTTAAAAATATTACCTTTATGATGCTGACACCACAATCCGAGGAAACAAAGAAGGCTAAGTCCGAAAACGGAAAGCGAAACAGTAAGAATCTTAAAAATCAAAAACGCACTTAATATGAAGAAAATCTTATTTCCGGTCGGTATTAAAACGAGGACAAACCAACGCTTGCGTTGCTGTTTAAGTTCTGTTGTTCGAAGTTTAGCAAGCAGAATTGCGACACAGGCAGCAATCAAGGGCTAATTCGTAACAGAATTACTCGGATAAGTGAATAAATAATAAGATCCCCATCGGGTAACCGGTGGGGATTTTTGCCTATATAAACCGCCTTAAAGCTTTGTAATATTCAAGTGCTTTTGCAACTTCTCCTACATCAGTTGTAGCTGTATAACAGCTATTAAACAAGTAATCAGCTCCCCGTATTCGAAAGGATATGGGGAGCTTTTGTGTATATTGAAATTCGATGTGCGATATGATATAATTATAAAAAATGAGGTGATGCATATGTCACACGAATATACATTCGAGTTTTTGGGAACTAAAGAAGATTTTTTGAAAAAACTGGGATATTTTAATAACAATGATAATCAATTTTTTTGGTTCGATTCTTGTATTGTAAAAATAGTTGATGATGAAATACATTTCGGTATTGAAAGAGCAGGGCATTCGAGTGGGCATTGGTTTGTTTCAACAATAACTGAGTACGAAGATAAAATTGAAATTAAAGGAACAATTCAATACATCGGTCCTCAAAAAGATTCATTTTCAGATAAAACCGAAGAATCTATCCTCAAAAAGTGCATTGAAAAATTATTTGAATACTTATTGCTTATTATAGTAGCACCGTTTGTCCTTATAGCTTATGTTTTTTTATTTTTCAAACGCTTATTCGATAAAATATGTTATCGCCCCACAGTATCATTAAAAACAAAAGAAGATAAATTATTTGATTTGATGGAAAATCAATTAGGATGTATAAGGAAATAAACAATCCGCTCTGCCTGAATTTCTTCCCTGCAGCACAGATTGTAATCAAAGAATCTGAGTAATCAGATTTATAAAACAAAATTATCGCCTTGCCGGGTGTTCGGCAGGGCGCGTTCATATGTATTGCAGATAAATCAAAAATATGTTATACTTTGTTTAATAAATATAAGCGGGAGGCATTTATTATGCCATATTATTTTCCTTTTGGACAAAAATTATATCCTTTGGTGCAGGAAGATAAATCACCCAAAAAAGTTTTTGTTTTAGGTGTATATGCCAGCGCAGTTCACGCACGTTGGAAGAAAGAGGGAAAGGTTATCTGCCAAGCGTTGGCTGTCGCAAGTGAGCCGCGCATTTTTTGGGACGGAAATCCTGAAGAAGCGAAAAAAATTATTGATTCGGTTGCTATTCCCAACGAGCTTGGTGTTTTGGAGCCTGCAAGCAGACAGTTAAACGGACCTTCTGCAAAAGTTCTTGATGAGAATATTCTTGGGCCGTTAGGATTTACCCGTGAAGATGCTTGGCTTTGTGATTGCCTTCCCGAAACCAGAATTAATCCGAGTCAAGCGAAAGCAATTCGTGAAAAATACAATCCGCTTATTGAGCATTATGAATTAAATGAGGTTACAATACCTGCACGTCCTTCGGATTTTTGCAACCCGGAACGAAGCGAAGAAATCACACAGGAACTGATACAGTCCGAAGCAGAATTATTAGTTCTTTTGGGTGACATTCCGATTGCACAATATCTTAAAAAAGTAGCAGATGTTCCGTATTCCACTCTTGGTGAATATGTTGATTTGTATGGTTACGGAAATCCAACCGAAACATTCATTTCCGGAAAGAGAATAAAGGTTCTGCCGCTTGCACACCCAAGACAGATTGGTGCATTAGGTGCCCATAGTGAAAGATGGAATCTGGCGCATAAAGAATGGGAAAAAGAAAGAGGTGTTTAATTCCCCCTTTTGCGTACTGCCCCGCAGACAGCATCATCGTCGGCTGTTAGACTCGGAGCAAAAGGACAGGACTTTTCACAATGCCCTTGTTTCAGATTGTTTTTTATGATAAAATAAAAAACAGCGTAAGTTCATTCTCAGGGGGGTGCATTAAGATGAAACAAGCGGGCTTTTTTTCACCGTCTGAAAATATTTCAGGTGCGGGTGTATGTGCTTTTTATAACAAAGAAAATGACTGTTATCTTGCTTGTGAGGGCAGAAAGCTGATATTAAGTAAGCTGCCTTATAAGTGGACGCTTAAACCGACTTACAAAAACGGCTTCAATATATGTGCCCGTGATACCGGCCTTTTGCTCGATATTGATAATGCGTATGTAAAAGAAGGCACGACCATTAAGGTGTGGCCGGAAACCGGATATGATGTTCAGGTATGGAATATCAAAAGAAATTTCAACGGAACTTTTTCCATTCTGTATAGCGGTGATAACAGATATTGTCTTGGTTTTTCCGGTAATGCGGCACAGCTGCAGATACGGGATACAAGAAAATATATGCAGGAATGGCAGGTTGTTGCTGTAAGTGAGCCTGCGCCGAAGGAGTATTTTGAAATCATAAGCATTAACGGCGTTGTCAGACTGCAGTTGCCGACAGAGGTTTCGGGGGTCATTACTGATTCACGGCTGCAACGATGGGCAAACGAATTGGAAACGGCATATTTTTCATATTATGAGCTGACATCCTTCCGGCCTTTCTCGTGTATTGTTATCGAAGCATATAAGCCGGGTGAATACTTCGGTTGGGTTTTCAGAAACTCAAACATAATTCATATTAACCGTGATTACATCCGCGATGAGCTTGTGAAAATGGGCGCACGCGGAAATGATTGGAATTTCTGTGCCTTGCACGAAATGGGACATATGTTTGATTTTGATAAGCCCTGGAACTTCGAAGCGGAATTGATGACGGATGTTAAGCTTGCGTATGTTCTGGAGAAAAACAATGCAGCTGCTGCTCCTGCAGAATTTGATGCAGCTGTTGCTTTCCGCGGCAAAAATATTAAGAAGGCGTATGAAATTCTCGGCAATGATTTTTCAAAGACGTATAATATTTTTGGTGTTGCGGCGCGATTTCTGGAAATAAAAGAAGATATCGGATGGGAGCCGTTCAAAAAAGTCTTCAGATTTCTTCGGATACGTGAACAGGACTTCGCTGATTATTCCTGCTCCGGGCGTTTTGAGCTTTTTGTAAAGCTGTTGTCGGACTACAGCAACAAAGACATAAGGAAGTATTTTACCCGTAATGAATGGAATACAATACTGAATTACTGCGCCGGTAAAAAATAAGCAAATAAAAGAAAGATAGCAAAGCATTGCACACAACAGAAAATCCATACAGGCAGATTTTTATATCGGCTTGTATGGATTTCTTTTTATTGTTGTTTTCCGGGTATGTTTATTCAGGGCTTAGTTCTGATATTTTTCGCCCTGCTTAACAAACATTTCGTAGTATTTGCCCTTGCTTGCCATCAACTCGTCATGTGTTCCGCTTTCAATGATTTGCCCGTTTTCGATGTGATAGATACAATCAAAATCCCGCACCGTTGACAGCCGATGCGCAATCATAATTGTTGTTGCGGTGTTGGATATGTCAAGAATGCTTTTCATCAATTTAACCTCGGATAACGGATCAAGAGCGGATGAAGGCTCATCGAGAATCAGCAGACCGAAGCTATCCGTAAACAATCTTGCAAGCATAAGCTTTTGTGCTTCGCCGCCGGAAAGAGAAATGCCGTCTTCTGTGAATTCGCGGGAAACCATAGTGCCCAGATTTCCGTTTGCTTTCCTGAGCACCTCGCTTAAGCCGAGCTTACGGAGCACCTCATAAAGCTTCTCGTCTGACGCATCGTTATACACCGTCAGATTATCTCGCAGACTCATAGCAAGAACCCGGATCTCCTGAAATACTACGCCGGTGTTCAGCCTTAACTGATGAATATCATAAGCTTTAATATTATTGCCGTTAACAAGTATCTCACCGCTGTTTACATCGTACAGACGTAACAGCAGCTTTGTCAATGTTGTTTTTCCTGCACCGTTTTCCCCGACAATTGCTATTCGCTGTCCCGGGTGTATATGAAGATTGAAATTCCTGAAAAGCATCGGGGACTCATCGTATCCGAAGGTTACATCCTTAAATTCAATTTCATAATTTCCTTCCGGAGCCGACAGAGCTTTATCTTTGACAGGCTCTATTTCCGATTCAGCTTCAAAGAATTCTGCGATTTTTTCACCGTTTGCTATACATTGAAGCAGCTGAATAATACTGCCTGCCGCATCGTTCAGTCCTGAAGCCAATGCAGTTGAAGCAACGGTAAGGGAAGCATATAATCCGATCTGTGATTTATCGCCGGCGATAACAAAAAATATAATGTAAGAGAGAATGCAGGCGGCCTGTATGGGCGCAACGGCACCCTGTAAGAGGTGGAAGGGTGCCACTTTTTTTATGTACTGCTTATATGTTTTCTGAAAGTTATTCATTGCCGTATTGATTGAGCTTAAAAGCTTTAATCCGGCACCTGATGCACGTAGCTCTGCAGCATTTTCTTTGGTTTTCAGAACTCTGCCCGAATACTCCATCGGACGCCAGGCATCAGCAAGACTTACCTCATAATCTGCAGTCGGCTTTATAACGGGAAGCTCTGCAAGGGCATTCAATATAACAAAAAATGCTGTAATTCCAAGCAGTACCGGACCCGTTGTCGCAATAATTGCAGTCATGGCAATTACCGTTGCCGCGCCACGCAGAATATCGGGAAGAATCATCACAGCATTCTGGGCGTGAACAGGATAATTGTCTTGCGCAAAAATGAATTTTACGAAGAAATCAGGACTGTCATAATACTTGAAATCTGTGAACAGAGCTTTTCTGTTGACATCATTTTTGATTTTATTGCTGACCTTTACGAGTGTCATCTGGGTATATGCCATACGGATAACTTTTTCTGTCGCGGAAACCAGAACAAAAAACAAAGTGAATATGATGATTATGAAAATAACCTCTTTAAGAGGAGTATTGTTCATAACGGCATCAATAGCCTTTTGAGGTAAAATCGCGGTAAGATATGAAGCTAAAGGCTGAAGAACAACGGACAAAAGAAAAACGGTAATAATGTACCATTTGCTGTATTTCCAGTAAGGCTTTAAAAGGAAAATAATATAGTCAATTTTTGATAATTTATTTGCTTTTGTTTTTTTCATACTAAATACCTCGGATGAATTTTTTAACACAGATTAAAACAATAAATCTGCATAGGGATTTTTCACCAAGGCTTTTCAGCATATCGAGCTTCTTCCCGAAGCTGTATTATAAAGGTCACAACACATTCTCCGGGAGTGAAAAATCCCGTGCAGCACCTTTATAAATTATCAGATTAACATCACTTGATTTGTTTCAGAGAAATCAACACCGTAAGCGATCTGCTTGCCGTTTCGTTTTTTGAAGTCAGCAACAAAATTACGGATTTCCTCTGAAGTATTGAGCCAATTTAACACAGAGAATACCTCCTTTACACTCATAATTATAATTATTCTGTGGGGAAAAAACAAGATTAAATCCGATTTTTTAACAAAATCAGGCATTTTGTCAATGCAGATTCACAACTGAATTGCTCAGGGTGAAAGATTCATTATTGCAAAGAACAGACGGATGGGGTAAAAACCAATCAAAAATTGCGAAAAAATCAACCAACATGGTTGACGAAGTGTGTTTTGTGTGATAATTTGAGTATATAGAGAACGGAGGGTGATCACATGAAACGTTCAGTTACTGAAATCGGAAAATATCTTAAAAAGCTTCGTACGGAAGAAAGTGAATCCTTAACAGATATGGCGAAAAAGCTTGATGTCAGTGCAAGCTTTCTTTCCGCAGTTGAGCTTGGTAAGAAAAATATTCCCGACACTCTGGTAGATAAAATTCAGCAGATCTATTTGCTCAGTGAAGCACAGTGTATGGATTTTTTCGAGGCCCGAAGTATTACAAACAGTAAGGTTGAGATAATTCTTGACGAAGAGAATACTAATACAGAACGTAATGATGTGGCGATTTCCTTCGGCTGGAAGTTTCCGGATCTTTCGGAAGAGCAGATAATCAGGATAAAAAATATACTTGATGAGGATGATGGTAGGTATGAAAAATAAAATCAATATACGCTTTGATGAATATATAATTCCTATGAGTGTCGATGCAGTTAAAAGCTTTATTATAAATGAGCTAAAGCGTCTTTCTGTTGAAACGGGTTACCCTATTGATTCTCTGCAGATTAAATTTTATCGTGACAAAAATTCAAAAACGATAGCATATTTTTCTTACTATCCCGATGAGCCGATCGGATTCTTTTTTAATCTTTCAAAATGTGAAGGCAGAAGTGCCAATCAGATTATAGATACCTGCCGCCATGAATTCAGTCATTATGTAGTGTATATGAAAAAATTGCAGGACCCAAAAACAGGACACGGAACGGCATGGAAGGATATTTGTAAGGTGCTTGGTGCGAATCCTCAGCCTTATGCAGATGATAGAAAAACAAAGCATTTTAAAGTGTAGACTAAAACAGAGAAGATATTTACAAGCAAGTGATGCACAAAAGAGATTGTTTGATAAGGAAGGCAAAACTGTTGGTGTAACCGTAAGCCGTCCTGGTGCTACAGGTAGGGGAATAAAGCTTCATTGTGGAGTTTCCGGAAGCGGAAGGTATAATAAAAAGGATCCGAATACTCTGAATGCATTTTCGGTAAATGAGAATGTCATTGGCATCGGTATTGATGACGATGCTTTCTTACGGTCAGATCAGAAACAGCAATTGAGGTTATTGATATCCTTACGGATGAATGTGCCCCGTAATTATGAAAGGAGGCAAATCCCGGGAAACGGGATTCCCCGGGATATGCAAATGAATAGATTTAATATCAGCTTCAGTGCTGCTACAATGGTCGGAAGCAGATCATCGAATCAAGATATTTTTTTGGTGAACAGCGTTATTTCAGATGCGGACACAACAGAAAAACAGTATTTTGAGGGTGTCTGCTCTACCAACAAGGAGCTTTGTGCTTTTGTGGTTTGCGACGGAATAGGCTCTTATGAAAAAAGCGGCTTTGCTGCACGTGCCGCAATGCTGAAAATCAGGGAGCTTGTTGAGGAATATAACAATTTTGTGAAGGCTGATAAGCAGCCGCAGACAGAGGCTGCTAAGGACGCTTCGGAGGCTTTAACGGATGCTGACGCTTCTGATATTGTCGGAGCCGAAGCTTCAGTAAATATCGATGCTCATGATTCAGACGAAGATGCTGCTGAAGATGCTGAGGAGAAAACAGATTTGAGGGCATGGGTGATTTTTGCTTTGGAGGAAGCAAAAAAAGCTATGCTGGACTTTTGCAGGGAAAATAACTGCAGAGGAGCATCATCAACTATCTCAATGCTGATAATGCGTGAGGATGAGTATATTTTTGCTAATATCGGGGATTCTCCTTGTTACCTCAGAAACGGTGACGGACGCTTCAGAGAATTATCCTTTAAGCATAATTTAGCATCATATAAGCGTGCGATTAATGCTGATTGGTTGGAGAGCGATGAGAGAGTTCTGCTGTATCATTTGGGTGATGAAAAAAATGAGATTATATTGACGGCAAATATCGTAAATAGTAAAATTAATCCCGGGGATGCCTTTATCGTTTGTTCTGACGGTGTTTCATCCGCTTTTGAAGCCGGAATTATCGGCAATAAGCTTTTTGAACAAACTCCGTCATACAAGTTTGTATCAGAGGCTGCAAGAGCAGAATATGCAGATAATTGCACTGCAATAACGGTTTATGTGGAGCAGAAGACTCCCGAACTGCGGCTGTAACCCTACTTTGGGATGCTCGGGAATAGGAAGGACGGAAAAAGTCAAGGATTTTGCTTCTCCTGACGTGAAAGGGCGTGTATGATATGTATTTACAAGATCTTATAGAGAGAATGATTTTAGAAAATACGGGCGAAAACAATGATGAAAACGGTTATTCTCTGTTGATGAAGATATTTTCTTTTCTTGCAAAGCACGAAAATGAAAGAGTTGCTGTTTTTTTACATACAAGCACCGTAATGATACGCAAGCATAATCTCGAAATACTAAAACAAGCATCAAGCTCGAAGGTGAAGATTTACCTTACCGAAAACAGTGTGTATGAGTTAGGTCTGTTAAAGGAATACTCTGCTAACCCCGTGCTGAGAAAAAAAGCAGCGAATCTGCTTAATGCATTTAAAGGCTCGTATTCATGGTCCCACTGTGAAATGTGTCAGAGAAAATATTCTGTGGCTTCGCAGTATAAATATGACAAAGCACTGTTTGTTTTTTGTGAGCCGGCTGCTGCAAGTGAGTTTTCTAAAAGATTTATTTTTGATGAGTCTAATTTCATTTTGTCCTTTGATCCTTATTTCAGCAAAAGAAGTGACAACTCCGTTTTTCCCGCAGGGAACGAAATACGCCGTAATTGTACGCCCATCAAAAATTCAGGTCTTGTTGTGACTTCGGACTGGCTTGAGATAAAAGGTGTCAACGGAGAGCTCAAAAGAAGATTCCGCTTCAGCGATTTAGGTGATTATGTAAATTACGGCGGAGAGGCTAAGATATATCAGATGGCTGCTTTGCCCGGAAAATTAATAAAAATTTACTCTGATATTGCTCCTTGTGAGGAAATGGTGGAGAAAATCAAGTGGCTTGCTATGCTGTACGGTGAACTTCAGTGCTGTGCATTGCCTTCTGATTATGTTTATAGCGGAAATAAATGTGTCGGATTTGTAATGGACAAGATTGAAGGTGATATGCTCGGTTTTGTAATAAACCGTTTTCTTGAAACAAACGATGCAGCAGAGAGAAGAAGGATTCTTATTAACCTTTCTGTTTCTCTTCTCGAGGCCCGTATAAATCAGCTGATCGTCGCAGATTTATCACCGAGAAACGCTATTGTAAAGGATAACGGCAGAGTTGTTTTTATAGATTCTGACAGTATGGAATTCGGACGTTTTCCCGGCGGCTCTGTTACTCCCCCATACGGTCATCCCGGCTTTGATGCTGCAAAAGATTCTTACAAAAGACTCAGAACTTTTGAGGAAACCAATTTTTCTTATGCTATATTATTGTTCTGGCTATATATGGGATATGACGATCCTCTTTGGCAGAAGGGGGTTCCGGATGATGGCTTTAACTGGAATATTCATAAATTTCCGCTGGCAAACTCAACAGTATTGGGCGCTGCCTGTGAAGCAAATGGTCTGCACGTGAATTCAGAGGCATTAAGAAACTGGCGACAGGTGCCTTATGCAGTCAGAGTCGGTTTTGTAGATGTTTTTTCTAAACAGAAAACATACGATATCGGTGAATGGCTCAAGGCGACAGGTATCAGCTGCTACTGATATTGAAGGGTATAAAAACAAAAAACAGCTGCTTTGTTTTTGTTACAGGACATTTGGTGCAAGACAAAGCAGTCAACCGATAAAAACGGTTTGTTCAGGATGTTATTAACGCAGCTTGAGTATGCGAAAATAAAAATTATATGAAATCGGAGAGAAAAGATATGTTGAAAAAGGTAGATATTATTCTGGTAGTTGATTGCAGCGGTTCGCTTATAGAACAGAGGACAGTTATAAACAATGCTCTTAATGCTATGATTAAAGCGATGAAAATGAGCCCTGATCTTATGGGCTGTGAAATGTATTTTTCACTTGTGCCGTTCTCCAAGGATGTTATTCTTGAGAAAGCTTTTGAATTCAAGCCCTTGAGAACAATTACATCGCAGTTAGAGCTGGGTAATTTTGAAAACGTAACAAATCCCGGTCCTGCTCTTAAGAATATTACAGTTAAGGCTTTAGCACGTTATGAAAAATGGAAGAGTGAAGGTGTTTTCTGCATGCATCCGCTGATTTTCTTTTTCACTGACGGCTATCCTTATCACCCCGATGCTGCAATGAAAGCCAAATTCGTCAGCGCTTATAAAGATGCTGCCACTTTCATAAAGGCTAAGGAAAGCGATAAAAAGCTTTTAATCGTCGGCGGAGCTTTCGGTGCAAAAGCTGATATTGACAGTATGAACTTATTGACGGCATATCCTGAACGAATATTGAAGATTTCTTCCGATAATGTTGATAAGTTAGTAAAATTTTTCTCTGAAATTATTCCTATGACAACGGTTACAACATTGACAAAGTCGGCTGACCAGTTAAAGCCTATGTTTATGAAATTCAACAGCTGCGAATAATAATTTTCAGCAGTGCTTGCGGAGTCGGGGGATAGTCAGATTATATGTTGATTCAACGCTTTATGCCTACGGCGCCCCCGGGATTTTTAATAAACCATTTTTTTGTAATATATTTTATAAAGGAGGTTATGACTACGGAACTGTTACATTTTTTAGGAACCGGCTACGGACATGAATTAAAGGGAATGGGATGTCAGGACAGAATCCGTACGGAAAGCTTTTCTGGCGGAAAAACAATCATTGCTGTTTCTGACGGATGCTCTTCGTCAAAGTATGCCGAAATTGCCGCGCAAAGTAACGTCGATGTTGTCTGCAATATTTTTAAAAGCTGCAGTATAGATTCGTTATCTTATGATTCTTTTGTGCAAATGTATCCTGAAATGAAGAAGGATGAAGAAAAAAATCAGGATAATCTTACCGGCTGTTTTCGTTTTGCTCTTCAGAAAGCATTGTATGATATTGCCAAGCAAAAGAGTCGTGAATGCAGTGAGGATATTGACTCTCGTGACTATTGTGCCACCTTGCTTTTTGCCGTGTGTGAGGAAGAAAAAATCTGTATAGGACATATCGGTGACGGTAATATTATATGCTTTGATAAAAACGGGGAGATAGTATATCACTCAAAGGAAGAAAACGGTGAGGATTCTTCGCACACCTTTTTTACGGTCAGTCAGAATTTTGAAGAGCATTTTTATTATGATGTTATTCCTGCTGAAAACGTAGAGTGTATAGTGATGTTTTCAGACGGCCCTCAGAATATGTTCAGATATGAGCATGGCGATATACAAACGGGTGTATGTGAAATTATTGCGAAGCCTGTTATCAGCGGGGAAATAAATTCGGATGAGATGCTTGCAGATAAGCTGAAGGAATATATCTGTCATGCAAAGCACTATGTTTTTGATGACTGGTCCCTGGTTGTTGCGTATAAAGGACTGAAGTCAGTCAGAAATATAAATCCCGTATCTTTGGATAAAATTTTTATGAAAGAGTTTAATAAGATTGTTTTTGATGAGTTCGGAAATATAGTTAACGACAATAACAATCTGAATGACACTTGTGAGAAGAAGGCTGATGACTCTTGCGAGCAGGAGGATGCTCCTGACGATAAAGACAAAAGCGATGCTGACGGAGCTGCCGCCCAGGATAAAACCTCCTCTCAGACAGAAAAAACAGAAGAAACGAAAAAAGTGCATAAAAAGATTTTTAATATAGGTATTAATTTCAGAAAGGATTAATTGTAGGAGGCGAAAACAATTATGACTGCGAAACAGAGAAATCAGAGAACTGAGAATGTTTTATATGCATTCGATAGGTATTGTAAGGATTCCGGCAAAAATCTTGAAATCACAGATGTTATTGCTGAGGGCGGCTGTGCGATAATTTATAATGTCCGCAACAAAAAAACAGGTGAAACTGTTGTATTAAAGGCGGTTGATACTGCGGTAGCGGAAATTGATTGTTCGATTGCCGATCTGGACAAATATACAAGAGAAGAAATAAAAATTTTGAAAGCCTGTAAGGGACACAAGAATATTATTAAGCTGTTAGATGCGTATTCCTGCCCTATTGATGCCGGAACGGGTGAAACGGTATATTTTATGTTTTTACCCAGATTAGAGCCCGTTATTTCGTATTTCAAAAAAAATGCCAACGATAAAAAGGACATTCTTGCAATGACCTCGGATATCTGTAATGCATTGACGTTTTGCCATCAGAACGGCATTCTGCACAGAGATGTGAAGCATAACAATATATATTATTCTTATGAGAATAAGTGCTTTGTTCTGGCTGACTTCGGCGTTTCACGAACGGCATTTGATCCTACGCGCGCTGTCACTGTTGTCGGCACATATATTGCACCGGAGATTGCGGCGCGTTTGCCTTTGTGTGATAAGTTCGGCAATAAGAGATACAATTCTGATATTTTTTCTCTTGGTATAACAACTCTTCTTTTGCTTGCTGCATTTAATGCAAGCGGTTCTCCTTATGAATATCTCGAAAAAATGAAGCCTGAAGAGCTCAGGGTTATTATTGCAAAGGCTATTGCTGCTGATCCTGATTTGCGTTACCAGACTGCAGATGAGTTTGCAAAAGATATCAAAAAAATTTTCTGGGGGAAAAAAGCTGCCGCACAGTCAACGGATGCCGCGAAGTGTTCGGAGCTGCTTGTCCGCGGTCAGCCTAAGAAGGCAAAGGTACTTGCAGAAGAGGGACATAAAAACGGCAATGTTAAGATGTCGTGCATTCTGGCTTATATATTGTGCTGTGAAGGTAAGGTTAACGAAGCTCTTGATATTCTCAGTAAGCTGAAAAGCACGGGAGATCGTGTTGTTCTCGGTGTTTACGGAATGATAGGCTGTACATTTGCCGGGGCATCCGGAGAGTATAAAAAGAGCATTCTTGCTTCCGCGGATAAAGGCTTTTGCCTTGCCGAATATTATATCGGCAGATGGATAAGTGACGGACAGAACGGTTTTGATGAAGATTTTTTCCGAGGCTTTGATTATATTTACAGATCAGCAAAGCAAGGCTTTTTACCGTCTGTCAGATACATGCAAAAGGCATTAAAACGCCGCAAGGTACATAACTCGGATGCTATGATAGATCTTCTTTGTGCAGAGCTGGACGGTTATAATCATGACAAAGATTTCCCTGTGCATTGCGTTCAGGCAATTGCGATGGGCTGATGAAGCTGTTTTTCCGATGAAAGCATCACAGTAAAATTCAGCGGTGAGTTGAGCAGTTTTTTGAAAAATGCGGGTTCTCCGGCTGTGTGCTTTTATGAGTCGCCGAAGGAAACATTAAATTTGAATACTTCAGAATTTGTGTAGACTTTTTTTTGATTGAATATTATCCGGTGCAACCATTCAGGATAAGAGAATAAATAATAAGTCCCCGTCGGGTAATCGGCGGGACTTTTTTGTGTTTCTGTTGCGGTGGGGGCGATTTGATGTAAAAAATTGCGATCGGGGTTCGGCAGGACAGCTTGTGTGACAGGGATATATGAAAAGTTATCGACCTGCGTGTTGAAATCGGAGGGGATGCGGTGTATAATGAAACGGAAAGGGAGTGTTTCAGTGAAAACAGCAGAGAAAATTCAGAGAAGAGAAATGAAAGAAATTTCAAGACTCACTAAAATGGAGAAAAGAAGCTCGGGCAGTAAATATTTTCTGATTCTTCTTGTTCTTATTGCGGTTGTGAATATTCTTGATGAGGTTACCAGCAATCTTACGGTTACCGTTCAGTCCTCTTTTATTACGGAATTTTTTGTAAATAATCCTTTTATGGGAAAGGTATATACCTATGAGGAGGGGCTGGCATTTCATTCCGGAATCGGTGTTTTTACGTATGTTTTCGGAATTTTTACGCCCTTTTATAAGGCTCTTGCCGATAAGCTGGGCAGAAAGCCGCTTTTCATTATGTCTACTCTCGGTATGGCGGCAGGACTTCTCATTATCCATCTTTCGACCGGCTATATAATGTTCCTTGTCGGATTTGCGGTTATAAGCTTCTTTATGGGACACGATATGCAGATTATCTATATTCTTGAGGAGGCTCCCTATAAGCACAGGGCAAAGATATACAGCTTTCTTAAGAGCTTCGGAATTCTAGGTGTTATCCTGATTCCCGCTCTTCGTGATATGCTTATGGGTGAGGACAGCACAAAATGGAGAGAGATTTTCCTTGTGCCTGCTCTTATCGGCTTCTGTGCGGTTTTCCTTGTAATGCTTCTTGCAAAGGACACGAAGGTGTTTATAAAAGAGCGAATCGCGTACCTCTCACGCCCCTTTTCTGAGCGTCAGGAGGAAAAGGAGCTTAAAAAGAAGAACAAGGAGGCACAGAGAAATCAGGCCGGTGTTTTTAACGGTGTGAAATATATTTTTTCATCGCAGGATACAAAGATGCTTATAATTTCTCACATCATTTTCGATTCCGCCATGCCTGCCATTGCTCTTTATTTCGAATCGTCCATGCACCGTGCGGGAATGAGCACGGGCGACATCACAAAGGCTCTTTTTATGGTGCCCGTGATTTACGCTTCAATTACCTTCCTTTCGGGCTTTATTGCAGATAAGCTGGGAAGAAAGGTGACGGTAACCCTCTTTTCATCAACCTGTGTTATAGGATATATTCTTTTCGTTGCGGGAATTCTTCTCGGCTGGAATCCTTATTTCATAGGTGCACTCGCAGGGCTCTATCAGGGTTCATACTGGATAGGCAGAGATTATATGAATGTTATGATGACGGAAAAGGTGCCGACAGACATAAGAGCCTCAGTTGTGGGCGCTGAGGGACTGCTTGTGATAATCGGTCTTGCAGCGGGCTACGGTATTACAATACTCGGTATGCTGAAGCTTCCTATCTGGTGGGCTTGTCTTATAATTTCGGTTGCTGCGGTATCCGTTGCGGCGATTATGTTCACACTGAAGGTTAAGGAAACCAAGGGTGCAAACCTTGATGAAATTGAATAATAATCAGCCTGTTTTGTGCCGGGTGTCTTAAGGACACCCGGTATTCTTTTGTTATTTTTTTTGAAAAAGCGGACCAAGTTTATTTATTGCTGCGATTATATGCCGAAAACAAATTAATTACATTAAGGAGCGGTTTTTATGTCAGAAAAAAGAATTGATCTGCTGCACTCGTCATTCAGCAAAACAGCTTATGTTACAGAGGATACCATGAAGGCTTATGATATGCTTGTGTGCTGCGAGGACAGTACCATGTGCCATTTCCCCGATTTCGTATCAAAATGTACCTCTATCGGAATAAAGCCGATTTGCGGAGTGAAATTTGAGCTGGAAACGCCAATGGAGTGTCTGACGGAGTATATCCGTATCTGCTGTTATCCGAGAAACGAGGATGGCTGCAGGAATCTTCAGATTTTGTGTGCATACGCAGACTTCGGTAAAATAAAATATGACGTTTTCCGTAAGTTTTCGGAAAATCTTATTATAGGTCTGGATATTGTTTACGGCGAGGTTGAGATGCTGATTATTGATAATATCCTTCAGAGCGTTCTGATGCCCGATTTTGTGCTGATTGCATCAACGCAGAATACCTTCAGAAGCTGGCATGGCTGTTATGAGATGCTTGAAGCGGCAGGAATTCCTGTCTGCGGCTGTAATTTTTCTATGAACCGCAGGGTGCCGGATGCTGATATTATGAAAAGATTCGCATTTCTCGGTAATAAGGCACAGAAATGTGTGATTGATAATCCCCGTAAAATCGCTGAGAGAATCACGGAGGATTATAAGTTTGCCGTTCAGGCTGTGTGATAATGACATTTTTGTATTTTACAGGTGAAGTGGTTAAGGCATTATGAATGATAAAAGTATAAGAAAAATTTTAATATCATATCTGCAGGCACAAAACCGTGAAATCAGGATTTATCAGGAAAAAAGCATCGGAACATCAATATGTGACGTTATGGCTGTAACTGATAAGCTTACGGGCTATGAAATCAAGAGTGACTGTGACAATTATTCCCGTCTTGACGAGCAGATAAAGGCTTACAATAAGTTTTTTGATGAAAACTATATTGTGGTAAGCCATAAGCATCTGAAGTCTGCCTTTTCAAGAGTACCGGGCTTCTGGGGAATTATCTGTATCCGTGAAAATGACATTACGGTAGAACGTAAGGCTTCTGAAAACATAATAGTTTCAAGAAGAAAGCAATTGTCCGTGCTGTGGAAGATAGAGCTTAAAAATCTGCTGATTAAAAATAATCTTCCTATATATGCTCAGAAGGAAAAGGGCTATATTGCAGATAAAATCTGTGAAACGGTGGAGGCTTCTGAGCTCGGCAGTCAGATTGCGAATGAGCTTATGCACCGTGATTATTCCGTTTTCAATGCTACCGATTTTTCTTTGTATTCAAAGCAGGAGATTGATTTCCCCGCCGAGGAAATCATTGATACACTGTCGGAAAACAGCTTTGAACAGATTACTTTGGACCAATGGATAGAAATGTATAAGCAGGCAAAAGCAGTTCAGGAAACAAAGGAAAGCATTTATATATGCGCTCCCGTGGAAAGAACGCCCCACAGGATTTCCTATAAGGATATTGAGGTTTCTTTGGGTGCCCCATGGATTGATAAGTCAATAATAGGTGATTTTCTTGTTCATCTGTTAAGCGGTGATGAAGCTGTCGGCGAGAACACCGGACGGTATAAAAGCTGGGTCAAATATGAAGAAATTACAGGCTACTGGTATATTGAAAGCAAAAACTTTATGGGACACAGCAATATAAATGCCGAAATAAAATTCGGTCTGCCGAGGTTTAATGCGGTTAAAATACTGGAAGCAACGCTGAATCTGCGACCTATCAAGCTTTTTGACAACGGAAACATATATAATGAAAGAGATACAATTGCCGCACTTGAGAAGCAGAAGCTGATTATTGCTGAATTCAAGGATTGGATATGGAAGGATGAGGACCGCCGCTGGCAGGTGGAAGAGGCATATAACAAAATGTTTGCTCGTTATGAAAGAGCGGCATATAACGGTGAAGGGCTTGTTTTTCCCGATATGGCTGACGGCTTCAGCCTGTTTCCTTATCAGAAGGATGCGGTGCAGAAAATAATGCAGACACCGAACACCCTGCTTGCATTTGACGTCGGTGCGGGTAAAACGTATATTATGATTGCTGCGGCTATGAAAATGCGCCGTGACGGGCTTTCGAGAAAGAATATGTTTGTTGTTCCCAATAATATTGTGGGACAGTGGGAGAAGATTTTTTCACTTCTGTATCCCGGAGCAAAAATTCTGACAGTTGATCCGAAATCCTTCAAGCCCGAAATGAGGCATAAGGTGCTTACACAGATGAAGGAGGGTGATTATGACGGTATAATTATCGCTTATAGCTGCTTCGGAATGATAAAGCTCTCCTCTGACGCCGTATATGCCAATATGGATGCGCAGCTGAAGCGTATTGAGGATGCCATAAAAAATTACAGGTATTATAACGATATGCGTGTGCTTATAAAGGAGAAGGACAGAATCAGAAAGCTGACAAATGATTTTCTTGACAGTATGGGGCCTGTTCAGAGTGATGAAATAACCTTTGAGGATCTTGAAATAAATACTCTTTTTGTTGATGAGGCGCATAATTACAAGAATCTGCCCATCAAAACCGCCATGAGGGATCTGACGGGAATCAATACAAAGGGCTCCGCAAAATGTCTTGATATGCTTCATAAGGTGCGCTGTGTTCAGTATTCAAACGGCGGAAGGGGTGTGGTTATGGCGACGGGAACCCCTCTTTGTAATTCCATTTCGGATGCCTATGCCATGCAGATGTACCTGCAGTATGAGAAGCTTTGCGAAGCCCATCTTGACGTATTTGATAACTGGGTCAAAACCTTTGCAAGCCCTGAGCAGCTCTGCGAGGTTGACGTGGATACGTCGAAATACAGATTTATCAGAAAATTTGCAAAGTTCTTCAATCTGCCCGAGCTTTCAGAAATGTTTTCGGAGATTGCAATTTTTTATGCCGTGAATGACAAGAATGCTCTGCCGCAGTTTGACGGCTATACGGACGAGATTATACCGAAATATCCCGGGCTTGCTGAGTATATGCTTGATCTTTGCCGCAGAACAGAGCTTATCAGGGGCAGGGAGGTTGACCGTAAAACCGATAATATGCTGAAGGTCAGCATTGACGGACGAAAGGCGGCTCTGGATCTGAAGCTGGTCGGAAAGGAACAGCCTTACAATGAATGCTCCAAAATTATCAGGTGTACAGACAACGTAATCAGTATATATAAAGAGAATTCACAGAATACTCAGCTGATTTTCTGTGATTATTCCACGCCCAAGGGTGAGGATTTCAGTGTGTATAAAAAAATAAAGAGCTGTCTTATCACCCGAGGTGTACCCGAAAAGGAAATTGCTTTTATACACAGCTATCAGACAGAATCAAAAAAGGTCGAGCTTTATAAGAATTTCAATGAGGCAAAGGTAAGAATCCTTATCGGCTCCACATTCAAGCTGGGAATCGGCGCCAACGTGCAGAGGCGCCTGAAGGCAATACATCATCTTGACGTGCCGTGGCGTCCTGCCGATATGGTGCAGCGTGAAGGCAGAATAATGAGAAAGGGTAATGAGAATGACAGCGTTCTTATTTACCGTTATATCAGTGAGGGCAGCTTTGATGCGTATTCCTGGCAGCTTCTTGAAACCAAGCAGAGATTTATTTCACAGTTTCTTGCGGGAAGCTCTTATCAGAGAAGCATTGCCGATCTTGAAAATAACGTTCTTTCCTATGCAGAGGTCAAGGCGCTGGCGCTTTCTCAGCCGCTTATGAAGCAGCTTGCGGAAAAAGAGAATGAAATAAAAAGCCTCAGGATTATAAATGCGAAGGAAAAGGAAAACCGTCAGCAGATGAGGGAGGAAGCGGCTCTTCTGGCGGAAGAAATCAGCAGGCTTAAAAAACGCGCCAACAGCAGTTATTATAACTGGTGTGCATTGAGGTATGTTTCAGCACAGGAATTTAAACGTGTTTACGGTGAGATTAAAGAAGCTTTTACGGAGGATATTATTTTTAAGAAAAAGTCCCTGCCCTCAGATTACTCCGTTATGGATTTCAGGATTGAATTCCCCGAATGTCAGGATGAGAAAAAGCCTTATCTGTATCTTGAAAAATCAGAGGAAAAATATCCTGTTATGCTCGGCAGATCACCTGCGGGGAATGCATCAAGGATAATAAACGTGCTGAAGGGCTTTGATAAAATAAGCATTGCGGATGCGGGAAATTACAAAAATGCCCTGAAGCGCAGGGAGGATATTGAGAAGCTGCTGAGTCTTGAGGAATCCGAATATCAGAGGAAGCTTTCAGAGCTTGAGCGTGAGGCTGCGGAGATTAAGCAGATTATTGAAATGTCCTCCGATAAGCCGGCGGTATAGAGGTAATTCCGGAAAATCCGACGGAAATTTTGCGTTGCAGGTGTTTTTTCGGTATGCTATAATCTGTCTGTGAGGTGACTTTTATGATTTATACGGATATGACGAAAAAGGCGATGAAGCTCTGCTTTGAAGCGCACAGAAATCAGGTTGATAAAAGCGGTATGCCTTACGTTTTTCATCCCTTTCATCTTGCAGAGCAGATGACGGATGAAATCACGACTGTGACAGCCCTTCTGCATGACGTGGTTGAGGATACCGATATCACGCTTGCGGATTTATCAGCTATGGGCTTCCCCGCGGAGGTGATTGATGCCCTGATGCTTCTTACTCACGATGACAGTACAGCATATTCCGATTATGTTGCCGCCATAAAGAAAAACCCCGTAGCAAGGGCCGTGAAGCTTGCAGACCTTCGTCATAACTCAGATTTATCAAGGCTTGATGAAATAACGGAAAAGGCTTTGGAAAGAGCGGAAAAATACGCAATGGCAATAGCCATTCTTGAAAAGCCAACACAAAATATTTGTGTTGGCTCAGAGTAATGACAAACCCCTTTTTAAAATTTGGGTTTGTCAAAATAACCAAATAAAGAGAAAAACTGCCTTGATTTTACTGAATTTCAAGGCAGTTTCCTGTTAGTCCCTTCGGTTCGTATCAGAAGGGGAGTTTTTTGTCGGGAAAATTTTTATGCTAACATGTCAACCTCGAAAATTGCGGTGTTTGCGGAAACAAAGAGGTTGGAGGTGCTGAGGTCTGAGAAATTTTTCACCGTGATTTTCTTGGGGGCTACGACGGGATATTTCGCCTCGTAGGAGCTTGTAAGGTGCTTGGAATTTACCATAGAGAACACGAAATTGAAGCCGACGCTGTGAATGAAGAAGCCGTCAATTTCAATATTCTGCGGCATATAGCAGGTATAGCCGAAATCGTGGTTCTCGGTATTTACGGCATTTACGATGTTATTTTCTATGCCTGTGGGATAGAATTTGCAGTTTCTTATAATGAGATCACCGTTCCAGGTTGAGCCGTAATCCTCGCGAAGGTCAACAAAGCTTGAGGAAACAACGGTTGTGTTCTCAATAAGGGCAGTACCCATACCGATAAGCTTGATGCCGTGATGGCCGAGCACGGAGTTTTTAATGGTTGCGTTTCTTACGCCCTGATGAGCGTCAAAGCGGGAGAATGCACAGCCGTCATAGGTAAGATTCTTACAGTAGTTTGTACCTGCAATTCCCCAGTAATCGCCGTTTGTGATGTCGTTTGTCTGCTTGCAGTTAAGGAAGGTTGCGTTTACGGCTGTTGCGGCACCGATGTCGTAGGTACCCATCTGTACGGAGGTGCCTGCGGAGCCTATGGTGGCATACTTCTTGTGACCCGTGAAGGTACCGTTCTTAACGGTTACGTTTGCACAGCAGGAAAGGCTTACAAATGCGGAATAGGGAGCGCCTGTTTTTCCCTCGTTTATAACGTCGTGATAAATGCCGTCAATAACGGTGTTGGAGCGTCTTACCTGAATGCCTCTCGTGTAGTAGGTGTATTCTGAGGGAGCGGCGTTTGCAATAGTCGTGAATCTGCCGCCCTTTATTGTGAGGATTTCTTTATCTACGGGATAAACCGTAGCACCCGTAACGGCATCAAAGTCCCAGATAAGGGGAGTATCGGGGGAGATATTGCCGTCCTTATCAACAAGAATAACGTCGGACTGATTGCTGCCCGAGTTCTGATTTGCGCCCTTTCTTATGTATCTCTTAACATTGGAGTCCGTAAGCACCACAAGGCTTTCACCGGGAAGGGTAGTGCCTATGCTTGCTGCATCCATTTTAAGGGGAGCAACCTTATCGGTAATTGAGTAAGAGCCTTCTGTGGGAGCAACATTGAATATCCAGGAGCCGATTCTTTCGACTGCAGTATCGTCAATTATAAAGCGTGCGGTTGACCAGTCCGTATCAGTTTTTATGACAGCGGTTTTTGCCTTGCCGCCGATGTAGTAGGTGGCTGTTTCCTTTGCGAGGACGGAAAGTCCGTTTTCGTTTGCATAGCTGTGGGCTCTGACAACAGCCTCAAGGTCGTCTGCCTTGCCGTCACCGACAGCACCGAACTGCTCGTAGGTTACGTAATCTGAAAATACCTTTGTGTAGGTGTAGCCGTCAGCAAAATCGTATGCGGCGTCAGCCTTCAGAAGCACCTCGTCGGCAAAGGCGGAAATACCTCTTGAAATGCCGATGCTGCCGGAGCCCGTAAGATATATATTTCCGCTTTCAACCTCAAGAGTAAAGGTATCGTCAGCATTTAAGCTTTCCTCGATTATAAATGCCTTTTCGGTTCTTTTTTCAACCGGAATGCTTCTGCCGAGAGCCTTATGAAGCTCGTTATTGAGAGTATCTGCCGCAAGGGCATAAATATCGCCCTCGGGTGCGGAGATTACGTATTCATCAACATCAATACCGTTTACGGTTATTTCCGTAAGGGGTCTTACAATGTAGGGGCTTTCATAATTTCCCTGCGAAAGCTCGTATTTCAGCTCCATTTCGGAGAAAAGCATGGGGAGGGGGCCGGGAAATACGGAAACAATGCACATGATAATTGCAATCAGCTTAGCTATCATTTTCTCATCACCTTTTATATATGTTATTTTCAATATAGCATTAAGCGCTGTCTTTTGCAATAGAAAGGCAGGCGGAAATTTTCTTTTTCATTGATATCGTGAAAATTTTATGATATAATTTAATAAAGAGTTTATTTTTGACGGGAGAATGATTCATAATGCGAAAAATTACAGCCTTAATTCTTGCACTTTCTCTTGTGCTTGCTTTCTCTTCGTGCACTGCTGTAAGAATAGAGGAAAGCACCGGAACCATTACAGAGAGTGCCGTGCAGGGTGAAATAACTACGTTTTCAGAGGAAGCTTCGTCTTATTCTGCGGAAATCACAGCGGTACCCGAAGCAACAGCGGTACCCGAAGCAACAACGGTACCCGAAACTACGGCGGTACCCGAAACCACTACGGCAGAAATCACAACGGCACCCGTCGTAAGCGAGATTCAGACCACCGCTCCCGTGAAGGAGGATGTCACCCTCCGGGATACGGCAAGGGTTGTTGAATTTTATAAGAATGCTGCAGCCGCTACGGGCAGCTCCGTACAGTCCTCGCAGACTGTGGGGCTTTCCGATATCTCTGTAAACAACGGTCAGCTGGGCGGTATTTTCAGCTTTGTGACACCTATTCTCTCTTCATTCCTTTCCTCAAAGGCTACTGTGACGGACGGTATCACGGGTGAATATGATAAGCTTACCGCTTCGGATGCTGCGACTGCCGTAGCCTATGAAAGCGCAGGCGGTACGGTGGTTGAGATAACCCTTAATGAGCAGACGGATGCAGGCGGCACCGACAGCGACGGCAGCGTGGCACACGGAATCTATATCGTAGGCGACCTGCTTTCCGTTATGGGACAGCTTAAGGATAAGGGACTTCCCATTGAAATTAACACGGAGAAAGCCGTGATAAAATACACAAACCCCGTTATAAGGGTTCTGGTTTCCGGGGACGGAAAAATCGTGAACGGCACATGGAGCTGTACGGTTGAGATAAGTCTTTCCGACTACAAATTTGCAGGCTCTCCCGTCAACAGTACCGTTGTTGTCCTTGATAATAAAATTACGGTAAACGGCGGCTTTGCCGGTTGAGAGAAAAGGTTAAATATACGATGAATCTCCGACATTTTCAGGTCGGAGATTTTTGTTGAAAGGCGCTGTAGTTTATTGTATAATAAAAGTATTGTGAGGTGAAAGCTGATGGAAAACAGACCTGTTACGATAAATCCCATGCCTGATGAGCCGCTCATTTCCTCTTATCTGCATAACAGAGCAAGGGAGAAGGGGATACCTCTTTCCGGTACCTTTGAAATTACGGGAAGATGTAATTTCAACTGTAAAATGTGTTACGTGCATAATACCGGGTGTAATAAGCTTAAGAGTGAAGAATTGCCGGCAGAATGGTGGATAGAAACGGGAAGAAAAGCCGTGGAGGCGGGTATGGTATTCCTGCTTATCACGGGCGGAGAGCCGCTTTTAAGGGATGATTTTCCCGAAATATATAAGGCACTTCACGAAATGGGGCTTATTGTATCTCTGAATACCAACGGATATCTGCTTACGGGTAAAATAAGAGAGCTTTTCCGTCAGTATCCGCCTAACCGTATCAATGTTTCCCTTTACGGCTCAGATAATGATATTTACGAAAAATTTACGGGAGTCAGAGCCTTTGATACAGTAATCGATAACGTAAGGGCTATGCGTGAAGCGGGAATTGACGTGCGTTTTAACTGCAGCATCACTCCCGACAACCGTGACGATATTGAAAATATCTACAAGACAGCAAGAGAGCTTGGGCTTCACATAAAGGCTACCTCATATATGTATCCTCAGACAAGGCTTAAGGGCATATACGGAGAGAATGACAGCAGACTTACTCCGACGGAAGCGGCAAGGAGCCGTGTCGGATGGGCACTTATGAGATATTCTTCGGATAATTTTATTGCAAGAGCTAAGGGAATGCAGCTTAAAATTGAAGAATTTCTTGATTCTCCCCGTGAGTGTACAGAGGAAAACGGCATACGCTGCAGGGCAGGAAGAAGCAGCTTCTGGCTTAATAAAAAGGGTGAAATGGCTGTCTGCGGAATGCTTGATAAGTCCTTTGACGTAAAAGCTCTCGGCTTTACCGAAGCCTGGAATAAGGTTAGAGAGCTTGCAGAGTCGATAAGGCTTCCCAAGGAGTGCTTGAGCTGTCCCTACAGACATATATGTAACGTCTGTGCGGCGGTGTGCTATACGGAAACAGGCGATTTCGGAAGGGTTCCCGAGTACGTCTGTGCTTTCAGCCGTGAAACTGCACGGCTTACACAAATTGAACTTGAGAGGCTTATGAAAAATGGAAATTAAAAGGAAGGTTATTCTGCGCGCAGTTGCAGATGAATATATTCTTGTTCCCGTGGGGGACACGGTTAAGGAGTATAACGGTATATTTATAATGACCGAAAGTGCGCGTCTGCTGTGGGATGCGATCAACGACGGCAAGGAGAGAGAGGAGCTTCCCGACGTGCTTCTGGGTGAGTATGACATTGACAGAGCCACCGCCGAGGCAGATGTAAACGAATTTCTCGGCCGCCTTTCCGCTTACGGGATTGTTTGACGCGTCCGTAACTGCGGAAAATACAGAAAAAGGTATAATCGGAGCGGTGACAGATATATGAAAATTGTTGTTGCTATAGATTCATTCAAGGGAAGTCTGACGTCTTCGCAGGCAGGTGAGGCCGTAAGAGAGGCGGTAATGCGTCTTGACAGCACAGCCGAGGTTATCGTAAGGCCCCTTGCGGACGGCGGAGAGGGGACCGTTCAGGCACTCTCGGACAGAGAGGATGCCAAGCTCATTTCCGTAACCGTAAACGGTCCGCTGATGAAGCCCGTGACTGCACGGTACTGTATACTGAAGGACACGGGGACTGCCGTAATGGAGATGGCGGCGGCTTCGGGGCTGACCCTTATTCCCGAAAAAGAGAGAAATCCTATGAAAACCACCACCTGCGGAGTAGGGGAAATGATAGCGGATGCCGTAAAAAGAGGGTGCAGGAAATTTATTGTAGGAATCGGCGGCAGCGCCACCAATGACGGCGGTGCGGGAATGCTTAAGGCTCTGGGCTTTGAATTTCTTGATAAAAACGGAAATTCCATAGCTTCAGGTGCAGAAGGTCTTCGCGATTTATATGAAATCAGAACGGACAAGACAATTCCCGAGTTAAAGGAATGTTTCTTTAACGTTGCCTGTGACGTGAAAAATCCCCTTTGCGGTGAAAGGGGCTGCAGTGCGGTTTTTGCTCCGCAGAAGGGAGCTGCTCCCGAGGACATTGCCGTGATGGACAGCCTGCTTGAAAATTATGCCGTAATTGCAAAAGCAGCTTCGGAAAAGGCAGACAAGGATGCTGAGGGGGCAGGTGCCGCAGGGGGACTGGGCTTTGCGTTTCTGACCTTTCTTAATTCGGAGCTTGCTTCGGGAATTAAGGTTATTCTTGATGAAACAGGGCTTGAGGATGATATAAAGGATGCCGATATTGTCGTGACGGGCGAGGGAAGGCTTGACGCACAGACTGTTATGGGTAAAGCCCCCATAGGTGTTGCCGCTCTTGCAAAAAAATACGGAAAACGGGTAATAGCCTTTTCCGGATGTGTCACGGAGGAGGCGGAAATCTGCAATGAATACGGAATCGATGCGTTTTTCCCGATTGTAAGAGGTGTTACGACGCTTTCCGAGGCGCTCGACTGTGATAATGCATATAAAAATCTTGCGCAGACAGCTTATCAGGTTTTCAGACTGATTATCAATTAAAAAAATGGCGGCAGGGAAGTTTTTCTGCCGTCATTTAATGTTATTTCTTTCTTTTTACTGCCTTAACGGCCTTGCTGATGGTGCTGTATGCGGGTGTTTCAAGCTCCTTTGCCGCCGCCTTCAGCTGATTTCTTATTTCAATTGCCTGAGGACAGTGCTGCTCGCATTTTCCGCAGCCTATACAGGCGGATGCAGGAGCGGAATCCTTTGACAGGGTGCATTTTGCGTATTCGCGAAGCCCTGCAAAATTGCTGTCTGAATACTTTCTGTTATAGGCGGAAAAGGTACCGCTTATGTTGATTTTCTGCGGACAGGGCATACAGTAGCCGCAGCCCGTGCAGGGTACCTTCAGCTTTGCATTGATGGCTTTGACCACACTCTTTAGCATTGCTTCATCCTCTGCCGTCAGCTCGCCTATACGGGCTTCGGCAGCGGTTTTTATATTATCATCTACCATTTCGTCGGTATTCATACCTGAAAGAACAACCGTTATTTCGGGCTGATTGTAAAGCCAGCGGAATGCCCATTGTGCGGGTGTGTGCTGTACGGGATGGCTTTTGAAAATATCGGTAGCCTCCCCGGGGAGATTATTAACAAGTCTTCCGCCTCTGAGGGGCTCCATAATCATAACGGGAATGCCCTTTTCGTGTGCGTGATAAAGTCCTTTTCTTCCTGCCTGAGTGTGCTCGTCCATATAGTTGTACTGAATAAGGCACATATCCCAGTCAAAGGCGTCGAGAATCCTGCAGAACATATCGGAGTTACCGTGGTATGAAAAGCCGAACTGACGGATTGCTCCCGCAGCTTTTTTCTCTTCAATCCACTTTTCGATGCCCATTGACTTTAATCTTTCCCACACCTTGATGTCCGACATCATATGGAAAAGGAAATAATCTATATGGTCGGTGCGAAGACGCTTCAGCTGCTCGGAAAGGAGCTTATCGAGAATATCAATGCTTCTCATAAGCTGAGGGGGCAGCTTTGTGGCTATATATATTTTGTCACGGATGTTGTTTCTTTCGAAAATTTCGCCTATTGCCGCCTCGCTTCCGGGATATATAAATGCGGTGTCAAAGTAATTAATGCCCTTGTTGAAGGCTGACATTATCTGCCTTTCGGCATCCTCCATATTGATTCTGCCCATTTTTTTCCTGAAGCGCATACAGCCGAAGCCGAGCACCGACAGCTGATTGCCGTATTTGTCCTCACGGTATTTCATAAATTTCCTCCGTCCCGAAGTAGATTAATTGAATTATAGCACAGCCGGAAAACGGTTTCAACCGCAGTAAGAGTACGTTTTTTTGAATAAACTGTAAAAATATAATGCCGAAGAGACTTTATTTTGTTATAAGCTTGTGCTATACTCTAATGGCAAAATAAAAAGCAGAGGTTATGTATTTATGAAAAAAAAGCTTAAAGTTGCAAATATAGGCATGCAGTTCGGCCGTGCCCACATCGAGGGGGCTCTTGCTTGCGGTGCGGAAATTGCCGCACTCTGCGACCTTGACTGCGAGGCACTTAAATTTGCAGGAGAAAAATACGGTGTTCCCGAGGACAGATGGTTTACCGATTATCACGATTTATTGGACAGCGATATTGATGCCGTAACGGTTGCGGTTCCCGATCAGCTTCACAAGCAGATCTCCGTTGATTTCCTTAAAGCCGGAAAGCACGTGCTCTGCGAAAAGCCCCTGGCTCTCACAAGAGAGGATATAAGTGACATAGTAGAAGCATCAGAAAAGTACGATGCAAAGTTTATGGTAGGACAGATCTGCCGTTTTACCCCCGCCTTCAGAAAGGCAAAGGAGCTGATTGAAAACGGAGTTATCGGTGAGGTTTATTTTGCCGAGTCCGAATATGCACACGACTATATGTATATTTTGAAGGACTGGCGCTCAGACCCTCTTCGTCACGGTGTTGTAGGCGGCGGCTGTCACGCAGTTGACCTTCTTCGCTGGCTTGTAGGTGACCCCACCGAGGTTATGGCTTACGGCTCGCACAAGCTTCTTCCTACTGTAAGCTATGACGATGCCACAATCGCCATTATGAAATTCCCCAATGACGTTATCGGTAAGGTTTTCGTTTCCACGGGCTGTAAGAGAGATTACACAATGCGTACCTGCATTTACGGCACCAAGGGTACCATTATCTGCGACAACACCTCCCCCGTAATGAAGCTCTATACTATCGGTGAGGACCAGATGGCACACGAGGCAGAGGACATCGAAATTGAGGTCAATAACCACAATGCGGCGGCAGAATTTCAGGTGTTTGCCGATAACATCATAAACGGCACTCCCGTGCTTACTGATGCTACAGAGGGTGCAAAGACGGTTGAGGTCTGCCTTTCAATCGTAGAATCCGCAAAAACAGGCAAGCCCGTAAATCCCGACTATAATTTCTGATAAAATGAAGTCATTCTACCTGAGGTAGGGTGACTTTTTGCCTTTCCTGTAGTAAAATTACAGTGAAAAAACGCTATGGAGGCGGGAATATGAATCCTCAGAAAACGGGAAAATTTATTTCATACTTAAGAAAAGAAAATAATCTTACACAGAAGGAGCTTTCTGAAAAGCTCGGTGTTTCCGATAAGGCGGTTTCAAAATGGGAAACGGGGAAATGCTATCCCGATATTGAGGTTATGGGAGCTCTCGCGTTGACCTTCGGCGTTACGGTGAACGACCTTTTAAGCGGTGAAAAAACAGAAGCTGTCAGCCGTGACGAGGCGGCAGACAGCAACGTAATAAGTGTTATGAAGCGTCTTCAGGGGCTTAATAAAAAATGGTGTGCGGTGCTTTTGTGTGCCGTTATCGCGCTTTCTGTGGTTTTTGGTGCTTTTCTCAGTATCAGCCGTCTGCCTGTGGATTTTGATGCAGGTGCTTGTGGCGGTGGCTTCTCGGCACATATTTACGAAAAATACGGCGACACTCTCGCCCTTGAGTATCTCTCCCGCTTCCTCGAAGAGGATATTGCATCTTACACTCTCTCCGACACCGCCTCAGTCGATTGGACCGGCAGGATAATTTTTATGGAATTTGAGCTTACGTACACCCTCTCAGATATTCTCTCGGACACCCCCGTCCCCACCAAAACCACCCTCAAATTCGTCGGGGAAAGGTATTGGATAGAGAAATATACATGGAGCAGACTGTAGTTTTATGTATAAAGAATAAGGATACCCGTGGGGGTATCCTTTCTTTTGTTGTGTAAATTGAGTGGGGGGATTCCGGATTGAAACCGGGATTTGTAGTCAAACTCAGTTCTGGAACATAATGAGCATGAAGCCGGCGGCGACGGCGGAGCCGATAACGCCTGCAACATTGGGGCCCATTGCGTGCATGAGAAGGAAGTTTGTGGGGTTGTACTTTCTGCCTTCGTTCTGAGCAACACGGGCTGCCATAGGAACAGCGGAAACGCCTGCGGCACCGATAAGGGGATTGATTTTGCCGCCTGTAACGATGTAAAGAACCTTACCGATAAGAACACCGCCGATTGTGGAGAAGGCAAATGCAGCAAGTCCGAGGCCTACAATGTAGAGAGTTTCTCTCTTGATGAAGTCCATACCGTTTGCGGTAGCACCTACGCACACACCGAGAAGAATGGTAACAGTGTTCATAAGTCCGTTCTGAGCAGTGTCTGAAAGTCTGTCGGTAACACCGCATTCCTTAAGGAGGTTACCGAGCATAAGCATACCGAGAAGCGGAACCGCAGAGGGAAGAATAAGAGCTACTACGATAAGAACCACAACGGGGAAAATGATTTTTTCAATCTTGGAAACCTTGCGCAGCTGAGTCATCTTGACTTCTCTTTCCTTCTTGGTTGTGAGAAGCTTCATAATGGGAGGCTGAATAATGGGGATAAGAGCCATATAAGAGTAAGCTGCGAGGGCAATGGGAGCCAGCAGGTGAGCTGCAAGCTTTGATGCCGTGAAGATGGCTGTGGGGCCGTCTGCACCGCCGATGATGGCGATTGATGCAGCTTCTTCGGGAGTAAAGCCGAGAAGAATTGCAACAATGAATGCGAAATAAATACCCATCTGTGCTGCTGCACCGAGGATAAGGGAAACGGGATTGGAGAGAAGAGGACCGAAGTCTGTCATCGCACCGACACCCATAAAGATAATGCAGGGGAAGATGCTTGACTTAACGCCGACATAAAGGATGCGAAGAACACCTGAATCGAACCAGTGTGCGCCTTCAACTGCAAGTGCACCTGAAAGATCACCAAGCTGACCGCCTGTTGTGTCAAGCATTATGTTAGCGCCGGGGAGATTGGCAAGAATCATACCGAATGCAATGGGAACGAGAAGAAGGGGTTCAAATTTTTTGAAGATAGCAAGCACCAGGAAGATACCTGCAACACCGAGCATTACAAGATTCTGCCATTCAAGACCTACAAGTCCCGATGATTCCCAGATGCCCTGGAAGACCTGAGATATAAGTTCCATCTGGCTTCTCCTTAAATAACTGCAAGAACAGCATCGGTTTCAACAACAGCACCCTTTGTTGCAAGAACCTGCTTAACGGTACCTGCTACGGGAGCTACGATTTCGTTTTCCATCTTCATAGCCTCAAGGATAAAGAGAACTTCGCCTTCCTTTACAGCCTGTCCGGGAGTAACATTTACTGAGAGGATGTTGCCGGGCATGGGAGCTACAACCTTAGCGCCTTCTGCTGTTACTGCTGCTACGGGAGCCTGAGCGGGTGCTGCTGCAGGAGCTGCTGCGGGAGCCTGTACGGGAGCTGCTGCTACGGGTGCAGCTGCGGGAGCAACGGAAGTGATAACTGCATCACATTCTGTAACATCTACTTCATAATTGTTTCCGTTAAGAGTAACTACATATTTCATTATTTCTTTTCCTCCAGAAGTTTAATGGTGTTGAATTTAAGACGGTTAAGGGGAATTCCGCTTTTGTCGCTTGTGATAGCCATAATAACAGCGGCTTCTTCCACTGTTGTATTGATAAGAGTAAGGTCGCCGATGGACTGATTTGCGGGAAGGGGAGTGCCTGCGGGAGCGGGAGCTGCCACAGCTGCGGGAGCCTCAGCGGCTGCTGCTTCTTTTGCTTCCTTCTTCTTGCCGATAGCATCGAAAAGCTTGCCCATGCCGAAAACGAAAATTGCAAGGAAACCGAGAACAAGGAAAACGATTCCGAATCCCACAACGGAGATAAGAAGTGTCTGGCCGAGGTCCATAATTGCACCTTCGCCGTAGATGTTTTCAAAAACGCCTAATGTCTGCATTGATTAGTCCTCCTTGATAGCGGTGATGCTGTATGTGAAGGTGTGCTTCTTGCGTTCTTCTCTCATTTCAAAGAACTTTTCGGCAAGCTGGGGGAATGCGATGTAGGAAAGAACGTCCTCGTCACAGGTTGCCTTGTCGCCGAGCTGAGCTTTAGTCTTTTCGAATGCGGGCTCGAGAGTGTCAGCAAAGCGGCATTCCATGGGCTTTTCGTCACCGAGAACGAGTGCCTTTAATTCCTCGCTGATTTCGCCCGGAGCTCTGCCGTATTCACCCTTGACGTAAGCCTTTATTTCCTTGGAGATATTCTTGTATCTGCCTACGAGCACGTTAGCGGTTGCCTGAACGCCTACCATCTGGCTCATGGGAGTAACAAGGGGAGGATAACCCATATCCTTTCTTACTCTGGGAGTTTCCTCAAGAACCTCCTGAAGCTTGTCAAGCTTGCCCTGAGCTGTAAGCTGTGCTACAAGGTTTGAAAGCATACCGCCGGGGATCTGATAGCCGAGAGCGTCTGTATCTGTTGCCATAACAACGGGATTGAGAAGACCGTCCTTGAGGCAGTCGTTTCTGTAGGGCTTGAAGAAATCGTTGATCTTCTTAAGACAGTCGAGGTCAAGACCTGTTTCGTAGCCGTACTGACGAAGCACGTATTCCATTGTTTCCGTTGCGGGCTGAGCTGTGCCGCCGGAGAAGGAGGAAATAGCTGTATCAATAACGTCACAGCCTGCCTCAACAGCCTTGAGGAGAGTCATAAAGCCGAGGCCTGTTGTTGAGTGTGTGTGAAGAACAACGGGCATACCTGTTGCATCCTTGATAGCCTTTACGGTGTCATAAGCCTCCTTGGGACTCATGATACCTGCCATATCCTTGATACAGATGGACTGAACGCCCATAGCCTTGAGGTCTTCAGCAGTCTTTACGTAGCTTGCAAGGTCGTGGATGGGGCTTAAGGTGTAGCAGATTGTACCCTGAACCTCAGCACCGTTCTTGAGAGCCTCGTCAACTGCAACCTCGATGTTGCGAAGGTCGTTGAGTGCGTCGAAAATTCTTATTACGTTGATGCCGTTTTCGATGCTCTTCTTAACGAACATTCTTACAACGTCATCGGGATAGTGCTTGTAGCCGAGAAGATTCTGACCTCTTAAAAGCATCTGGAGCTTTGTGTTGGGACAGGCTGCTCTGATCTTTCTGAGGCGCTCCCAGGGATCCTCGTTGAGGTAACGAAGGCAGGAGTCGAAGGTTGCACCGCCCCAGCACTCAAGTGAATAGTAGCCTGCCTTGTCGAGTGTTTCAAGGATGGGCTTGAACTCTTCAAAGGGCATTCTTGTTGCGATAAGGGACTGGTTTGCATCTCTGAGGATTGTTTCCGTAAATTTAATTTTCATCATTTTTCTCCTTATCTGAAAATTTCAGAACTCAAATTTATACCAAGATACACTATACCATAAAATGCTGAAAAAGCAAGACAAATTTTGCGGTATGTTACAAAAATAACGAAGAAAAAATCAGTATTTTGGCATGGTATTTTGTGCAAAAAAGCAGACACAAAACCGTTTTGATGATTTTGTGTCCGGATTCGTATATGGTAAAAATTATTCAAATATCTTTTTGACGGTCTTTGCTCTGATTTCGTCCCGTGCGGCCTCGGGGAGCTTACGGCCTGCAAGGACGTTTACCGTTGCGGGCTGCATTGTGACAAAAAGGCGGCTGATGAGGGATGCGTCCGCTTCAAGCACTCCGTAGAGAGCCCCCAGTCTTACCCAGGAGAGAAGCTCCATCATCTCATCCGATGAGAGAAGTACCGCATTTCTGATAAGACCTGCAGAGCGGTTGATTCTGTCGCGGATATTTATATCACTTACGAGCTTTTCTGCGGCGGAGCGCTCCTTGGTTGCAATCTGTAAGGCTATGCTTTTGAGGTTGCCGAGTGCTTCCTCCTCACCGATGCCCATGGTAATGATATTGCTTATTCTGAAAATATCACCCTTTACGGATGCACCGTCACCGTAAGAGCCTCTGATTACGAAGCCCAGCTTGAGGGCTGTTGCTGAGAGCTTTTCCATAGCTCCCGTGCGGGAGAGGGCAGGAAGATGCATAAGGACGGATGCCCTCATGCCCGTGCCGATATCCTTGGGATTCTGATTAAGGTAACCGAGCTTGCCGTCAAAGGCAAAGTGAAGGCGGCTGCCGAGAATTTTCTCATATTTTGCGGCTTCTGCGTAAGCACTTTCGGGGTCAAGACCCTCTGAAAAGCCCTGAATTCTTATGTGATCCCTTTCACAGAGCATGATGCTGACCCTTTCCTCTTCGTCAAGAAGAAGCACTCTGCCCTCGGAAGCGGATGCGAACTCGGGGCTGATAAGATGCCTTTCGGCAAGGGAAATTGCCTCATAGGGGTAAAGGGAATTCATTGCGATTATCTGAAGATGACTGCCGTTTTCCGTGAGTATCCTGCAGATACCGGAATTCAGCTCCTGTTTCTGAAGCGCATTGAGTCTGACGGGAAAGGGAAGGGAGTCGATATTCCTTGCAAGGCGGACTCTTGTGGAGAGAGCCGTATCCTGCAGTCTTGCTGAGGTATCAGTCATACGTTGTTCTCTCCCTTCTGAAGCTCTCTTATCCTGTCGCGAAGAAGAGCGGCGGTTTCGTAATCCTCTGCTTCAATTGCTTTTTCGAGCTGCGCTCTGAGCTCTGAAATTTCCGGGCCGGCAGCCCTTACGCTGTCGGGCTTTTCGGGAGCTCTGCCCTTGAAAACCGCTCTGCCGTGGATTTTTCCTATTGTGGGGCGCAGCTTTACCGTGAAGGTTCTGTAGCAGTCGGGACAGCCGGGCAGTCCTGTTCTTGCAATATCCTCAAATGAAAAGCCGCAGGTTTCACAGCGAAGCACCCTGTTTGCGGAACGGAGATTTCCCGTTCCCGTAAGTGAGCCGAACATCCCGCCGAAGGGAGAAAAGCCCGTTACGGCATCCCTTACGCCGAGTGCGGCAGCGCAAGCTGAGCACAGATGAATTTCCGCACTCTCTCCTCCGACTATTCTTTTAAGATGCACGCCTGCATCGTTGCGTTTACAGTTCTGACAAAGCATAATAACTCCACTAATTTGATTTATCAATTAATTATAATACACCTTTCGGTTTTAGTCAAACATTAAATCATAATTTAATGGCGGAGATGTGAGGACGGTAGGGGCGGGGTTGCCCCGCCCGTTACATAACTTTTGTAACTTTCGTTTGCAAAAAATAACAACCCTCGGAAACGGGAGGGGAGACCCCTCCCCTACGGGTACAAAAGGTAAATTGCTTCTGTAAATTATGATTTACTGAATTGATTTTTTCATTCTGCCATATACTAAAGCATAAGGTTTTTCGGAGGTTTCTTATGTTTATTTTTTCGGGTTTTTCGGCAAAGGCGAATTCTGCGCTGAATTCTGCGGTGAATGTTGCAGAGGATATGGGACACACCTATGTGGGCAGTGAGCATATTCTTGCAGGACTTCTGCGTGACACAGGCTCTGTTGCAGGGGTGATTCTTTCGGGCAGACGGGTTTCTTTTTCGGCAGTCTGCGATTTTATAAGGACGTCCGTGGGTGTGGGAAATCCAACGCATCTTACGGAAAACGACTTTACGCCCAGGGCAAGAAAAATCATCCGCACGGCACTGGGAAGCTCTGCTGCAGGCGGTGCTGCGCTTGCGGGAACAGAGCAGCTTCTGACGGCAATTCTCAGAGAGCCGTCCTGCTTCGGCCACAGAATTTTAATGAGGCTGGGAGCAAATCCGACGGATATATACGGCGATATCACAAGAAATCTGCCTGAAAGGGACACAGGAAAGGTACCCAGAGTGACGAGGGTCGGGGCGGCACCGCACACGGGGCTTACCTGCCTTAATAAGTACGGTGTGAATCTTACCTCTGCCGCCGCCTGCGGCAAGCTTGACCCGGTTACCGGCAGAAGCCGTGAAATTGAAAGAGTGATAAAAATTCTTTGCAGAAGGACGAAAAATAACCCCTGTCTTATAGGCGAGCCGGGAGTGGGAAAAACTGCGATTGCCGAGGGGCTGGCTCTTTGTATTGCCCGTGGTGAGGTGCCTGAAATTCTCAGAAATTCAGAGCTGTATTCTCTTGAGCTGACATCAATGGTGGCAGGGGCTAAGTATCGCGGAGATTTTGAGGAACGTATAAGAAATGTAATTTCCGAGGTTGTGAATGCAGGAAATATAATTCTGTTTATCGATGAAATTCACAATCTTATGGGGGCAGGCTCTGCCGAGGGTGCAGTTGATGCGGCAAATATCCTGAAGCCCGTTCTTGCCAGGGGAGAAATCAAGCTTATCGGTGCTACCACAAACGAGGAGTACCGGAAGAATATTGAAAAGGATGCCGCGCTTGAAAGACGCTTCCAGACAGTTTCCGTGGAAGAGCCCACGGCTGAGGAAACTGTAGAAATTCTCAAAAATTTAAGACCGAAATACGAGGCATTTCACGGAGTTAAGATAACCGACGAAGCAATCTGTTCGGCTGTCAGGCTTTCGGAGCGCTACATTACGGACAGATTTTTCCCCGATAAGGCAATTGACCTTATTGACGAGGCCTCGGCAGGGGTCAGCATTGAGGGAGAAAGCCTTTCGCCCGAGGTGGCGGAGCTTCTTAAAAGTGCGGAGGCTGCAGGTGTACGTAAAACTGCTGCGGTCAATGCCCAGGATTTTGAGGGTGCGGCAAAATTCCGGGATGAGGAAAAGCGGCTCTATATGGAATTTTCCCGTATGAAGGCAGAGGCTTCGGGAGAAAAGCGGGGAAAGCCTCAGGTGAAAGCAAGCCATATTGAGGAGGCTGTAAGCTCCTGGACGAAAATTCCCGTTGAGGGGATAGCAAGGGACGAAAGGTCAAAGCTCAGAGAACTGCCGCAGCAGCTGTCCTCGAAAATAATCGGTCAGGCTTCTGCCGTAAAGGCAGTGAGCGATGCCGTAATACGCGGCAGAACAGGGCTGCGCGACCCGAAAAGACCCGTTTGCACATTCCTCTTCTGCGGTCCGACGGGTGTTGGCAAAACTGCCCTTGCAAAGGAGCTGGCAACGAGTGTTTTCGGGCGATCCGATGCACTTATCCGCTTTGATATGTCAGAGTTTTCCGAAAAGCACGCCGCCTCACGGCTTATAGGCTCACCTCCCGGATATACGGGCTTTGAGGAGGGCGGTCAGCTTGTAAAAAAGATAAGAACGCATCCTTACAGTCTTATACTCTTTGATGAGATAGAAAAGGCGCATTCCGATGTTTTCAATTTTCTTCTGCCTGTTCTGGAGGACGGAATTCTTACGGGCTCCGACGGCAAAACAGCAGATTGCAGGAACTGCATAATTGTTATGACGTCAAATGCGGGTGCCTCGTATACGGGAGGCGGTAAGCAGGCTGTCGGCTTTGGCGGGACGGATGCAGACAGTGAGTATGAAAATATGAAAAGGAGAGTGGAGGAGGAGCTCAGAAGGGTGTTTCCGCCCGAATTCCGGGGGAGAATTGACGAAACTGTTGTTTTTTCACGGCTGACAGCGGAAAATATCCGGAGCATTGCGGAAAAAATGCTTGCGGAAACCGCGGAAAGACTGAAGGCTCAGGGAACGGAAATTGCCTTTTCGGAGGAGGTTTATGCCTTTCTCGAAGAAAAGAGCAACGGCAGGGTGTACGGCGCAAGAAATCTGAGAGGTGTAATAACAAGAGAGCTTGAAACACCCTTGTCGGAGCTTCTTGTTTCCGAGCATCCGCCGGCAAAGATCCTTTGTAGGGTGGCTGAGGGAAGGATTGTCCCCGAGGGTGTCGGCTGAAAGTTACGGCACGCCTTTGTGGGGAGATGCCGTTATACATCGTCACGGAAAAATACGGATTAACAGACAATTAAAATTTTTTGTGTAAATTTTATATAAAGAAAAAGTAATATTGTTGCAAAATCACTATGCGCTTTATGGCAAAATAATGTTGAAAAATTTTTTAATAAGTATTATAATAACTCTGTACAGGTATGCCCTCCCGGAAACAGAGGGTAAATTTCACCAAAAGGAGTTTTTTGTATGCACTTTAAGAAAGCACTCAGCGTGTTCCTTGCTGTTCTTATGCTTTTCAGCATGATGTCCCTCGGACTCAATGCGGCAGCAGCGGAAATCGACTATGACACACAGTATGGGTTGCTTGCAGATGCTCTTAAAAACGAGCATGTACGTGAGCTTACAAACTACAAAGTTGTAAATCAGACACTTCAGAATGAAACCGAGGGCTTTGACCCTGTGGCAAAGGGCTTCGCCTATGACCACACGGTTTTTGCTCAGGATAATCAGACGAGTGATATCCTCAGAGCCTCAAACAGATTCTTCTACATCGCAGAAGCTCTTATGAGCTTCCAGCACGGTGTGGGCTGTTATGATGCAGGTACTCTTATCACCTACATCACCGAAAAGCTCAAGCCCCACTTCCTTGCAGAGGACGGCAGCGTTCTTTATGAGGATTTCTTCGGCAACCGTTATTATCCTACTGAGGAAGAAATTGCAGTATATAATGACGCTGTTCAAAAGATTACGGAAGCAGGTCTTGAGGTTGACAAGATCACTCTTCCCGAATACGGACTTCAGTTCATTGAAAAGAATTATTGGGAGTACTATAACGTTGATACGGTGCTGCGTTACTTTATGGGTAACTCCACAAGCGTTAACGCAGGTAACTACTACCACCGCTTCTCCTTCGTTGTTGAAACCTCAGTCAACGTTTTCCTTGAGGACTGTAACGGAATTGATGATATCGACAGCGCAAAGCTGACGATCAGAAGAGGTGCCTACCAGTTCGCATATCAGCGCTTCTATAACGAAAGCACATCAAAGTCATACTATGCTTTTGCGGAGCCCTCACTCGAAAGAGTATGGGACAGCTACGGCCAGGACTACGGCTTCACCATTACTCCCGAGGATCTTACACAGACAGTGAGCGGTCAGTACGGTGTAACACGAGGCGGCCAGGCTTCGGCATATCTTATCAATACAACGGTTGACGAAACCACCGTTCCCTTCCTCAGAACCGCTTACAGTGCATTCAGAAGCTTCCTTGTTCAGGAATATTCAAACATCAGCTACATCAAGTGGGATGAGGCCTTCACGGGAATGACCGACGATGAAATCGACAATCCCTATACGGTTGTTCAGAAGATGGGCTTTACCCCCGATGCTGAGAATCAGAGAATCTTCAGAAACCGTATCCAGAACGTTAAGAACTACGGTAATCAGCTTTTCTCCGATACATATTCAAACAAGGCTCTTGTTGCTCTCTTCGGTAATGACCTCGGTAATATGGTTACTCTTCATTATCTTTTCAAGAAGACAAGTGAGTCCCCCACAAGAATTGTAAGAGGAAATGCTTCCTATACAGCTTCTCCCGAAAAGATAGACGAGGTTATCTACTCTCTTGATGCTCTTATCTCTCCCCGTCCCGATGAAGCAGCAAACGATATCAAGACAGCAAACCGAGTTGTTTCGGTTGTAAATCAGTTCCTTGATGTCGGTGAGCTTCTCGGTGTAAGCGAGCCTCTTGTATACAATACTCTTGAAGAGCTTGTAGGACAGGTGCTTGCATCCCTTGTCTTCACCGACAGCATTGTCAATATGCTGGTTGAGCTTATTTATCCCATGCTGGTTGAGCTTATCGAGGATAAAATCGGCGGAATCAGTGTTATCGGCGGTCTTCTTGAGGACGTTGTCGGCAGTATTCTTACAAACAATAACCTTGCTATTTATCCCAATAAGCTTGCAGACCTTCTTGAGCAGGACTACGGCTCCAAGTATTCGATTCCTGCCCGTATTCTCCGTAATGCAGGCGAAAACTGGGAAAACGTTAACTTTGATGCTATGCACTGGGGCGTTGACGAGGCTCCCGCAAGTGAAAAGGCCGATGCCTTCCTTGATGCACTCTGTGCAGGTCTTTGCGGCTTTACCCGTCTTCTTGTTACCTTCCTTTGCGGTGACGCAGAGTATGATAACGACGAGCGTCAGTCCCTTAAGAATGCAAACTTCGGACGTTACTATGACCTTGAGCTTATCGGTACCGTATGGTTCGTTTCACAGGGTCTTTACACGAAGGTATTTATTCCTCTTTACAGAGTTCTCGGTATTCCTGAGAATTTATATCTTTCCTCCGAAGCCTTCCATGCAGCAGTTGACAACGATATAAGAGTTGTTCTCAGAAATGCGGTTGCTCCTCTTATCAGCTGGATTACTCAGGTTGTTGCAAAGAGACCCTTCCAGACAATAATGGCTCTTCTTCCCAACCTTGTTCACTTCCTTTCAAGAGATCACGTTCTTACTGCCGAGCAGAGAGATTACTTCAACGAGTGTCGCGGCTACTGGGCTGACCCCGACTTCCTTACTGAGCAGAGAGAGGGTCACGAGGGCTTCTATCTCGTGCAGACGGCTAACCTTGTTACAATTCTTGATAACGTTTTCATCAACATCAACCTTGCAGGTCAGTGTATTGCAATCGGCTCTCTCGGAAGTCTTCTCGGTGATACACTCAGTATGCTCAGCTCCATCAACGGACTTCTTAATGAGCTTATAGACTTCGGCTATGATACCGATGAGGTTGACCATGAAAATGTTGTTGCATATTCAAGCAATGACGGTGTGATAGTTCTTCCCGATTCTGAGGAATACGGACTTTATCCCCAGAATTATCCCAATGCACACTATGTTTACTATTCGGATGTTTCCAATACTATGTTCTCGTTCACGCAGGATGACGAGCATCCTTATGAGCACAGAAATGTAACCTACATCCAGAAGGATTACTACATTCCTTCAATTCCCGAAGGTAAGCTTATATCCGTAGGTCCCACACATCCCACCTGGAACACAATTCAGGTTGAGCATCCCGGTAAGGTATTCGTATTCCTGCTGAGATATGTGCTTTCGGCTCTCGGCTATAAGTACACAATTTACGATGAGTCCATGCCCATTCTTATTGAGTGTTTCGGACTTGACCTTGAAAGTGAGCTCTTCTTAGGACTTACTCTCGGTGATATCATTTATAATGTTATGCTTCACCCCGACGAAGCACTCTGTGCTCTTCTCGAGCTCTTCCAGTCAGGTGAAGTAGGTGACTTCTTCAAGAGAATTCCTTATACCTATCCTCTTGAGCCCATTGAATATCACGAAACAACGCTTCTTAATAAGACCATCAACCCCACAATGACCTATGGCTCTCCCGTCAGGTATTCACAGTACTGGACAAAGGAAAATGCTGACGGCTTCATTGCAAGCCTTACTCCTCTTGCTGAAGACATTCTCGGTATGATAGGCCTTGAAGGCTTCGAGGGCGGTCTTGGTGACTTCTTAAGAAACCTTGTAAACGAAAACCTCTTTACAAACGACCTTGTAAACACCGTATTCAATCTTATCTATCAGCTTCTCGGCGGTCTTAACGACAGCATCGGCTTTGATATTGAAGCAATTCTTGAGGCTGTTCTTGACGTACGCTTCAAGCCTGCAGACGTTGCTGCTTCTCTTAATAAGATGATAGGCCACGAAACTCAGGCATCCGCTAAGATTGCATCCATTGACACCTGGGCAGAGCTCTTTACCGTCGGTTATGAAACTGACCCCGTAACGGGCGAGCAGACAGCCATTATCGGTGACGTTGACCTTGACTGGGGCGTTGATACTGCAGAGGAGCACGGTCACAACAGAGGTGAGTCCTTCCTTAAGACTCTTGCAGCTCTTTTGGCACCTGCATCCTTCCTTATCAAGTTCCTGTTTATGGATCAGGACCTTAACATTCTCGGTCTTATCAATCTTCCCGGATACGCCGGCTATCAGTACGCATTTATCGGTCTTCTCGAAGCACTGTCCTGTCCCAATATTCTTACCTATGATGACTATTACAGAGCTTCTCTTGACCCCGTTTGCGGTGACGCTAACACAATTTACTATCTGTTCACTCCCATCCTTGCTCTTCTTGAAAGCGCTTATGCAGATCCTCTGAACGTTGTTCTCAGCCTTATCCCCAACCTGCTGTTCTTCATCTCAATCGGCGGATTCAATGACCTTGTAAACAACCTTGTTCACTTTGCATATGTTCTTCTTGATATCTTAAAGCCCATCCTCAACGGTTACGACCTTGTATCAGGTCTTCTTGCTAACCTTGAAATTGCAGGTCTTTCACTTAATCTTTCACTTCCTCTTGACATTGACTTCAATGCCCTTGTAAGTGACCTCTTAAGCTCACTTCTCGGTGATACACTTACAATTGAAGGCGTATCAATCAAGATTCCTTACATTGACCTTTACACCCTTTGTGTAGGTACACTCCAGAAGTTCAACTCCAAGGAAGTAAGAACAACGGTATTCCTTAACGCAACCGGCGGCGGTGACCTTCTTACAGCTATCCTCAGAGTTGTTCTTGAGGTTCTTTACATGGAAGAAAACCACGTGGCTCTCAGCCAGATTATCGCAGGCCTTGCAGAGGAAGGCAGACTTGATGCTTACGATGAGGAAACCCTGTATCTGGTTCTTCACGGACTTATAGGTCTTATTGAGGAATATGAGGTAATTGACATTATTCTGTTTGCGGTGTATAAGCTTGTTACGGTGCTTGTGCCCATTGCGGATACGCTGGCAGAAAGACTTGCCGCCAACGATATGACAATTACAGAGCTTATTGATTCGGCAGGCGATCAGGATCAGTTTATAGAAAACCTCGGAAACCTTCTTGAGGATCCCAATAAGGTTGATCCTCCCGGACAGGCGGATGACGGTGAGGCAATCTTCTCACTGTTCGACAGAATCAGGATGTTCTTCGAAAAGATAAGACTCTTCTTCGAGAATCTCTTTAAGTTCTGATAAAATTTCAACAAAAGGCGCGGCGGGGAAAACCCGCCGCAACTGTTAAAAAAACAGAGAAGGGGGAAACCTATAATGAAAAAGATAACAGCTGTTATTTTGTCCCTTGTAATGATGTTCGGTCTTGTTCTTCCCGTTTTTGCCGGTGAAGCAGCCGAAGCTTCCTGTGACTGCGGCTTCAATCCCGTAATTTACGTTGCGGCTCTGGGTAGCGGAACAGTTTATGAAAATCCCGGTACGGCTGAAGAGAAGGCTCTTTTCCGTCCCGAAACAGGTCCTCTTGTGGCAGAGGCTGTCGGTGTTATTCTTCCTGCCCTTCCCGCACTTATGGCAGGGGATTACGATACCTTCGGCGATGCTCTTATCGGCTTTGTGAATTCCGCATTCGGTGCACTCGCGCTTGACGGTGACGGCAATTCCGCAGAAAACGTATATGCTCCCGAGGAATATCCCGAAACGGGTGATCACGGAATTGAGCATTCCTTCTATTTCGGCTATGACTTCCGTCTTGATCCCTATGCTCACGCAGACAGACTTCATAAGACAATAGGGCTTCTGAAGGAGCTTACGGGTCACGATAAGGTACAGCTCAAGGCATCAAGCATGGGCGGCGTTGTTACAATGGCTTATCTTGAGCGCTACGGCACCGAGGATGTCGAAACCGTTATTTTCCAGAACTGCCCCATTCAGGGTACTGCCGTTGCAGGTGAGTTATACTGCCGTAAGTTCGAAATCAACAAGGATGCGCTTGTGAACTATGCACTTGATGCAATTCCCGCACTTGAACAGGATTTCTTCCAGGGCTTCCTTTACGGTCTTGCAACCGCACTTGATGACCTCGGTGTATGGACAACACTTCTCGCACTTGTTGATCCCATTGTTGAAAATCTTATCGACAGAGTTTATGATGAGGCTCTTATTCCTATTTTCGGCACACTTCCCGGTATCTGGAGCTTTGTTCCCGATGAGTATTATGAGGAAGCAAAGACATTTATGGTAAACGAGGAAACTCAGGCAGGTCTTATTGAAAAGCTTGATAACTATCACTATAATGTTCAGGTAAAGGCTCCCGAAATTCTCAGAGAGGCTAACAAAACCGCCAAGATTTATATTGTTGCAGGCTATGACATTCAGCGCACACCTCTTGTATCCGCTTATATGAACACCTCGGACGGTACTGTTGATACAAAATACGCATCTGTCGGTGCTGTTACTGCAGATATCAGAGGCACCTTCCCTCAGGGCTATGCTCAGGCTGTAAATGACGGTCACGACCACATTTCACCCGATTTCTGCATTGATGCTTCAACCTGTGCTCTTCCTGAGCAGACCTGGTTTATAAAGGATATGCTTCATTGCACAACCCACGAGGGTCACGATAAGTTCTATGAGAAGATGCTTACGGGCGAGGAGCAGTTCTATATCGACACCTATGAGGAATATCCTCAGTTTATGCAGAATAATATCCCCGACCAGACCTTCAATAAGGTTGAAAATCTCTCTGCAACAGAGCTTTTCAAAAAGCAGCCCAACTTCACCAATTTCGTTATGATGATCCGTTCCTTCATCAACGTAATAAAGGGCTTCCTTGCAGGACTTTTCGTTAAATAAGGCAGATAAAATAATAAACTGCTTTCTCTCTTTTATGAGGGAAAGCAGCTTTTGTTTTATAAATCATAATTTAACGGCAGAAGCCGTTAAATTATGATAGTGATATCGACAACTTTGTTGTCGGTGATATCCGTCTGCGACGGGTGATATTCATTCCTTCGGAATGAGTGATATATTTGCCTTTCGGCA
>JAZSIM010000031.1:0-5311 GCA_045533835.1 Acutalibacteraceae bacterium
TATATTTTTATGGTTCAACTATATTAAACTTTTCATCTTCTGATATAGAAAACTCTGTAAGATTATCGGTAATCAGTTCAAAATATTTTTTGTCGCCATTGATTTTAACATGCTTGTCTATGCCTTGGCTGTTTCTCTGAAGAATGAGGAATAAGCCATTTTTCGGGCAGGTTACAGAAACATTTGCATCGTCTGCAAGCTCTCCCTTGTACACAAGCATTACACCGGATTTAATGTGTACGGTATAATCTTCTTTTGTATCTATAAGCGAAAAGTTCACCTTGAAATCTTGCTTAGCCAAAGCTTTTTTGTTTAAAACGATACTCATATAATCAAATATCATTTCTGATGTCATATTTTTTTGAATTCCACCATCAGAAACTGCATTTTTTCCTTTTACTGCAAGGTTTCCATTTCTTAATTCTGATGCCGCTGAAAGATACGCATTTCGCCATGTTCCTGATTCTGCCTGATAACCAAGCTGTTCCAATGCATCTGCACAAAGCAATCTTGCATCTTGATTTTCCGGGTCTGCATAGACTAAAACATTAGTGATTTCCGCAACCCACTGATATTCACCTTTATCAAAATCTTCTTTTGCCTTTTTTATAATTTTGTCTGTATCACCAAGATATTCCACCCATTTTTTTGCACTGTCTGATGGAGGAAGAGGATTAAGATTTACAGGATTTGCGTCATACCATCCCATATATTTCTGATATACCGCTTTTGAATTATGTGCAACTGTTCCATAATACTGACGGGTATACCAGTTTTTTGCAAGGTTTTCGGGAAGCTCTATCATATTTGATATTTCATCTGAGGTATAACCCTGATTTATATATGTAAGTGTCTGATCGTTTATAAATTTATAAACCGCCGCAGTATCTTCCATATACTTTAAAATCACATCATTTCCCCAATGAGGCCAGTTATGGGACTGGAAAGTAACTTCTGCATCTTTTCCATATCTGCTTATCGCTTCGAGAATATACTTTGACCACGCACTTCCGTCACGAACCTGAGCACCTCTTAAAGTGTATAAATTGTGGAGAGTTGTTGTACAGTTTTCAGCCAACCATAACGCATTTTTCTGCGGAAACCATATATTCATTTCAGCCGGAGCCTCAGTTCCCGGAGTCATCTGAAATTCCATTTCTACGCCATCTATTGTAATTTTTTCACCTGTAGCCTTGATTTCGTAAGTAGGCGTAATAAAGCTAACTACTCCGGTTGACTGTCCCATACCTATTCCCATAGCCATTTTTCCTGTCACACCCGGTTCCAAAAATACTCCATACTGATAATTTGCTCGTCTTGTCATAGCTTTTCCTGCATATACATTCTCACTCACGGCATGGGTGGTGAAATGTTCAGGTACAATAATCGGAATTTTTCCGCTTGCAATTTGTGCCTCTATCGGAAGAGAAGAATCTGCAACCTCTTCTTCAGATATCACTCCTTTTATTCCTCCAAAATGGTCAATATGAGGATGTGATATCACAACGGCTTTAATAGGCTTTTCTCCAAGATTTTTCTCTATCAATTCCATAGCAGCCTTACTACATTCCATAGTCATAAGAGGGTCAAATACAATTCGTCCACTGTTTCCCTCAATAATAGTAAGGTTTGCCATATCATAGCCACGAACCTGATATATACCATCAGTCACTTCAAACAAACCATATACATGATTATTTTTACTGTTTTCCCATAGACTTGGATTTACAGAATCAGGGGACTTTTCTGTTTCGTCTAAGAATGTATATGCCTTCTGACTCCAAATTACATTACCATTTTCATCCTTGAGTTCAAGAACATCTGGTGCATCTATAAGTCCTCTTAATGCAAATTCACTTTCCTGTTTATCTTCAAAGTCAAGTAAATCATAAACACCTGCATTTATTTTGGCTGTATGCTCTGTGGCAGATTTGGTGTTTGAATTAAGCATTGTTTTATCGCATCCTGTAAGCAACGGGCAGGCAAGAAGCATTGCAATAAAAACGCTTAATAATTTCAAATAACCTTTCATATCAAATTCTCCTTCTACACATTTGCGTTTATAATATTTTATATATTTTTACTTATTATTTGCAAAAGTTCAGACAGTCAGCAGAAATATAAGTTCTGCCATTTTCTATGTATGCAATTCTGTCTGACTCAAAATTATTTTCGTCAACGGTAACAACATTTGTATCTGCCATAAAGATTACTGTTGAATTACCTGTTTTAACAATAATTTTTTTTGGCTCAAGTGCGTTCCAGATAACTTCGTATCCTTTCTCTTCAAAACTTTTGCGAAGCGGTATGTATTCATCGAGTATATTTATTCTGTTCTGACTTTGTGCATACTCACCGCCAATCACTCCGTTTAAATTTTCCGTAATGTAGCTTTCAAGAAGTTCTACATCGAGTATTCCTGTATCCGACAAAAGCTTTGCCCCTTTAAACATCGTTGCCCCTCCGCCATACTCCATAAGGAGATAGCTATGGGAAGCAAGAGTATACTTTTTATCAAGTACAATTGGCTCATATGCACCGGTTTCCTGATTAAGTACCTCAACATCTGATACGCGTCTTGCTCCTTCTACGCTCACAAACTCCTGGTTTTCATCAAGCATTACAGAATGCTTAATTTGGGGGTCAAAATCGAATTTAATGCCCGATACATGCTGGAAGCTTCCGTTTTCTTCCGGATAAAAAACCAATCCATATTCAAGCATATCCACAATTTGCTGCCCCGTCACCTCTGAAATGCAGGTTTTATTGGCAAACGGAAAAACTCCTAAAATTTCATTGAATGTAATATCACCTGTATCAATATCATTTCTGATACCACCACCATTAATAAATCCAATATCTGCACCTGTAATCTCGCGATATGCATCTGCACAAAAATCTCCAAGGTTTGTTTCGGCATTTCTGATAATTCTGTTTCCCTGTTCATCAAGCGTAGTAAGGCTAACTTCGCTCACACCGATTTTTCTCTCACCAAGTTTTGCGTATTCTTCATTTATAGTAGCAATATATTTTGTTATTTCTTCATCGGTTTTTTCGTATGTTTGGGTGGGTACAAGCTCGGTTTTTATTGCTCCGTCTGACAGAGTAAGCTTGCCTATATTAGCAAACCCTGTTCCTGTGGATGCAACGATTACATCATTACCGGCTTTGTCGTTTACTACCATACCTTCCACAACGCTGTGTGAATGTCCATCGAGAACCACATCAAGTCCAGTTGTATTCTGAATAAGTGTCTGTGCGCTCCACTGCTCAAAAACATATTCCGTTCCAAGATGGGCAAGTGCAATTATGTAATCCGCGCCTTCTTTTTTTGCAGCATCTATGCTTTTTTGTGTGTTTTCGTAAAGTGTATCTGCACAAAAGCTATATGTATACTGACCTTCTTCATTTTTAAACTGTGCAGGTGAAGAAGATGTTAAAGTATCGGGTGTTATAATTCCGATATATGCAACCTCTGTATCACCATAGGGCACTATTATGTATGGATTAAAAACACTTTTTTCTTCGCCAATTTTCTTGTAGTTGGAACAAACAACAGTTGAATCAAGTTTATTGACAAGCTCATGCAGACGCTCAGTTTTATAATCAAATTCATGATTTCCAAGACCTACGGCATCATACCCAATCAGATTCATAATGTTTATTATATATTCGCCCTTTGAAACTATGCCAAGGCTACCACCCTGAACAAAATCGCCGGAGGTTACAACACCGACATACTCTGCATCATCAGATATTTCATCCTTTAGTGCAGCAATCTTTGCATAACCATCCACACTGCAATGAACATCACTTTCAAACAGAATCACAATTTCCTGTGTGTCCGCTGCACTTGTTACCAACCCCAGAGAAGACAACAGCATAGCCAACACGACAAAGCCGATACAAATTTTCTTTTTCATACATTAACAGTCCCTTTCAATAATTGTTTTTTAAGACCTGCTATTCCGATTAAAAAGTCAGCACAAGTCTCACATTAAAAGTGTCAAACTCTTTTCATTTTTCAGTATTTAATTACCTATTGAAAAATTTGGCACACTATGCTATAATGATTATACACCGCCCATCGATGGGCGATGCAAGTGTTTTTTTGAAGATTTTTCACATTTATTTAAAAAATTTATTTTATGTTATAAAATGAGGGATTTTTTATGGAAAATAAACATTTATTTTCTATCGGCGAAATTTCAAAAGCCGTTGGAGTTACAAGAAAAATAATATTGAATTACGAAACAAAAGGACTTATAACGCCGGATAAAAAAGACGGAACTACCGGCAATAGATATTACAGTATTGATACCTTTACTCAGGTTCGTACCATCCGTGTATTTCAGAACTTAGGACTTACCCTTGATGAAATTAGAGAATACTTTGACGGTAAATCAGATTTAGAGCCAATGATACAAAGGCTTGAGAAAATGAGGGATGAGCTTAATCTCACCATAGAGAAACTGAAAGAGCGAACAAAAAAAGCTAATGAGATTATTGAAGAAATTACCATTCCGGCACAAACAATTTATTCCCGTACATATAATTCAACTACCATTGCAGATAAAACCACTCTGCTTCGTGATACAGCACTTGAAGCTTTCAGAGCATACGAAACGGATACAACAAAACGTTTGTATTATATTGAGTATTCGGTTAAGGTTCCTGATGAAATATCTTATTGTGTAGCAATCCCCTATGGGAGCGAAGGTGAATATGTTGAGATCATTCCCGATGTCCGTGCTCTTTCTGTTTATCATCACGGTGCATATGAGAATGTACCCGAAACACGTCAAAAACTTTTTGAATATGCAAAAGAAAACGACATTACCTTATCAGGTAAATGCAGACATATTTATCTTGAAGGACCACCGCAGCATAAAGATAAAAGTAAGTTTATAACTCAAATAATTGCGATAATTGAATAAAAAACCAAAAACAGAATCCCAGCTAACGCTGAGGTTCTGTTTTTGTAAGAACGATATGATTTTACTGTCAGCATTATTTTAAAATGAATTAACAACTTCGTTATCATGAATTGGCTTCGCCATGAATTGTTGTTTTAGCAACATGAATTGAATCGCCTTTTAATGCACCGATAGGTGCAATTCATGAGCCGTAAGGCTCAATTCACGAAATCACAGATTTCAATTCACGCTGTCAGGCAATTCATTGAAAAAGAGATAAATTTTACTGACAGTAAAATTTATCTCTTTTTCTTGGTGGAAGTGAGGGGAGTTGAACCCCTGTCCGAAAATGCATTCACAAAACTTTCTCCGAGCGCAGTTTATGTTCCACATTC
>JAZSIM010000050.1:0-40939 GCA_045533835.1 Acutalibacteraceae bacterium
GAACAGTAATGACCGAGAACTCCCGTGTCATTGCAGATGTCATGGACAAGGTGCTGGCTCAATTCACTGACGAAGAGCTGGAAACGATGCTGCGGCTCCATACAAGATTTACTTCAGCAGTCTCACAAGTACTAAACGAGATCAGACAAACATCATAAACAGGAAAGGAACAACGCAATGCTTGAGATCAAAAACATAAACAAGGATTACATTACAGGCGATGAGGTAGTTCACGCGCTGCGCGATGTTACTATCAGCTTCCGCGAGAGCGAGCTTGTATCTATCCTCGGACACTCGGGCTGTGGCAAGACAACGCTGCTCAACATCATCGGTGGTCTTGACCGTTATACCTCGGGCGACCTTATCATCAACGGAAAATCCACAACACAGTATAAAGCCTCTGATTGGGATACCTACCGCAATCACTCGGTAGGCTTCATCTTCCAGAGTTATAACCTGATCCCCCATCAGACCGTTCTTTCAAACGTAGAGCTTGCGCTCACGCTTTCGGGTGTTTCCAAGACAGAGCGCCGCAAGCGCGCAAAGGAAGCGCTTGAAAAGGTAGGCCTCGGCGATCAGATCAACAAGAAGCCTAACCAGATGTCGGGCGGTCAGATGCAGCGTGTCGCTATCGCAAGAGCGCTGGTAAACGACCCCGATATCCTGCTAGCAGACGAGCCCACAGGCGCTCTCGACAGTGAGACCAGCTTCCAGATCATGGAGCTTATCAAGGAGATAGCAAAAGACAGACTGGTTATTATGGTAACTCATAATCCCGAGCTTGCCGAGGAATATTCCACAAGAATCGTAAGACTTTCCGACGGTAAGATAACAGATGACACGGCACCCTTCTCGGCAACCGAAAAAAAGAAAAAACCGAAAAAAAACAAAAAGCTTTCAATGTCCTTCCTGACAGCACTGTCCCTCAGCTTCAACAATCTCAGAACAAAAAAGGGAAGAACCCTTCTGACGTCCATGGCAGGCTCCATAGGAATTGTCGGAATAGGTCTTATCCTTGCTGTTTCTACGGGAATGACGGAATATATCAACAGCATACAGAAGGACACGATGTCCCAGTACCCCATCACAATCGGCACCGAAGCCATCGACACGGGAGCACTTTACGGCGAACCGCCTCAGGAGGAAGACACCGAGCCCGTGACAACGGAGGAAGCAACCGAAGAGGTAATTTATACCGGAATATATTCGAATCACTTCGAGCTTCAGAGAGAAAATATAATAAACACGGTTATAAAGGAAAACGACCTTGCCTCATTCAAGACTTATCTTGACGATACGAATAACGAAATTCACAAATATTTAGGCGAAAAAGGAATTGAATATACATACGATATTCATTTTAACGTTTATACCGACGATGTAAACGGTAAGCTTATAGATACAGACAAGGCACCCGAAAAGCCCGAATCATCAACGGGAACGGGCAACTTTCTCAGCAGTCTTTTCTCCGGAGGGCTTTCGTCACTGATGGGCGGCGGCTCCGAAACGGGAAAAAATTTCAATGAGCTTCCCGAGGGTGAAGACGGTGAGCTTTTCAACCAAAAGCTTTTTGAAAATTATGACCTGCTTTACGGCGAATGGCCGCAGAGCTTCACAGATGCCGTGCTTGTTCTCAACCGGGAAAATCAGATTTCACTTGAAGAAATGTTCTCGCTGGGACTCATATCAGCGGAGCAGTATAATTCTGTTGCAAGGGCTATTGCCGAAGGCACGGAGGCTCCGCCCGTGGTACTCGACTATTCCTCGGTTTACGGCAAAAAATTCTACCTTGTTACACCCGGCAACAGATATTTACAGAATACAAACGGTACTTTTTCGTATATTGAAGAAATTGAAGGAAATGAAGCCTCCCTCAGAGCAAATGCAATTACACTTACAATAACAGGCGTAATAAAAAGAAAGGCAGATGCCGAGGGAGCATCTGCATCGGGTCCCGTTGCCTACAGCCCTCTTATAAGAAGCCACATAATTTCCGTAAGCGCACAATCTCCGATTGTTTCTGCACAGCAGACATCACCCGATGTTAATGTGCTGACTGGCCTTAAATTCACCATTTCTGATGAAAACGAGAAAATTTCCGCAATAAAAACGTATCTTACAAATATGACCGAAAAGGAAAAAGCCTCGGTCTATAAAATGATATCAATTCTCGGACTCGGTTTCGCAGACACACCCGAAACACCTGTTCCCGAGGAAACCACCGTTCCTCCCACTGAAGAGCCGACAACCGAGGAAGAAAAGCCTCAGCCCTCCGCCCCCGTACAGACAGGATTTTTAGGCTTTATTGCAGGAATAATTTCCGACATACGTTCGTCCTTCGAAAATATAGGCAAGTTATTCGAGCTTATGAGGCTTATGAATACTCTTTCCGAAAAATATCCTGAGTTCAGCCCGGATAACATCGGCTCAGTTATTGAAAACTTTCAGAATATACAGTCGGGAAATATCGAGGATATTATTTCGGGAATTGACATCGAATCAATTATAAAGGACTATATAGGCTCGGATTTATCGGATCTTGCTTCAAACGACAGATATTTCGCAGAGCAGCTCGACAAGTGGCTTGCATCCTCACCCGATACAAAAATGCTGCTTACGATTTACGACCAGTATATAAAGGAAAGCTCTTACGAGCAGAATCTTAAGGATTTCGGCTTTATAGACATAAACCGTCCATCCTCTGTCAGCCTTTATGCGGATAACTTTGAAAACAAGGATATGCTCGCACAATGCATAGCCGATTATAACAGCTCCGCAGATGAAGAAAAGACAATAAAATATACCGACTATGCCGCAATGCTCACCTCCTCTCTTACTTCAATCATAAACGGTATATCCTACGTTCTCGTTGCATTCGTTGCGATTTCCCTTTTTGTTTCGGGCATTATGATAGGAATTATCACACATATATCCGTTATGGAAAGAACAAAGGAAATAGGCATTTTAAGAGCTCTCGGTGCTTCAAAACGCAATATTTCTCAGGTATTCAACGCCGAAACCTTCATTATCGGTCTTTTCTCGGGGCTTATCGGAATAATGATTACGCTTATCGGCATAATTCCGATAAATGCTGTCATAGAAATAAAAACAGGAATCGAAAACCTTGATGCACAGCTTCCGTTTGCATCTCTTGTCGGTCTTATGATTGTAAGTATAGTAATCACCCTTACCGGCGGTCTTATACCCGCACTCAATGCAGCAAAGAAGGACCCCGTTGTGGCTCTCCGAACAGAATAAAATCCCCGATAATTTTATCGAAAAGCAAAAAAACAAGCACAAAGCTGTTTTACGCAGCCTTGTGCTTGAATTTTTATGTTTATTCCGCCCAGCTTATAACGAGCTCATTTATATTAAGACCGTTGTTTGTGGGATACCACTTTTTGCCAAGGTTAAGCTCACTTTCGGGAGAACCTACATTAATTTCAAGAAGTGACGTACAGTTATAGAAGGCATATTCACCGATTTCACAAACGGCAGCCGGGATATCTATAGCTTTAAGCCCCGTATATGAGAATGCATCTTTTCCGATTGTTTCAAGACCGTCGGGCAGAATAATTTCAGTTATACTGCAACGGAAAAATGCCTTTTCCTCAATGGTTTTAAGTGTAGAGGGAAGAGTAAGTGCACGCACATCGGAGCACTTATAGAAGGCCTTTGTCCTGACTGCTTCGACGCCTTCGGGGATTTCATAGGATATACTCTTTACCGTATTTCCTGTCTCATCCTTAGTTTCTGTAATACCCCTTGCCATGGGATAGAAAAGAAGTGTCTTCATATCCTTCGAATAAAGCACACCGTCAAGATCACAGAAATATCCGTTTTCTTCATCAACCTCAATTGCAGTTACCCTTTTGTTGTTTTCCATAGCCCAGGGCCCGATTTCACTTACATTTTTGCCTATGGTGATTTTCGTTACGTTTTCAAGGTTTACCATAGCAAAATCCGCAATTCCCGTAACGGGCTTTCCCTCATATTCATCGGGAATAACAATTTCCGGCAACGTGGAATTGTCAGGCACACCCGTTACAATTAAGCTTTCGCCGTCTGTCTTATATTTTATTCTGAGATTTCCGCCGGTAATATCGGAAATATCACAGGAGCAAAGACAGGCGCAAAGAAGAACAAGAACAACTGTAACAGATATTATCTTTTTCATACGGCTGACTCCTCCTTTTCTGCAGCTTCGGCTTTTTTGAGACGCTCCTGAAGCTCTCTTACGCACATATCGTGCTTTTCCTTTGTAAGGTCATAGAAGAAGAACGGAACGGCAAACAGTACGGTTGAAATAATTGCAGCCCAGATATAGACATAGAAAACGTTGTTGAGAATGGTCGAATCATAATAAACATCCCAGTCGGAGGTAAAGCCGCATTCGGCAAGAATCCAGGGAAGAAGGTATCCGAGTCCCATATTAAGAGGATTCAAGAACCAGCTGAACACACCCGAAACGGAGTCTGAGCGCTCACCGTATTTCCAATGGTGATAGTTCTGAATATCTGCACCGAGTCCCAATGCAACACCCGTTTCAACGGGCTGAATGGTATTACGCAGGAACATAAGGATGAGATATATTATAAGGTTTTCGGATTTCACGGCAAAGAGCGCACCGAAAAGAACGGCAACACCTACAGCCTTTGATACAAGAAGAATATCTCTCTTCTGAAATTTTGCGGTAAGTATGGGACAAAGAATATTTCCTGCCGTCATACCGATAACAACAACATTCTTGGCAATACCCATAAAGGATTCTGTTCTGAGAAGGTAGATAAACCACAGGTCGAGAATTGAAGCCATAAGCCACTGCCACTGACCCACAATGTTTGAAATGTTCACCATCCACAGATATTTATTCTTCAGGGCATTTTTTGCACCCTCAAAAAACTTTACCTTTTTTCTCTTTTCAATGCTTTCTTCAATAACTCTTTCCTTGCAGAACAGAGCCGCAAGAGAAACAACAGCACCTATTCCCGCAAAAATCGGAACAAAGATCTTATATGTGGTAATATTGAGATATCCGCCCGTAACAGAAATAAGGAAAGGGAAAAACATATTGATAATTGAGGGGAAAAGTCCTGTAATTATGGGAACAATTGAATGAAGCTTCTGTCTTTCCTGAGAGTTGGGCGTCATAAAGGTTACAAGACCGTTGACACCGATGAAGCTGTTATAGAAGTAGTTCATAAAGGAGAACGCCCCGTGAAGAACTATAAGCTTCATAGCATAAGAAAGACCGTCGACGGGCAGGAAGGGAATTATTGAAACTATAACTGCAGAGGGAATCGCGCATATAACAATAAAAGGCTTTACTCTGCCGTACTTTGCACAGAACAATCTTCTTATAGCCCAGGTGATGTAATTGGTAACACCGCTTACCAGAAGAATATTACCCACAATCTGAGGAAGTCCCGGCATTATAACATCAAAAGCGTCCATAGGAATGAAATAACATCCGAAGCCGATAACAATCTCACCGATATATGAAATATGAGCAAATTTTGTCATACCCTTTGAGAGTCTTCCGTGGTTTTCATATATGAGCATTCCTATGGGATTCATAAACATCAGTATATAGTTTATGATTGTTGATACAAGGTTTATAAGATAAAAATCCATAGCGGCAATACCCATAATGGAGCCGCAGAAATAGGAGGCGGAAAAGGTCATAAGTCCGCCTGCGGTAGCATAGATGTACGTACCTGCCTGAGAAACGGTATATGCCGCCATTTCCTTTAAGGACAGATATTCACCCTCAGCAGGCTTGTTCCAATGCTCCTTCACGTAAGCAGGCGCATCTTTTACCTTTCCGATAATCTCAGAAATATTCAATTTAATCAACCCCTTTTGACTTATATTATACAATTTCTTATTACTCAAACAAAGTGATTTTTAATAATAATTAATTTTTGTAAAAAATAAACAGAGAAAAAAGAGCTTTTATGTAAAATATACTGATGACAATTCAAATAATCCGTGTTAAAATCTGTAAAAAGGAGAGATTTTTTATGAAAAAATATCTTTTACCCGAAACGGGAAGCTTTTATAAAGCAAATCTTCACTGCCATTCAACCTTCTCCGACGGCAAATGGACTCCCGAGGAATTGAAGGAAAGGTATATGCGCCACGGCTACAGCATAATAGCCTTTACCGACCACCGCACGATGCACTCCCAGTCACATCTTTCGGACGGTGATTTCCTTGCACTTGACGGCTATGAGATTGACGTAAACGAACAGAAAACCAACAAAAACGGCTACAGAAAAACCTGTCATTTCTGCCTTATTGCAAAAAAACAAGGGATGTCACAGCCCGATTTCGGCGATGAAGACACCTATACTCCCGAAAATATTTCAAGAATTATGAGTGAGGCACGCAAAAAGGGCTTTTTTGTAACCTATAACCATCCCAACTGGTCCCTTGAGGATTTTTCCGATTATATAAATTATCACGGTATGGATGCCATGGAAATATGCAACTTCGGCTGTCTTATAGTGGGATATGCCGATTACGTACCGCAGGTCTATGACGAAATGCTTCGTTACGGAGAAAGAATTTTCTGTGTTGCAACGGACGATAACCACAACCGATACAATGAGAACAGCGTATACTGCGACTCCTTCGGAGGCTTTACGGTCATCAAGGCAGAGGAGCTTTCCTATGAAAGCGTAATTTCAGCTATGGAAAAAGGCCATTTCTACTCCTCGCAGGGACCCGCAATAGAGGAATTATGGTATGAGGACGGAAAAATTCACATAAAGACCTCACCCGTAAAGAAAATCGACTTTGTTTTCGGTTCCCGTCACGCAGAAACAAGGGTTGCGGAAAAAGGATGTTATCTTACCGAGGCTGAATGTGCGGTGCCCGAAAACTCAATATTCGTAAGAGTTTCCGCAAAGGACGAAAACGGCTTCCCCGCAGATACAAATGCATATTTTGTTGACGAACTGAACAAGGAAGAGGAATAAAATGGAATTAGTAATACTCACGGCGCTCGGCGTTGGCGGCGCTACGGTCATCGGCTCGCTTCTGGGCTTTGTTTTCAAAAAGATATCACATAAATTCGAGGATATCATTCTGTCCTTTGCAGCAGGAATTATGCTCGCGGCTTCGGTTATGGGGCTTATTCTCCCCTCCCTTGAATTCGGAGGAAAATACGGTCTTATAAAGACAATCGCGGGACTTTTCGCAGGTGCTTTCTGCCTTAATCTTATAGATAAGCTGGTACCCCATCTTCACAACCTTGTGGGACACGAGGATATGGAGGCACATCAGAAATCAAATCTCAGCAAGGTGCTTCTTTTCGTGCTGGCTATCGGCATTCACAATCTTCCTGAAGGTATCGCAGCAGGCGTCGGCTTCGGCTCGGGTGACACTTCGGGTGCTATGATGATTGCCATAGGCATCGCTTTACAGAACATTCCCGAGGGTATGATTATCATAGGTCCTATGCTTTCAGCAGGCGTAAAGCCCGGAAAAGCCTTTGTAATTGCCCTTATTACGGGTATTGTTGAGGTTGTGGGCACCTTTATGGGTTATTTTGCAGTAAACATTTCTTCCGTTGTTCTTCCCGTTGCACTTGCCTTTGCAGGCGGTACAATGCTTTACGTTGTCAGCGATGAAATGCTTTCGGAAACTCACGGCCACGGCAGTCAGAGAGGTGCAACCTATGCGCTTCTTATCGGCTTTACGGTAATGCTTGTTACCGATACTCTTCTGGGATAAATAAAGAATTTAAAAAAACACAGCACAGAGCTACAAAAAAGTAGTTCTGTGCTATTCTTTGTATAAACTGACGCATTATTTACATTCCCTGAACACTTCCCTGACCGCATAGTAGGCAGGCTTCGGCTTGCGGTTTATATCCACAAGACCCCACATTGTTTCCGTCGGACAATCCGTCTGGCCGCAATAACCGCAATAGTGAAAGTCCGAATAGCAGTAGATTATTGCTCCGCACATAAAGGGATGATTATAAAGACGGCGGATAACCTTTCTGAAAAATTTTGCCTGTCCCTCGGGGGTATGAGGCATTCCGGGGATAACCGTAATACGGGGCAGCTCCTTATACAGGTGATTGGTCATATCTCCCGAAAACATAAAATCCGTCATCATTTCCCTGTTATCGCCGCAGACAAATTTTACATGATTACAGAAGTGCTCGGGAAGTGACTCTACGAATTTCATAATATCCTTTTTTGCCTCTTTTTCGTTTTCAAAGCCATAGGATTTAAGAATTCCGTCCTTTTCCCTTCTCGTTTTCGGCTTACCGCCTCCGATATAGCCGAATTCCTGCATAAGCACGGGTTTTCCCGTAAAAGCCCACAGATATCTTACCATAACATCGAAAAGCCAACAAAAGCCGGGAAGAGAGAAGAAGCAGCCGAGATACATATCCATTCCGACATAATCGCAGAATTTAAGATAGGGCTTCATGCCGAGATGCAGATCAACCTGAGGACCTGCCGAGTTATAGCCGATTATACATTCTCCTCTTAAAGGATACATTTCCTCCATCTGCACTCCGAGAAATCTTATACACTCCTGCATAGTGTAAGGAATCATAAAACGGGGCATCCCCAGTTCATTTGCAATCTGCAGTCCTCCGACAATATCTCTTACGTCCTCTATAATAAAGCGGGACACCTTACGGAGCTTTTCTTCTCCGCCGGCCTCCCTTATATCTATTCCGCAGTCGAGATATTCGTTGGGCAGAGGAGTTATGCCCATGACCTTTATACCGTGCTCCTTATAGCGAAGGCATTTTTTCTTGAACTCTGTATATCTTTCACTGACGCTGCCGTCCTTGTTGAAGGGCGCCGGGAGGGATTCTCTTACCCACTCAATGCTTGCACCGAGAAGCTGCTCATACTCCTCGTTGGCAGAGCTGACACCTCTTATAAATCCGTTTTTTTCACGGAAGGCATTCGTTTCATCCGAATACGGCTTTATAAAATATGATTTTATTATATTTGACGGCAGATATTTTATACAGTTTATAATCTGATCCTTCAGGAAATCATCCATATTATTTTCCCTCACCCGAAAAAAAATAACCGGCTGAATTGCTTCAACCGGTTTGATTGTTATCTTTTATGCAGCAAGACCGAAGAATGCAAGAATTTCTGCAAAGAAGGCTGCGATCATTTCGAAGATATTCTTAACCATATCAAGAATGTTACCAACCATAAGAAGTGTTTCGTTAGCAACAACACCTACAACGTAGACTGTATGCTCACCCTTTACTGCGCCAATGGTATAGTAGCCGTATTCGTCGGGCTTAGCGGGCTCGATATCAGCAAGATCCTGAGAAGGATCAAGGTTTGTCCAGCCGTAACCGTTATAGATATATACCTCGTAAGCGGACATATCATATTCGGGATCGATTTCAACCTTGAAGGAGAAGGTCTGACCGTACTTGAGCTTTACTGTTTCGCCGAGAGCGCTCTGCTCACCTTCACGGCCGTAAACTGTGTAGCCTTCACCTGTGGGAAGATAGATATTAAAGGTGGAAAGGAAATCGTTATCTGATGTCCAGGGAGAATAGGAAACGTCTGCAGCACTTACAACCTTGTAGCTGTAAACACCCTGACCGTAAGCCTGAGGCATATTGTTGACATAAACCTTCATAAGAGCATCGTCAAACTTATCATAAGTTTCATCGGGTTCCTTGATGTGAGCTCTGACAAAAACGTATTCGTTAAGAGAAACGTAAATTGTTTCGCCTGCATCGCTAATTGACTTAAGAGCAAAGCCCTCCTGAAGGTCTGCATAAGGATCACCTGTTGTGGATACGCCGTAGGAAACCTCAAGTCTGCCGGAAAGTCCTTCGTCTGCAAGAGCAGGGAAACGGACTGCAACCATTGTTGAGCCTGTGTCATCAACGGAAATCTTTTCTGCGCCGCCTCTTTCGATAAGGCCTTCAACACGAAGCTGGCCCTGGACAACCATCTTACCGTATACACGGAGGGTTGCACCCTCTTCAACAATAAGAGTACAGCTGAGAGGAACAATTACAGTAACGTCAGAAGCTATTGTAAGAGTATAGCCCTTCTTAACAGTGTAGTTTACGTTGGACTGTAACTCGTTGGTTGCCTTGATTGTGTGGTTTTCGTTCCACTCAACAAGAGATGATGAGGGAGCGTCTGCTGCATTTGCTGCAAAGGGTACACAGCAAAGAAGCATTACAAGACTAAGGATAACTGCCAATGTCTTTTTCATATTATTTGCCTCCTGATTTTTAGGACATAAGTCCATATATGCAGGTTAATTATATTATAAAAAAATTAAAATGTCAACACACGGAATATTTCTCAAGGATAAATTTTTAAGCGGCTTTTTTGTGCATTTTTCCGTTTTATCACAAGGTATATTGAATATTTTTTTACGTGATGTTATCATAATGTTAACAAAATAAAGGAGATACATAAAATGAGCGTAAAAGCAACCTTCTGTTCTTCACTTGAAAAAATTTTCAGTAATTCGGGTATTGATTACAATTTCGGCGGAATCTCTCTTCTTTCGGGTGAAAAGGGAAATTTTCAGCTTGTCCTGAAAAGCGATAAGGATACATCCGTGAGGCTTTCCTGCTCCTGCCCCGGCGCCTCGCTTTACGAGGTAAAGGAAATTTATGCGGGCTATGCAATAGATAAGAACGATTGCGGCGATACCCTTCTTCTGAATAACGGTGACCCGGGCTGTTATCCCGATCTTCTGGATAATTTCAGCGGTGAAATCAGCCTCAGTGCAGAAAAAACCTATGCAATATGGATAAACATTGACACAAGCACAGCAAAGCCGGGAGAATATAATTTTACCGTTACCCTTTCGGAAGACGGAAATGAGCAGACACTCTGCACAAAGGTAAAAATACTTGAAGCCGTTCTTCCCGCACAGGAGCTCATTCACATAAACTGGTTCCATACGGACTGCCTTGCAACCTACTACAAAAAAGATGTTTTCAGCGAGGAGCATTGGAAAATCGTTGAGAATTTCATAAAGAATGCGGTAACCCACGGTGTAAACTGTATTCTCACTCCCCTTTTTACACCCCCTCTTGACACAGAGATAGGCGGTGAAAGACCCACCGTCCAGCTTGTGGGGGTTAAAAGATGCAGAAATTACGTTTACGAGTTTGATTTTACTCTTCTTGACCGCTGGGTTGATATCTGCCTTAATGCAGGCGTCAGGTATTTTGAGCTTTCCCACCTTTTCACACAATGGGGAGCCAAGCATGCTCCGAAAATCATAGCAGAAACGGGCAAGGGCTGCAAAAGAATTTTCGGCTGGGAAACCGCTGCCACGGGCGACGCGTACAAAAATTTCCTGAAGCAGCTGGGATGTGCCTTAAAAGAATACACGGACAAAAAGGGAATTACGGAAATCTGCTTCGTGCATTGCTCCGACGAGCCCGGACTTGATGATATAAAGCAGTACAGAAGGGCATCCGATCTTGTAAGAGAATATTTCGGCGCTTACGAGCATATTGATGCCATGTCAGATTACGATTTCTTCAAGGAGGGGCTTATTGGCACTCCTGTTCCTGAAGAGGGTAACATTGAGGCCTTCAGAGGCAAGGTAGACAAGCTCTGGACCTACTACTGCTGCGGTCAGTACAAGGATAATCTCCCCAACCGCTTCTTTGCAATGCCCTCCATAAAAGCAAGAATCCTCGGTGTTCTTCTTTATAAATACGACTGCACGGGCTTCCTGCAGTGGGGCTTCAACTTCTACTATTCTCAGCACTCAAAAAGAGAACTCGATCCCTTCAGAGAAACCGATGCAGGCGGAGCCTTCCCCTCGGGTGACTCCTTCGTGGTATATCCCGGAGCAGACGGAACTCCCCTGTCCTCTCTCAGACAGAAGGTTTTCTATGACGGCATCCAGGACATCTCGGCACTGAAGGCCCTTGAGGAAAAGTATTCGAGAGAATACGTGCTGAGCTTTATTGAGGAAGCCCTCGGAGATATAGATTTCAGAAATTACCCCTTAGACAACGAAACCTTCCTCAGCTTCAGAGAAAAGCTCTGTGAAAAGTTGGCATAATCAACACAAAATCAACAAGGCTTAAGTCAGACGACCTAAGCCTTGTTTTTTATGCTCCTGAAAAATCCTTATCGACGGTTACTACCGTAAATAACTTTTTATCGTGTGCGTTTATCTTTTCCTGAATTTTCTCCTTGATTTCCGCATCGGACAGCTTAAAGCCATGGGATACAACCACGTCAAAAATGAGATTTGTGTGTGAATTGCCCTCAACGATTCTGAAATCGTGCATCTTCATTCCCTCGTAAATCTCATTGCACACCTTCACGGCAAGCTCCTTAAGAGCAGTCACGGCTTCGCTGTCTGTCTGTATGGGATCCATATGAATTACCGCAATGCAGCCGAGCTTTTCGCCGAGCTCCTTTTCAAGATTGTCTATTTCATCGTGGATATCCAGGATATTACCGTTTGCAGGCACCTCTGCGTGAAGAGAGATTATACATCTTCCGGGGCCGTAATCGTGCACCATAAGGTCATGCACACCGATAATATCCTTGCCGGCAAGAACAATTTTTTCAATTTCCTCAACGAAGTCCTTTTCGGGAGGCTGACCGAGAAGAGGTCCTATGGTTTCATAGGCAGATTTAAGCCCCGCGAAAAGAATGAATACGCTGACGGCAAGACCGCAGTATGCATCTATATTGACGCTGGTAAAATGTGTCACAATCATTGAAACAAAAACAACGGCGGTTGATATCATATCGGAAAGGCAGTCCGTAGCCGTTGCCTTCATAGCAGCGGAATTACAGACCTTACCGTATTTTCTGTTGTAAAGGAACATATAGAACTTTACAAGGATACTTATTCCGAGAATCACAAAAACAAGTGCACCCGTTTCGGGGACGTCGGGATTCTTTATTTTATCAACGGAATCCGTAAACAGCTCAAAGCCCATAAGGACAATAAGAATCGACACGGCAATGCCCGAAAGATATTCGATTCTGCCGTGACCGAAGGGGTGTCCGGGGTCGGGCTTCTTTGCAGCAAGGCGGAAGCCCAGCATTGTAATAAGAGAAGAGCCCGAGTCGGAAAGATTATTGAAGGCATCCGCTGTTACGGAAATGGCTCCCGAAAGGGAGCCTGCCGCAAACTTTATTATGAATAACAGTATATTCAGCGCAATTCCCGCAGCCGAACATATCATACCGTATTTCCCGCGGATATCTTCCCCTGAGCCTTCATTTTTAATGAAAATCTTAGAGAGAAGCTTAATCATACCGCACCTCAGTCATCAAATCCGTTGGGATTCTTTTTCTGCCAGTTCCAGGTATCTCTGCAGGCATCAAATGCACTTCTCTTTGTCTTCCAGCCGAGCACTCTTTCTGCCTTTGATGCATCCGCATAAGAGGTCGCGATGTCACCGGGACGGCGGTCCGTGATAACATAAGGAACCGCAACGCCCGAAGCCTCCTCAAATGCCTTTACGAGCTCAAGAACGCTGACGCCCTTACCTGTACCGAGATTATAGATTTCACAGCCCGTAACGGAAAGCGCTCTTTCAAGGGCGCAAACGTGACCGTCTGCAAGGTCTGCAACATGAATGTAATCTCTTACACCCGTTCCGTCGGGAGTATCGTAGTCGTTTCCGTAAATTGAAAGTCTTTCTCTCTTGCCGACCGCTACCTGAGCGATATAGGGCATAAGATTGTTGGGGATTCCGTTGGGGGCCTCGCCTATTTTTCCGCTTTCGTGCGCACCGATGGGATTGAAATAACGGAGAAGACAAGCACTCCACTCGCTGTCGGAGGCACAGAGATCCTTGAGAATCTGCTCAATATAAAGCTTTGTTGTGCCGTAGGGGTTTGTTGTACCGCCTGCTTCCATGTCCTCATTGAAGGGAACGACGTTCTTTTCACCGTAAACCGTAGCAGAGGAGGAAAAAACAATGCACTTTACACCGAATTTCTTCATAACGGAAAGAAGCTTTACCGTACCGCCGATATTGTTATCGTAGTACTCAAGAGGCTTCTGACAGGACTCACCTACAGCCTTAAGACCGGCAAAATGAATAACTGCTTCAATTTTGTACTGAGTAAAAATCTCGGAAAGCTTTTCCTCGTCCCTTATGTCACATTCAATAAGGGGGAAATCCTTTCCTGTAATCTCTCTCACAGCCTGTGAGGACTTGGGAGAGGAATTTGAAAAATTGTCGATAACAACAATTTCCTTACCTGCCTCAAGAAGATGAACGCAGGTCTGGGAGCCTATGTAACCGGCTCCGCCCGTAACAAGAACAGCCATAATATCTCCTTTTCCGTTCAGCTTACAACCGCAATTTCAACCTCTTCGGAAAGAAGGGCTGTCAGCACGGGCAATGCCCCGTTGTAGTCGAACGCTGTAATATTAGTATCAACAAGGTTTATGAGAGTTGAAAAGAAGCTCTCACCCTTATTGAGGTTTTCCTTTGTGAAATGCTGTCTGAAAACAGCCGCCGCAGTATTTGCCTGCAGCCTCAGTACGGTTTCACCCGTTTCGGAATACTTCATATATTTTATGAGAGTATCGGGCGCCATATTCTGAACACCCGGAGTAAAGGTATATTTAACCGCATCAATATTGAATTCATAATTTCCCGTAACCTCAACATCAACGGAGCCGAGATTACTGAGAAGTCTTCTGAGATTATCCTCGGTAACGTGAATATACTTTTTTATGTTTATGTTCCTTGAAGCAAAGGATGCCGCAAGAACACTCAGGGACTGCTTGCCGAAAACCTCGCTTACGGTTGCCTCTCCCGAGGGAAGAACCAGGGTATAATCCGTGGGCACAGGCTTGATTCTCACCTTTTTGCCTGCAATATCAACACCTGCAAGCTGACAGAAAACAAGGCCGTCATCATCTGAGCAGAGCAGCAGAAACGTAAGGGATTCCCTGAAGGCCTCCGTGTCCGCAAGAACATCAGCAGCATTCTCCTCTGCAGTGGTTTCCTCGTGCGGCAGGGTTTCTTCTCTGGCACCGAGCGCCCTTCCTATATCAAAATCGTTTACGGCAAGTATCACAAACACGGAAACGAGAAATGCCGCAACACACAGCACCACACCGAGTATCACGGGATGGGGCACACTGCGTTTTTTCTTTTCGCCGCCCGGAGCAAAGCTTACCACGTTATGCTTATCCATTCTGTTTTCACACCTTTTCAGCATACATTATAGTTTTTTATCATCAAAAACACAATAGGTTGCGTCAGATTTTTAAATATTTGTAATTTTTATATCACTTTTATATAATTTTCACCCGTGCAGGCGGCTGTTTTTATAATAAAATACTCTATTGACATATTTTTTATAATGTGTTATTATACATAAGCCGCATATTCAGGGTTATAAGCGGTTCGTCCCACCCTGCGTAGCGAGACTTATAAAGGAGAAATATCAATGTACGCAATTATCGAAACAGGCGGTAAGCAGTATAAGGTAGAAGCAGGCGACGTTGTTTTTATCGAAAAGCTTGACGTTGAAGCAGACAGCGAGGTTGTTTTCGACAAGGTTATTGCAGTTGCAGGTGATGACGGCATCAAGGTAGGTGCTCCCTACGTTGCAGGTGCTACGGTTGCTGCCAAGGTTCTTAAGAACGGCAAGGCAAAGAAGGTTACCGTTATGACCTACAAGGCAAAGAAGAACGAGAAGAGAAAGCTCGGTCACAGACAGCCCTACACAAAGGTAGAAATCGCAGCTATCAACGCATAATGATCAAAGCATCATTCTGTATCCGTGAAAATTCCGTTTCCTTTACAGTCAGGGGACACTCGGACTATGCCGAGGAGGGTTCCGACATCGTCTGTGCGGCAGTTTCCTCTGCAGCAATTATGACAGTAAACACCGTAACCGAAATACTCGGTGAAAAGGGTGACGTAAAGGTCGAGGACGGATTTTTACAGTTCGAAGCAAGCGGCAAAGCCGCACGGGATATCATAATGGGTCTGAAGCTTCATCTTGAAGGACTTTCCTTGGAGTATCCCGACTATGTTACAGTAACAACGGAGGTGTAAGTAATGCTTAAGATAAACATTCAGCTTTTCGCTCATAAAAAAGGTATGGGTTCAACCCGTAACGGTCGTGATTCCGAATCAAAAAGACTCGGCACAAAGAGAAGCGACGGTCAGTTCGTTAATGCAGGTACCATCATCGTTCGTCAGCGTGGAACACACATCCACCCCGGCAACAATGTAGGTAAGGGCTCTGACGATACACTTTTCGCTCTCATCGACGGAAAAGTTAAGTTTGAACGTCTTGGCAAGGACCGTAAAAAGGTCAGTGTATACGAAAACTAACAAAAATTCCCTGAATCCTCGGATTCAGGGATATTTTTTTCTGAAAAAATAAATCATAATTTAACGGATAATTTGCCGTATGTATCGTAGGGGAGGGGTCTCCCCTCCCGTTTCCGAGGGTTGTTATTTTTTGCAAACGAAAGTTACAAAAGTTATGTAACGGGCGGGGGCGAATGAGTGTGCCGCTGCCGGGGGCAGATGAAGGCACACGAAAGAGGTGAAGAAACAAGGAGTATTGCGACCGCTCTAAGGGAAGCAAGACGACTATGTTTCTGAGGGACATCCCGCCCCTACCGTACTCACATCTCCGCTGCTAAATTATGATTTATATTCCTGTCAGGTCAAATGCTGGCGTATATTCCTCTTTCGCTGAGGATAATTCCTGCAGAAAGCCGTCCTCAATACCCGAAAGATACATATAATCAACGGCTTTTTCATATTCCTCCTCCGTAAGCCTTCTGTTAAGGCTTTCATACGGAAGCTTTGTCCCCGGCGGAGTATACTGACTCATAAGAGAAAACATTGCCCTTCCGTTGAAATTTTCACCGAAGGCGTCAATAATATCATATGTATTATTAAGGTATCCCGGTAAAACGAGATGCCTTATTATTGTGCCTTTAAGCATCATTCCCTCATCATCAAACACCGGCGCTCCCGTCTGTCTTACCATTTCCTTTATTGCAGGAACAGCCCTTTCATAATAATCGGGAGCCCTTGAAAGAGCCGCAGAAAGTGAGCTGTCCTTATATTTCAGGTCGGGAAGATAAATATCAACAAATCCGTCAAGCATTCTCAGGGTATTTACATCCTCATAGGATGAAGTATTATATACAACGGGCACGGGGAGCCTCTCCGCAGACAGCGCCTTTACAATTTCGGGTACGAAATGAGTGGGTGTTACAAGATTTATATTGTCCGCCCCCTCGTCAATAAGCTCGTAAAAAATTTCCCGAAGGCGCTTTTCCGTCACCTCTTTGCCGACCTCTCCGCGGGAAAGGGGCATATTCTGGCAGAAAATACAGCCCATATTACAGCCCGAAAAGAAGATTGTTCCCGAGCCTCCGTAGCCCGAAATACAGGGCTCCTCCCAGAAGTGAAGTCCTGCCCTGCCGAGGGTTATTCTGTCGCTTACACGGCAGAAGCCTTTATTTTTTTGTCTGTCAACACCGCATTTTCTGGGGCAAAGCTCACATTTTTCCATAAATTACAAAACCTGCTTTTTCGTAGTAGGGACACATTTTTTCATCACACAAAAGAATGGGTATTCTGCCTTTTTTAAGGGAATATTCCGCGGCGGACATAAGACACCGACGGGCAAGACCGCGGCTTCTGTAATTTTCATCCGTAAAAACATCGGAAATTACGGCATATTTTTCGTTCATTGAAGACACAGAGGCAGAGGAAACAAGCCTTTCTCCTTCTCTTATGCCGAAAACCGCAGCAAGCCCTACATTCACGGCACGGAGCCTTAAAACGTAGCGTCTTTCATCGTCAAAGGAAAGAGTGCTTTTCCCCGATAAAAGCTTATAAAGTGCGAGTATTTCCCGCCCCTGAAGCATTTGTGCATCTCCTGATTCAGCCGTGTTTTTATTGTATATCATTACCGTCTTTTCACACCGGGCGAAAATCTCAGGAAATTCCTCTCCGTAAAGGAGAAAATATTCATCCCCCGTATCAAAAACAATACTTTTTATATCGGCGTTTTCGTCTTCACCGACAAAAAAGAAGTCGGAAATATCCTCTGCGGACGTATAAAGGACGGAAAACGCCACAGCTCCCCTTGCAGTATTGCTTATAAGGGTGCTTATTTTTTCTGTATCCTCTTTTGCAGCTTTTCTGAATTTAAGCATCTGCGAGTTTTTCTGACAGAGCTCTTGCAAGCTCATAACAGGCGGTTATGTCACTCTTTTTCAGCATATTGGACTGAGAATGAATATATCTGCAGGGTGCGCTGATGGCAGCCGCCCTTACACCGAAGCCGCTCTTGTGGATGATTCCCGAATCGTTTCCGCCGGCAACGGCAGTCTTAACCTGTACCTTAATGCCCTTTTCCTCACCGAGAGCAAGGGCAGTCTTAAACACGTCCTTATCGTAAATTGTGGAGTTGTCCATAAAAGAAAGCACGGCACCCTCACCCTGTACACATACTCTGGAGGAATCGGCAACACCTGCAATGTCGGATGCTGTTGTTGCCTCAAGAACGATTGAATAGTCGGGACATACTCTGTTTGTGACACAGCCGGCTCCCCTGAGCCCTGCCTCCTCCTGCACGGTGAAGGCAAAGACGGTGTCGTATTTCACACCCTCTTCAATCATTTTAAGCATAATTGCACAGCCCGTTCTGTCATCAAGGGCTTTTGAAACTATTTTATCACCGATTTCTTCATAATCAGCCGCAAAAACTGCGGTGTCACCGGGCAGAACGTAAGAAATTGCCTCGGCCTTGTCCCTTGCCCCGATGTCTATAAACAATTTATCCTCCGTAAGAAGCGTTTTCTTCTCACTTTCACTGCTTAAATGCACAGGCTTACTGCCGATAACTCCGGGGGTGCCGTTTTCAAAGCACACCTTTCTTCCGGACATTACAGCAGGGAGAATTCCGCCGACGGTATCAAATTTTATAAGTCCGTCCTCGGTGATGCATGTTGCAATAAAGCCTACCTCATCCATATGGGCAGCAAGCATAACCTTGTTTTTTGCACTTTTTTCACCCTTCAGTTCAACGATAACGCTGCCGAGGGCATCGATGGTATAAGGGATATCCCCGAGCATTGAAATTATGTATTCTCTCACCTTGTGCTCTCTGCCCGAGGTACCGTTAATTTTACAGAGCTCTTTAAGAATTGTAAACATCACATTACCTCCTTTGCGGCTGCCGAAAGGATAGAGGCTACCGCCTCAACATCCTTTATGTCAAGAGTTTCAACAGGAGTGTGCATATTGGTAAGGGGCACGCTTACAAGCCCCGTTCTTATCCCCTTGCCTGCCGTTACGGCAACATCGCTGTCGGTCATGGTACGTGAACCCATAACCTCAACAGTATAAGGAATTCCGTGCTTTTCTGCTGTTTTTATAAGAAAATCGGATATTTCCTTCTGAAGAATAGGAGAAATACAGATCATTCCTCCGCTTCCGAGAGGCGAGGACATTTCGGTAGGCACACCGGGAGCCCTGCCGAAGGATACGTCTGTAATAAAAGCAAAATCAGGCTGAAGTGCCGTAAAGGATGCCACGGCTCCGCCCTTTCCCGTTTCCTCTTTCGTTGTAAAAACTGCGGTAATTTTATTATCCGTACCGTCTGCAAGAAGCTTTTTGCAAGCCTTTACAACTGCCGTACAGCCGGCAGAGTTATCCATGTATGCACCGGTAAATCTGCCTCCGAGAAGAGCAGAAACGGGTGAACAGTATTCAACCCTGTCACCAACGGATACAATTTCCGAAATTTCCTCATAGGTAAGACCGCAGTCGATATAAAGGTCATCAATTTCAGGCACAGCAGTTCTGTCACCTCTCGTAAGATGGGGAGGCGTACTGGTAACACAGCCCTTTATTTCTCTCTTACCCGTAACCTTTACCCTTGAAGCGGCAAGGGTGCGGTTATCAACACCGCCGGATTTTGCCACCTTAAGCATACCCGTGGCCTTGTCAATTGCGGTTACAATCATACCGATTTTATCGGCATGGGCACTTAAAACTACGTGTCTTCTGCCCTCAGATTTCACCGTACAGATAATATTGCCCAGATTATCCGTTGTGATTTTTTCGCTGAGGGGCGTCATTATTTCAATTATGGCCTTGTGTGTGTCACTTGAGGGAACAGCCTCATAGGAGGCCTCGCAAAGCCTTTTAAGGATATCAAGCGTGTCCATTATTCTTCCTCCTTACTGAGTACGGTATCAAGCACAAGCGAGAAGCTTTGGAGAAATTCCTCAAGAAAAATCTCTGCTTCGGGGCAATTCATTCCGTGAAGGGCCTTTTCCGTGGACTCCCTTGCCTTTATAAACTCCGTATTTCCGCTTCTTTCCTCAAGCATACACTTGAGAAGAGCGGATATTTTGTCCGCCGCCTTTACAAGACGGTAGCCTTCATCACCCTCATCGGGAATAAGATATTCCCTGTACTCCTCCCTAAGATCCTCGGGAAGAGTACCCAGAAGAGAGCGCTGGGCGGCTTTTTCAATGCTTCCGAACGCCTCTCTTATCTCGGCATTATGATATTTCACGGGGGTTGGCATATCACCGGTGATGATTTCAGGCATATCGTGATACATCCCGATAAGGGCAATTTTACCCGTATCGTAGCTTTTTCCGAGCCTTTTATTTCCGATAACAGCAAGCGCATGGGCAATTGCAGAAACATCAAGGCTGTGTTGGGACAGGGACTCAGTGTCGGTATTTCGCATAAGCGCCCAACGGTCTATGTATTTCATTCTTGAAAATAATGCAAAAAAATGACTGCTCATAACAACACTCCATAAATTGATATTTTCATTTTACACAAGTTACGGAAAAATAGCAAGATAAATCATAATTTACAGAAACAATGCGAGTACGGTAGGGGCGGGGTTGCCCCGCCCGTGTAAAAGGGTTGTTATTTTTTGCAAACGAAAGTTACAAAAGTTATGTAACGGGAGGGGAGACCCCTCCCCTACAAGGATAAATTATGATTTATATATATTAGCCAAAAGTTTGGTGCTATTTTGGGAATAATGAAAGGTTGAAAAATAGCTTTATTTCTATTAAAATATAATTAAATATACTATCAGGCGGTGATATTTTTGAAGTGTCCTAAGTGCGGGGTTGAAATTGCCCGTTTTGACCTGAGTCCCAACTGTAAAAAATGCGGTGTACATATAATGTACTATACGCAGGAGGAGGACCTGCGCCGCGATGCAAAGAAAACCGAGCTTGAGTTTACCTCCGCAAGACTTTTCGTTGCAAAGCTTAAGGCAGCTTATATTAAGGGGAAGCCCGTTATTCTGAGATTTGTTTTCCTGCTTCTCGGCATCTGCTCCCTTCTTCTTCCGATTTTCAACGTAAAGCTCTCATTCCCCTGGTGGGAATATGAAATCTCCGTGGGAGCATTGGGAATTTACAATATGTTCACCGATTCACTCTGGACAATGCTTAACGCATTTGCAGACATCGGAGTCGGCAGACTTCTTTTCGTTATAACACTCATTTCTCTTCTGCTTCTTGTCATCACAGCCCTTTCCCTTGTGGGATGCTTCTGTGCATGGCTTCTTTCCTTCGTAAACATCAGAAAAACCGCAAAAATCGCAATAGGCTTCGCCGTCCCTGCCGTGCTTGCGGGAATCGGCTCGACGGTGCTTTCGTTTATTGCGGTAAACCTTTCGGGTGCAATTGAATTTGTAACCGTAAAGCCTTATTTCGGCGGTGTGCTTTCAGTGCTTATAATGGCGGCATATATTGCGGCAAACGCAGCTGTTATCAGCAATCCTCCCGAAATACCCGTATCGGATGCAGACAAAAAAAGACTTGAAATAAAAGAAAAGGTAAAGAAGGGTGAAATAAACCTTGATGACCTTCCTCTTCCCATTATTGAGGAAGAGAAAAAGCCCGAAGAAGCTGCAAAAAAGAAAAGGGGGAAGAAAAAATGAAGCTTGCAGAAAAAAAACTGAGCCTTAAAGCCGTCATTTTACTTACAATCATTATCCCCGTTCTCGTTATTGCAGCGTCGAGCATTGCAATAATCATAACCGCAAAATCCGTACAGCCCCAGGAAACGGCGGATGCCTCCCTTTTCAGCACAAAGGAATACACAATTAAGTCTGTTCCGAAGAATGAGGAGGATGCCCTGACAATCCTCTCAAGGCTTTTTGATTCTGCCGTCAAGGGCGGTATCTTAAAGTATGACGGTCATACGGATGCCGCCATTGCGGAAATCACCTGTGAAAACAAAAGCGTACAGGACTTTTTCTCCTTTGCATCAGGCAGCATCAATTCAAAGCTTGCCTCCTTTTATGAAGGCAGCTCAATAAAATACGGAGAGGATGCAAGCGCAATACTTTCCGTTTTACCGGGAAGCGCTCCCGATGAGGTCGAGGCTGAAATTACGGATCAGGATCTTCTTGTAATGAAGCTTACATACAACACGGTGTTCAACAATATGTATTTCCTTTCGGATGATACGGCGGCAGTCAAGCTTTTCACAACGGAAAATGCAGGCGTTTTCTCCGTTATAAACGAGAAATTCGTTCCTGAGGTCTTCGTTTTCACGCTTACCGCAGACGCTGTAACGGGCGAAATGCTCAGCTTCACTATTGACCGTGCTTACAATTACTCCGCAAATATTGCTTTCCGTAATTCCCTTTCGGATATCGGAACAACACCCTTCTCCATGAAGGTGAAGTTCTCCGAAATCTATAATTTCTCCTATGCGGGCATCGATATCGCTCAGGATACCATGGTCCTTAAGGTCGGCGATTACACCACTCTCGGAGTAACACCTTACGTTGAAGCAAATCTTCAGGAAAATGAATATTCCCTGTCATTTACTTCCGACGAAAAATATCTTACGGTAGACGAAAACGGACAGATAACAGCCGTAGAAAACTGCGGGGAGCCCATCCCGGTCACAGTAACTCTCGTTTATCTCGGCAAAACCTTCACCGACGTATGCAACGTATACGTTGTAACTCCCGTCGAAGCCGTGCGCATAAGTCAGACCTCCCTTTCAATAAAAAAGGGGGAATCACACACACTTTCGGCAGAAATCAAGCCTGATGCTGCAACCATAAAAAATATTTTCTGGATGTCCTCAGACAGAAATACCGTAATTGTTGACAGCACAGGCCTTGTAAAGGCTCTGAAAAAGGGAACTGCAACCGTAAGCGCAGTTTCCGAGCAGGGACTTATTGTTGCCAAGTGCGAAATCACAGTAACAGATTAAGGAGGTTAATTATATGGAAAACAAAAATAGTGTTAATCTCCCCGAAAAGCAGATAAATGTTTATGAGAATTTCAACTACGTCGGAGTAAAGGAATCTGTAGCATACGTTCTCAATGACGTTTCCAATACCTTCAACATAAACGGCTTCCAGGAAAGATACATCTGGGACGTTGTTAAAATTGACTTTACGGTCAGCGCAGTTGTAAACATTTTCACAAGTGCATGGGATACAATAAACGATATCCTCTTAGGCTCCCTTGTTGACAGCACAAGAACAAGGCTCGGCAAATTCCGTCCCTATCTTTTAGGTCTTCAGGTGCCCCTTACTCTTCTCGGTGCAATCTACTGGCTTATCCCCTTTATTTTCCCCGGAACATCGGGCACTCACATTCCGAAGCTTATATTCTATTTCGCTTTCTCGGTTATTCAGGAAACAGCCTCGACCGCAATGGGTCTTGCACGAGGCGGATATATGTCAACCACAACACCGAATCCGAATGAACGAGTGCGGCTTATAACCCTTGCAGAGCTGCTTTCGGGCTATCTCGGTGAGGATATGCCCAGATACATATTCGGTGTGCTTTATGACCTTATCGTTAATGAAAAGGTCAACATGAAGCTCTCCACCGCATTTATGAGCTTCGGTGTAGGCTGCAGTGTAATTTCATCGGGACTTACTCTGTATTATTTCTTCCAGTCAAAGGAAAGAGTTCCCCAGTCGCTGGAAAGACCCAACGTCAGAGAAGGACTTAAAGCCATTGTCACAAACTACCCCGTTCTTCTTATGTGTCTTTCGGACTTCCTCGGCGGATTTTCAGTAAGCAGCAGCGAAAGCAACTACTTCATTGACGTTTTCGGCTCATATTCGCTGATTACACTTGCAAATGCTCCCTCTTCCTTCAACGGAAGTATTTCCTACGGCTTTATCCCCTTCCTGAGAAAGAAATTCTCCTCCAAGGCTCTGTGGGTCGGTGCCGATATTTACGGAGATATACTGTCACTCGGCTACTTCCTGTTCGGTATGATAGGCAAAAACTACACCAAAATGATTCCTATGGTTGTGGCTGTAGGTGTCCGTGAATGGTTCTACAAATGGGCATTCGGCGTAAACAAGGTTATAAACAACGACCTCTGGAACGAGGCTATGGACTACTGCGAATGGAAAAACGGCTACAGAATGGAGGCTACTACATCTGTTGCAAAGAGCCTTGTTCTGAAAATCCAGAGTTCACTTATGAGCTCTGTACGAAACATTATTCTTAAAAAAATCGGCTACGTTCAGGGTATCAAAATCGGCACACAGAGCGACAGGACAAAGTTCTGGCTGTTTGCATTGTGTTCTGCCGTACCCACAATTTCGGGTGCGCTCGGCATTATTCCCAAGTTCTTATGGCCCCTTACGAAGGAAAAGAGAGCTCAGATGTACCACGATCTTGCCGAAAGAAGAAACGAGCTTGTTTCTACAGCAAATGACAATATTTAACACAGGAGAAGCAAAATGTACGACATTATAATTATCGGCGCAGGTCCCGCCGGACTTACCGCCGCAATATACGGAAGACGCGCCGAAAAAAGCGTTCTTGTAATCGAAAAGGGCGTTTTCGGAGGTCAGGTTACATTCTCACCTAAAATTGAAAATTACCCCGGTTTCGGAGAGCTTACGGGCACCCAGCTTGCAGACAAAATGGTCGAGCACGCAATTTCTCTCGGTGCCGAATTTGAAATGGAAACCGTAACTGCAATCCGTGACGGAGAAATAAAAGAGGTTGTGACCGAAAACGGCTCCTTCCGTGGAAAAACCGTTATAATCGCAACAGGTGCCGCTCACAGGCACTTAGGCGTTGCGGGAGAGGAAAAATACCTCGGAAACGGTATCTCCTTCTGTGCTGTGTGCGACGGTGCATTCTATGCCGGTCAGGACGTAACAGTTATCGGGGGCGGAAACTCCGCATTACAAGAGGCAATTCTTCTGTCAGCCACCTCAAAAAAGGTGACAATTATACAGAATCTTCCCACTCTTACGGGCGAAGAGGCATTGCAGAATATCCTGAAGGCTAAGGAAAACGTTGAGATTATCTGCTCTTCAGTTGTTTCCGGATTCACGGGTGAAAATACGCTTGAAGGCATTATTATCAAAAATGCCGATACCGGAGAAGAAACAACAATCCCCTGCAACGGCTGCTTCGTAGCAATCGGTCTTATTCCCGCTACGGATTTCATCAGAGGCGACATAAAGCTTAATTTTTACGGCTATGTAGATGCAAACGAAAGCTGCAGAACAGACATGGACGGTGTTTTTGTTGCAGGCGACTGCCGCAGCAAGGAAATAAGACAGATTACCACCGCAACGGCAGACGGTGCCACAGCCGCACTTGCCGCAATCAAGTATATCGGCTGATAACACCATAACGGCAAACAAACGGACATCAAGGGATTTCTCCTCTGATGTCCGTATTTTTTATTATATAGGAAATTGCTCGCGTTGTGAGCAATTTAGCTTATAATTCGCCTGCGGCGTATTGAATGACGCAAGCTTATTGAACAAGAAACACCTACAGCCCCCAAGATTGGGGGTAGGGGGTTGATAAATCGTAAGATTTTTCTTATTTAATTTCGGAATCCGTGTCCCGGTTGGATGCTATAAGATTTCTGAGAATCTGTTCGGCTCGGTCATCAGGCTCAGGGGCAGGCTCTTCCTTTACGGGGAAGAAGATTTTCAGCACCTTGAACATAATCACAAGAGATAAAATACCTGTAATCAGACTAAGGCCCATCGTGATAAAGCCCTGCACAAGTGCTATATAGTTGCCGATTCCCGTAACAATCAGTCCCCGCAAAAGACCTGTTACAAGAAGGGTGGCAGGAGCGGTAACAGCCCCGCCGATATAATATGCACTGCCAAAGCCTATGACATCGGCTTTTACTTTTCTGACACCGTAAGCGAGCTTATAAATGAGGCACATTATAAGAATTGCCGCAAATGATGAAATCATTTCGGTGACATACAAAAGAGGCTGAGCAGCTTCTGCTTCAGTACCTGTCAGGGCATAAATGAACGGCACAATACCGACTGTAATAAAGCTGACGGCATACATTATAACAAGGAAAATAATCAGCTTTTTTCTGAAAAGAGAAGCTTCTGCGGCTGTAACATATCGGTTTTCGGCTCTGTATTCAAAAATAATAAAAAGCTTTATACAAAGAGCTGCAGCAATCAGGGCTGAAATGATGCTCAGCACAACAAAAAACCATCTGATAACTTCAGTATGAGAGGGTGCATGCTCAAGAAAACCGAAAACACCCGTAACACAAGAGGCAATCGCGGCAGAAAACACAAAAACACCCGTAAATCTCACAGCACCGTATTTTGAGCCGGTAATACTTTTGCCTCCTGCAGCAAGAAGGACAAGTCTGCCTACAGTCGCAATAAAGCTGATAAAGATCCCGGCTCCTGACATTAAAACAGGCGAAATATTGATATTACGTGACATAATTTCATATACAACGGGAGTGAGAAGCTCTTCGAAAATTACGGGCAGACATGCCGCAAGAACAGAAAACAGAATAATTTTCTTTTTCGGTATTCCGTCATTCAGATTATCATAACTGACATTTTCTTCAACAAATATATTATCCATAACAATCTCCTTTCAGCACTCTTATATTCTCTTTATAGCAAAAAGCACATCAAAAGTCAATTTTTTCGGACAGAAGCTGATTCAGAAATGACAAATATCTGTTTTATTATTAATTCCCGTCAACAAAAAAACCGCACCTGACCTTTCGGACAAGTGCGGATAAGTACCCTTTTCAGATAACTTATTTGATTGTAACCTTTGCGCCAGCCTCTTCAAGCTTTGCCTTTGCAGCTTCAGCATCATCCTTGGAGATGCCTTCCTTGAGAGCCTTGTGAGCAGCCTCAACAGCAGCCTTTGCTTCAGCAAGGCCAAGACCTGTGAGTTCTCTAACAACCTTGATAACCTTGATCTTTGCAGCTGCATCGAAGGACTCGAGAACAACGTCGAATTCTGTCTTTTCTTCAGCAGCAGCAGCTTCACCGGCAACAGGAGCAGCAACAGCAACTGCAGCAGCAGCGCTTACGCCAAATCTTTCTTCTACTTCTTTAACGAGTTCGCTGAGCTCAAGAACTGAAAGTTCAGCAACAGCGTCAACAATAGCAATAATCTTTTCGGATGCCATTTTAATTTTCCTCCAAATAAATAAATTTAGTTAATTTTTAATTTGATTTACAGCAATTATTCTGCTGCTTCTTCAGCTGCGGGAGCAGCTTCTTCTGCGGGAGCTTCTGCGGGAGCAGCCTCACCGTCTTTGTCAACTATAGCCTGAATTACACGTGCAAAGGAAGCCATAGGAGCCTGGAATGCCATACATACTGTTGCAAGAAGCTGTTCCTTGGAGGGAAGCTTTGCAAGAGAGTCAACCTTTTCAAGAGAGATAAGCTCACCGTCAAGGAAACCTGCCTTGATTTTGAAATTATCGTTCTTTTCAGCGAACTTGGAAAGGATTCTTGCAGCTGCAACGTAGTCTTCCTTACTTGTAGCAACAGCTGTTGTTCCGTTAAGAACATCATCCATGGCTGCAAGAGCAGTACCGTCGATAGCAAGACGGATAAGAGTGTTTTTTGCTACAGAATACTCAACGCCTGCTTCTCTGAGTTCCTTACGGAGCTTTGTGTCGTCAGCAACGGAAATACCCTTATAATCAACAACAACACCTGCAACAGCACCGTCAAACTTCTCCTTAAGAGCAGCAACCTGAGCCTTCTTTTCTTCTAAAACCTTTACGCTTGGCAAATTGTTTCACCTGCCTTATGAAATTAATAAATATAGCCCTTCCGCCGAAAACCGCGAAAGGGCATAAAAACATATCAGTTTCTATATCCATTCCTCGGCAGGCGGTAAAACTTACGCAAATTAATGCACCTGCTGTCTTTAGAACAGCAACAAAGGTATAATATCACAAGATAAAGCCTTTGTCAATATATTTTTTTAATTATTCAGCACTTGCAAGAACCTTGTTGGGGTTGATCTTGATGCCTACGCCCATTGTTGATGTAACAACGCAGGAACGGATGTACTGACCCTTAGCTGCAGCGGGCTTAGCCTTGATGATAGCATCAAGAAGGGTTGCATAGTTCTCATAGAGCTTTTCTGCACCGAAGGAAGCCTTACCGATGGGGCAGTGGATGATGTTTGTCTTGTCAAGTCTGTACTCGATCTTACCTGCCTTAGCTTCGTTAACAGCCTTAGCAACGTCGGGAGTAACAGTACCTGCCTTGGGAGAGGGCATAAGTCCGCGGGGACCGAGAACCTTACCAAGACGGCCTACAAGACCCATCATGTTGGGAGCAGCGATACATACGTCGAAATCCATGAAGCCTTCGCCCTGAATCTTAGCAACAAGCTCTTCTGCACCAACGATTTCTGCGCCTGCTTCTTCAGCAGCCTTTGCTTCGTCGCCCTTTGCGAACACGCAAACTCTTACGCTCTTACCTGTACCGTTGGGAAGAACAACAGCGCCTCTGACCTGCTGGTCAGCGTGACGGGAGTCAACACCAAGACGTACGTGTACTTCTACTGTTTCGTCAAACTTTGCCTTTGCAGTTTCTACTGCAAGTGCGAGCGCATCATTTGCTTCGTAGAGCTTTGATCTGTCTACGAGCTTTGCGCTTTCAATATACTTCTTACCGTGTTTCATATTTCTCTACCTCCGCCGATCAATCAACAACAGTAACGCCCATGCTGCGAGCTGTACCTGCGATCATGCTCATAGCAGCTTCTATTGAAGCAGCGTTAAGGTCGGGCATCTTCTGTTCTGCGATTTTTCTGACCTGCTCCTTTGTAAGGGAAGCAACCTTTGTCTTGTTGGGGACACCGGAACCGCTTTCAATACCGGCAGCCTTCTTGATAAGAACTGCAGCGGGTGGAGTCTTTGTGATGAATGTGAATGAACGGTCAGCGTAAACTGTGATAACAACGGGGATGATAAGACCCATGTCATTCTTTGTTCTTTCATTGAATTCCTTTGTAAACTGCATGATGTTTACACCGTGCTGACCGAGAGCGGGACCTACAGGGGGAGAGGGAGTTGCCTTACCTGCAGGGATCTGAAGCTTAATAAAGCCTGTAACTTTCTGTGCCATAATTGCACCTCCATAAAAAATGTGGTAGTGGCGGTGTGTTAATATTCACACCTCCCACAGCATCCCGGGGGATACTATAACAAGACCGCATAGGGTCCGATTACCAAAAAAATAAATTAAAGTTTCTTGACCTGATCTGCGGGGAATTCCATAGCTGCCATACGGCCCATATGGAAATAGCGGATCTTTACGGTGCTGTTTTCGGTATCAATACTTTCAACCTCACCGATGGTGCCGTCAAATGCACCGCCGACAACGATTACTTCTTCGCCTTCCTCAAGGTCTATCTGGAACTTGACGGGAGCTGCGGGATTTTCGCCGTTTTCGCCGTCCTCGTTTACATAGTCCTCAATATGGAACTGCTTTACTTCATCGTCAGTAAGGGGAATGGGCTTACCGTCGGGACCGAGGAAACGTCTGAAGCCTCTGATTCCGCGGATAAGATGCCAGGTTTCGTTGGAAATCTTGACACCTTCATTAGGGAAGTCAAAGCGTGCAAGCTTAACGAACACGTAGTTGGTGTAAAGAAGATTCTTAACCTCTTCGATCTCGTACTCTTCTTCGTCTTCCTTCTCGGGCTCATCAGGCTGAAGCACATACTCGTCCTTTGTGTACTCATCTTCCTTGAAAATGAATACATTCTGGGACTGCTTTGCTGCAGCTCTCTTCTTCTTTGCCTTTTTCTTTACCTTAATTTCATAAGGCAGACAAGCAGCAAGAATCTGATCGCGCATATCACGGTTATTGGCAACGGTAATAATGTTGTCGCAAACCTTTCTGTCATAGCCTGTAGCGGTTTCAACTGCAAACCACTTATAATCTTTAGGTTGTCTGTCCATCGTAAAACCTCCTGAGGAAACTGCTTACGAATCAGGCAGCAGTTGTTTCTTCAGCTGTAGTTGCTTCTTCAGCTGTAGTTTCTTCTGCTGTTGTTTCTTCTTCAGCTGTAGTCTCTTCTCCGGTGGTTCCCTCACCTGTTGTGGTCTCTGTTGCTGCTGTTGTGGTTTCGCTGCCTGTTGTGGTTTCGATTGCAAACTGCTCACCGAGAGCGATTGCTGCATCCTTGCCGAGATCAAAAACCTCAGTAAGAACCCAGTCAACTGCGAAAACTGCTACTGCAACAACTGCGATAGTTGCAAGAACCACACCCGCATTTTTAATGACCTGCTTACCTGTAGGCCAGGTAACCTTCTTACAGGTACCGACAAAATCCTTACAGAACTTCTTGACAGCTGCTGTACCGCGAGATACAACCGTGCCTTCCTTCTTGGGCTTGCTGGCTTTGATTCTTTCCTTCTTAGCCTTTTCAGCAGCCTTCTGAGCTTCTTTGTCGATGTTCTTATCAGCCATAGTAATTTCTTCCTTTCTAAAGCATAACGATACGAGCGCTCCCTTACGGAACACTCTGAAGCGTTGCTTTATATTACTTGGTTTCTCTGTGGAGAGTGTGCTTTCTGCAGAATCTGCAGTACTTGTTCATCTCCAGACGGTCGGGTGAATTCTTCTTGTTTTTCATTGTGTTGTAATTGCGCTGCTTGCATTCTGTACAAGCAAGAGTGATTTTTACTCTCATAACGGCACCTCCATTTAATGTTAGCCTCCCTCTGACGACGGGAATTCAGCCGTCTTTTTTCAGGGCAAAAAAAAGAACCCTTTCAGAGGTATAACTAATATACCACAAGGGTTCTTACAAGTCAAGTATTTTTTTTGCACAATAACAAGGACACAAAATCCTGTATTTTTATTTAAACATATTAATATGTGCCCGTTATCATAACTCTGCGGCCTGCTTTTTGAGAAGTCTTTGCTGACGAGCCTTGAAGGACATAAGCTCCTTAAACTGCTGATCGGGTGTTACGTAGTCACCTATCGAGAGAAGCTTCTTATTGTAAAGACCTCTGAAGCTTGAGCCGCCCGTTGCAAGAAGCTTGTTCTTCTTTGCTAACTGAAGAAGCGCTTCACTATCCTTCTCATCAGCCGACGGATGCCATACCTCAACACCGTCAAGACCTGCCTGCATAAAGCGGCCGATAACATCCGTTGCCTCCTGTACATTTCCGTAAGCCATCGGATGCGCAAGCACTGCAATACCGTTTGCAAGGTGAATTGCCTCAATTACCTCTTCCACGCTTTTATATTTAGGCTGAATAAGTATATTATTTTCACTCTCGGGGGTAAAGAGATCCTTATAAACATCACCGTAGAAGGAATCTGCGGCACCGACCTCCATAAGAGCATGCATAAAATGCTGAGTAAACAGAGCCGTTGCGCCCGTTGCGCATCTCTTGATAAGCTCGGGAGTTACGGGATACTGCTTTGCAAGCTTCAGGCACATCATAGTAGTGGCTCTGCCTCTTACAAGCGAATTGTGCTTGCACAAGCCCTCAAGACGTGCAGGCTGCTCGGGAAGATAGCAGAGAACATGCATACATTTCCCGGTTTCCTCATCAAAAGCAGACAGCTCTACACCGGAAACAACACCTACGCCGTTTCTTTCGCCGACTATTTTGGCTCTTTCTATGCCTGCTATGGTATCATGATCCGTAACAGCAATCTTTTCTATTCCTTTACTCTTTGCGAGAGCAATAATCTCCTCTATACCCATTGATCCGTTTGAAAGCCTGGTATGACAATGCAAATCTGCGCTCAAGCAATATAACCCCCTTAATCAATATCCTTATAAAATCTCTCTTTTTTACCAAAATATGAATAATTGCGCATAAAATGTTACCAAAATCGAAACAATTACGAAAAAACCCACTACTTCGGCCCAGTATATATTATGATTATATACCTTTTCCTCTTTCATTTCAAGAGTTTTTGTGTTATTATGTCATTAAAGATATTAATTGAGGTGTAGTTTTAATGAATAAGGTTCTTCTGGGACTGTCGGGAGGAGTAGATTCGGCGGTATGTGCCGCGCTTCTTCTGCAGCAGGGCTATGATGTGACCGCTTGCTTCCTGATGCTGACGGAAAATTCGTCACCTGAAAGTGAAGAAGCAAAAAATGCCGAGGCTATTGCACGTCATCTGGGGATAAAATTAATAAAGGCGGATTACAGGGAGCGCTTCAGGGAATATGTTTCCGATTATTTTATAAAGGAGTATCTTGCGGGCAAGACTCCCAATCCCTGCGTGAGATGCAATCCCACCTGTAAAATCTTTTGCCTTCAGGAGCAAGCAAGCCTGCTCGGCATCGAAAAAACCGCAACAGGGCATTATGCATTAACGGAATATAGCGAAGAATACGGCGCGGCTGTGCTGAAGGCTGCTCCGTCAAGAAAGGATCAGAGCTATTTTTTGGGAAGACTCTCCCCCGCTCAGATTGAAAGGCTGATTTTTCCTTTGGGTGAATTTTCCTCCAAGGACGCGGTAAGAGAATATGCAGAAAGGCTTATGCTCCCAAATGCAAAAAAGGGCGACAGTCAGGAGATCTGCTTCATACCGGATAACAACTATCAGAGCTATATCTGTACACACAGCGATTTTAAGGCAGAAAAGGGAAGCTTTCTTGACAATAACGGTGAAATTATAGGCACCCATACGGGCATAATAAATTATACGGTAGGACAGCGCAAGGGGCTCGGTGCCTTTGGCGAGCCGAGATATGTCAAAAGCATAAACGCAAGGGACAATACCGTAACTCTGTGCAAGGCTCATGAGAGATTTGAAAGCAGGCTGAAAGCTGAAGATATATCGTGGGCAGTAACAGCACCGCCCGCATCTCCCTTTACGGCAGACATCAAAATAAGAAGCACGGCAAAGCCTGAAGAGGCGGAAATCATCATTGAAAATGAAATCCTTTCGGCAAAATTCAGAAATCCCGTTTTAGCCCCATCCCCCGGACAGTCTGCAGTTATTTACAGAAAAGGTATAATTCTGGGAAGTGCTACAATAATCTGATTATATCTGCCAACCTTAACATTATATTACAATTGCACAACAGGTGTTGACATTTATTTACCGTTTTCCTATAATAATTGAGTATTTCATCAGAAGGAGTTATATGAAATGAAAAAAAGGACATTAAAGCTTCTTTTTGCACTTATAGTTTCTGCGGCAACGCTTCTTATATGCACGGTATCTTCAAGTGCCGCTCTGGCAGGTGATGTTGTCGACGGTGACAATCTTGTAACGGCAAACGACGCAAGAACCATTCTTCGTGCCGCAGTAGGCCTTGAAGCTCTCACAGAGGAACAGAATGACATTGCTGATATCAACTATGACGGAGCAATCACGGCGGCAGACGCAAGAGCAGCGCTCAGAATCAGCGTTTCTCTCGATCCCGCTCTTCACTTTTATCAGAAGGAAATTTTAACCGCTCCCGATTGCACGCAGAATGGTACCATGAAGCTTACCTGCACTGAGTGCGATGACGTGCAGCAGATTGAGATTGAGGCTCTCGGACACGATTTTGCAGAGCCCGAAATTATTGCTGAGGTTACCTGTGAAACAGACGGAATTGAAAAGTACACCTGCATGCGTGAGAATTGCGGATACAGCGAAGAAAAAATAATTCCCGCAAGTCACATTCCCGACATTCCTGCCGCAACCTGCACACAGGCTCAGCTCTGCACAAGAGGCAACCACGTAATCACCGATAAGCTCGGACACACCTCCGATTGGGGAGTATGCAACCGCTGCAAGATATATAACACAGAGAAATATGCTGCAGAGGCGGAAATCATCAAGACAAAGTTCAATGAAGCAAAAACAGCATTTGATGCAGCCTATGCAATCAACAGCTTCAACGCAATGATAGACGGTATCTCCTGGAAGGCAATTCCCAACACAAAGGCCGCGAAGCCCGAGTATATCAAAGCAAAAACTGCGTATGAGGCAGCACTTGCAGCCTGCGGTGACATTCCCGAATTTTCAGCGATCAAAAAGCTTCTTGAAAAGAATGTTGAGAACATCAACGGCGTTCTTTCTCAGGTTGACGTTATTCTTGCTGCAAAATTTATTGATAACAGAAACTTTGAAGAGCTCGTCTGGCCCCTTGAAGAGCTAAACGACTTCAACTCCGACAGCATCAACGGCACAAACAAAAAGCTCTCAAGGCTTATCGTCTGGTAAAAAAAATAAAGAAAAAAGGAATCGGTTCATCAGAACTGATTCCTTATTTTTTTATTACTCACCGAGGTAGGCTTTCTTTACCTCTTCATTATTGAGAAGATCAATACCATTGCCCGTTACGGTGATATCACCCGTTTCAAGAACGTAGGCTCTGTCGGAAATTGAAAGCGCCTTCTTCGCATTCTGCTCAACAAGAAGAATTGTCATACCCTGACTGTGACACTCCTTGATGATCTCAAATACCTGGTCAACAAGAAGAGGAGAAAGACCCATCGAGGGTTCGTCAAGCATAAGAAGCTTGGGATGGCTCATCATAGCCCTGCCCATTGCGAGCATCTGCTGCTCACCGCCCGAAAGAGTTCCTGCAATCTGATCCTTTCTTTCCCCGAGGCGGGGGAAGCGGGTACAGATATCCTCGATATCCTCCTTTATCTTCCTCTTGTCCTTCTGAGTGTATGCGCCCATAACAAGATTTTCATAAACCGTAAGCTCCTGGAAAACGCGTCTTCCTTCGGGAACCTGGCTCATACCCATTGAAACAAGCTTGTGTCCGGGAATTTTATTTATAACCTTACCGTCATAGGTAACGGTACCGTCTTTAATGGGAATAAGACCCATAATGCTCTGCATTGTAGTGGTTTTACCTGCACCGTTGGCACCGATAAGGGAAACGATTTCACCCTCGTTTACCTCAAAGCTGATGCCCTTTATGGCTCTGATAACACCGTAGTTTACCTGCAGATTGTTTACTTCAAGCAATGCCATAGTGTTCCCTCCTTATTCACCGATGTATGCCTTGATAACCTCGGGGTCATTAAGGGCTTCCTGTGCAGTACCCTGAGCAAGCACGGTACCGAAGTTAAGAACGGTTACCTCATCACAAAGGCCCGACACGAATTTCATATCGTGCTCAATAAGAAGAATTGTCATATCAAAATCATCTCTGATTTTTCTGACGATTCTCATAAGGTCCTCTGTTTCGTGGGGATTCATACCGGCGGCAGGCTCATCCAAAAGCAGAAGAGTGGGATTTGTGGCAAGCGCACGTGCAATTTCAAGCTTTCTCTGCTTACCGTAGGGCAGGTTGCAGGCAAGATTATTTCTCTCCTCCTCAAGGTCAACGATTCTGAGAATTTCCTTTGCCCTTTCGCGCATTTTTGCTTCCGTCTTGTAGTGACCGGGAAGTCTGAAAAGGCTTACAAAGGGATTGCATCTGAACTCAGGCTGATTGTGAAGACCTACGAGAACGTTTCTGATAACGCTCATATTATTGAAAAGTCTTATATTCTGGAAGGTTCTTGCGATACCCTTACGGTTAATCTGCTCCTGAGTCTTGCCCTTAAGCTCCTCGCCGTTAAGATAAAATGTGCCTGTTGTAGGCTGATAAACACCCGTAAGAAGGTTGAATACCGTGGTTTTACCCGCACCGTTGGGGCCGACAAGACCGTAAAGCTGCTTCTTCTTTATTTCAAGATTAACATCCTGAACAGCCTTGAGTCCGCCGAAGGAAATACCGAGGTCTTCGGTTTTAAGAACGATCTGTGACATCTCAGTTACCTCCTTTTCCGGGTTTGTCGGGTGTATATTCATTTCCCTGCTGGATGTCAGTGGAAAGAACCTCATCCATAGAAATCTTTGTGGGAATCTTATCCCAGTGAGCGGGATCGTTGAGAATATCCTCAGGCTTACGGCTCTTTACCGTAAGCTTGGCAAACAGACCCTTTATTGAAAGCTTCTCCTTGATGGGAGCAAGTCCGGGAGCGTTATTGAATATAACGATACCGATAAGGATAAGTGCATAGATAAGGAACTTGAGAGCGGCAAGGTCGCCGGGAAGCTCCTTCTGAAGCACATAGTTTATTATTGTAATAAGTGTTGCTGCAATAATGGAGCCATTGATTGAGCCCATACCGCCAAGCACAACCATAACGAGAATTTCGATTGAATAGTTGTAGGAGAAGAAGGTGTACATAACGGGAGTTGTATAATGTCCGTAGAATACACCTGCAATACCTGCAAAGAATGCGGCAATGACAAAAACGAAAAGCTTGTAGTAGGTAACGTTGATACCCATAGCCTTTGCGGCAATTTCATTATCACGGATAGCAGTAATTGCTCTGCCGTGCTTACTTCTTACAAGATTCTGTACAAGGAAAAGAACTGCAAGCACCGTAATGAAAACAATTATGAAAAGAGGGAAATCCTTCTTTGTAAATTTAACGGCATTTGTTGAAAGACCCATAGCCTTACCGAACCAGGGAAGGTTCTTGAAGACAGTTCTTACAATTTCGCCGAAGGCAAGTGTTACGATAGCAAGATAGTCACCCTTAAGGCGAAGAGCGGGAAGACCGACAAGCAGGCCGAAGAAGGCTGCAAGAAGACCGCCGCAAAGCATGCTGATAAGAAGGCATATCACCTTGCTTTCAATAACGGAGTGAAGCTGCATAGAAATAAAGGTACCGATATATGCACCTACACACATAAAGCCTGCATGTCCGAGGGACAATTCACCAAGGAAGCCGACAACGAGATTAAGAGAAACCGCAAGGATAACACTATAGCCTATCTGAACAAGAAGGTTCATATAGGAGGCCTTGAGGCTTCCGGTGCTCTGCATAACGGCAAAGCCGACGAGAGCGGCAGCAACAACGATGTAATTTATGCAATTTTTGAGCTTGAAATCGTCAGATTTTAATATAGTCTTTATCATAAATTACACCTTCTCTCTTCTCTTCTTGCCAAGAAGACCGATGGGTCTTACAAGAAGAATGACAATAAGCAGACCGAACTCAACAGCCGTTGTATAGGGAGCAAGCACGGGAATGCTGAGGCATATCTTTTCAATAACACCTAAAAGCACACCGCCGATCATTGCTCCGGGAATTGAGCCGATACCGCCGATAACGGCAGCAGTGAAAGCCTTGATACCGGGCATTGAACCGAGGGTAGGCTCAACAGAGGGAATCTGCATAAGATAGAAAAGGCTGGCGGCAGCAGCAAGTGCAGAGCCAATTGCAAAGGTAATTGAAATAATCTTATTTACATTAATACCCATAAGCATAGCGGCACCCTTGTCCTCCGAAACAGCAACCATAGCGCGTCCTGTTTTTGTTTTCTTTACAAAAACAGTAAGACAAGCCATAATAACGGCACCGATAACGAGAGTTACGATTGAAGAAACGCTGATTTTTGCACCGAGCATCTCAATAGTACCGAGAGAAGCAATTGTAACCTGCTTGGGTGCAGCGCCGAAAACAAGCTGGGCAACACTCTGTAAAAGGTAGCTTACACCGATTGCGGTAATAAGAACGGCAAGAGGCGAAGCACCTCTTAAGGGCTTGTAGGCAAACTTTTCCACAAGAACGCCCATGACAACACATATAAGCACGGATATACCGATAGCAAGAGCAATATGCCCCTGACCCATAAGTGTTACAAAAACGGAATAAGCACCAACCATAATGATATCGCCGTGTGCAAAGTTCAGCATCTTGGCAATACCGTAAACCATTGTATAGCCGAGAGCTATAAGAGCATATATGGCACCGAGGCTGAGCCCGTCAAATAAAATACTCATAGCAAAAAATTTCTCCTTTTCCGGGGGAGTTTAATGGCAAACAGACAAAAAATGAAAAAAATCTCCGAAAGAATTCGAGCCCCTAAAGGCAGGTATATGCCCGAAGGTATAACCCCTCAGGCATATACGTTGTTTTTGTTTTAAGTTAATCAGTTAACCTCAACGATGATGGGTTCCTTTTCGCAAGCACCGGAAGCATCCCATACCATACCGCCTGTAACACCTGTGTAGGAGAAGTCGGCAGATGTGAATGTTGCTGTAAGTGCCTTGCCGAGCTCAGCGGGATCAACCTTTACGTTGTTAACATCAAGCTTCTTCATAGCCTCGAAGATAGCGTAAACTGCATCGTAGCCGTCAGCAGCAAACTGGTCAGGCTTTGCGCCGTACTTAGCTTCATAAGCAGTAACAAAAGCAGATACCTTTGCATCCTCGCTGTTTACGTCGAAGGGAGTGAGGTAGCTGATCTTGTTTGTAACTGTGTCGTCAATCTGAGCAGCAACACCATCAAGACCGTCACAACCGAAGAGGAATGCATCGCAGCCCTTAGCTACACAAGCCTTAGCGATAAGACCGGCCTCTGTGTAGTAGATGGGAAGGAAGATAACGTCGCAATCCTTGAGAGCCTCAACCTGAGTTGAGAAATCTCTGTTGTTTTCAGCATCAAAGGACTGCTCAATGTATGTAACGTTGAGTTCAGCCATCTTTGTCTTGAAGGCTTCATAGATACCTGATGAGTAGGGATCGGATGAATCGTAGATAGCACCGATGTTTTCATATTCAGCAGCGAGCTTTTCAGCGGACATAATGCCGTTGTCGGGGTCACCGAAGCAAACTCTGAAGCAGTTGTTGCTTGCGTTGATTACGTTGTCAGCAGAAGCTGAGGGAGTAAGAGCGAAAACGCCGTCTTCATTAGCTCTTGTAGCGAAGGATTCAGCGGAACCGGATGTAACGGAACCGAGAGAAGCCTGCATACCTGCTTCAAAGAGAGCATCATAGCCTGTGGATGCGTCAGCAGCTGTTGCCTTGTCATCCTTGATATCAAACTTGAAATTTACGCCGTTAAGACCGCCTGCTGCATTGATTTCGTCAATAGCAAGCTGTGCGCCCTGCTGTACGGAAATACCGTAAGAAGCTGCGTCACCTGTGAGGGGACCTGTTGCACCGATAACATATTCGGTGTTGTCTGCTGTGTAGTCGCCTTCCTTTGTAAGGTCGTAAGCTACGTCAGCAGCAGTTGTTTCTTCACCGCCTGCTGCAGTGGTTTCCTCTGTTGTACCGCCGCATGCAGCAAAGCAAAGAACCATTGAAAGGCTGAGAAGAAGAGCCATTACTTTTGTGAACTTTTTCATTTTCATTTTTCCTCCGTTCGAGTTTATCCGATATACAAGATGTATATCGCAGTAGCACAATAATATTATAATTAATAATAAAAGTCAATTGTTTATTACGATTATTTCAATTAAGGTTTTTGAATTTTTCAATTAATATAATTAATCAGTATTGCATCCTTTTAGTTGACAAACAAAGTTTAAGGCAGATATAATAGACACATATACTACCTGAGGAGTGAAAATATGGCAGCAAGAATCATTGACGGTAAAAAAATCTCGGAAAGCTTAAGGCTTTCAATTGCCGAAACCGTAAAGAGCAGAAAAGAGGGCACGCGCGCCCCCGGTCTTGCGGTAATCATAGTTGGAAATAACCCCGCATCAAGAATATACGTCAACAATAAAAAGAAAGCATGTGAAAGCTGCGGATTCTATTCCGTCGAATACGCTCTTGATGAAAACACAGAGGAAAAAGAGCTTTTGGAGCTTATTGAGAAGCTGAACCGCGATGACAATATCGACGGTATTCTCTGTCAGCTCCCCTTACCTGCTCAGATAGACGAAAGCAAGGTAATTGATGCAATCTGTCCCGAAAAGGACGTTGACGGCTTCTCCCCCGTCAATACGGGAAATCTTCTCTCAGGCAAGCCCTGCTTTGCTCCCTGCACACCTGCAGGTGTTGTCGAGATGCTGAAATACGAGGGAATTGAAATTGCAGGAAAGCACTGCGTTATTGTAGGCAGAAGCAATATCGTCGGAAAGCCTGCAGCACTTTTGATGCTTCAGGAAAATGCTACGGTTACAGTCTGCCATTCAAGAACAAAAAATCTTGCCGAAGAGGTAATCCGAGGGGATATAGTTATTGCGGCTATCGGAAAGGCAAACTTCATCACAGCAGATATGATAAAGGAAGGCGCAGTTGTTGTTGACGTAGGCATCAACCGTCTTGAAAACGGCAAGGTCACGGGCGACGTTGATTTTGAAGCCGTAAAGGAAAAGGCCTCATACATCACCCCCGTCCCCGGCGGAGTAGGCCCCATGACAATCGCAATGCTTATGAAAAACACTCTCGAAAGCTATATGGGAAAATAAGCTGAATAAGAAAAAATCTTACGATTTGTCAACCCCCTACCCCCAATCTTGGGGACTGTAGGTGTTTCTTGATATAAGCTAAATTGCTTACAACGCGAGCTATTTCCTATATATTAAAATTTCAGGTGTTTTATCGCAACGATAAAACACCTGTTTTTTCTTTTACTTCCAGCCGTCACTGTAATCCTTATTCAATCTGATATATTCATCCATAAGCTTTTATGCAAGCGAATACGACTCGACAAGCGGATGACTTGCCAGCGCATCGCAGGCAAGAGAGATATCCTTATTGAGAATTGCCCTTGCTGCTGTTCTCTCATAGTATTTCATTCGTCGGATAAGTTCATCCGCAAAGTGATCCGTTTCCGATGAGTTGAATTTAACGGGTTCAACAGAATCCTTGCTGACATTACAGGTGATCTCAACAACATCGTCGTCATCAAGATAAGAAAGAGCACCCT
>JAZSIM010000041.1:0-14024 GCA_045533835.1 Acutalibacteraceae bacterium
TGAAGCGCAGATGCGATTTGGTAACGCCGAACGATTTCTTGGCATCATACTCGAAATATGCCAGTGCAAACAATTCGGTATTGTCATTGATGATTCACACGGTATTGAGATTGGCGCCGACGGTTCCGTCGCCGCCGAGTCCCCAGAACTTGCATTCAATTGTGCCTGCAGCTGCTGTGTTGGGAGCTTCCTTTTCTTCAAGAGAAAGGTTTGTAACGTCGTCGTTGATACCGATTGTGAACTGAGCCTTGGGAGCATCCTTCTTGAGCTCATCGTATACTGCGAATACGCTTGAGGGAGGAGTATCCTTTGATCCAAGACCGTATCTGCCGCCGATTACGGTAGCCTGTACACCCTTTGTAGCAAGAGCAGTAACAACGTCAAGGTAAAGGGGCTCGCCGAGAGAGCCGGGTTCCTTTGTTCTGTCAAGAACAGCAATCTTCTTAGCTGTTGCGGGGATAGCTTCGATGAGCTTTTCAGCGGAGAAGGGTCTGTAAAGACAAACCTTAACAAGACCAACCTTTTCGCCCTGAGCTGTAAGATAGTCAATAACCTCTTCAGCAACGTCGCAGATGGAGCCCATAGCAACGATTACTCTGTCAGCATCCTCTGCACCGTAGTAGTTGAAGAGCTTGTAGTTAGTGCCGAGCTTAGCATTAACCTTATCCATATATTCTTCAACGATAGCGGGAACTGCATCGTAGTATTCGTTACATGCTTCTCTGTGCTGGAAGAAGATGTCGCCGTTTTCGTGTGAGCCTCTCATTACGGGATGCTCGGGATTAAGAGCGCGCTTTCTGAATGCATCAACAGCATCCATATCGCACATTTCCTTGAGGTCTTCATAGTCCCAGATTTCGATCTTCTGGATTTCGTGGGATGTACGGAAGCCGTCGAAGAAGTTAAGGAAGGGAACTCTTGACTTGATTGTAGCAAGGTGTGCTACTGCGCCGAGATCCATAACTTCCTGAGTATTTGTTTCTGCGAGCATTGCAAAACCTGTCTGACGGCAAGCATATACGTCAGAATGGTCACCGAAGATGTTAAGAGCGTGAGATGCAACGCAACGTGCTGATACGTGGAAAACTGAGGGAAGAAGCTCACCAGCAATCTTATACATATTGGGGATCATAAGAAGAAGACCCTGAGAAGCTGTATAAGTTGTTGTAAGTGCACCTGCTGCGAGTGAACCGTGAACGGTACCTGCTGCACCTGCTTCGGACTGCATTTCTGCAACCTTAACGGTTGTTCCGAAGATGTTCTTGAGTCCCTGAGCGGACCACTGGTCAACATAGTCTGCCATGGGGCTTGAAGGAGTAATAGGATAAATACCTGCTACTTCTGTAAAAGCGTAGGAAACGTATGCGGCTGCATTGTTACCGTCCATGGACTTTTTCATTCTTGCCATAATATATCCTCCTAAATAATATTACACGAGTGTAAGCCGAAAGTCACCTTTCGCACCAAAAAACATTTTAACACTTTATAATAAAAATGTAAATAACCATTTTATGTTCGGTAAGTAGAAAATTGTGATTTTTTTGACAAAGTTTTGTGTATCTTCCACACTTTTCGGCTGTATTTTGCCGTCGGAAAAATAAAAGTGCGTATTATTGCCGGAATCCGGGAAAAACTCTTCAAAAAAAATACTTTACTTTTCGGAAAAGTTATGATAAAATGCCTATGTCCGGTTTCTCGGAGATGGGGTTATTCTGCCTTTTCGGCAGTTCTCACCTTTGCCCACTCTGGGAGGCACGGGTAAATATTAAAATGAGGTGAAAAACATGACACAGGCAGAAAAGCAGGCTATTATGGCTGAGTTCGCTACTCACGAAGGCGACACAGGTTCTCCCGAGGTTCAGATCGCTGTTCTCACAAAGAGAATCAACGACCTTAACGAGCATCTTAAGGAGCACAAGAAGGACCATCATTCAAGACGCGGTCTTCTCAAGATGGTTGGTCACAGAAGAAACCTTCTTGCTTATCTTCAGAAGAACGATATCGAAAGATACCGTGCAGTTGTTGCTAAGCTCGGTCTTCGTAAATAATTGTAGTGTCTGGGCGGCGAAGAAAACTTTGTCGCCCGAAAATTCTTTTTTCAAGGTAATAAGGCCGTGTTCCCGCAAGGGAAATGTTAATGTAAAATGTACAATTCAAAGCAAACAGACTGTTTGCTCTGAAGGTAAAAAATAATAGTGCAGAGTGAATAGTGACCCTGTCGGAAGACACTTTGTGTCTTGATTATATTTGACTTTGTCATTCTCGGCAATCGAAAATTTTGTTTGTTTTGGATTGTACATTGACAGTAACCACGGCTTGATAGACAAATAAAAACATGTAAAAGGAGAGAACAAAAATGTTCAACGAGTTCAGAAAATTCGAAACAACACTCGCAGGCAGACCTCTTGTTGTTGAAACAGGTAAAATGGCACAGCTTGCAGGCGGATCATGTCTTATCCGCTACGGTGAAACAGAAGTGCTTTGCACGGCAACTATGGCAGACAAGCCCCGTGAGGGCGTAGATTTCTTCCCCATGTCAGTTGACTTTGAGGAGAAGCTTTATTCAGTAGGTAAAATCCCCGGATCATTCCAGAGAAGAGAAGGAAAGGCATCCGAAAAGGCAACTCTTTGCTCACGTGTTATCGACAGACCCGTCCGTCCTCTTTTCCCCAAGGATATGAGAAACGATGTAGGCGTTGTTGCAACCGTTATGTCAGTTGATCCCGACTGTCTTCCCGAAATCACCGCTATGATCGGTGTTTCAATTGCTCTTTCAATTTCGGCTATTCCGTGGGCAGGCCCCATTTCAGGTGTTTCCGTAGGTCTTGTTGACGGTGAGTTTGTAATCAACCCCACAGCAGAACAGAGAGAACGCTCCGAAATGGCTGCAACCGTTGCTTCCACAGCAGATCTTGTTGCTATGATTGAAGCAGGTGCAAATGAAGTTCCCAATGATGTTATGTATGATGCAATTATGTTTGCTCATGCAGAAAATCAGAAGATTGTTGAATTTATCAAGGGCATTCAGGCAGAAATCGGCAAGGAAAAGATTGAAGTTCCTTCAATGGATCCCTCACACGAAATGTTTGAAGCTGTCAAGGAATTCGCAATTGAAGACGTTAAGGCTGCTCTTGATACAGATGACAAGAGAATCCGCGATGAAAGACTTCTTCCCATCTACGATGCAGTTCACGCAAAGTTTGATGAGGTATATCCCGAGGAAATTGCAAAGCTCGACGATTGCATGTACAAGCTTCAGAAGTACATCGTACGCCGTTGGCTTCTTGATGACGGTAAGCGTGTTGACGGCAGAGGAATCAACGATATGCGTCCTCTTGATGCTCAGATTGACCTTCTTTCCCGTGTACACGGCTCAGGTATGTTCACAAGAGGTCAGACTCAGGTTCTTACAGTTACCACTCTCGGTACAATAGGTGAGGCTCAGGCTCTTGACGGCATCGACGAGGAAGAGTCAAAGAGATATATCCACCACTACAACTTCCCCTCCTACTCCGTAGGTGAAACAAAGCCCTCCAGAGGCCCCGGCAGACGTGAAATCGGTCACGGTGCACTTGCTGAAAGAGCACTTGTTCCCGTAATCCCCTCCGTTGAAGAGTTCCCCTATACAATAAGACTTGTTTCCGAGGTTCTTTCTTCAAACGGCTCCACATCTCAGGCTTCAATCTGCGGCCCCACACTTTCACTTATGGCAGCAGGTGTTCCCATCAAGGCTCCCGTTGCAGGTATCTCCTGCGGTCTTGTAACAGAGGGCGACCGTTTTATGACAATGGTTGACATCCAGGGTCTTGAAGACTTCTTCGGCGATATGGACTTCAAGGTTGCAGGTACAAAGGCAGGTATCACTGCTATTCAGATGGACCTCAAGGTTCACGGTCTTACTCCCGCTATCATCCGTGAAGCTCTTGATAAGACATATGAAGCAAGATGCAAGATTCTTGACGAGGTTATGCTTCCCTGTATCGCAGAGCCCCGTGCAGAGCTTTCAAAGTATGCTCCCAAGATGCTTACCACAAAGATTGACCCCGAAAAGATCGGTGATGTTATCGGTAAGCAGGGTAAGGTTATCCAGAAGATCTGTGCAGAATGCAACTGTAAGATTGACATCGAGGATGACGGCAGCGTATTTATTTCTTCCACAGATATTGACGGTGCAAGAAAGGCTCTCAGCATTGTTGAAACAATTGTAAACGATCCCGAGGAGGGTGCAATCTACAAGGGTGTTGTAACAAGACTTATGAGCTTCGGCGCATTCGTTGAAATTGCTCCCGGCAAGGAGGGTATGGTTCACATCAGCCACCTTGATATCAAGAGAACGGAAAAGGTTGAAGACGTTGTAACTGTCGGCGATGAAATCATCGTTATGGTTCTTCCCACCGACGATCAGGGCAGACTCAACCTCTCCAGAAGAAACGCTCTTATTGCAGTTGAAGGACTTACTCCCGAAAACGAGCTTGATGATTCACCCAGAAAGCCCAGACGTGACTTCGGCAAGGGTCCCCGCCGCGACAAAAGAAACTAAGTAATTTTCAGGCTCCGGAGATAATCTCTCCGGAGTTTTTTTGCAATAAGAATCCGGCAGAAAATAAAAAGGCGGATATTCCTTTCGTGGGAATATCCGCTTTCTGCTTTGATTTTAGTTTTTGCCCTTGATTTTGTCAAGCTCTCTTTTATACTTATCTCTTTCGATTGTTGCCTTTTCAACGTCCTCGAGGTAGCCTGCCATTTCGCTTTTGTATTTTGCGACGATGTCGGCACTCTTTTTCATTCCGTTTGCAAGGTCAAGGGATACCAGCACAAGTGCTTCAATAAGAGAGGTTCTTCCGCCGTTATCCATAATTTCACCGAGCTTCTTGTCCACAACATCTGCAAGAAGTCTGATGTCTGCGGGAGATTCATCGGAAATGATGGTGTAGTTCTGATTTCTTATGGTAATGCTTACTTTATTCTTTTCCATAATATGTTATCCTTTAGTTTTTCTTGAACTGCTGCTTCATGCGCTGTTCTTTTGAAAGAATCTTCTTGCGAAGACGAAGGGATACGGGGGTAACCTCAAGAAGCTCGTCGTCGCTTAAGAATTCCATGCTCTGCTCGAGGGAGAGTACCGAGTGGGGAACAAGACGTAGTGCGTCATCGGAGCCGGAGGCTCTGGTGTTTGTCATCTGCTTTTTCTTGCATACGTTGCAGACAATGTCTTCTGCCTTTGCACATTCACCGACAATCATTCCCTCGTAAACGGGAACGCCGGGGCCGATAAAAAGACGTCCTCTTTCCTGGGTGTTCCAGAGTCCGTAGCCGGTGCTTTCTCCTGTTTCGTGGGCAACAATGGAGCCTCTTTCTCTTGTCTGTATATCACCCTTGTAAGGCTCATAGCCCTGGAAGAGGTTATTCATAATGCCGTAGCCGTTGGTGTCCGTAAGGAATTCGGAGCGGTAGCCGATAAGTCCTCTTGCGGGGATTCTGAACTCAAGGTGAGTTGTTCCGCCGTCGCGGGTACCCATATTTTCGAGCTCACCTCTTCTGGAGCCGATTTTTTCCATAACGGCACCTACGTAATCTGTGGGAACCTCAACAATAAGAAGCTCCATAGGCTCAAGAAGAACGCCGTTTTCCTGCTTGTAAATAACCTTGGGACGGGAAACCTGGAATTCGTAGCCCTGTCTTCTCATGGTTTCAATAAGAATTGAAAGGTGTAATTCACCTCTGCCCGAAACCTTGAAGGTGTCGGTGGAATCGGTTTCCTCAACTCTCATGCTTACGTTTGTTTCAACCTCCTTGAAAAGACGTGCACGGATGTTACGGGAGGTAACGAACTTACCCTCTCTGCCTGCAAAGGGAGAGTCGTTTACGTGGAAGGTCATAGCCAGGGTAGGCTCGTCAATTTTGATGAAGGGGAGAGGCTCGACACAGTCGGGAGAGCATATTGTTTCACCGATGTTAAGATCCTCGATACCTGAAACTGCTACAATGTCACCTGCGCTTGCTGCATCTGTTTCGGTTCTGCCAAGACCCGTGAAGTGGTAAAGACGGGAAACCTTTACGTTTCTTCTTCCGCCGTCTGTCTGACAAAGCACTACCGCCTGACCTGCCTTGACGGAGCCTCTTTCAATTCTGCCCACGCCGATTCTGCCTACGTAGTCATCATAATCGAGTGCGGAGAAAAGAAGCTGAAGGGGAGCCTCCTCTGCACATTCGGGAGCAGGGATGTTATCGATAATTGCTTCAAGAAGGGGGCGCATATCACCGCTTGTTGCTGTCTTGTCAAAGGAAGCAAAGCCCTCTCTTGCCGAGGCAAAGATTACGGGGAACTCAATCTGATTTTCGTCTGCACCGAGCTCAATGAAGAGGTCAAGAACCTCATCAATAACCTCATCGGGACGGGCACCGGGACGGTCGATTTTGTTGATGACAACCATGGGAGTCTTCTTGAGAGCCAAAGCCTTTGAAAGAACAAAGCGTGTCTGGGGCATACAGCCTTCAAATGCGTCAACAAGAAGAAGCACGCCGTCAACCATCGTCATAATTCTTTCAACCTCACCGCCGAAATCTGCGTGGCCGGGGGTGTCAACAATGTTAATTTTAATGCCGTTAAAGGTCACGGAGGTATTCTTTGAAAGGATGGTGATGCCTCTTTCTCTTTCAAGGTCGTTGGAGTCCATAACCCTGTCTGCAACAACCTCATTTTCTCTGAACGTACCGCTCTGCTTGAGAAGCTTGTCGACAAGTGTGGTCTTGCCGTGGTCAACGTGAGCGATAATTGCAATATTTCTTATATCTTCTCTTTTGCTCAAAAATTTCACCTTCAAAAATTTAATACAACTAAATATATTAACACCGAAAGTGCCGAAAATCAACAAAATTATATATTTTTACGGCTTTTACATAATTTTTTCTTTTTCTACTACCATTTTTATTAATTAAGTGATAAAATAAAAAAGCAAATAAACTCAGACGGAGGTTTTTTATGAATTTTCCTATGACAGACCAGCTGCTTAATTATGACGTGTTTCCCCTTGTTTTCCCTGTGGGAAAAGAGGTGACCGTACACATAAGACCTACCGGCGGACGTCCCGAATTTGTTCCCGGTAAGGAATACAAGGTGCTTATCTGTGCACTTGAGGGCGGAAAACCCTATGATTATCCTTCCTCGGGTGATTACAGAGAAAAAACTCTTGTTTGTAACGAAATCGGCGGCTTTGACGTAACTCATACATACGACAGCGAGCAGCAGTATTTTATCCGTGTTGTAAACGAAGAGGGCAGAAGAATCAATCAGTTCCCTGTTTATGCGGTTGAAGGTGACCTTGCAGGACGCTATCCCTTAAGAGGCGACCTTCATATGCACACAAACTGCTCTGACGGCAGACAGATACCGGAGGTTGTCTGCGGTATGTACAGAAGCCACGGTTATGACTTCTTTGCAATTACCGACCATCACAGATATTACCCCTCAATCCGTGCTATGGAATTCTTTAAGAATATCCCTACGGAGTTCAATATTGTTCCCGGTGAAGAGGTTCACCTTCCCGACGTTCACGGCAAGGAAGCAGATGCTCACATAGTTAACTTCGGCGGTGAATATTCAATCAATGCCCTCGTAAAGGATGAGTATTTCGGTGAAACGGGTGACGGCTGGGTAAGAGCAATGCCCGGTGTTACACCTCCCGAGGCAGATACCGTTGAGGCATGGCAGGATAAAATGGAAGCACTTGCAGATGCTACTCCCGTTCCCGAAAAGGTTGATAAGATCCCTGCTGCAGTTATGAAATGGGCGTTTGCGGAAATCAAGAAGGCAGGCGGTCTTGCAATATTCCCGCATCCCTGCTGGATAAGCGATACCTATCACGTGCCCACTCCCTTCCTTGAATACATTATGGAGAATCAGGATTTCGATGCCTTCGAGGTTCTCGGCGGCGAAAGATATTATGAGCACAACGGCTTCCAGACCATCAGATATTATGAGGACAGAATAAAGGGCAGAAACTATCCTGTTGTCGGAAGCACCGACAGCCATTCCTCCTACGTGTCAAATGACGGTGCTCTCATCTGCTCTACAATCGTTTTCTCTCCCGAAAATGAAAGAAAGGCACTTATTTCTTCAATAAGAGATTTCTATTCCGTTGCAGTTGATACCATCAGCACGGAATTCCGCCTTGTAGGTGAAAACCGCTTTGTAAGATACGCCTGCTTCCTTCTTAAGAATTATTTCCCCCGTCATGACGAGCTTTGTAAGGAAGAGGGCAGACTTATGAGAGTCTGTGCGGTAGGCACTGCACAGGAAAGAGAAGATGCAATTAAACAGCTTTCGGCAATGAACGGCAGAATGAAAAAATTTATGGAGAAGTATTTCTGCTTCTGATTTGTTGAGTTTACACATTTTTTAAGGCAGGTAAATTTACTTTACTTGCCTTATTTACAAAATTTCCCCCGAAATGATATTTTCCTTGTAATAGCCTTTGTTTTTTGTTATACTTTTTTCATTATTATTTATGAGGGGTTGTGTTTATGGACACGATGCTTCTTGTGCTTGAGCTTATAGGCACCTGTGCTTTTGCGGTTTCGGGAGCGGTGCTCGGCATTACAAAACGCTTTGATATTTTCGGTGTGATTTTTTCGGGTATTATAACAGCCCTCGGCGGCGGTACCATAAGAGATATTCTTTTGGGAAATCTTCCGCCTGCTATGTTCAGAAATTACATATATCTTATTTTTGCGGTGGCAGCCTGCCTTCTTACGTTTATTGTCGCAAGCATTCTCAAAAATAAGTTTTCCGAAAACATTGTTGTGATTGATAAGGTCAATAATATTTTTGACGCAATAGGGCTTGGTGTTTTTACCATAGTAGGAATGAATGTGGCAATAAACAGCGGCTTTTCGGACAATTTCTTTTTTGTTGTGTTTCTCGGAATGACAACGGGCTGCGGCGGCGGTATTTTAAGGGACGTTATTGTCAGCGAGATTCCCTTTGTGCTTAAAAAGCGTGTTTATGCGGTGGCGTCAATTGCAGGCGGAACTGCTTATTATGTAATGTATATAATGCTTCAGCAGGGAGTTGTTTTCTCATCTGTTGTGGGAATTATGCTTATATTTGCCCTCAGAATCCTTGCATCGGTATTTAAATGGGATCTTCCCAGAGCAATATAATTTTTTATCGGAGGAAGAAAAAATGTTCAACGTTCAGAGTGTAACTGATTACATCAAGGCTTATGACCCTGAGGTCGGAGCTGCTGTGGATAGCGAGCTTCAGCGTGAGCGCAGAAATCTGGAGCTTATTGCTTCCGAAAATATCGTTTCTCCTGCAGTTATGGCTGCTGTGGGCAGTATACTTACAAATAAGTATGCGGAAGGCTATCCCGGAAGAAGATATTACGGCGGCTGTGTATGTGTTGACGAATGTGAAAGAATCGCGATTGAAAGAGCAAAGAAGCTCTTTGGTGCGGAATATGCAAACGTTCAGCCTCATTCCGGCTCTCAGGCAAACTTTGCCGCATATTTTGCTGTGCTTCAGCCCGGGGACACCGTTCTCGGTATGTCACTTGCAGAGGGAGGACACCTGACACACGGCTCACCCGTAAATATGTCAGGTAAGCTTTATAATTTCGTTCCCTACGGTGTTAATGCGGAAACCGGAAGAATTGACTATGATGCACTGAGAGAGCTTGCGCTTGAGGTGAAGCCGAAGCTTATCGTTGCAGGTGCCAGTGCTTATCCCAGAATTATTGATTTTGAAAAGATTTCTCTTATAGCAAAAGAGTGCGGTGCTTATTTTATGGTTGACATGGCACATATTGCAGGCCTTGTTGCCGCAGGTCTTCATCCCTCGCCCGTGCCCTATGCAGATATCGTGACAACCACAACACACAAGACCTTAAGAGGTCCCAGAGGCGGTCTTATCCTCTGCAAGGAGGAGCTCGGAAAGGCAATAGATAAGGCTATCTTCCCCGGCTCTCAGGGCGGTCCTCTCGAGCACGTTATTGCAGGTAAGGCTATCTGCTTCGGTGAGGCCCTCAAGGATGAATTCAAGGAGTATCAGAAGGGTGTTATCGAAAATACGGCGGCACTTGCCGATGCACTTAAGGAAAAGGGCTTCAATCTTGTTTCCGGAGGTACCGATAACCATCTTATCCTTCTTGATTTACAGAATATGAGCATCACAGGCAAGGAGCTCGAGCACAGACTTGACGAGGTTTACATCACCGTAAACAAGAACGCTGTTCCCCGTGATCCCCAGAGCCCCTTTATCACAAGCGGTGTAAGAATCGGTACGGCGGCTGTTACCACAAGAGGTCTTAAAAAGGAAGATATGAAGATTATTGCAGAGTGCATTTACCTTGCAACGGTTGATTTTGAAAATAAGGCTGACGAAATCAGAGAAAAAGTGAACGCACTTCTCGAAAAATATCCTCTTTATTAAGATAAATTTTTGGAAAATAATATACAAACTTTTTTTGCGGAGAGCTTTACGGCTCTCCGTTTCTTCTTGTAAAAATGACAATTTACGAATAAGTCGTTGTGCATAATATACAAAATATATGCTGCTGCTTTAGTTATTGTGTCAGGGGTGTGAATTTTTCGACAAAAACACCCATTGTGCAAAGTGCACAAACGGACATATTCCAAATTGTGCAAAATAACTTGACTTTTTTGAAAAATCGGTTATAATGCAGATGTAAACGAAAAACACAAACGAAAGGAGTACTTGAACATGGCAAAGTACACAGCTGAAATGCGCAGAGAAGAAGAAAGACTTATGAACGAAATCGAAGGCATGAAGTTTTCTTTGAAGAAGCTTATTAAGGTTTTTGAGCTCAACGCACTTATCAGTTACAAGAACGCATAAGAGCGGACGGGCTTAAGCCTCAGAGCTTTTCTACAACAATGCCCGCAAGGGCTTACATATAAAGAGGCAGCGAGCCTCACACAAACGGACTGTATTTTTACCTGATTGAGTAAAAGTACGGTTTTTTTGTTTTAAATATTGCAGACACTTCTTTATAATGGTAGAATGTTCTTATATTTTATAAGAAGGAAGACAGATATGAAATATTATCTCCTGCCCGAAAACGGACAGCTTTATAAGGCGAATCTGCATTCGCATTCCACGGTTTCCGACGGTACGCTTACTCCCCGCGAGATGAAGGAATTGTATAAATCTCACGGCTATAGTATTCTTTGCTGTACCGATCACGAGCTTATGGTGCCCCATCACGAGCTTACGGATGATGATTTTCTTATGCTGACGGGCTTTGAGCTTGGCTTTGATGAGGAGTGTGAGGATTTTCTTCATGCCCGTGTATGCGATTTGTGTGTTATTTCTCTTTCAAAGGACAATGTGACACAGCCCTGCTTTCACAGAACAAAATACCATAATCCCGAAAGAAACGGAGAAATTGTTTTCGATGAAAATGAGCCGGATTTTGAAAAAAGCTATGAAGCGGACTGTATCAACAGGGCAATAGAAATCTGCCGTGAGAAGGGCTTTTTCGTAACTTACAACCACCCCACATGGTCGCTTGAGCATTATGAAGATTACATTAAGTACAAGGGTATGAATGCTATGGAAATATGTAATTATTCGAGCTTCATTGACGGGTATGACGAATATAATGCCAAGGCATACGATGATTTTTTGAGAAAAGGGGAACGTATTTTCTGTATTGCCGCAGACGATAACCATAACCGACGTGACCCCTCCTGCCGTATGTGGGATTCCTTCGGTGCCTTTACCGTGATAAAGGCGGAAAAGCTTACCTATGAAAGTGTTGCGGATGCACTAAAAAACGGCAATTTCTATTCCTCTCAGGGACCCGAAATTTACGGACTGTATCTTGAAAACGGAAGACTTTTCGTTGACTGCTCACCTGCAGACAAAATAACCTGTACCGTCAATAAAAGGCGCTGTATGTCAAGATATAACGAGGAATCGGGCTTTATAACCCACGGAGAATTTGAGCTTTACCCTGAGGATGGCTATTTCAGGGTGACTGTAATTGATAAAAACGGATTAAAGGCAGAAACAAACGCATATTTTACGGACTGCTTTGATTTTAAGGGCGGAGAATAATATGAAAAAATTTTTTAACGCAAGACTTATGCTGATTGTATCAATGGCAATATTCGGCACAATAGGTCTTTTCAGAAGAAATATAGATATTTCCTCAGGGGAGCTTGCATTTTACCGTGCTGTGCTGGCTACCGTGTTTATAGGACTCTTTTTGCTTGTGACAAAAAGCAAAATTCCCTTCGGAAAAATAAAAAAGCAGATTCCGCTTCTGATTCTTTCGGGTGCGGCTATGGCATTCAACTGGATTCTTCTTTTTGAAGCCTACAATTACACCACGGTTTCCGCGGCAACACTCAGCTATTATTTTGCTCCGGTGCTTGTAACCCTTCTGTGTCCCGTGCTTTTTAAGGAGAAAATGACAATAAAGCAGTGGATATGCTTTGTTATGTCAACTGTGGGAATTGTTCTTATTACGGGAATCGGCACATTCCCGGCGGGCAGCAATCACTTCAAAGGGATTCTGTTCGGTTTGGGCGCTGCTTGCCTTTACGCAACGGTAATACTTCTCAATAAATTCATAAAGGATGTAGACGGAATCCACCGTACCTTTATGCAGTTTGTGTCGGCGGTAGCGGTGCTTTTCCCTTACGTGCTTTTAACGGACGGAATAAATATAGCACGGCTTGACACTAAGGGTCTTTTACTGCTTCTCATAGTAGGTCTTGTGCACACGGGAATTACCTACTGTATGTATTTCTCGTCCCTTAAGGAGCTTCCCGGACAGAAGGCGGCAATTTTAAGCTATATTGACCCCCTTGTTGCCGTTATATGCTCAGTTGTTATTCTTCACGAAGAAATGACAGTACCGCAGATTATAGGCGGTGTGCTTATTTTAGGCTTTACATTATGGAATGAAATCACACCCCGTAAGGAGAAAACGAAATGAACGAAATTACAAGAAGCCTCAAAAACAGAAAATCCGTGAGAGTATTCACGGAAAAGGAAATTGATGAAAATATAAAGGAAGAAATTCTTCTTTGTGCCGTAAATGCTCCCACGGCAGGCAATCAGCAGTTATATACAATTCTTGATATAAGGGATAAGGAGCTGCTTAAAAAGCTTTCCGTCAGCTGTGACAATCAGCCCTTTATAGCAGACTCAAAATTTACTCTCATTTTCTGTGCGGATTTCAAAAAATGGTACGATGCCTTCAAAGCTACGGGCTGTGACCCGAGGCAGCTTCGCGAGGGTGATTTTCTTCTTGCCGTAAATGATGCATTAATTGCCGCACAGAATGCCGTGTGTGCAGCAGAAAGCTTCGGCATCGGCTCCTGCTACATAGGGGATATTATGGAAAACTGCGAAATTCACCGTGAAATGCTGAATCTCCCGGATTACGTTTTTCCTGCCGCAATGATAGTTTTCGGCTATCCTGCCGACTCTCAGATAAGAAGAGAGAAGCCCGAAAGAGCAGATATGAAGTACATTGTTCACACGGATACCTACCGTGTAATGGAAAAGGATGAGCTTCAGGAATTGTTCGGTGTCAAGGCAAAAGAAAAGTCCTACGAGGACTGGATGAAAGCCTTCTGCAACAGAAAATACAACAGCGATTTCTCCGTCGAAATGAGCCGAAGCGTAGCCGAATACCTTAAACAGTGGAAATAAAGAATGAAGGCTTCATCTTGGGCGTCGGCGCAAAGATGTTAAAAATCGCCGGTCCCGTAATTGCCTACGGCACCGCTACGAGTGTAATTTATGGGAGCATATATTGGCTTACAACATTATTTTAACGGACGACCAATGGTCGCCCCTACATATCCTGTCATACGTAGCTGTAGGGGCGGGCATTGCCCGTCCGAATGATTTGTCAAACTAAGTGCAACACTTTTTAAGCGAATCCTCAAATAAATCCAATGGTTTTTGGTAATTTAAAACTTTCTTGGGCCTGGCGTTAATTAACGCCAGGTTCTTTTTTAATGTAGCTGGACTGACTCTTGAA
>JAZSIM010000047.1:0-17493 GCA_045533835.1 Acutalibacteraceae bacterium
GGTTTTTCGGACATTATCATGACAACAAACAAATAATGTGTGATTTCGTCATGCTTTACGAACAAATAATCAGAATTGCCTAAATCAATAATCAAACATTTTAGGGAACAAATTGCACTTATTTACAGTCAGTTTGTTCTCTAATTTTTTATTACGGGCCGAAAAAGAAAAATCAGACCGATTGAAAACTCGAAATCTGACCGATTGGAAAATCAACGGATGCTTTGTATCCGTTGATTTAACTGTAACACTTCACTCTCAAAACACCTTCCGTTACGGTTGTAGTAAGTGGAGAAAATACCACGTACTATTTACGTAACATTATACCGTTACAGTTATGGTACATGATACTTTTTATCAAGTACCACATCCGTAACGCAGTATTGATAATTTATCGTTACATTTATGGTATGTCATCATTCTGACGACTTACGCTATCCGTAACACGCTCTCGGTAAGCCTTTTGTCTGCATGCACTACTGCAGTATACAGCACCTGCCCTCTTGGGTGTAAAGGTGTTTCCGCAATTTTTGCATACGGTGTTTTCACGCTTTTTGAGACTCTTTCTCCGTTTTACATACATTGCACCCACATTGCCTTGCTGACAGTGATAGCAAAACTTCACACAGTGAACCTGTGTGAAATATACCCGTTCACAGCCCTTGCAGGTAATCCTCCTGACGGTTGCATATTCATCTCCTCTGCCGGAAATCTGCAGATACCAGATGTATTTCAGATCTTCCTGATACTTATATTCATATTCAGCGTGTGTCATTTTTTCATTCTCCTTTATTGATAGTTTAGTGATTCGGGAAACTACTGTGTTAATCTCTTCAAGTTGCTTGCTGAAAGACGAATAACCTTGTGTTTTCCCTCCTCTGATTATTTAATGTAGAAAAAATCGAAAATCATACAGAATCACGAAACAGTAAAAAACGATGTACGAAACAAGGATCAAAGCCTTATATATCAAGGCTTTTCAGCATATATATAATTTTAAACACAATAATCGAAACAAATTTTTTATAAAATCACCTTCAAACCCCATAAAACGAAAAAACTACCTCGCAGGATGATTATTCCTTGCGAGGTAGTTTGCAACTATAATGATATTAACATATCTCTCAAAAAGCAAAGTCCGTTTTATTGGACAGTAAAATTTGTATAATGACTATGGACTATGATATAATTTTTGTCAGGAGGTGGTAAAGGATGAATGACAAAGGCTTCTTCTATGCCGATTACAGTGTCGGCAAAGTAACCGTTGCCTCAAAAACTGTCGATGCGGGACAATATACAGTTGAGCTGCTCAATCAGTATTACAAGGATGATACTGCCGCAAGAATATCTGTTTTCAGAGCCGAGAATTGGGAGCTTGAAGATATGCTCTCCAAAGGCTATTTAAATCCTCGACTTTTTGTTGAAGCCGTAAACGTAATCAACAATATATTTACTGCCCAGCCGAAGCTGAAACCTTTTAATCTGATTGACATTGACAAAGAAAAGGAAAGAATCTCAAAGCTTTTCACCTATGAAAATGCCGAAATATTAGATGAATACTTCCGTCGTAAGGGTAAGCTTCAGAACATCAAAGAGGAATATATCATCCTCGGAATCCTGCCGCCCGAATATGATAAGGACTTTTTCACTCAGGCAGAAAAACTGCTGAACGAGGTAAACACAACTCTCGGCTTTTACGATAACCTCGGTGATGATATTACTCTTGCGTTCAACAAACTTAAAAGATTTGTGTCAAGGCTCGGTGAATTGGAGAAATTCAGTAAAGAAAATCTGTCGCAGCTTGCCACCGATATTTTCGGTGAAAAGGTTATTCCAACGAACACGGAATACACATCGGAAAGCCTTGTCGCTCAAAGGTTGTATTTCAACAGCTTCTACAGCTTTATTGTTACGGATTTATTCGAAGGAATACAGTACGGTCATTATCCGAGGCAATGTGAAATCTGCAAAAAGCAGTTTCTTATGCTGACTGCAAGACATCAGAAATACTGCAACGGCTATGCACCTTTCAAATACAAGGGTAAACGGGTCACCTGCAGAAGATATGCGGCATATATAAACCTGAAAGAAAGATGTGAAAACGACCCCGCCCTGAGAATTTACAGAAACCGTTGCGGTTCAATTCGTGTAGATAAAAGCAGAGGTAAAATCACACCTGAGTTTGCAGAGCTGGCAACAAGGCTTGCCGAAGACAGAATGTACCGTGCGGTGGAAGAAACAGAATACGAGCTTACTCAATACCCAAAAGATATGGAAAAGAAGAAGCTGTATGAGGATACGGCAAAATCAATGAAGTAAGGAGGTGTCGCCCGTGAGAGAATGGCAACAGGACCTTGTGATGTACAGAATAACACCTGCTCCGCCTAAAATGGAGTTACAGGAATACATTGAGCTTTACTGCAAAGAGAAAGATGAAAAATACTTTCTGTGGTTTCTTCATTATTATGAAAACACACTCAACACAAAGGTTATGGGTTGGGTACAGAACTATGCAATGCCCGGTCATTTTCAGGACATGAAGCAAGCCTTTATTATAGGGATGTGGAAAGCCTTGCAGGAATACGACCTTTCACGGGATATACCTTTTGTTAAATTCAAGGAAAACACAGCAAAGCGTGAGATTCACGAGTACATTCGTAAAATGAGACGAGGCTTTACAGTACAGAGCTTTGATGAAGACTTACGACTTCGCAAAGCAATGCGCCTGTTTTATGAAAACGAAGAGCAAACCGATGATGAAACAATGAAGAAGATAGCCGATGAAATCGGTGTAACAAAAGAAAAGGCAGAAGAGATTATCCGTTCCGGTTTGCAGAATACACAATTTGTTGAGTTTTACAAACAGTATGCTGACGAAGACGGTGAAGAAAGCCATGAAGAGGTTGCTTCCGATGACACCTCCCGTCCTGATGTTCTGTGTATTAAATTTGAGCGTGCAAATCTTGTTATGGATACCTTTGAAAATGCTCTCAACTACCGTGAACGAGCCTTGGTATCGGAGCACCTTGCCTTCTGCAGAGACTGCTATTCAACCGAGGTTCCCGATTATGATAATCCTGACTACAAAAGAAATCCCACCTACAAACCACGCAAGCCTAAAACTTTTGAAGAATTAGCCTTCGACCACAGAGTTTCATCCCCCGCAACAGCAGATTCAAACTACAGAAAAGCACTTAACAATATGAAGAAAAAGCTGCTTGAAACAGGATATGATTTTTAAGAAAGAAAACTGCAAGGTTTACTTAACTGACAGAGGCATAGTATTGACATGCCGAATCATCAGTTTCGTTATTAAATATGGAATATTGTATTTACTTCTGTTTTATTTTATCTCACAGTTTTCTATTGCTACATTTAACATTTTAATATATTCAGTTCGTACATTTTCAGGTCCCTTTATTTTCACTTTTCCGCCAAACCCGAACACCCAACTGTAAAAAACGTGACTCACGGCTACTTTTACTACTGCTCTAAAAGATGTCATATCATTTGCGTATGTCGTTACGTCCTTACCAAAGCGGTCAATAATTGAATCCATTACCGTATTATCACACACGAGTTCTACATCTTCGTGTTCACTATTATACATTCTAAAAGTAGTGTTTATATAGTCATCAATATTAAAACCTTGCGGTGGCAATGTCCCTTCGTCGTTTAATATGATAGGACATTTAGCAATTCGATCAATTCTAAAACTCCCCAGTTTTTGTTTGTAATCATAAACGCCTATCATATAATAGCAATCGCCGTTCCAAACAAGATGCAGCGGCGTAATAACATAGGGTTCTCCATTGTGTTTAAGTTGCCGTTCTTTTTTTACATTGTATTGAAAATAGAGAAAGGAAATCTTTTTGTTTTTATTTATCGCTTCATTAATGGTATCAACGATTATATATGCTCTTTCGTTTGCTGATTTTATACGCCCTTCGCAACTAACATTGCGCTTTAGTGTTGTTGCAATGTGCCTACTCGTAAGAGAACTTAATTTTTCAACAAGTTCTTTGCTTTTTGAAGGAGTAATAAACTTTGAAGACTCAACAGCATCAATCAACAACACCAACTCAGGAGTATTAAAAGTTCTCGCAAACATATTATATCGATTTTGTGTTGATTTAACTTCTTCGATTTCCAATCCAAATTGTCGTAACAGTTCAATATCCGCTTTAATTGTTTGTCTGTGAGCAGATATACCATATTCTTCTTCAAGGATTGTTATTAACTGTGCAGTAGACAGAAAGTGTTCCTCATCAGTTCTCTCATATAAAATTTTAGCAATAAATAGAGGTCTCAATTTTGCGTTGTTATCCATTTGACACCTTCTTCCTAAAAAGTCACCGATTGTTGCGCATTTTCTTCATTTCCTCAATGGTATATACACCGTCTTTTTTACTGTGAATTGCGGTATGACAATTTGGACATACTGGAACAAGGTCGTGTATAGGATCAACTACATATTCTTGCCCAATCTGACTCAATGGCACAATGTGGTGAACTTCGATTTTTCCTGCGAACTCAGGTCCATAAGCTTTTTCAAAGTCAATTCCACAAATAACACAAGCGGTTCCATGATATGCTATACAAGCGGCTCTCGCTTTTGGGTTTCTTTCATATTTGCTTCCGGCAAACGTTTCTTGTTCACCTTCTAAATATACAAGCGTTTCTTCCTTTGCATTTGTCACAAAACTAGAAACACTATTTTCAAACGCTACAAGTTCTGATTCGATGAATGAATCAAAACTCGCAAAAACGCTTTCGAGTCTTTCGTCGGGTTCCAATTCCCATTTTTTCAATGAGTTTATTCTTTGTTCCTCGTTACTAAAGGAATTATATTTAGATAAAATGTTGAAAATCTTTTTGTTTTCTTTTGTAATACCATTATCAGAAATCAAGCACGACACCGAAAAAGAGTTGGAGGCAATGTAGACTTCATACATTACCACATCTCCCGTTTTCCAAAAGCCTGTAACGTTTTCTGTTATTTGAAACAACTCTCGAAAAAACGGCGTAGTAAAACGGATTACTCTATCTTGTGTACACCACGCATCATTAAAAATGATATTATTGTTCGCCGCACATTTATCTATAATAACATTTGCGACAAGACGTTTTTGTAATTGCATTTTAAGATCGTTCATAAACGACACCTCATAAAGTTAACACTACTCCATACGGCTCTTTAACAGATAGATGATGTGCATCATCAAATACAACCCATATATTTCTGTATGTCATTGGTTTCGGAATAGTATTTCCTCCGTAGCCGTCCGTAAAATAGATTAACAAAGCATCTCTAAAATATCTATCGTTGTTGACATATTCGATTACCGGAGAAAACCAAGTTCCACCACGACCTGCAACTTTAGTTTTGATTTCAGATGCGTTTTTTGCCCGATAAACACGCTGGACCTCTGCATCACATTCAATAACAGTAATTTCGTGTTTTCTTTTAGCTAATATCGCAAAAATCTCATTGAAGATTTGCGAAATCATTTTATCATCAACCGAACCTGAAGTGTCTATTGCCACAGCTATTTTAAGAACTTTATCATCAACAGTACCTGACAAATCAAAACGATCAGGCTGGCGTCTATTCAATCGCATTCTCGTTTTTCTCTTGTTTGCCGATATTGTTCCGATATATTTTTTCAAAATAGCTTGCCAAGAAAGCTGAGGCGGCGCATTAAGTTTTTCAACTTGGCTAAAAAATGCACCCGAAACCATACCTCTTGTTTCTTCGTTCATCATTCCCACAGCAGCATTTACTAATTCTCGAGCCGCAGCAGTTGCATCTTCACTATCTTCGCCAGCTTCCCAATTATGGTCTTGGAGATGTCCGCAATTATTGGCTGTTACAATATCATTCGCTTTGCCGTTATCACCTGAAAAATCACCATTTTGAGGTTCAGCCATATTCTCAGATTCGCCACTAGTGTTAGTTGTGTTATCTTCTTGCTCGCTTTGTCCTTCAAGCATACGCTCTTGTCCATTTTGGAGACTGCTTTGCTCATTTTTTTCTCTTTTGCCTGCAATGAGTTGGAAGTAGTATGCATAATGTTCCATGTTAGCGACATAGCGAAGATTAAACATTTTAGCCAATTCTGTTGAAGTAATTATTCCTTTAGGAGCTGAAAGAAATTTTCTGTTTCCTGATTTAATTTCGTGATTAATTCTATCATTAACAGAAGCATCCGCAGCAAGATTAAACTCATAAAATACGTCAGGATCTTTGTTAGGGTTAGCTTTTATCATCTCTGCAGGATGATTCAAAACCACATGATCAATTTCGTGACAAATTACATATAGGATTTCTTTTAGGGTGAATTTGCAAAGCAATAGCGGATTTGATTCAAGCACCGGGGGGAACTCATTGAGTTTTATTCCGGCAATACTATTAGCAGAAAATTTGGCACGAAATTGCATATTCATTAAAAAGTATCCGTAATAGCTATCACGCTCGGAAATCAAAAATAGTTTTGCAAGTTCAAGAAACTCTAAAAAATCCGATTTTATTTCATTAAGAAGCGGCGCACGAGTATCACCATTTTCAACTGCATTGATATTATCTTTTATTCTATAAAGCAGTTCGGTAATATCTGACATTTTAGCTCTCCTCAATCAATTTCCTAGTTTCATCAGAAAGGTCTAACATAGAAATTAAATCACTTTCAAAGACATCAAAAAGTAATTCAATCAAGCTATTTCCATCTTCGGTGGATGTAGCTGCAATATTTTGAGCAAACAACAATCTTGTCGACGAGTCTAATGCTTTAACTAATACAGAAAGTTGCTTTTTGAATTTCTCAAAATTAGCAGTATCCAACATCATAAACTCAATGTTCTCTTTTAGAAAACTCAACATTAAATCACAGGTCTGCACTTTTTTAGCTGCAGAAAGCTTTTCCAACGCCGGTTTACATTGCGATAAATTTTCGTCATCTGCAATGATTTCTTCAGGCATTAGTGCTCTGGTTTGAGATACAAGGCTGGCAAAGAACATCGTTGCCACAGATCCACCAAGTTTGGCTGAAATAAGGGTTTTAAGATCTTTTTCAACAATTTTAGGATCGTTTTCTTTATCTGTAAAAAAGGCACGAAGTAAAGGCTCAGATTTCATAAGTGTATCAACCATATCCCATCCACGAGGGGAAGGAGTTGGTTTTTCTTCATCATCAAGCTCTTTAGCGGTTGAGGAAAGACACTTGGGATTATCTTTAATAAAACTCAAAATTTGCGGAGAAATGCCCGTAGCTTTTCCGAACTTTAACCACTCGCTCGAATTGTCGCCAACCTTGATTTTCAAGAAACGGTCGAGCTGCGCTGGGTCCATTTCGTTTGTAGCATACACACTGTTTTGTGTGCTTGGGTTCATAGCACCTACAAACAATACCCACCAAGGGAATTGATAACCGTTCACGCTTCGAGTGAGCAGAATGTTCATCAATTCTTTATAAACCGAATTTTCGGTACGGTTTATTTCATCGATAAAAATGATAACTGGTTTAATCTTGTTTGTTTTTATCGCTTCAATTCTTTCCTCGACGGTTAAGTCGTTTTTGGCATAACGATTCTCGTCTCCAACCAATGCCGAACCATCAGAAAGTACGCCTCCTAGAGTCTCAAAAATGCGTTTCTCTTCATTTTGAATTCTTTCAACCGCATAGTATGGCAAGAAACGAAACTTTGTAGCACCATATTCATCCTTATACTGATATGGAAGCCCTGTGATTTCGCCCTCTTTTAATGTGCCACCCTCAATAGTAATACAAACGCCACCCAAGTCATCTGCAATAGATTTTATCATTGCAGATTTACCTATACCGTGTTTACCTGAAACAAGCGGAGTAAGCGCAAGATTAGGCTTATCGGAGACTATATTGGCAAGCAATGTTCTCTTTATCAATCTTTTGGCTTCATTTACTGAAATCATAATTTAACTCCTTTTAATCTTAGAAAAACATCAAGTTGCTTTGAACGTTTTTCCTTTTTGCGCCACTCGTTTTTTCCTTTCGTCAGAACAATGGTAGCATCCATCTGCGAATAGTGTTTCATAAAGAAACTCTCTGAAAAAAACTGATACCTAGCGATTTTATCTTTGTCGAGAGCACCGAAGTATTTTTCAAGAAATTCTTCGCCCAACTGTCTTACAGAAACAATCGCATCTAACTCCCACTGCATAAAGAAGGAATAATGAGTATCAACAAAGGAACCATCTATTTCCGCTTTGTCCTGAACATATTTCTTGAATCTGGATTTGTAGCTATCACTATCTCGCATTAACTTTATATCAGATAAAATAATTTCCTCTGGAGTCATTGTGGCAGCTACGGGATTAGCATTTTCGGGAGCTATATCGTGAATTCCCATAACAAGTAAACTTTTAGACTTTTTCTTGGGCGATTCCGTTGTATCAGATTGAGAATCATCGATCTGTTCGTCACCAGAGAGCCACTTTCTCACAATTTCTATTTGCTCTTTACACTCAGAAATATAGCTCTCCGCATAATTTCCAATTGCTAATTCTGTTTCAAAAAAGTCTAAGTCTTCTAAATATATTTCGTCCTTTGAGTTTTTCAATATTTCTAGTATTTCCATTTAATCACCTCAAAGTATTGGGCGGTGCAATCCGTTAATTAGTGTCTTGATATAAGAAATGTTAGTCCCAAACAAAGACATAATATCAATGTCACAGAAAGGACTTACTCTCTGCAAATCCAAGAAAACTATATCGCCGTTTTCTCTAGTATAACTAATGATTTGCTGCATATATTGCAACTGTGCTGAATTCAAAGTGTTGGCGTTTAAGAAACTTCCAAACTTTGTTTCAATCGCTTCATCCGCTATTCCAACTTGAACACGCAAGAATGCAATTAAAGGCTTGTTGCCCGACCACGCCGCATAGTCTGCTTCGCTACCAAGTTGTGTCTTAAACACTCTTTCGAGCTCATCTTTTTCTGCTTGTGTCAAATCATCAAGGTTGCGAATTTTTGCAAGAGCAGGACTTCCTGCAGCGATATATTCTCTTGCTTTTTCAGGATATGTCTTTTCACGGACAACATCTCCACCGCCATCGACATTATCTATAACCATATCACGGGACTGGATAATATACACCGGAGATTTTTCAGGGATATATTTCATCAAATCACGCAGTTCTTCACGAACTTTTTCGCATTGCTCTAAAGAAAAATTTTCAAATAATAGATCTGCATTACGCATCTGCTTTATTAATTTTTCTTTTTGAATTATTGCAGGAATAGTTTTCAGCTTTGACAATTCTTCAAGCATTCCATCAATTTTATTTCCTACGTTTCCAAATCCGTGTCGAATTTTGCGAATGTTTTTAGAAGATGCTATACGTTTAGGCACCTCATCCTCAATAACATAAATCATCAAATCGAAAGTCTTAACTTTCATAGGATCAGATTCAGGTGGCAGAAGCGGCAAAATATGTGTAACAATCTCGTCAACTTTTGCATCAGTAAATCCGTCCCATTGTTCAGCGGTACGATATTTGCTAACATAAGACATATTGTATTGAACCTCAATATCATCGTTGCAAAGCCCTCTTACCGAATCAATAAAATAACTTTTCAAGCGATTTTTGTATTGCTCATCAAAAGGCGAAAGATTATCGCTTTCAATCAAAGTCCTTAGAATACCTAATTTCCTTGTATTGATAAGAATGCTTTGAGGAGTCATTGTAAAACTCTTTACGTTTGTATCCTCATCAACCGTTGACCAAGTATGGCGAGTGCGGAAATAACGGAAATTATCGTGGTAGTCAAAGATTAAAAATCCTTGTTTGTCCTCTCCGGGACCAAAAACATCCTTGCAAAGACGAGTTCCACGTCCAATCATTTGTAAAAACTTAATCTTTGATCCAACTCGTTTGAAGAACACCAAGTTCAATACATCAGGAACGTCAATACCGGTATCCATCATATCAACGGAAACTGCAATTTGAGGTAGTTGTCCTCTTTCGCCAAAATTATCAATAAGGCTCAGATTATCCGCAACCTGACTATCAATCAATTTACAATAGTCAAGTCCTAAGTATGGATAGAGATTTTGAAAACGTTCTACAATTTTTTCGGCTTCTAAATGGCTGCTAGCGAAGATAATTGTTTTTCCAAGATGGTCGCCGCCATCTATCTTCAAGCCATTCTTCATTAAATCGTTCAGCATTGCATCAATGGTTCCTAAATTGATAATGCCACGACCTCGAATACGACCTGCATCAATTACCGTACCAGAGAAATCTACATCCTCACCATCATCACCTGTGGCAAAAGCATCTTCGAAGATTTCTTTTTCTTCATCACTTAAGTCATCGTAGTACACGCCACGTCTCATCGAATCAGTAGTCTTATCCAAAACAGAAAAACCTACTAAGAAGCCATCTTCAATAGCTTGTTCTAATTCATAGGCGAAGTCAGGATGTCCGTTTTTCATTTCGAACATCTGATATGTACTCTTATTATCTTCTGCTCTAGGAGTTGCCGTAAGACCAATCATCAAAGAGTCAAAATAATGGAAAAGAGCGCTATACTTTTTGAAAATGGAACGATGCGCCTCATCAATGATGATTAAATCGAATCTACCAATTCCAAATTCTCTTGTATCATCATTGATCAAGTTTATCATCGTTTGATATGTAGAGAAGATAATTCTTGCATTAGCATCTCTGTTCATACTTCCGCCGGAATAAACGGAAGTGGTCACACTAGGAAGCAGCTTTGTAAAGTTTTTGTGTGCTTGACGAACAAGAGAAGTTCTATCCGCAAGGAACAGTATGTTCTTAGCCCAACCAGCTTTCAAAAGCACGTCGGAAAGAGCAATAGAAACACGGGTTTTACCGGTACCGGTCGCCATAACAAGCAGTGCGTGTCTACGGTTTTGCATAAACGCATTACACGCTCCGGTTATAGCTTTTTTCTGATATTCACGTCCTGCAATAGATTCGTCAATTTGCGGAGCGCAAATATCTTGTCTGCTGCCAGCACGCAACTTTAAGAGCTCCAATTCTTCTAATGAATGGAACTGAAATACACGACGAGGTTTAAAACCTAATTGGTCGATGACGTAAATATGATAGCCGTTTGTGTAGTACGCAATCGGCTTATATCCGTATTTGACTGCCATTTTATTCGCTTTCTCAATAGCTTTCGTTCTGCCCTCGATCAGATTCTTTGAAGTAGTTGTATATTCAATAATGGCAAGGGGACGATTATCCCGTCCGTAGAGAACGTAATCCACCGTATCGCCGTCGTCAAGTATCATATTGAGCCCTGCCGAGCCTGGCATAGCTTGATCCGCCTTGTTGACAATAGGCCATCCGGCTTCACGGAGAGAAGCCTTCAAATAAAGCTGCTTGTTTTCTTCTTCATCTCTTCCGTGATGAATCTGAAATCTTGTTGCACGCATTTTGGGAGCAAACTCCGCAATGATTTCAGGCGCAACAACTACCTTTTTAGGTTCTTCGGACATTTTATACAATTCTTGTTTTGTCGGAATATGAATAGAATTTTCAACGCCCGAATAGTCAAAAGGCTCATAATCTTTAATAAGACCAAGTAAAATACAGAACTCTCCAACTAAAAAGTGTAGTTCCTCCAATATCTTTTTTGATTCTTCTTTTGTCAATTCGCCTTCGTGGACTGCAACATTGCCCATTTTGCGAATAAAATGAATAGTGTTAATGAGAATAGGGTCATTAACATAGCCAACAAATCTTGCATCTGTTGTCATTTCAAAGACAGTTAATCCGCCATCATCGGTGACAATAGAGGAATAAATCATTTTAACAATATACTCCATTGCTTTTCGGGCAGATGTTGCACTAATATTGGGTTTGCTTATGGCAAATTCTTCCGCTTCAGTACAATAGCCACTTAACTTTTTTAATTCAGGAAAAGCGTTAAGATAAGTAAAATTCATAATTTATCCTCCTGATCTTGGGATGCTTTTATCCATTGTTGCTCCCAATCATCAATAATTCGTTCAACCAAATAACGGTATTTTTCTCCAAGCAGGTCTGCGACCCCTGACTTTACTAGTTGTCGATCTCTTTCCGTGTTACGAGGACAATACTTAAATATCTTCTTTCTCGCTTCACTATAAATAAGACCTTCACCGATTAGATTCCAAGTGTGTATAAATGGTTCTCTTTTGAAAATGTAATCGACGTTTTCGAGTTCGGGAAAATGGTATGTAGCTTTTAATCCTGCTGCTTGTTTTGCATCATATCGTCCCCATTTATCTACGATTTCATAAAAGGGAGATTTCTCGGGTATCCAGTATATTGTTCCGTTAAATTCAAATGTTCCTTTTGTATCGAGAGATTGCCGAAAGGACGAAAAATCATTAAATGAACTTCCAATGCTGAACATATCGTCACATAAACTGCCTTTATCTTCTGAAATAATTGTTCCATTCCTGACACACCAAGCTTCAAAATAGTGAATGTCACCATATTCCGGTATGCCTAGTACATTGGTCGGTTTTTGCAATCTTTTATAGTCTTGAACTATAAAGCCATTCGCAGTATCACAACCGGAGATCAGCGGAATGTTCCAGTCAACTTGCAGCTCACAAGCGCAAGAAACAGAATGCCACTCTTTTTTTATTGACACGAATTTATTCACGCTTTCATCTCCTTACGAAATTAACATTATCCTTTTAATTTTGCATACTGTTTTTTCCAAGCCCTTGACGGTTTTTTGCAAATACAATCAGGTCTGGTAAAAGCACACACATCAGTAATACCATTAAACGCACATATATCAGGATTATTTGCTCGACAACCCTTTGTTTGTTCTTCGGTATCCTCTTTGTTGAGCGGTGCGTTAAAAGGAACGCAGAGATTTTTGTTTGCCATTTTTATTCCTCACCATTTCCGAGGGCAACATTTATGTCTTTTTCATTTTCAATAAACATTACCGCTGTTCTAGTTTCGTTAATAACGTCCAGCACTTTCTTCTTGTTTTTTTCCAAACGTAAAGATACAACATATTCTTCGTCGAGAGGAACTATATCTACCAACTTAAAAAATTGGGTAGGGGCATCCCAAAAATTTATATCCTCAACAATTTCAGAATAATATTGTGGCATATGTTTTTCATCATTAGGAAGATCTTCGCTAAAATCAACGAACTTGCCAATATAGAAGCAACTTCCATCTGCTACGGGTGCTTTAAACACAATGTATCCACCATTTTTGATGATGCCTTTTATTTTTTCTATGCTGGTTTTTTTGCCCATCTTCATCATCCATACATACTTCGACTTTTGGATGATTTTCATATGCTCATCAATGAATCGGAATTTCCGATAGTTACTATATCGAAACAAGAGCATATTTGTTTCTTTGCTTATCACATTGCTCACCTCCGTAAACTTATACACTCTCTGTGTTGTTTTCGATAAACATATACCCCAACAACTTTTCTTTAGCATCAGATAGCTTCTTGTTCTCTTTTTTTAAGAAAAGTATATATTCACGAATTTGTCTTACTTTGGTTTGAAACTTCGCAACAACACTATCATTTGGTAAAACAATATTCAGCGGGGATAAGTTGTCTTTGCTGAGGGAAGCTCTCGTCGAAGCCATACAAGTATTATGTAGGTATGTATAGGTTTTTTTACTCAAAAAATAGGAACGAATATACTCCACTTGGTTTGGATTATCAACTTGAATTTTAGCCAAGGCAACATTAGGCGCTCCTGCAATACCATAGCGAACTTTACCAGCATCTCCATACTTGTCCATCAAAATATCAAATGTATCAGCAAGTTTAATTTTCTTCGTATACGGGATATACGTAATATGGTTATCTGTATCATAATCTCTATTTTGAATAAATCGAACATAACCATCTTGTGGCTCATATACGAAGGTGCTTTTAGGCGGCTGGCTATTGCCAACCCAGTCAACAACATCTAAGACAGGGACAATTTTCCAACCTGCTGGTATTTTTTCAATATCTCCATATCCAATAACCATTTGACCGCCGTTATCCTTGTAAGGCAGACCATTGTCATCAGGAAAATTGAAATCAACAAACCATTGCTTATAAACAGCTTCTATGTATTCTTCAAATTTCGAAATCATAGAATTATTCAAATCAATCTTATCGTCAATAGCAACGAAATGTTTACTGATTTCCTTTTGTGTTTCAATATCAGGTATTGAAACTTCCATTTTTCTAAGGATAGCCAAATTCAAATGGCTTACAATAGTTCCGTTTGATGATCCAGTAAAAATATGTTGAATTTGCGGTGAGAGAAGGTAGTATACCAAAAACTCAGGAATAACTTTTTTTACATCGGGTCTAATCAAAACTGTTCTTTGACCTAAACAAACTTGTTGTTCTTCTTTTATAATTGCCACATTACCAACTGGCGCTTCTCTTGCAAGAATTAGGTCATTTTCTTGCGGTACTGCTCTCTTGTTTCTATCATCGTACACTTCTTTTGAAACACGATGAACATCATCGAGCAGCAACCGACCTTTGCCTATATTAGGAGTTCTGATTAAAGGGAAACCTTCACCTTCATCAGGAGCCGTCGAATGAGGACAGTCAACGATTAATTCACAAATATCGTTCAAATTCATAGATGTCACCTCTTTCAATACACTTCTAAAATTATTCGTTGCCTGCCAAACTATTCAAGTTTTCTTGAATCAAGGCTTCTAATCTATGAGATTCTTCAAACATTTCGGAAAGTTCAGATGTTAAGCGCATTATTTTTTCTTCCATAGGTTCGCCGTCATCATCTTCAATTTTCATTGCACAATAGCGACCAAAAGAAAATGTATAATCGTTATCCACAATTTCATCTTTTGTAACAAAGAAACTTTGTTCTGTTCTTTCACGAGTTTCTTCAGCTTCTAAATTATGGAAGCGCTGTATAACATCAGGAATATCATTTTCTTTAACGGGCAATCTTGCCGGATCTAAAGACAGACCATCTGCTTTCATATTGTAGAACCAAACTTTATCTGTTCCACCGTGGTTTGTCTTTGTAAAAATCAAAATTGCAGTTGAAACACCTGAATAAGGTAAAAATACACCAGAAGGCATTGAAATGACTGCTTCTAAACGTTGGTTTTCAACGATTTCTTTTCTTATCGCAAGGTGGGCATTAGAGTTATTAGAAAGAACTCCATTTGGTACAATAGACAAACAACGTCCACCCATCTTAAGCATACGTACAAAAAGCGAGATAAACAGCAACTCTGTTTTTGTTGTATTGGTTGTTACCAATAAGTCCTTAGAAATAGATTCTTTATCCAAACTTCCTGCAAATGGGGGGTTGGCAAGAATCAAAGAAAAACTATCACGGCAAGCATTATCTTCCGAGAGAGAATCCTGCCAAGAAATATTTGGTTCCTCTACACCATGAAGCATCATATTCATTGCACCAATACGCAACATTGTTTGATCAGTATCAAAGCCAGTAAACATTGATGTATTAAATTTTTGCTTATTTTCGGTTCTCATTAATTCTTGAGAAAAATGTTCAGAAATATATTGTACCGCAGCACAAAGGAAGCCTGCCGAACCCATTGCTGGATCGCAAACTTCATCTTCTAACGAAGGCTTTGCCAATTCCACAATCATTTTGATGATATGACGGGGGGTACGGAATTGTCCGTTTTTGCCCGACTGTGCCATTTGAGATAAGAGGACTTCATAAACATCACCCATAATATCTTTATTAGTCATATCCAAATCGTCAAGCGCATCAACAACACGAGTTAATACACGTGCAGTCGGAACTAAAAACAAAGCATCCTTAAGATATTTTGCATATGCGGTGTCTTTTCCGTTGCCGAGTCCTGATTTGATAAACGGAAAGACATTATCTGTCATATTTTTATACATCGCATCAGACTCATAGTGGCGGAATATGTGCCAACGACAGTTTTGGTGCTCTTGATCAAAAATAGGATTGAGGACTTCTGTATCAAAAGCTGCAGCCATCGCTTCTTTTTTTAATTCGTTATCGTCAATTATCTTAATGAAAAGTAAGTATGTAATTTGTTCAACAACAGTCAAGGGATTGGTCATACCCGAAGACCAAAAAATATCCCAAATATTTTCGATTTTAGTTTTTAATTCACCGGTCATCATAATTTATACATCTCCTAATATTTTAATTGTTTTCTACAACTTCCATAATGTCGCCAATATCACAATGAAATATTTGACAAAGGCGAATCATTACATCCATTGATACAACTCTGTCTTGGTTGAGTTTTGTCATCGTGTATTGTGACAGTTCTGCGGCTTTTGCGAGGTCGCTTTTTTTCATTTTATTTGTTTTCATTAAGGACCATAATTTATCGTATCTAACACTCATTTTGTACCTCCTACATTCTCACAGTTTATTCGGATGCAATTAGATACAACATCTCGTCGTTTAGTATACCACAACATCTTAAAATCTTCAAGGATTTTATGCGAATTTTCAAGAAAAAGTCACAATGGTGTCGTAATTTTCCATCACCTACTTACGTTTGTTGCTCAATCCTAAATTTTTATAGTCATTAATAAAACAAAAAACAAATCGTCACCTATAAAAGCAACGATTTATCCGTATGAGTTTATTATTTTAATCTGTTTATGTTTTTCATAAAATCAATTCATTCCTGACAATCTCTATTACACATTGCTGAATGTTACTCATCCTTTGTACCCACTCCATCTGATTTTCTTCTTTCAGTTTTTCAGTTACACCCTCCGCCTCTTTCATCTGCTCAATCAGAAGATCGTACATTTCATTTGCATGCTTTTCAATCTCTGCACAGTACTGATAGAGCTTACCTTTAATAAGCAGAGAGTTAAAAAGTGCAGACTTATGTTTTTCGAGATGAGATTTATACATCATTCCCCATCTACCAAGCCTGATATTGGTTTCTTCGGTCGGCAGTTTGAGGTTTGGAATAAGATAACCTTTCACTTCGCGGTATGTAATTTTCATTTGAGTCATCCTTTCATTTTTTCTTAATTGTACTAATAGTGCTGATTTTTGTGTCAAAAACTAATTGTAAATAAATTATGAATGAGCGTTTTTTGACGATTGCTTTATCTTCAAATTTGTGAACCCTAAAACACCCGTAACCCTAGTAAAATAGGGCTTTTTCACCACCTTTCGTGTCGAAATTTGTGTAAGATTTTGTGTTGCTTTTCGCTTAATTTATGGTTCTATTTTAACATCTACAGGAGCCATCGCCGCACCCATATTGTTAGCGTCGGTTATACCCATATCCTGAATTGTGCCAATCAAACCCGATGTGATTTTTACACCTTTTCCGCTTTCTGACACAACCACCGCACCCGATGCTGTTGCCGTCCACTGTGCGGTAGGCGGTCTTTGACCGCCGTATTCAAGAGGCATTCTGAATTGCTTTTCTGCCGAACAGAAATGTGATGATGTTGCCGCAACTGTTTTAGAACAAAGACCTGA
>JAZSIM010000062.1:0-5658 GCA_045533835.1 Acutalibacteraceae bacterium
TATATTTACAAATCATAATTTAGCAGCGGAGATGTGAGCACGGTAGGGGCGGGGTTGCCCCGCCCGTTACATAACTTTTGTAACTTTCGTTTGCAAAAAAATAACAACCCTCGGAAACGGGAGGGGAGACCCCTCCCCTACGATACATACGGCAAATTATCCGTTAAATTATGATTTATTTTTCTGCCTTTTTTCTGCATTTCATCGTAAGGGTAAAGAACACAACAAACAATACGAATGCAATTAAGGTAAGAAGAAGCACCGTAAGACCGCCTGCGTTCCACTTTGCCGTGAAATCTGCCGCAGATTTTATGCCCTCAAAGGGTAATTCGTCGTCAGTAAAGAAATATACAGCTGCGGTTGCAAGGAAATATCCGAGGGCGGCTTTTTTTGCAAAGACGGCAGGAGTGAGGGAGAAGGGCATTTTTTCTTCCTTCAGAAGTCCCTTCTGTAAAACGAAGCAGACGACACCTGCAATTACCGTCAGCACCACGGCAATTATTGTACCGATTGTGTCCTCGTCCGGGAATAGCCCTGCCTCAAAAAGATGGGTGCCGATACGCATACCGAGGGGACGCATAAGCGTAAGGCAAAGCATATAGGTCATTACAAGACCTGCCGTATAAATGTAATGGAGCTTTCTGTTTTTAACGGGTAAAGCAGGCTCGAAGGGCTCCTCGGCAATGCATTTTTTCGGAATACATACTAAAATCAGCATAATGCCGAGACCGAGAAGGAAGCCCGTGAAGAATTCCCACAGGGACCAGGCGGGAGCTTTAAGCCACATGGGCACCTCACCCACGGGAGGAAGAATACCGCGGTCGGAATCAATTATAAGAAAAACGTCTGCAATTGTGATAGCAAGGGCGCAGACAGCGTTTATAAGAAGAGAAACAATACCTGTCAGCTTATCCTTAAGGATAACGAAAGCGGCAAGGGACGTAAAGAGTGCGCCGAAGGCGGCGGACATAACATCAATGCTTGTAAAGTAATTTCTTGCAAAGGGTATCTTCTTAGCCCAGGAGGCAGAGCCGAATTCCTTTATATAAGCCATCATGGGAGAAAGCTCAATTCCGCGGTCGGCAAAGCCCTCCTTACAGAAGGCAACTGCCTCGGGATGCACGGCTTCAAGGATAAAATGGGAAAGAGAGAAGCGGAAAACGGTTTCCGTAATATAAAATACCGCAATAAGAATTATATAATGCTTTAATTTATACTCTTTTTTTGAGAAAAGAGAGCCGACAATAACAGCAAACAGAGGCATCCAGCCAAATCCCAGAAACAGCATCATAAAAAGACCGTGCACGGGATTTATTTCAACAAGCCTTGCTGCTTCCTCACCCGTAAAGGCTGCGGTAGATGTAAGGTAGCCCTCCATCTGTGAATTAAGAGTACCCCAGCCGCCGTTTGTGATGCCGAGGAAAAATACCGCAAGAGGCAGCATTTCGTAATTCATCTTTTTTCTTTCACCGAAAACGGCATAAATAAAAAGAATCAACATAACGCCTACGGCAAACATACCCCACATGGAGCCCCAGCCGTGATCTCCCCTGACGCGCCACATAAAGCCCGTCATAAGAGCACAGGTTATTACGGCAAAGATTTTACCGGCAAAAGACAAATTGCCGTTCTGCAGTTTTGTCATATTTACATTCCCCCTGATAGTTTACTGCTTTTATAGTAGCAACACAAGGAGAAAATGTCAATAAAAGACTGACAAAAAACGTACGGGAGGGGGCTTCCCTCCCGTGCACGAAGCATCATTCTTATCGTAGAGAGGGGGCTTCCCTCCCGTGTCATCAATTCCGAATCTTTATATGTAAAATTACAAGCCTCAAAAACGGGCGGGGAAACCCCGCCCCTACATTAAATTTAATAGAGAATGTCACTTACGGGACGGTCGGATGCGGCGAAGGAATAGCGTGTATCTTCCATCTCTGCGATGTCAATGAATCCGCCCGTTTCCATATTGAAGGACGCAACACCTGCTTCACCTGCGCTGAAAACGAATACATTATCACGGATAAAGGTCACACGGTCAACGGAATCTCCGCCCTTTAAGAGATATGCGTTATCAAGCACGAGCTTGTTATCCTTTACGCTTACCTTAAGCGCACCCGTATAGTGCTTGTAATAGTGATTTTCCGAATCGAAGACATTCTCTCCCCAGTTGGAATAGGTTACAAGGAAGCTGTCCTCGGAAATACTGCAGAATGCCTTGGCTTCCGTACCTATATGGGAGGTAGGATACTGCAGATGGTCGATTTCCTTGGGTGCGGTGGGGTCAGCTACATCGAAGAGACTTATTTTACTGCTGCCGTCAGTACCCGTTTCGGTGCCGCCCGCACCTATACCCACAAGAAGACCGTCACCGACGGGATGAAGGTATGAGGAGAAGCCCGGAAGCTTTACTTCGCCCTTGATTTCAGGCTTTACGGGGTCTGTAAGGTCAATTACGAACAGAGGGTCGGTCTGCACAAAGGTCACAACGTAAGCGGTGTTGCCCATAAAGCGTGCGGATTTAATCTGCTCACCGTCAGCAAGCCCCGTAAGCTCTCCGACCTTTCCGAGATTTTCGTCAAAAACGTAAATACTGTTTTCGTTATCAAGGGTTGTCACCGCAACACGGAGATACTTATTATATTCGTCAATTGAATAATCGTTGAGGATGCTGCCCGAAAATTCCGTACGGCACTTGATATCAACCTTCTCTCCCGAGATATCTGCCTTTGTAACGGTTGTGCACATATCCTCGGTACGTATCATAACACCGCCGAAGCCGATAAATCTGCCGTCATCCGTGCCGTTATTATCCTTTATTTTTGAACCTATTACGTAAAGGGTATCCCTTGTGCAGTAGGTATCGTGCACAGAACCGAGATATGAGGAAACAACAAGCTCGTTATCAAGATTATTGAGGTCAATTTTTCCTATATTCACATAGGTTTCGGGGTTATCCTCACGGGAATATACGATGCAGTCGCAGGGTACGCTATACTTATAATCCCCGTTATACACAGCAGGGAGAAGGTCAACGTCATTTTCCGTTTCATACTGCTCTATGATAGAATACCTTGTGACCAGAACAAGTGAGGAATCAATGATTCTCGAGGAAATGTAAGTGCCGTCAAGGGCAATTTCCTTTTTAAGGACGGGAGCAGACCTGTCGGAAACGTCATAAATCTGAACACCCGACACACCCGATTTCGTATAGTGCTTGTCGAGGATGTGACGTGTGAAGCCTACTATAAGATAGTTTTGGTAAACGTAAAGCCCGGAATAATAAAGCTGCTCACCTGTGCCTCTGTCGTCAATATGGCTTTCCTCTCCTTCGTACACGCTTTCGAGGGTGCCGTCATCATTTGCCTTTATAATGCGAAGACGTCTGCCCCAGGTATCAATGCAGTAAAGATACTCACCGTCGGTTATGAAGATATCGGCTTCCCTTACGCCGTGCTCGCGAAGATTTACTTCACCGAATTCACCGCGCGATGCTGTTGATTCCTCAGCACTGAAGCTGACGCTGCCGTTAAAGGTAAGCCCCGGCACAGGCAAGCCTGCCACGGGTATATCAGCACTTTCTTCTGTCTTTACACCCTCCATATCATCGGCTGTACCGTCAACAAGCCCTGAATAGAGGTAAGTATGATATTTGTTGTTTTTCTTGTATTCCCCGGCATACTCCTTTATAAATGACAGCAGCTCGTCATAGCTTTCTGCAGTATCCTGCGCAGCCTGATTCTGCACATTTTCATCCTCTATGAGGCCTTCGGGAGCGCCGAAAAGTCCCTTATCAAGAAGAAAGGACACACCCGTTATCATAAGGCAGGCGGCAACCGTCACAGCCACAAAACGGCGGACGATTCCCTTGGATTTCTTTTTCTTATTTACATTTTCAGCCTCTATGAGCTTTACTATATTTTCCTTACTGAGGCTTTCGGGAAGAGTTATTTCTTTTTGGAGATTTTTTCTTAAAATATCGGTATTTTCTTTTTCGTTAAACATCGTTTTCACCTTCTGACTGGATTCTCAGCTTCTTATAAAGCCGTGAAAGGGAGGAGCGGACAGCGGACGGGGTCATTCCGAGAATTTCTGCAATTTCGTTGGAATTATATTCTTCAAATACGGACAGGGTTATAAGGGATTTTTCCCGAGGGGGCAGCGCTTCAAAAAGTGCCATTACGCCCGATTCGTCGAAAGAGTAGGTGTCCTCCGAAAAAACGGCAGGCACCTCCGAGGGAACCTCAAAGGCACGGCTTTTTTGTCCCAGAATTTTCATGCATTCATTATAAAGTATCTTGAAAAACCAGGATCTGAAGCTTTCTTCCTTTTTAAGGTCTCCTATTTTACGAAATGCCGCAAGTGCAGCATTCTGCACGGCATCCTCCGCATCAAAGGTATCGTGAAGCGTATAAAGCGCGAAGCGGTAAAGATCTCTTCCGTAAAGGGAATAAAGCTCACCGAAGGCTTCCGTATTGCCTTTTTTTGCGGATTTTATTAAATTTTTCATTTTCTGTCCGTCCATAGAATCAAACCCTTCCGATTATTAGATATAAATTAAGGGTAAAGTGTTGCAATAAATCATAATTTACAGAAGTAATTTCCCAAGAGGCTGTGTCGTGCATTAAATATTGTAGGGGATGGCGTCCCCGACATCCCGCAGGTAGAAATGAAAAATACAGAAGTTATGACCCTGTGAAGCACATTGTTATATACCACGAAAATTAAACACAGACAATCTGTTTTACCGAAGGCGGGAGGTCGAGGACGCCCTCCCCTACAAGGGAAGATTTATTTTTTCGGTTCTCGGGAAGTGACATCAACCCGTTAAATTATGATTTATTATTGCATTTTCCGACAAGCTGTGTTAATATTAATAATGTGTTGAAAAACCGACAAATTGTTTAAGAAAAGAGATTGTTATGCCAAAAGCAACAGAAGACAGAAGAACGCAGTACAGCAAGCGCATTATAAGAGAGAGCCTTTTTGAATTAATGAAGGAAAAGCCTCTCGACAAAATTTCCGTTACGGAAATATGCAAAAAGGCAGACGTAAACAGAAGCACCTTCTATTCCTACTATACGGATATTTACGATCTGCACGAAAAGATTATCGGTGAATTTTTCTCCGTGCAGAAAAATGTTATCAAGCATATAAAGGAATCCGTTTCATACAAGTCTGCGCTCAGCGAATTCACTTATTCCGACTTTTATAATATTGTATACTACTATCTTAAAACAGTAAAGGAAAATGTGGATTTGTTCAAATTTATATTCAGCCAGAATTCAAGCAACACCGTTCACGCAACCTTCGGCAAGGTCACCTACCACACCATAAGAGAGGTACTGAATCCCGTTATTGAGGAAAAAAGAGCAACGGAGCTTCGTAAGGCGTTTACCTTTGTTGCAGGTGGTACTACGGCAACCATTATGAAGTGGGTTGAGGACAACTGCGAAACTCCCGTACAGACAGAAGCTGAATATCTTGCAAAATACTACTACAGCACCTTCAAGGCGCATAGTATGAATGTATAAGAAAAAATCTTACGATTTATCAACCCCCTACCCCCAATCTTGGGGGCTGTAGGTGTTTCTTGTTCAATAAGCTTGCGTCATTCAATACGCCGCAGGCGAATTATAAGCTAAATTGCTCACAACG
>JAZSIM010000005.1:0-7867 GCA_045533835.1 Acutalibacteraceae bacterium
TATATTTACAAATCATAATTTAGCAGCGGAGATGTGAGCACGGTAGGGGCGGGGTTGCCCCGCCCGTTACATAACTTTTGTAACTTTCGTTTGCAAAAAAATAACAACCCTCGGAAACGGGAGGGGAGACCCCTCCCCTACAATACATACGGCAAATGACTGCTAAATTATGATTTATACTCGTTTAATACATTGCCGTCAAAGTCTTTCCACAGGAAGGTATCGTTTTCATATATCATATAACCGTGGTGTGAGCCTTCCTTGGGGATTGCTACCGAGCCGGGGTTCATATAGATATAGCCTTCATACTCCGTACACTTCGGAACGTGGGTGTGTCCGCCGAGAAGAACACTGCCGACGGGTAAAGGCGGAGGTGTTGTTTCACCGTAATTGTGGCCGTGGGTAGCATACACGGTCTTTTTTCCGCACTGAATTATGCAATAATCGGCAAGAATGGGAAAATCAAGCACCATCTGATCAACCTCTGTGTCGCAGTTGCCTCTGACAACAAGAATTCTGTCCCTGATTTCATTGAGTGCAGGTATAACCTTCTTGGGAGCATATTCCTCGGGCAGGTCGTTTCTCGGTCCGTGATAGAGAATATCGCCGAGAAGAAGAAGTCGGTCTGCCCTTTCGGCTTCGAAGCACTCGAGCATTTTTTTACAGTAAAAGTATGAGCCGTGAATATCGGATGCAATCATAAGCTTCATAATAATTTCTCCTTATATGAATACAAAATTTACCAAAAGAATATAAGCTACGGTACCTGCCACGATGCTCAGAAGCGTGTTGCGCTTCCATAAATGAAGCACGGCAACGGTTATAACACCGAGAATTTCCGGGATACCGTGCGGATATGAGGTAAGCGTTACGTTTTTAAGGCAGAATACAACAAGCATACCCATTATGGCAAAAGGAAGTACCTTGCCGAGATAAGTAATAAAAGCAGGGGTTTTACGCTTTCCTCCGAAAACGAGAAAAGGAATAAAGCGGAGTGCCGCAGTAATGAGCGCACAGACGCCTACAAGAACGGCTGAATACATATCAGGCATTTTCACGCTCCTCCTTTCTTTTTCTGATAAAGCGAAGAGCGGCAAGCGCAAAGGTAATCACAAGCATAGAAGGGATTAAAAAGCTGTCGGCACCGAAAACAACAAGGCATATTACGGATGCCGCAACACCCGTTATTGCCGCTGTGTGGTCCTTTGAAGAGAGCCACTGTTCGACGAATACCGTAACGAACAAGGCGGTCAGGGCAAAATCTATACCCTTGGGAGCAAAATTGAACAGCGTGCCTGCAGCTGCACCGAGTGTAGAGCCCAGCACCCAGTAAAAATGATTAAAAAGGGACACGAGGGTGTAGTATTGCGGATTGTTATTTCCATCATCCGTACAGACAAGGGAATATGTTTCATCTGTAAGTGAAAATATAAGGTAAGGCTTTGTCTTTCCCACATCCTTGTATTTATCTATCATAGATATACCGTAGAAAAGATGTCTTGCATTAACAAGCACCGTGGTGATTGCCATTGTGATGACAGAGGCACCGCCCGATAAAAGGTCTATTGCCACGTACTGCATTGAGCCTGCGTATATAAGAAGACTCATAAGAAAAGCCCAGGTAACACCGAAGCCCTTTGAATGAAGAACTATACCGAAGCCGAAGCCCAGCACTATATATCCCGAAAACACGGGGAAAGTGGCTTTAAGCGCACGCTTTATGTCTTTTTTCGCAATTTTCATAATCAGTCGGGCAGTTTCTTTCCGCAGCTATTGCAGTAACGGAAATTCCTTTCAACAGCATTTCCGCAATAAGGACAAAAGGCGTTACCGTCTGAGGCTATGTCAGGATTATAAACATTTTTCCCGTAAAGGCTGCTGTCACCGAAGCGTTCATTCCAGGGGTCGGGCTCCTCAGAGCCGTCAACAATATCAAACTCAGAATGCCGGTTTTTCGAAAAAGCATTTCTGAAGCCTCTTACAGCATTAAGAATACCGATACCGACAAAAATCAGACCGAAAAGTCCGAACACACCGCCGCCGCTTGAGAACACGGAAATCGTCCAGAACAAGCCAAACAAAGCGGCAACAATGCCCATAATGCCGCCCATAAACGACGGTTCTCTTCCCATTTTTATACTTTTCACCGTATCACCTCACTGCGTTTTCGGATATTGTACCACAAGACATTCACATATTCAACTGCAAAGCCGTTATATTTTTACAAAGATAAACGGATCATAAATATTATGTGTACCATATGTAAAATTTTTCTTCTAATATTGCGAACGCAGTTATTTTGGGGTTATAATTAATAAAAACCAAAAAGAAGGAATGATATTATGGCTAAGATTATTGCATTTCCCCTGTCACTCATTTTTGCATTTCTTTCAATGTTCGGAATCTATCTTCCGAAGGCAGAGGTTGAAATAAACGAAGAAGAATGGAACACAAATTACTCTTATGTTTTCGTTCACGGTCTTATGGGCTGGGGTGAATATGATCTTCAGTACAAGCTGATGCCCTACTGGGGCATGTTCGGCGGGGAGCTGATGTCCAAGCTTGAGGCAAGCGGCTTTAACTGCTATGCTGCATCTGTTGCAGGCACGGCAAGTGCATGGGACAGAGCCTGCGAGTTATATGCACAGCTTACGGGCACGGTTACGGATTACGGCAAGGCACACAGCGAGGAGCACGGTCACGAAAGATTCGGCAAGGATTTTACCGGCAAGGCACTTATCCCGGAATTTGATGCCGAGCACAAGATAAATCTTCTCGGACACTCCTTCGGCGGCGCAACAATCAGAGTTTTTGCTTCTCTTATGGCAAAGGGTGACGAGGCTGAAATAAATGTAACTCCCGCCGATGAGATTTCTCCCCTTTTCACGGGCGGAAAGGCTGATTTCATACATTCTCTTACTACTCTTGCAGCTCCCTCTAACGGTACTACGGCATATTCGGCACCTTCAGAGGATAAGGATACTGCGGCTTATGATATGTATATCGACAATGCCATGGCACTTAACGAGAAAATGGTAACGGATGAAGACACCTACTATTTTGCAATCCCCTGCTCCGCTACAACAAAGCAGGAGGACGGCACATATAAGGCTGATACAAAAATTATGGAAGGCATGTTCCAAAGTAGCGCAAATGAAATGGGTGCATACACGGGTGTCACCGAGGGCGGCTTTGTTTTCGATGAGGAATGGCTGGAAAACGACGGTCTTGTAAATACAATTTCCGCAATGGCACCTACATCTGCACCGTCAGCTCAGTATGAAGAGGGCAATGTTAATCCCGGTGTATGGAACGTAATGCCCGTTTACAGAGGCGACCACATGTCGCTTCAGGGCGGCATGATGAAGACTAACATGCAGGTATATGAGCTTTACCTTACACATCTTGATATGATTAACTCTCTGTAATACAGGGTCAAAGCACAGCCGTGGCTGATTATTGTCTGCCACGGCTGTTTTTTTCTTCTTTATTCTGAAAATATCTTGTTTAATTTTTTTCAATTCTGTATAATAGAGATAACTTTGTTAAGTGAGGTATTGTTATGGATAAAAATAAAGCTAAGCTCCGTGCAAAGGAGCTTGTTTCAAAAATGACTGTTGAGGAGAAGATTTCTCAGCTTCTCTACAACTCCCCCGCTATTGAAAGACTGGGCATTAACGAGTACAACTGGTGGAATGAAGCAGCTCACGGTGTGGCAAGAGCCGGCACGGCTACGGTTTTTCCCCATGCTATCGGTATGGCTGCAACCTTCAATCCCGAAACGGTTAACAGAATCGGTGATATTATTTCAACGGAAGCAAGAGCCAAGTACAACAAGAGCGTTGAATTCGGCGACTACGATATTTTCAAGGGTCTTACATACTGGACTCCCAACATCAATATTTTCCGTGATCCCCGTTGGGGCAGAGGTCAGGAGACCTACGGTGAGGACCCCTTCCTTACCGCAACTCTCGGCTCCGCTCTTATAAAGGGTATTCAGGGTGACGGTGAATTTCTCAAGGCATCCGCGTGCTCAAAGCATTATGCCGGACACTCGGGTCCCGAGGGTATGCGCCACGGCTTTGATGCCAAAATCTCTCTCAAGGATCTTCACGAAACATATCTTCCCGCATTCGAGCATACCGTAAAGAACGGCGTTACGGGTGTTATGGGTGCATATAACAGAACAAACGGTGAGGCCTGCTGTGCTCACTCCTATCTTCTGAGCAAGGTTCTCCGTAAGGACTGGAGCTTTGACGGCTACGTTGTTTCCGACTGCTGGGCTATTGCAGATATATGCGGTGACCACCACATTGTTGAAACAAAGGCTCAGGCTGCCGCTCTTGCCCTCAAGAACACCTGCGATCTTAACTGCGGTGAAACCTATGAGGCACTTATTGATGCTTACGAGCAGGATCTTGTAACGGAAGAGGAAATCACCGAGTGCTGTGAAAGACTTTACACAATCCGCCACCTTTTAGGTGAATTTGAAGAGATAAGACCCTACAGCGACATTCCCTTTACGGTTGTTGACTGCAAGGCTCACAGAGAGTTCAACGTTAAGGCTGCCGAGGAATGCGTTGTTATGATGAAAAACGACGGCTTTCTTCCCCTCGACAAGAACACAACCAAGAGAATTGCTGTTGTAGGTCCCAACTCACTCTCAAAAACAGCTCTTGAGGGCAACTATTTCGGCCATGCATCCGAATATGTAACCGTTGCAGACGGTATCAGAAGAGCCTTTACCGAGGCTGATATTGCGGTTGTAAAGGGCTCTAACTATTACATCGAAAAGCCTCTTTACCACGACGGACACGGCTATCTTCTTTCTGACGGTCTTGCAGCTGCAAGCACGGCCGATATTACCGTTCTTGCTCTCGGTCTTGACTGCTCCGTTGAAGGAGAGGAAATGTCAAACTTCAGCGACGATTTCTTTATGAAGGGCGACAGAAGATATGTAAACCTTCCGAAAACTCAGTTAAAGCTTGCAGAGGCTGTGTGCGACGTATGCGAAAACGTTGTTGTAGTTATTCTCTGCGGCAGCGCCGTTGACCTTGGTGAAAAGGTAAACAAAAAGGCAAGAGCCATTCTTCACGCATGGTATCCCGGTGCACAGGGCGGTACGGCAATAGGAAACATCCTTTCGGGTAAGGCTTCCCCCTCAGGCAGACTTCCCGTTACCGTATTTAAGAATGAACACGAAATCCCTGCTTTTGAAGACTACTCAATGAAGGGCAGAACTTACCGCTTCATTGAGGGCGAGCCTCTTTATCCCTTCGGTTTCGGTCTTTCATACTCTGACTTCTCTTACAGCAATATGAAGGTTGCGGAGAATGACGGTGAGACCCTCAGGGTAACGGTTGACGTAAAGAATACGGGCAAAATAAACGCAGAGGAAAGAGCACAGCTTTATGCATCCTTCACGGATTCAAGAACGGTTACTCCCCATTTCCAGCTCTGCGGAATTTCCGCTTTCTCACTTGAAGCAGGAAAAACAAAAACCGTTGAATTCACGGTTGACAGATACTGGCTCTCGGCAGTTCTCGAGGACGGCTCCAGAGTTCCTGCAGACGGAAAAATCACTCTTTATGCCGGCGGACATCAGCCCGACAAAAAAAGTTGCGAGCTTGCAGGAAACGAATGCCAAAAAATTGAATTATAAGATTATGGGTACAGAGCTTCGTTTCTGTACCCATAGCTTAAGCATAATTTATCAAAGAGATGTGAGTACGGTAGGGGCGGGGTTGCCCCGCCCGCCTCATAATATCAGTAACTTTTCTTCAAAAAAATAACAACTTTCTGAATCGGGAGGGGAGACCTCTTCCCTACGGATACAAAATGCAAATTACTTCTGTAAATTATGATTTACATTCAAAAAATTTTATGGTATAATTTTTTTATCTGTAGAGAAACGGAGATGAAAGCCTTGGCAAAAGAGAAAAAGCAAAAGGAAATAAACAACCATCCTAACCGTATAGGTATAAAGGAGGCTGCAGGCTACACAATAGCGGAAGCCGGCAATATGTTCAACCTTACCTATATTTCGGGCTACCTGAAGCTCTTTATGACGGACGTTCTGAAAATCCCTGCAGCCTGGGCAGGCTTTATGCTTATTATCACAAGGCTCTGGGACTGCATAAACGATCCTATCTGGGGTGCAATGGTTGCCAAAAAGCCCCCGACGAAGGACGGCAAATTCCGTCCCTATCTGAAATGGGTTTCCGTGCCTCTCGGCATTTCGACGGTTCTGTGCTTCTTGCCATACCATAAATTAACATCAAACACCGTAGCTCTTTTCGTAATTGCCCTTGTTGCTTACACCTTCTACGGTATGATGTATACGGGTATGAATATCCCCTTCGGCTCACTTGCATCCGTTATTACGGATGACCCCAAGGGCAGAACACTTCTTTCAACCTTCCGTTCCATAGGCTCAGGTGTGGGCGGTGCGGTAGTTTCTCTGCTTGCACCTATGCTTATTTACACCACAAGGCTTGACGGTGCAGGCAAGCCTTTGCTTGACCCCGTAACAGGCAAGGTGATTGAGGATGCTGACGGAAACAAGATGTTTGTTTTCGGTCTTGTAATGGGTATTCTTTCAATTATCTTCTACCTCTGGGGCTATAAAACCACAAAGGAAAGAGTTCCCTCTGCTCCCGAGCCGAAGTTTGATTTCAAGGCAACCTACGGCGGACTTCTTAAGTCCCGTCCCTTTATCACGGTTGCTCTTGCAGGTATACTTATAAGCGGTCAGCTTCAGTTCAACTCCTTCAATGCTTATCTTTACAAAAACTACTTCCTCAACACGGGACTCGGTACAATAGGAACGATATGCAACTATCTTCCCATGGTTATATTCGTTCTTTTAACTCCCAAGCTTGTTGAAAAATACGGCAAAAAGGAGCTTTGCGGTAATTTCTCCGTTATTGCGGCGGCTGCATCCGTTGGTATTGCAATAATTGCAAACAATCCCAAAACACTCGCTATGATAGACCCCGTAAACGGCAGACTTCCCGCCTGGATATTTATGGCAAGCCTTCTTCTTATAGGCTTCGGCTACACCTTCGTAAGCCTTACCTGTTGGGCTGTTGTTATGGACGTCATCGACTATCAGGAATATAAGACAGGCATACGCAACGAAAGTGCTGTTTACGCGGTTTACACCTTCTCAAGAAAGCTCGGTCAGACAATTGCTGACGGCCTCGGACTTTTCCTTTTACAGTGGGCAAACTATTCGGGCGACACCTACGGCTTCGTAGAGGGGACAAGCCAGAAGATTATGCTTATCTGTACCGTAATCCCCGCTATCGTTTACACGGGAGTATGGCTTCTTATGAAGTTCGGATATCCTCTTGACAGAAAGAATCTTGAGCCGATCTACAAGTTTATAAGAGAAAAGAGAGAAAATGAGGCTCAGCTTTCTCAGGCAGATCCCCTCATATAATATAACATAATATAATGCAATCAACCGAAAGGAGAAATAATTTATGGGACTTATTAAAGCCGGAATCGGAGCATTGGGAGGCGTTTTAGCCGATCAATGGAAAGAATTTTTCACCTGCGATTCCATAAGCGAGGATGTACTTATAGTAAAAGGACAGAAGAATGTATCAGGTCGTTCTTCAAACACAAAGGGCAGTGATAATGTTATCACATCGGGCTCGGGTATCGTTGTCGCAGACGGTCAGTGTATGATCATCGTCGAGCAGGGCAACGTAGTCGAGGACTGTGCAGAGCCCGGACAGTTCACTTATGATGCTTCAACGGAGCCTTCAATCTTCTCAGGCTCATTCGGAGAAAGCCTCAAGGAAACCTTTAAGACAGTAGGAAAGAGATTTACCTTCGGCGGTGAGCCCGCAAAGGATCA
>JAZSIM010000030.1:0-5453 GCA_045533835.1 Acutalibacteraceae bacterium
CGGATTTCGGACTTTTGCCGATTCCGAAGCTTGACGTGGTACAGAAAGGGTATTACCACGCATACACGGCGGATGCGCCCGCAGTTGCGATTCCTTCTTACGTGAAAAGGGGCAATCGTAGCGATCATGCCGCCGTTCTCGAGGCACTTTCCTTCTACGGTAGAGAGATTCTCCTTAAAAACTACTACGAAGTATTTTTGAAGGGAAGGGTTGCCCGCGACGAGCATATCCGTATTATTCTCGCCATCATTTTTGATTCTTCTTATTTTGATATTGGTCTTTGTAACGATTTCGGCAACATTTCCACGGTGTTTGACGGTTCGGTGCAAAAAGGGAAAAACACCTTTGACGTTGACTACGACGCCATCAAATCTGCCGTCGAAAGCGATTTGGCCGCATACGTGGATGCGTGGGAAAAATACGAAAAATAAAAAGTTTACGGAAATAATAAAAATCCCCCTGTAAAGGGGGATTTTTATTTATGCATTGTTGCCAATCAGTCCTTGAAGTATTTGACAGCGGATCTGAACATACCCAGGTCGAAGTTGCCGGGGACGTTGCGGTAGAGGTTTGTGTCAAAACGTTCGGAGTGACCCATCTTACCGAATACTCTGCCGTCGGGGGAGGTGATACCCTCAATAGCGCAAAGAGAACCGTTGGGATTGAAATCGATGTTTGCAGTAGCATTACCTTCAAGGTCAACGTACTGTGTTGCAATCTGTCCGTTCTTGCTGAGCTCTGCGATAAGCTCGGGGGAAGCCAGGAACTTACCTTCACCGTGGGAAATAGGTACGTTTACGATATCGCCCACGTTCATTGAAGTAAGCCAGGGGGACTTGGTTGACGCGATACGTGTATGAACGATTCTGCTCTGATGGCGGTTGATGTTGTTGAAGGTAAGAGTAGGACAGCTTTCATCTGTATCAATAATCCTGCCGTAGGGAACAAGACCGAGCTTGATAAGAGCCTGGAAGCCGTTGCAGATACCGCACATAAGACCGTCACGGTTGTCAAGAAGGTCTGTTACAGCTTCCTTGACTGCGGGGTTACGGAAGAATGCCGTGATAAACTTTGCGGAGCCGTCGGGCTCGTCACCGCCTGAGAAGCCGCCGGGAATAAAGATAATCTGGCTTTCCTTAACCTTCTTTGAGAAGCCTTCAACGCTTCTTGCAACGTCTTCTGCCGTAAGGTTTCTTATTACGAAAATTTCAGCCTCTGCGCCTGCTTTTTCAACGGCACGGGCAGAATCGTATTCACAGTTTGTGCCGGGGAATACGGGGATGAGCACCTTGGGACGTGCAACCTTGTTCTGAGGTCTTACGCTGCACTTGCCGTCAAAGGAGAAGGTGGGGATTTCGCCCTTGTCTTCCTTAGCCTTGGTGGGATATACGTCCTCAAGAGTTGCTGTGTGTAATTTGTAGAGCTCTTCAATTGAAGCGCTGTCGTTTCCGAGGTCGATAACAGCTTCTTCCGTTGTTGTACCGATTTTCATAACACCGGGAAGTGTTACGTCTTCTGTAAGCTCAGCCACAATGAAGCCCCACATACCGAGATGCCAGTTATCCTTAAGGTCAGATGAAGCCTTGAAGCCGATATTGTTACCGAAGGACATCTTCATGACTGCTTCGCCTATGCCGCGCTCAACAGCCCATGAAGCCTTAACCTTGCCCTCAGCACAAAGCTTGTGGAATGCTTCCCAGGTAGATTTCAGACTGTCTGCACTTTCATCTGCAGCACCGAAGAGATAAACGGGATTTCCTGCTTCCTTGAATTCGGGGCTTATAACGTCCTGCTTCTTAATGGGAGCAATAGCGAAGGAGATAAGTGTGGGAGGAACGTCCTTGTCGAGGAATGAGCCTGACATTGAGTCCTTACCGCCGATAGCAGCAGCGCCCAATTCAAGCTGAGCATCAAGTGCACCAAGGAGAGCAGCAAAGGGCTTGCCCCAACGCTCGGGTTCAGTTTTCAGCTTCTCGAAGAATTCCTGTAAGGTAAGATATGCCTTCTTGTAGTCACAGCCTGCTGCAACAAGCTTTGCAACTGAATTATAGATAGATGCGTGAGCACCTGTATAAGGATCAACGGAAAGGTGGTCGGGATCACAGCCCCAGCTGAATACGCTTGCAGCATCCGTTTCCTGACCGGGAAGCACGGGAAGAACTGCAGCCATTGACTGTGCGGGAGTCAGCTGACGCTTACCGCCGTAGGGCATAATGATGCTGCCGGCGCCGATGGTTGAGTCGAATCTTTCAACAAGACCTCTCTGGCTTGCGGTACGGAGATCTGAAGCCATTTCACGTAATGAGCCGAACATAGCCTTACTTAAGACTGAAAGATCCTTTGCTGTAATATGAGCATCAGCGTGCTTTACTGCTCCGTTTGTGTCAAGGAATTCACGGCTGAGGTCGGCAATTATGTTGCCCTTCCACTTCATAACCATACGCTCTTCCTCTGTTACAACGGCAACACGGTAGGCTTCAAGGTTTTCTTTTTCTGCAAATTCGATGAACTTATCTGCATCCTCTGCAGCTACAACAACAGCCATACGTTCCTGAGATTCGGAAATTGCAATTTCGGTACCGTCAAGACCCTCGTATTTTTTGCGTACTGCATCAAGGTCAATCTGAAGACCGGGAGCAAGCTCACCGATAGCAACGGAAACACCGCCTGCGCCGAAGTCGTTACAGCGCTTGATAAGACGGGTAACCTCTGCGTTTCTGAAAAGTCGCTGAATCTTTCTTTCCTCGGGTGCGTTACCCTTCTGTACCTCTGAAGCCATTGTTGTAAGTGACTTCATATTGTGGCTTTTTGATGAGCCTGTAGCACCGCCGATACCGTCACGGCCGGTACGACCGCCGAGAAGAACGATAACGTCACCGGGAGCGGGTCTTTCACGGCGTACGTTGTAAGCGGGAGCAGCGGCAACAACGGCACCGCATTCCATACGCTTTGCAACGAAGCCCTCGTGATACATTTCGGCAACGTGGCCGGTTGCAAGACCTATCTGGTTGCCGTAGGAGGAGTAGCCTGCAGCTGCTGTCTGACAGATTTTTCTCTGAGGAAGCTTACCGGGTAAGGTTTCTGCAATAGTCTTTCTGGGATCGCCGGCACCTGTTACACGCATAGCCTGATGAACGTATGCACGTCCTGAAAGGGGATCGCGGATGCATCCGCCGATACAGGTTGCGGCACCGCCGAAGGGCTCGATTTCTGTAGGATGGTTGGGCGTTTCGTTCTTGAACATAAGAAGCCAGTCCTGATCCTCACCGTTAACTGTAGCAGTTACGTGGATTGAGCAGGCATTGATTTCTTCACTTTCGTCAAGCTCGGGAAGAAGACCGCGCTTTTTAAGGGTCTTTGTTCCGATTGTTGCGATATCCATAAGAGTCTGAGGACGTTTAGCGGCTTTTTCTTCACCGTAAACCTCTACTCTTGCAGCAAGATAACGCTCGTACGCAGCCTGTACAGCAGGATCGTCAATGCGTACATTGTCTATATGTGTTGAGAAGGTTGTGTGACGGCAATGGTCGGACCAATATGTGTCAACAACACGGATTTCTGTGATTGTGGGATCTCTGTGCTCTGTATCTCTGAAGTAGCCCTGCAGGAATTTGAGGTCGTCAAGATCCATTGCAAGACCCTTTTCGTCAAGGAGCTCTGCGAGAGCATTTTCGTCCATTGAAATAAAGCCTTCAACAACAGCAACCTTTTCGGGAGCTGCATAAACAGCAGTAAGTGTTTCGGGCTTCTCGAGAGCTGCTTCACGGCTTTCAACGGCATTTATTACGTGATGCTTGAAGGCTGCAATGTCAGCTTCAGTAAGGGCACCGTAAAGGGCATAAACCTTTGCAGTACGGATAAGGGGACGCTCGCCCTGAGAGATAATCTGAATACACTGTGCTGCAGAGTCAGCTCTCTGGTCAAACTGACCGGGAAGTGCTTCAACAGCAAAAACGTATGCCTCGGGAAGCTCTACACTGTCAGATACGTTATCAAGCTGAGGCTCAGAGAAAACAGTCTTTACGGCATAGCCGAATAATTCTTCAGTAATGTTTTCTGCATCGTAGCGGTTGAAAAGACGGATGTCCTCTAAGCCTTCAATGCCGAGAAGATTTCTTGCTTCGTTAAGAAGTCCCTTGGCTTCGTTATCAAGGCCTGTCTTCTTTTCTACAAATATACGATAAACCATAAAAAATTTCCTCCATTATCATTTCGCCTGAAGGGCACGCTGTCCGATATCGGATCTTCTGTAAGCACCCTCAAACTTAACACCGTCGGAAAGACGGTAGGCTTCCTTTATTGCAGCCTCAAGTGTATCTGCAACTGCGGTGGTACCGGTAACTCTTCCGCCCCAGGTAACAAGTCTGCCGTTTTCCTCCTTTGCTCCTGCAACAAAGGTAGCAGCAAGTGCTTCGTCGGTAAATGTGATCTCGAAGCCCTTTTCATAAGCGGTAGGGTAGCCTTTTGATGCGGTAATTACACAGCATGCGCTCTTCTCAGAGAATTTAACCTCAGTTTCATCGAGCTTTTCTTCTGTTACCGCCTTCATAACCGTCAGCAGGTCGCTTTCGAGAAGGGGAAGAACAACCTGAGTTTCGGGGTCACCGAAACGGCAGTTATATTCTATAACCTTGGGTCCGTCCTTTGTAATCATAAGACCGAAGTAAAGACAGCCCTTGAAGGTTCTGCCTTCCTCGTTCATTGCATTTATTGTGGGAAGGAAGATTTCCTTCATACATCTGTCTGCTACGTCCTTGGTGTAATAGGGATTGGGAGCAATTGTTCCCATGCCTCCCGTATTAAGTCCCGTATCATTATCACCGATTCTCTTGTGGTCCATTGAAGAAACCATAGGCTTTACTGCTTTACCGTCCGTAAATGCAAGAACGGAAACCTCAGGACCCTGAAGAAATTCTTCAATAACGATGTTGTCACCGCTTTTGCCGAATGCCTTGTCAAGCATCATGGACTTTACGGCATCCTTTGCCTCCTCAAGTGTGAATGCGATAATAACACCCTTGCCGAGAGCAAGTCCGTCTGCCTTGATAACCGTAGGGATAGGTGCGCTCTCGAGATATTCGAGTGCCTTTTCCATATCACTGAAAACCTCGTATTTTGCAGTGGGAATGTTATATTTCTTCATAAGGTTTTTTGAAAATACCTTACTGCCTTCAATTATAGCGGCATTTGCACGGGGACCGAAGCAGGGGATGCCGATTTCCTCGAGTCTGTCTACACAGCCGAGAACTAGCGGATCATCGGGTGCAACAACAGCATAATCAATCCTGTTTTCCTTTGCAAAAGCAACAATGCCGTCAATGTCGGTAGCACTTATGCCTGCTAAAGTGGCATCCTTTGACATACCGCCGTTTCCGGGAAGTGCAAAAATCTCGGTTACATCGGGATTTTCCTTGATTTTCTTTATGATGGCGTGTTCTCTTCCGCCACCGCCT